>JANXBY010000046.1 GCA_025060455.1 Armatimonadota bacterium
GGGTAGACAGCGCCCACGGTGACCGGTGCTTCCTGGGCCACCGCCCACTCCGCCAACTTCCCTCCCAGGGCCACGGACGCCACCGCCGCCCCGGTGGACTGCAGGAACTCCCTGCGCGTCAGTCGATCCACGGTCGTTCCCTCCTTCGCCCGGCGAGTGTGTACCCCTTCTCCATCATTCCAACGCCAGCTCCTCGTCCCGCAAGTCGGTGACGAGCATGTGGCCAGGGCTGTGGGTCAACATGAAGGGGATCCTGGCCTGCTGGGCCACGGCCTGGGGCGTGACCCCGCACGCCCAGAACACGGGAACTTCGCCCGCCCGAACGGGCACGGGGTCGCCGTAGTCCGGCCGGTCCAGGTCCCGGATACCCAGGTGTTGTGGCTCTCCCACATGCACGGGTGCCCCGTGCGCCAGGGGGTAACGGGAGCACACCTGGAACACCCGCGGCACCAGGTGGGCAGGCACCGGCCGCATGCTGACCACCAGAGGCCCCTGCAAGGGCCCTGAGGGTCTGCACGGCCGGTTGGTGACGTACATGGGCACGTTGCAACCGCACTCCAAGTGGCGGACGGGCACTCCGGCCCGCAGCAGGGCGGCTTCGAAGGTGAACGAGCACCCCAGCAGGAAGGCCACCAGGTCCTCGCGCCACAGGCTGCGCAGGTCGTCCACCTCCTCGGACAGCTCGCCGTCCCGGTAGACCCGGTAGCGGGGCACATCCGTGCGAAGGTCGGCGCCCGGAGCCGCGAACCGGGGGACTGGATCACCCGGATCCGTCACGTCCAGCACCGGGCACGGCTTGGGGTTGCGCTGACAGAACAGCAGGAAGTGGTAAGCGTAGGAGCTGGGAACCACCACGAGGTTCGCCTGCGCGTACCCGGGCGCGAGCCCGGCGGTGGGTCTGCGCCAGCCGCCGGACCGAATGCGTTCCCGCACCTGCTCGGGAGTTTCCACGTGACTCCCGTTCGGTGCGGGCCTCCCGGCTCCTGCCGGAGCTGTCCCTGAAGGCTACGGGTTGACCACGCTCACCCGGCCCACCCGGTGGCGGGCGCCGGCCAGCCGGTCCAGGGCCTCCAGCACCGCCTCTGCCAGGCGCACCGGATCGTGGCGGACCAGCTCCGCCTCGCTGACCAGGTGGAACCCGAAGGCCTCGACCCCCATGAGCCGGATGCGGTCCAGGTCGGGCTCCACGGGAACGGCACCTTCCGCCCGGTAGCGGGCCAGCAGCAGCTCGTTGCGCGGCATCTGGGTGTTCACCAGGGCCGCGCGCACCACGGGGCCCGCGTGCTCCAACACCGCCCGCACATGGTCCGAGGCACGGTAGCCGTCCGTCTCGCCGGGCTGGGTCATCACGTTCACCACGTGTACTACCGGTGCCCTTGCCCGCCGCACCGCCTCCGCCACCCCGGACACCAGGAGGTTGGGCAGCACGGAAGTGTACAGGCTTCCGGGCCCCAACAGGATCAGGTCCGCGTGGGCGATGGCTTCCAGGACCTCCCGCACCGGCCTCGCGTTGGGCGGCTTCAGGTACACGCGCCGGATGGCCTTGCGGGCCGCGGGGATGGCCGACTCGCCCTCCACGCGGCTGCCGTCCAGGAACTCCGCGCACAGCACGATGTTGTCCGTGGTGGCGGGCAGCACCTGGCCCCGGATGGCCAGAACCCGGCTGGCCAACCGCACCGCGGACACCAGGTCCCCGGCCACGCCCGTCATGCTGGCCAGGAACAGGTTGCCGAAGGAGTGTCCCGCAAGGTCGCCGCGGTCGAACCGGTATTGGAACAGGCGGGCCATCACCGGCTCCGCCTCGGCCAGCGCCACCAGGCAGTCGTTGATGTCCCCGGGCGGCAGGATTCCCAGCTCGCGCCGTAGCCGGCCGGAGCTGCCGCCGTCGTCGAACACCGTCACCACCGCGGTCACCGAAACCCCGTACCGCTTCAGCCCCCGCAGCAGGGTGGAAAGCCCCGTCCCGCCCCCCAACGCGACGATCCGGGGACCTCTTCCTAGGGCCCGCCGCTGCACCATGAGCTCCGCCAGCCTGTGATCGCCCCGCGGCAGGAACAGCGCGGCCACCGAGCGCACCGTGGCGCGAACACCCAGAAACACGCAGTACAGGCCTCCGGCCACCAGCACAGCCCCGGTTGCCACCAGGCCCCAGGGTTGGCCTCCGGACACCCACGACGCCACCCACACGACCCCGTACAGGACCCGGAGAATCCCCACGGACACCGCGTCCGCCAGCAGCACCGCGCCCAAGGCCACCAGGAAAACTCCCAGGAACACCAGGGCCACGTAGCGCTTGACGCGGATCCCGGGCACCAGCCACTTGGCGAACTGCCGGGCCCGCCGCACCAACCGCTCTGCTGCGAGCCTCACCAACACAGCTACTCCCGGTGCAGGTCCCGGTGCCGCGCCCGGACCTCGTACCCCCGCTCCCGCAGCACCCGCACCAGCTCCTCGGCCACCGCCACCGACCGATGTCGGCCTCCCGTGCAGCCCACCGCCACCGTCACGTCCGTCTTCCCCTCCCGCTCGAACTCCGGGAGCAGGAAGCAGACCAGGTCCACCACCTTCCGCCAGAAGGCCTGGCCCTGCGGGGAGTCCAATACGTACGACCGCACCTCCGGGTCCAGCCCGGACCGGCTGCGCAGCGACTCCACGTAGTGCGGGTTGGGAAGGAAACGGGTGTCGAACACCAGGTCAGCGTCCAGGGGCAAGCCGTGCTTGTACCCGAAGGACACCACGGTCACCGAAAGCCCCACCCCGACTTCCGGCCCGAACGCGGCCCGCAGCTCCGACCGCAACTGGGCGGCGGTCATGTCGCTGGTGTCGATGATCCGGTGGGCCCGCTCCCGCATTGGCTCCAGCCGCCGGCGCTCTTCCCGGATGCCCTCCAGGACGGAGCCCGTGGCCGCGAGGGGGTGCTTGCGCCGCGTCTCCTTGAAGCGCCGCACCAGGACCTGGTCAGACGCGTCCAGGAACAGGATGCGGTAGGCAAGCCCCAGGTTGTCCAGGTGCTGCAGCGCGTCGCTCAGGTCGTCGAAGAACTCCCCGCTGCGGATGTCCACCACCACCGCGGCCCTGCCCACCTCCCCCCGCGCATGCAGGAGCAGCTCCGCGAACCGTGGCAGGAGAGCCGGAGGCAGGTTGTCCACGCAGAAAAACCCCAGGTCCTCCAGGACGTGGGCTGCCTGCGACTTGCCGGCGCCGGAAAGCCCCGTGACCAGGACGAAGGTCAGGCGTCCGGGCTGCTCCGGCCCAGCCAGGGCCTGCTGCTCTGTGAGGGTCCTGCTGGCCACCTCAAAGCTCCCCTTCCGTCTGGCAGGCTCAGGGTACCGCCCGGCCGGACTGCGGTCCAGCTCCCTCACAGGGCCACCAGCTTCGCCAGGGCCAAGCCGGCCAGGCTGACCCACAGGGCCAGCACGAACAGGCTGCCGAATCCCCCGTGCGGGATGTGCAGCAGCCAGGCCACCAGGTACAGCATCAGGGTGTTGACCACCAGGGTGAACAGGCCCAGGGTGAGTAAGTTCAGAGGCAAGGTGAGGAGCAAGACGACCGGACGCACCACCGCGTTCACCAGCCCCAGCAGCAACGCTGCCAGCAGCAGGGTTCGGGGGTCGTCCACCTGGAGAGCCTGTGGGTATAGGGCGGTGGCAAGCCACAGGGCCGCGGCGGTGACCGCGAGCCGGAGCACAAGCGCCACGCTTCACCACCCCAGTGCTCGGTGGTGCCCTCCGCCAGTGGCCCTTTCTGCTACCGGCCCAGGGCGCGGGCCACCAGCTCGGGAACCCGGGTGGGAAGCTCCGCCACCGCGACCCCGGCCTGCTGCAGGGCCTCCACCTTGGCCTGGGCAGTACCCTCGGTGCCCGAGATCACCGCGCCCGCATGCCCCATACGCTTGCCCGGAGGAGCGGTGCGGCCCGCCACGTACGCCACCACCGGCTTGCGCACGTGCTCCCGGATGTACCGGGCCGCCTCCTCCTCGGCAGCACCCCCGATCTCGCCCACCAGCACGATGGCTTCCGTCTCGCCGTCCTGCTCGAACAGCTCCAGCAGCTCCACGAAGCTCATGCCCACCACCGGGTCTCCCCCCATCCCCACCGCGGTGGACTGGCCGATCCCCGCCCGGGTGAGCCCCGCCACGATCTCGTAGGTGAGGGTGCCGGACCTGGACAGCAACCCCACGGGGCCCCGCCGGAACAGGTGGGAGGGCATGATCCCGATCTTGCACCGGTCGGGGGCGGTGATCCCCGGGCAGTTGGGGCCGATCACGTGCACGCCCCGGCGGCGGGCGAAGTCCACCACGGCGATGGCGTCGTGCACGGGGATGTGCTCGGTGATCACCACCACCGGGTCCAGCCCCGCCGCGATGGCCTCCAGCGCCGCGTCCTTGGCAAACCGGGCGGGCACGAACACGCAGGACGCGTTGGCGCCGGTGGCCTCCACCGCCTCCTCCACGGTGTCGAACACCGGGACCCCGTGGACCCGCGCACCGCCCTTTCCCGGCGTGACCCCCGCCACCACCCGCGTACCGAACTCCAGCATCCGGGCCGTGTGGAACTCGCCCTGGTACCCGGTGATTCCCTGCACCAGGACCCGCGTGTGCTCTCCGATCAGGATCGCCATGCTGCTTCCTCCGGATCCGGTCCCGCGTGGGCCCGCAGGAGGCGGTCAGCTGCCTCTGGCCAGGGCCACGGCCCGACGGGCCGCCTCCTCCGGGTCCGTGAAGGCGAACATCCCCGCCTGCTCCAGGATGCGCCGCCCCTCCTCCTCGTTGGTCCCCGTGAGGCGGATGCTGGTGGGCACCCGAGCGGGACTGGACGCGATGGCCCTGGCCACGTCGTCACACCGCGTGATGCCTCCGAAGATGTTGATGAACAGGGCGCGAACACCTGGCTTGCGCAGCGCAATGTCCAGGGCGCGCCGCATGGCCTCCGTGGACGCTCCGCCCCCCACGTCCAGGAAGTTGGCGGGCCGTCCGCCGAAGTGCGCCACCATGTCCAGGGTGGACATCACCAGGCCCGCGCCGTTCCCGATGATGGCGATGTCCCCGTCCAGCTCCACGTACGACAGGTCGTACTCCCGGGCCATCCGTTCCAGCTCCGTGGTCTCCTCGTCCGCGGGTAGGTCCGGCTGCCGGGGCCGGGCGTTGTCGTCCACTACCAGCTTGGCGTCCACCGCGAGCCACCGCCCGTCGCACAGGGCCAGGGGGTTGATCTCCGCCAGCTCCGCGTCCCGCTCGCACGCCAGCCGGTACAGGCTGCAGCTCACCTCCGCGAACTGTCCCAGCAGCGTCCCTGAAAGGCCCAGCCGCCGCCCCACCTGCCGGCCGTGGAAGGGGTGGAAGCCCAAGCTGGGATCCACGGACAGCTTCACGATCCGCTCCGGGCTGCGCCGGGCCACCTCCTCGATGTCCACCCCGCCCTCCGCGGAGGCCACCAGGGTGAGGTGCCGGCTGGACCGGTCCACCACGAACGCCAGGTAGTACTCCCGCTCGATCTGGGCTGCCTCCACCACCAGCAGCCGCCTCACCCGCTCCCCGCGGATCTCCATCCCGAGGATGCGGGCAGCCTTCTCCTGGGCCTCCTCGGGTGTGCTGGCCAGCTGGATGCCCCCTGCCTTTCCCCGGCCGCCCACCAGCACCTGTGCCTTCAGGACCACCGGGTAGCGCAGGTCCAGCCCCGCCACGCCCTCCGCCCGGTCCACCACCACGCCCCGCTGCACGGGAATCCCGTAGGCGGCGAACAGCTCTTTGGCCTGGTACTCGTGCAGCCGCATCTCAGGCCGGCAGCGCTGCCAGAAGCTCCCGGGTGGCCGCCACGGAGGCCCGGAACGCCCGTTCCTCTTCCTCCGAGAGGGCGACCTCCAGGATCCGCTCCACCCCACCTGCGCCCAGGACCACGGGCACTCCCACGCACACGTCCCGCTCCCCGTACTCACCGTCCAGGTACACACAGCACGGGATCACCCGCTTTTGGTCCCGCAGCACCGCCTCCGTCATGGCGCACAGGGCCGCTCCGGGTGCGGTAAAGGCACTGGCCTTCATGAGCTCCGTGATCTCCGCCCCGGCCCGGCGGGTGCGGGCCACGACCGCCTGCAGACGCTCGGCGGACATCAGCTGCGAGACGGGAACGCCGCGTACGTTGGCGGAGGACGCCAGGGGCACCATGTCCTTGTCCGTGTGCGCGCCGATGACCATGGCCTGCACGTCCTGCAGGGAAACCCCCAGCTCCAACGCCAGGAACGTGCGGAAGCGGGTGCTGTCCAGGGCGCCGCTCAGCCCGAAGAGCCGCTCCCGCGGCAGGCCCGACACCCGGTACGCCAGGTACGTCATGGCGTCCAGGGGGTTGGTGACGATGATGAACACCGCATCAGGGGACCGGGGCACCACCTGCTCCACCACCGCGCGCACGATCCCCGCGTTGGTGCCCACCAGCTCCTCCCGGGTCATCCCCGGCTTGCGGGGAACCCCCGCCGTCACGATGACCACCCGGGAGCCTGTGGTGTCCGCGTAGTCGTTCGTCCCCACCACCCGCACGTCGAACCCCGCGATGGGCCCCGCCTGCTGGAGGTCCAGGGCCTTGCCCTGCGGCAGGCCCTCCACGATGTCCACCAGCACCACGTCCCCCAGCTGGCGCGAGGCGATCCAGTGGGCCGCCGCGGTGCCCACCGTCCCCGCACCCACGATGGTGATCTTCGGCCGTGCGCCCGCCATGCCAGGCCTCCTCTAGCCCATGCGGTCGATGACCGCGGTGGCGAACTCGCTGGTCCGGACCTCCCGCGCCCCGTCCATCAGGCGCGCCAGGTCATAGGTGACGATCTTCTCCCGGAAGCACGCCTCCATCCCGCGGATCACCCGCTGCGCGGCCTCCTCCCATCCCAGGTACTCCAGCATCATCACGCCCGACAGGGTCAGGGAGCTGGGGTTGACCTTGTCCAGGTTGGCGTACTTCGGCGCCGTCCCGTGAGTGGCCTCGAACACCGCGTGGAAGTCGCCCACGTTGGCCCCCGGTGCCATGCCGATGCCGCCCACCTGCGCGGCCAGGGCGTCCGAGAGGTAATCCCCGTTCAGGTTGCCCGTGGCGATCACGTCGATGTCCTGTGGGCGGGTGAGCACGTGCTGGAAGGTGATGTCCGCGATGAAGTCCTGCACCAGCAGCTTGCCCGGCGGCACCTGCCCCCCGTGCTTCGTCTGGACCTCGTCCCAGGTTACAGTCACGTCCCCGAACTCCTCCTGCGCCACCTGGTAGCCCCACTCCCGGAACGCCCCCTCCGTGTACTTCATGATGTTGCCCTTGTGCACCAGGGTGATGTTCCGGCGCTTGCGGTCCAGGGCGTACCGGATGGCCTTGCGCACCAGGCGCTTGGTGCAGAACTCGCTCATGGGCTTGATCCCGATCCCGGAGTCCGGCCGCAGCTCCACCCCGAACTCGCTGCGAAGCCACTCGATCACCCGCCGGGCCTCCGGGGATCCGGCCGGCCACTCGATCCCCTTGTAGATGTCCTCCGTGTTCTCCCGGAACACCACCATATCCACCTTTTCCGGGTGCCGCACGGGCGAGGGGACCCCCTCAAACCACCGCACCGGCCGGATGCACGCGTACAGGTCCAGAAGCTGGCGCAGGGCCACGTTCAGAGACCGGAACCCGCCTCCCACGGGGGTGGTAAGCGGGCCCTTGATGCCCACGTAGAAGTGCTCGAACGCCCGGAGGGTGTCCGCGGGTAGCCATTCGCCGAACTCGTGGTTGGCCTTCTCCCCCGCGTACACCTCAAACCAGACGATCCGCCGCTTTCCCCCGTACGCGGCCTGCACCGCCGCGTCCAGGATTCGGCGGGTGGCCCTCCAGATGTCCGGCCCGGTCCCGTCGCCCTCGATGAAGGGGATGATTGGGTCATCCGGCACCACTAGCCGCCCATCCTTGACCTCGATCCGGTGTCCCTCCTTGGGGACGGTAAGCCTCTCCAGGGTCAGCATCGTGTCGCCTCCCGAGCCGCCTAGGGGTTTAGGTTTCGCAGACCCTTGCGCCGGGACTGTGAGAGTCCCGACCGCCTCCGGCCAACGGTGTCCGGCCGGCTCGCTTTACACGGGCCCACGGCGAGTGTATCGTAGATTCGGTCAGGCCGCTAGGCCATCCGTCCATGGCGCAGCCGTCTATCTTCCAACCGGTCCGACCGCGGCGGATCTACGAAGACATCGTCCGCCAGATCCAGAGCCTGATCTCCGAACGGCAGCTTCAGCCCGGGGACCGTCTCCCCTCAGAACGGGAGCTGGCGGAGCTGCTCAGCGTGAGCCGGGCTTCGGTGCGGGAGGCGCTGCGGGTCCTCAGCGCCATGGGCTTGGTGGAGGTCCGCTCCGGGGACGGCACCTTCGTCCGACAGGCCCCCGCCCCCGTAGACCCCGCCGTGTGGGGGTTGCTGCGGGAGCGGGAGTTCCTGCTGGATCTTTTGGAAGCGCGGCGGCTGGTGGAGGAGGAGGTGGTCGCCCTGGCGGTCCACCGGGCCACCCAGGACGACATCGACCAGATGCAGGACCTCCTGAACCGCCGGGGACGGGAGCTGGCCGCGGGCAAGCACGACCTGGAAACCGACCTGCAGTTCCACCAGCTGGTGGCCGAGGCCACCCGCAACCCCGTCCTGGTCTCCCTGGTGCGATCCCTGTGTGAGATGTGGCTGCGCAGCCGCGAGGCCACGGGCCGGGCACCCACGAGCCCCCACAAGGCCCAGGAGTTCCACCAGGCCATCGTGGAGGCGATCCGCATGCGCGACGAGGCCCTGGCCCGGGGTGTGATGCACCGACACATGGAGGACATGCGGGAGGACGTGGAACGCTCTTCCTGAACCACAAGGGGGTGCCATGTACCGAGGCGGACCCGGGATGCTGGCGTGGGCGCTGCACCGGCTCACCGGTGTGGCGGTGCTGGTGTTCCTCCTGCTGCACATCGTGGAGACGAGCATGCTGCTGTACGGGCCCGAGGCCTACAACCACGCCCTCGCCCTATACAAGCAGCCGTGGTTCAAGCCCCTCGAGTTCCTCCTCGTGGCCGCGGTGGTGTACCACGCGGGCAACGGCCTGGTGGTGATGGTCCTGGACCTGTTCCCGCACGCCACCCGGCATTACCGGACCCTGTTCTGGGTGGGCGCGGTGGCGTACGCGGTGGTCATGGTGCCCGTGGCGGTGATCATGCTCCGGCCCCTGGTGGCGCCCTAAGGAGGGAGCGGTGGAGACGCGGGTTCGACCGAACGGTTGGGAGTGGCTGTCCTGGCTCTACATGCGGGTGTCCGCGGTGCTGTTGCTACTGCTCGTGCTGGGGCACCTGTACATCATGCACGTGGTGAACAGCACGGACACCATCGACTTCGCCTTCGTGGCGCAGCGGTTGGCCACTCCCTTCTGGCGCATCTACGACCTGCTGATCCTGGTCCTCGCCCTCTCCCATGGGCTCAACGGGCTGCGGGGGATCGTGAACGACTACACCCGCCCGGGCGGCGGGTGGCGCCTGGCGTGGAACGTGGCCCTGTGGACCGTGGGGCTCGTGTTCACCCTGCTGGGGGCGTTGGTGCTGTTCTCCTTCGACCCCACAGCTTTCGCCCGGCGCTGAGGAGGGTGGTATGCCGGTCCACCAGTACGACGCGGTGATCGTGGGAGCAGGCGGTGCGGGGCTGTTCGCGGCCCTGGAGCTGGGCCGCCAGCGGGACCTGCGTGTGGCGGTGTTGTCCAAGCTGTACCCCACCCGGTCCCACACGGGTGCAGCTCAAGGAGGGATCGGAGCCGCCCTGGGGAACGAGGAGGAGGACCACTGGGAGTGGCACATGTTCGACACCGTCAAGGGCGGGGACTACCTGGTGGACCAGGACGCGGCGGAGATCCTGGCCCGGGAGGCCATCGAGACCATCTACGACCTGGAGCACTACGGCCTTCCCTTCGACCGCACCCCGGACGGCCGGATCGCCCAGCGGCGGTTCGGCGGCCACACGCACCACTTCGGCCAGGGGCCGGTGCGCCGCGCCTGCCACGCCGCCGACCGCACCGGCCACATGATCCTACAGACCCTCTACCAGCAGTGCCTGCGCAACGACGTGCACTTCTTCAACGAGTTCCAGGTGGTGGACCTGCTGCTGGAGGACGGGGTGGTGGCGGGGGTGGTGGCGTGGGAGCTGCTCACGGGCGAGCTGCACGTATTCCACAGCCGGGCAGTGATGTTCGCCACGGGCGGCTGGGGAAAGATCTTCAAGGTCACCAGCAACGCCCACACCCTCACCGGGGACGGGGCCGCCATCTGCTGGCGCCGGGGGATTCCTCTCGAGGACATGGAGTTCTACCAGTTCCACCCCACGGGGATCTACCGGCTGGGGATCCTCATGTCGGAGGCTGCCCGGGGAGAGGGGGCGATCCTCCGCAACCGAAACGGGGAGCGGTTCATGGAGCGCTACTCGCCCACCCTCCTGGACCTGGCGCCCCGGGACATCATCGCCCGGGCCATGATCACGGAGATCCGCGAGGGGCGTGGCATCGACGGGAAGGACTACCTGCACCTGGACTTCACCCACCTGCCCCGGCAGGTGCTGGACGAGAAGCTTCCGGAGATCACCTCCTTTGCCCGCACCTACCTCGGGGTCGACCCGGCCCGGGAACCCGTGCCCGTGCAGCCCACCGCCCACTACGCCATGGGCGGCATCCCCACGGACGTGTGGGGGCGGGTGATCCGGGACGAGCAGAACACCCCCGTCCCCGGCCTGTACGCGGCCGGGGAGTGCGCGTGCGTGTCCGTGCACGGGGCCAACCGCCTGGGGACCAACTCCCTGGTGGACATCCTGGTGTTTGGACGGCGGGCGGGCCGGGACATGGCCCGCTACCTCAAGGAGGCCGAGCGGGTGCCGGTGTCCCACAACCCCGACAGCGACGCCCGGGAGCAGCTGGAGCGGCTGCTGTCCAGCGCGGGCGGGGAGAAGGTGGGCGCCATCCGGGACGAGCTGGCGACCTGCATGATGGAGTGGTGCGGGATCTTCCGCAACGGTCCGGACCTGCAGCGCATGCTGGACAAGATCGCGGAGCTGCGGGATCGGTACGCCCGCATCACCCTGGACGACCGCGGCCGCCGATTCAACCAGGACCTGCTGGAGGCGTGGGAGCTGGGCTGCCTGCTGGATGTGGCGGAGGCCACCGTCCGATCCGCCCTCAACCGCACAGAGAGCCGCGGGGCCCACATGCGGGAGGACTACCCAAAGCGGGACGACGCCCAGTGGCTGAAGCACACCCTCCTGTACCGGGACGGCCGTTTCGCGTACAAGCCGGTCACCATCACGCGCTTTTTGCCGCAGGAGCGGAAGTACTGAGGAGGAGCGCATGAAGGTCCACGTGCGGATCAAGCGGTTCAACCCAGAGAAGGACCGGCGGCCGTACTGGGCGGACTACGAGGTCCCCACCGACCCCTTCGACCGGGTCCTGGACGTGCTGCACTACATCAAGTGGAACCTGGACGGGACTTTGGCCCTGCGGCGTTCCTGCGCCCACGGGATCTGCGGCTCCGACGCCATGCTCATCAACGGGCGCAACCGGCTGGCCTGCAAGGTGCTCGTGAAAGACCTGGGTCCCCGGATCACCGTGGAGCCCCTGCGCGGGCTGCCCGTGATCAAGGACCTGGTGGTGGACATGGAGCCCTTCTTCTCCAAGTACCGCCAGGTGATGCCCTGGCTGGTGAACGACGAGCCGCCCCCCGTGCGGGAGCGGCTGCAGAGCCCGGAGGAGAGGGCGCGGATCGACGACACCACCAAGTGCATCCTGTGCGCGGTTTGCACCACCGCCTGCCCCATCTTCTGGGGCAACGGGGAGTTCTTGGGCCCCGCAGCCCTGGTGGCCGCCCACCGGTTCATCTTCGACAGCCGCGACCGGGCCGCTCCCGAGCGGCTGGCCATCCTGGCGGAGCGGAGCGGGGCGTTCAAGTGCCGCACCGTGTTCAACTGCACAGACGCCTGCCCGCAGGGGATCGAGATCACCAAGGCCATCCAGGACCTGAAGCGGGCCATCGTGCTGAGCCGCACGTGAAAGGACGGCGGGGGGCCGGTGGCCCCCGCCGTCGCGCTGCCCACCGCGTTGGCTACCGCCGGCCGCCCACCAGGCCCTGCTCCCGCCACTTCTGGAACACGCGGCGGATCTGCGCCGCGGCGGCGTCCAGGGCCTGCTCCGGGGTGTCGATGCCCTGGGCCACCCGGGCGAACATCACGTTGATGATCCACGTGTTGAA
>JANXBY010000039.1 GCA_025060455.1 Armatimonadota bacterium
AAGAGCACTGGAGTGAGGTGGTGGCCCCAGGGGAATTCGAATCCCCGTCTCCGCCTTGAGAGGGCGGTATCCTAGGCCTCTAGACGATGGGGCCACGCCGCTACCGAACCCACCGTTGGCTGGGGGAGGAGGATTCGAACCCCCACTAACGGGTCCAGAGCCCGTCGTCCTACCGTTAGACGATCCCCCAGGGCCTACACGTCAGGCCCCGCGTTCCCGCGGGGCCCGGTGGTATTGTGCCGGCCCACCCCGCCTGTTGTCAAACCGCACTTCCCGCTCCCGCGGCCACGGAACACGCGCGCTCCAGCCGCTGCAGGACCCGCTCCCGGCCTAGCACCTCCATGAGCTCGAACAGCCCCGGGCCGACCGTCTTGCCCGTCAGCGCCACCCGGATTGGGTGGACCACCGCCCGCATGGACAACCCGTGTTCTGCGGCCGCAGCCCGCAGGGCCGCCTCGATGGCCTCCGCCCGGAAGGGATCCAACCCCTGCAGCACCCCTCGGGCCATCTGCAGGACCGCCAGGGCCTGGGGTCCTGCCAGCTGGGAGGCCACCGCCTGCGGTTCGTACCGCGGCAGGTCGAGGAAGAAGAAGTCGCCGTACCGCAGCACGTCCGGGCCCTCCTTGATCCGGTCTCCGAGCACCTCCACCACCCGCCGCACGTAGCTGCGCTGTTCAGGGGTGGGCGGGTCGGGCAGGAGGCCGTGGCGGCTCAGGTAGCCCGCCACCAGGTCCACCACCCGGTCGGGGTCCTCCTTCAGGAGGCGGCGCATGTACTCCCCGTTCATCCAGACCAGCTTCTGGCGGTCGAACACCGGCGAGGCGCGGCCCACCTGGGACAGGTCGAACCGCTCCACCAGCTCTTCGGTGCTGAAGATCTCCCGGCCGTCCTCGGGGTACCACGCCATGAGGGCGAAGAAGTTCCGAAGTGCCTCCGGCAGGTACAGCTCGTCCCGGAACTCCCGCAGGGCGGCGTCCCCGTGCCGCTTGCTCAGCTTCTTCCGGTCGGGCCCCACCAGGACGGGCAGGTGGGCGAACTGAGGAGGGTCCCAGCCCAACGCCCGGTACAGCAGCACCTGGCGGGGCGTGTTGCTCAGGTGCTCCACCGCCCGCAGCACGTGGGTGATGCGCATGCCGTGGTCGTCGACCACGTTGGCGAAGTTGTACAGGGCGGTGCCGTCGGACCGTACCACGATGAAGTCGTCCAGCTCGTCCAGAGCAAAGGCCACCTCACCCCGGATGAGGTCGTACACCACCACGTACAACCGCTCCGCCCCGTCCTCCCGCTTTGGCTGTAGCCAGCCCTCCGAATGCCACCGCGGGTCGTGGAACCTGCTCAGGTCCAGCCGCAGCGCGGGGCGGCGGCCGCCGGCCTCGAGGTGTCGGGCTTCGGCCTCCGACAGGGACCTGCAGCGGCCGGAGTAGCGGTAGGGGCGCCGCTCCGCTGCGGCCCGCTGCCGTTCGTGCTCGACCTCCTCGGGGGTACAGTAGCAGGGGTACGCGAACCCCTCCTCCCGGAGGAATTCGGCGGCCTGGCGGTACAGGTGGGCCCGCTCGCTCTGCCGGTACGGGCCGTACGGACCGCCCACGTCGGGGCCCTCGTCCCAGTCGATGCCCAGCCACCGGAGGTCCTCGTAGATGGCGCGCTCGTACTCGGGGGACGACCGGGTGGGGTCGGTGTCCTCGATCCGCAGCACCACCTGGCCTCCGTGCCGGCGGGCGAACAGCCAGTTGAAGAACGCCGCCCAGGCGTTGCCCACGTGCAGATATCCGGTGGGGCTGGGGGGGATCCGGGTGCGGACCGAGGCCATGCGCACCTACGTGAACAGGGCGCTCACCGACTCGTCCCCGTGGATGCGCCGGATGGCCTCCGCCAGCAGGGGCGCCGCGGACAGCACCCGCACCTTGGGCGGCGCCTCGGGGTGGCGAGGGATGGTGTCCGTCACGATCACCTCGCGGATCTCCGGCCGCGACAGGCGCTGCAGGGCGGGCCCCGCGAACACCGCGTGGGTGGCGCACACGTATGCGTCCGGCCGGGCGCCGTGCTGGACCAGGACATCCACGGCGCCCGAGATGGTGCCCGCGGTGTCGATGATGTCCTCGATGAGGATGGGCACCTTCCCCTCCACCTCGCCCACCACCTCCACGGGCTGCTTGGTGTCCTTGCCCACCCTGCGCTGGAACACGATGGCCAGGGGCAGGTCCAGGCGGTCCGCCAGCTGCTTGCTCCGCTTGACCGCGCCGTCGTCCGCGGCTACCACCACCGCGTTCTGGAGGCCCTTGTGCCGCAGGTGGTCGCTGAACAGCGGCATGGCCCGGAGGTGGTCTACGGGGATACTGAAGAACCCCTCGATCTGCCCCGCGTGCAGGTCCACGGTCAGCACCCGGTCCACGCCCGCGGTGATCAGCAGGTCGGCCACCAGCCGGCCCGTGATGGGCTCCCGGGGCGCGTCCTTCTTGTCCTTGCGCGCGTAGCCGTAGTAGGGGATCACCGCGGTGATGCGGCCCGCGGAGGCCCGCCGCAGCGCGTCCACCATGATGAGCAGCTCCATGAGGTGTTCGTTCACCGGGTGGCACAGGGACTGGACCACGAACGCGTCCACGCCCCGGGCGTTCTCCTCGTACCGCACGTAGATCTCCCCGTCCGCGAACCGCTCGATGCGCACCCGCCCGAGCTCCATGCAGAGACAGCGCGCGATCTCCTCCGCCAGGGGACGGTTGGAGGTGCCGCTGAACAGCTTGAGGGGTCCGTACTCCAAGGGCGCCTCCGGCTGCGGCCTCCGCTACCCCACTATAACAGCCGCGCAGGCCACGGTCAGCGGGAGGGCGGCGTGCGCGCTTCTACCAGGAACCGGATGGCGGTCCGCTCCTGGCCGTCGATCTCCACCTTGGTGAAGGCGGGGATGGCCACCAGGTCGATGCCGTTGGGGGCGATGAACCCCCGCGTGATGGCGATAGCCTTCACAGCCTGGTTCACGGCACCCGCGCCAATGGCCTGCAGCTCCGCAGACCCATGCTCCCGGAGCAGGGCTGCCAGGGCCCCGGCCACAGCCTTCGGGTTGGAGTCGGCAGAGACCTTCAGAACCTCAGGCATTTGGACCACCCGCGGTGGGCGGCCTTTGCTCACGCACCGCGTACTTCCTTCTTTTCCCCTTCCCCCCGCCGGTTCCCTGCTCTCGGAGAGCGGAGGACCATCCAGGCGAACCTGGGTAGGGCCAGCTGCCTCCTCCACCTCCTCGGCTCCCGGGCAAGCCGGTACAGCCACTCCAGGTGGAGCCGCCGCACCCAACTGGGCGCCCGGGGGGTGCGGCCCGCCAAGACGTCCAGGCTGCCCCCCACTCCCATGGCCACGCGGACGCCCAACCAATCCAGGTGCTGGCTCAGCCACAGCTCCTGCCGGGGGCTGCCGATCCCGCAGAACAACAGGTGGGCGCCGGACCGCGCCACCTGCTCCACCACCGGTCCGTCCTCTCGGAAGTACCCGTGGTGGGCCCCCGCCACCCGCAGGCCGGGCCACCGACGGAGCGCGGCCTGAGCTGCCTGGTCGGCCACGCCCGGCAGGCCGCCCAAAAAGAACACCGACCAACCCTCGGTGGCGGCGCGCCCGCACACCGTCTCCATCAGCTCGATGCCCGGCACCCGCTCCGGCAGGGGCGTGCCCATCCACCTGGACGCCCACACCACCCCGATGCCGTCCGCTACCACCAGGGACGCCTGGCGCACCACCTCCGCCAACCGGCGGTCCGACTGCGCGGCCACCACCAGCTCCGGGTTGGCGGTCACCACGAGGTGGCAGCCGCCCGAAGCCACCAGGGACACCACCCGCTCTGCGGCCTCGTCTAGCCGCAGCGGGTCGAAGGGCACGCCGAACAGGTACACGCGGGCGGTCACGGGCAGGCTCCCACAAGCCCCGCGGCGACGAGGGCTGGCCGGCGCGCCAGGGGCCGGAGGGCCTCCACCTGGGCCCGCAGCCGAGAAGGCGCGGTGGGGTCGGAGGCCAGCTCCGCCACGTGGCGCACCAGGCTGTCGGCGTCCGGCGCCGCGGCCGCTACGCACGGCATGTTCACCGACCTAGAAAACGAGCTCACCTTTGGGTCGTACGCGACGCCCACGAACGGCACCCCCGCCGCGGCCGCCAGCACCAGGGCGTGCAACCGCATGCCCACCACCACCCGGGAGTCGGACAGGACTTCCGCCGCCTCCTCGGGATGGGAGGGTACCAACAGTTCGGCTGCCAGCTCCCGGGCCACCTGCTCGCAGGTAGGACCGTCCACCTTGCGGTGCAAGCACACCACCCGCGGCCGCAGGGCTGTCCTGCGGCTTGCCTCGCGGAGGGCTTCCATCAGGGATCGCCACGGAACACCTGGCCACGGCCGCACGCACACCACCATGGCAGGGCTGCGGGACGAGGTGCCGGTGGGGACCAGGTCCAGCGCCGGGTCGCACACCACCTCCGCCGCCCGGCGAACCCCAAGCTGGCGAAGCAGCTGGGCGGAGTCCGGATCCCTCACCGTCAGCCCGGCCGCTGAGTCCATGGCGCGGCGGCTAGCCCACCGGCTCAACCGGCGGCGCAGGGGCCCCAGTCCCTGAGCGTACACCAACACGGGAGTCGGGCGGGCCAGCTCGTGCAGGGCCAGGTAAAACAGCGGGCTGCGCCAGGACGTGGCGTCCTGGAACAGGCTGCCGCCACCGCTGCACACCAGGTCGCAGGAGCGGAACAGCCGCCGCAAGGCCGAGAAATCGGTGCGCGCCACCGCACCGACTCCGTGGACGCGTTCCGTCCAGGCCGGGTCTCCGGATGCTACCTGGAGCTCCACGCCCGGGATGGCGTCCCGCAGGTGGCCCAGCATGGCGCGCAGAACCGCCTCGTCTCCCAGGTTCCCGAACCCGTAGTAGCCGAAAATTGCCACCCGCAAGGTCAACGGGCTGGAGGCTGGACCACCCCCAAAATCGCTGGCGCGACCTTTGGGGACTTCGGGTCCCTTCGGCAAGCTGCGGGTTTTGCGGACACGCTTCTAAGGTCTCGCCCTTGCGCGCGGCGGGCCGACGGCGGCCGCTACCGGCGATGGCCCCGGGGCAGGCGCCCCGCGCCGCACCACCCGGGCGGCTGCGAACAGCAAAGCACCCACGACGCTACCCAGCACCAAGCCGTTGAAGGTCCTCCACACCGTGTACAGGAGGGGGGTGTGCAGGTGGGAGAAGGAGTTTACCAATCCCGCCTGGCCCACCGCCCCCACCACCAACAGCGGCAGCGCGTACCGGCGCAGGCCTACAGCACCACAGGCGAGGGCTAGGACCAGGGAGGGGTGTCCCAGCAGGTACTCCTTGGTACGGGGCCGGGCTACCAGCGCCCGCTCCAGGGCGTCCCGCACCCGCTCCTCCACGGCGGCCATCGGGAGGCCGGTGTTGCCAGTGCGAACCAGCAGCAACAGCCCCGCGGCAGCCACCGCAACCACCGCCAGCGCGCTCCCCAGGGTGACCGGCCGCGAAAGCCAACTTCCTACCTGACG
>JANXBY010000052.1 GCA_025060455.1 Armatimonadota bacterium
ATGGTGATGCCGGGGGACAACATCAATTTAGAGGTGGAGCTGATCAGTCCGATTGCGCTGGAGGAGGGGTTACGGTTTGCGATCCGGGAGGGGGGTCGGACGGTGGGGGCCGGGGTGGTGACGAAGATCCTGGAGTAGGCGAGAGGGAGTGTCGGCATGGCCCGTGAGATCGTCACCCTGGCGTGCACCGTCTGCAAGCGGCGCAACTACGTGACCACGAAGAACAAGAAGAACACCCCGGACCGGCTGGAGCTGTCCAAGTACTGCAAGTGGTGCCGCAAGCACACCCCCCACCGCGAGACGAGGTGAGAATGCCGTGCGGGAACGCGACCGGGAGCTGAGACGCCGGCGGCACCGCCGGGAGAAGATCCGCAAGCTGCTCGCCCGCATCCAGGCCGCCAGAACCCGCGAGGAGAAGGAGCGGCTGGTCCAGAAGGCCATCCGCATCGCCCCGTGGAGGTACGCGGAGTTCCAGAAGTACCTCGCGTGAGGCCCCTGTCCCTCCGCGGGCGGCGCATCTCGGGCCGGTGAGCCCACCCCGCGGGCGGCTCCGGTCACGGGGCGCCCCCGCGTCGGCGGTTGAGCCACAGATCCTCCTGGGGTTGCTGATCAGCCTGGGAGCCTTCGCGGTGGACGCCATGCTGCCGGCTCTTTCCGGCATGGCGTCCACTTTCCGGGTGGGCGAGACGCAGGCCCAGCTGGTGGTGGGTGCCTACCTCCTGGGGTTTTCCTGGGGGCAGCTGCTGTTCGGGCCGCTGAGCGACGCCTGGGGCCGACGGCCCGTCCTCCTGGGGGCGCTGGGGCTGTTCTGGCTTTCCAACGCGGCGGTGCCCTTCATCCGGGATTTCGGGGCCCTGGTGTCCGCGCGCGCCTTGCAGGGCCTGCTGGCCTCCAGCCTGCGGACGGTGGGCACCGCGTGGGTCCGGGACCGTTACCGCGGGGAAGCTATGGCCCGGGTGATGGCGCTGGTGCAGAGCGTGTTCGTGGTGGCCCCCGTGCTGGCTCCGTGGGTCGGGGCTTACCTGGCTCGGTGGGGCTGGCAGGCGGTGTTCGCCTTTTTGGCCGTGGTGGGCTGCGGGCTGTGGACGTGGGCGGTGGCGAGGCTGCAGGAGACCCTCCCGCCGCAGTCCCGCAGGCCACTGGCGTGGCGGCCCTTGTGGGAGGCCGCGGCGGCGGTGGTCCGGACCCCCACGAGCTTGGTGGGTGCCGCGCTCCTGGCCCTCACGTACGGCATGCTGTACGCGTACCTGGTCACCGCCCCGCAGCTGTACAAGGCCCACCTGGGGCTATCCAACGAGGCGTTCGCCGCCGCCTTCGCGGGCACCGCCCTGTTCCAGCTGATGGCCATGCTCGTCACCCGGGCCCTGGTGGGGCGGCTCGGGGTGCAGAGGCTTGTGCGCGCGGCGGCCGTGTACCTGTTCGTGGTGGCGGCCCTGCTGCCTCTCCATGCCGCGGGCGCGGGGTCGGTGGTGCTCTTCTGGCTGCACCTCAGCCTGGCTTTCTTCGGCATCACCCTGACTTTCCCCAGCGCCACCAGCTTGGCCCTGGAACCGCTCGGACGGGTGGCGGGGTTCGCCAGCAGCGCCGTGGGGTTCGCGAGCACCTTCCTCGCCGGTCTGGTGGGCAACGCCCTCGGCCAGTGGTCCGGAGGGGATCCTGTCAGGTTCGCCTGGGGGTGGGCGGCCCTGGCGGCGGCGGCGTTGGTGCTCAGCCGCTGGGCCGGTTGCTCTCCGGACCGGAGCGCGCGTAAGATTACCGGCGGAGGGGCGTAGCTCGAACGGCTAGAGCGCCGGTCTCCAAAACCGGAGGTTCCGGGTTCGAATCCCGGCGCCCCTGCCACGGTGGTGCATCTGCCGGAAGGCCCTCCGCTGGGGGTGTGCCGGTGAGGCTTGGGGCGGCCCTGGTGGTCGCGGCGGTGCTGTGGGTCGCAGGAGGGGCGCTGGCGCAGGGGCTTCCCACGTTGGCGGTGGCGCCTTTCTGGGACCTCAGCGCGGACGGAGTCCAGGTGGACGCGGAGCGGATGAACCGCGACCTGTCGCGGTTGCTGGTCCAGACGGCCCGGTTCCACGTGGTTTCCCCCGAGCGCGTCGGGGCGGCTATGCGGTCTTTGGGCTTCCTCCCGCCGCAGCTCTTTCACCCCGCCCGCGCCCGGGAGCTCAGCCAGGCGGTGGGCGCGGACTGGCTCGTGGTCGGCCGCTGGACCCACCTGGACCGTCTGGATGGGGGCGACGGCGACCCAGACCTCCCACGGCCAAGGGGCGGTGGTGTGGTGGCGGTGTTGGACGTGTGGGTGTGGGCGCGGGGAGGGACGCGGCCCAAGTACGAGGCTACCTTCAACAGCTTTCGGCCGGCGGTGGGTGGCCCGCTCGGGCTTCGGGAGGCGGCAGAAGAGGTACTGCGGAAGGTCGCCGCGGCGCTGAGCCGCCTGTAGCCCGGTACCCGCACGGCCCGTTGCATTGCCCGCGGCGGGAGGCCGGGCCTTTACAGGCCGCCGGAGCGTCCCTATAATCACCCAGGCGCCCCCGGGGCGCCGTCTTGTGTTTGAAGCCGTTTGCGCCGGAGGGGCCGCATGGCCCGAGTCACGAACCTGATCCGGAAGCCCGAAAAGGTTGCGCGGGCGGTGGCGCGGCCTGTGCCGCGGCGGGGCCCGCGGGCGGTGGAGCGGGCCACCCGTTACCTCCGGGAGGTGCGGGCGGAGCTGAACCGCGTCACGTGGCCGAGCCGCCAGGAGATCATCGCCAGCACCGTGGTGGTGCTGGTGGTAGTGGGCGTGGTGGCCGCGTACCTGGGGGCGTGGGACGCTCTGTTCACATGGCTGTTTCAGCGGGTGCTGCGGTGACGGAGGAGGAACGTCAGGTGCTGGACAGCGAGCCGGCCGAGGGCGCGGTGGGGACCGTGCCCCGGGACCCGCGTCGCCGATGGTACGTGATCCACACGTACTCCGGCTATGAGAACAAGGTGAAGACCAACCTGGAAAAGCGCGTCCAGTCCATGGGGATGCAGGAGAAGATCTTCCAGGTCCTCATCCCCACGGAGGACGAAATTGAGATCAAGGAAGGCAAGCGGCGCATCGCCAAGAAGAAGATCTACCCGGGCTACGTGCTGGTAGAGATGATCCTGGACGACGACTCCTGGTACGTGGTCCGCAACACGCCCGGGGTGACGGGGTTCGTGGGATCGGGGAACCGGCCGGTGCCCCTGGAGGAGGAGGAGGTCCGCGCCATCCTGGGCCAGGTGAAGGACGAAACGCCCAAGCTGCGGATCCACTACCACAAGGGGGACACGGTCCGCATCACCTCGGGCCCGTTCCAGGAGTTCACAGGGGTGGTGGACGAGATCCTGCCCGAGAAGGAGAAGGTGCGGGTGCTGGTGTCCATCTTCGGCCGGGAGACCCCCGTGGAGCTGGACTTCACCCAGGTGGAGCGCACGTAGCGGGTTCGAGGTGACACGCCCATGAAGAAGGTCGTCGCGCAGGTCAAGCTGCAGATCCCCGCGGGCAAGGCGACCCCAGCCCCCCCGGTGGGCACCGCCCTGGGCCCGCACGGGATCAACATCATGGAGTTCTGCAAGGCGTACAACGAGCGGACGGCCTCCCAGGTGGGGATGATCGTCCCCGTGGAGATCACCATCTACTCCGACCGGAGCTTCACCTTCGTGACGAAGACGCCGCCGGCCTCCGTGTTGCTGAAGAAGGCCGCGGGGCTGGAGGTGGGCTCTCCGGAGCCCAACAAGAAGAAGGTGGGGCGTGTGACGCGCAAGCAGCTGGAGGAGATCGCCCGCCTCAAGATGCCAGACCTCAACACCACGTCTCTGGAGGCCGCGGTGCGCATGATCGAGGGCACCGCCCGGAGCATGGGCATCGAGGTGGTGGGCTGACGTCGTCCGAGGAGGAGGGCATGGCGCGGCGCGGCAAGCGGTACGAGGACTCCGCCAAGCTGGTGGACCGCACCCGGCTGTACGACCCGGAGGAGGCCGTGCGGCTGGTGAAAGCGGTGGCGCGGGCCAAATTCGACGAGACGGTGGAGGCCGCCGTCCGGCTGGCGGTGGACCCCAAGCATGCGGACCAGGTGGTGCGGGGGACCGTGGCGCTGCCCCACGGCACGGGGCGGCCGGTACGGGTCCTGGTGTTCGCCAAGGGCGAAAAGGCCAAGGAGGCGGAGGCCGCTGGTGCGGACTACGTGGGGGCGGAGGAGCTGATCCAGCGGATCCAGCAGGAGGGCTGGACGGAGTTCGACGTGGCGGTAGCCACCCCCGACCTGATGGGCCAGGTGGGGCGGCTGGGCCGCATCCTGGGCCCTCGGGGACTGATGCCGAACCCCAAGGCCGGCACGGTGACCTTTGACGTGGGGCGGGCCGTCCGGGAGATCAAGGCGGGCAAGATCGAGTTCCGGGTGGACAAGGCCGGGATCGTGCACGCACCCATCGGGAAGGCGTCCTTCTCCGAACAGGCGCTACTCGAGAACTTTGCGGCCCTGCTGGACGCGGTGGTGCGGGCGCGGCCGGCCGCGGTCAAGGGCCAGTACATCCGGTCCATTGCCCTCAGCCCCACCATGGGCCCGTCCGTCCGGGTGGACCCGGCCCGGGCCGTGGCCCTGGCCGCAGGCCGCGCAGCGTAGGGCCGCCCGCGCATTGACCGGGCTGCGGCCGCCTGGTACCATAGCGGCCGCGACAACCGAACACTGCGGGCCGCGTGCTCGGGCCGTCCGCAGACCGCAGGTCCCCACGGGGTGAAAGGCCGGAAGGCCGCCTGCCGAGGACGCCGGCTGTCCACCGGAGGCTTCCGGCGCTCCGTCTGCGGAGCGCCGCTTGTTTTCGGGGCACGCCGCAGGCCGCTGACGGAAGGGGTGCTGGATGGCGAGGGAGGAAAAGGTTCGGGCGGTGGAGGAGCTGAAGGAAAAGCTACGCCGCGCGCGTGGAGTCGTCCTGACCGACTTCCGGGGGTTGAGCGTGCCCGACATGGAGATCCTGCGGGCCAACCTCCGCAAGGAGGGCGCGGAGTACCGGGTGGTCAAGAACAGCCTGTTGGGGATCGCGGCGTCCGAGCTGGGGCTGGATGGCTTGGGGCAGTTCCTCCAAGGCCCCACGGGAATCGCGGTAGCCTACGATGACCCCACGGTCCCGGCCCGGGTGGTGCACGAGTTCATCCGGCAGTACCGGAAGCTGGAGGTCAAAGGAGGGCTTGCGGAGGGGCGGGTCCTGGACTCCGCAGGGGTCCGGGCCCTGGCGGAGTTGCCGGGCCGGGACCAGTTGCTGGCCAAGGTGGTAGGCGGCGTCCAGGGGCCCCTGTACGGCTTGGTGGGGGTGTTGGGAGGCCTGATGCGGAAGCTGGTCTACGCCCTAGACCAGGTCAGGCAAAAGCACGCCGGGGCCCAGGGCTAAGCGGGCTTTGGGGAATCCAAAAAGGACACGAGGAGGGAGTGAGATGGCGAAGCTCACCACCGCTGAGATCGTGGAGGCCATCGGCAACCTGACGGTTCTGGAGCTGGCGGAACTGGTGAAGGCCCTCGAAGACAAGTTCGGTGTCAGCGCCGCGGCACCCGTGGCGGTGGCCGTGGCACCGCAGGCGGCAGCGGCCCCCGCGCCGGAGGAGGAGCAGACGGAGTTCGACGTGATCCTGAAGGCCGCGGGGCCCAACAAGATCCAGGTGATCAAGGTGGTTCGGGAGCTCACGGGCCTGGGCCTGAAGGAGGCCAAGGACTTGGTGGACGGCGCTCCCAAGCCCGTGAAGGAGAAGGTGTCCAAGCAGGAGGCGGAGGCGATCAAGGCGAAGCTGCAAGAGGTGGGGGCCGACGTAGAGGTCAAGTAGGCCCGGGAACCCCCCCGAGGCCCGTAGCCGGCGGACCCGTTGACGGGGACCGCCCGGTTGTGGTATTTTCATCTGCGATTTGCGGCTACGCGGACGAGCACCCGATCGAGTTTTCCCCTGCCTTGGGTGTGTGGCCTGTGCCGGTGTGTCGAGGTCGCGAGGTTGTCTGCGGGTGGCGCGTGGGCTGGCAGGGGGTCCACGTCCGCTGATGCTGTCCTCCAGGCCCTGCGCCGGGCCGGGGCGTGTGACTCTGGCCTGCAGCCGTCGGGGTGCGGAGGACCCGCCTTGCTCTGCGCGCCCGTAAAACCGGTGATCCAGTCGCGGGGTGGTCGATTCGCTCTCCACGTTGGGTTCCCAACCTGAAGGGACGAGGGACCCGCGAACAAACCCTGACCGGATGGGGGTGACCACTACGAAAGCGTCCGCCGATTTCAGCAGGCAGTTCGCGGTCGGTCCGTTCGCGTTTGAGCGGACCCCGCGCCTGGGAATGGGCCGCGTGGTCAAGCGGGGCCGACGGGAGCGGGTGAACTTCGGCAAGCTCCCGGACGTCCTGGACCTACCCGACCTGGTGGAGGTCCAGAGGAGGTCCTTCCGGTGGTTCGTGGAGGAGGGCATCCGGGAGGTCTTCGAGGAGATCTCGCCCATCCAGGACTTCACGGGCAACCTGGAGCTGTACTTCGGCGTGCCCGACGAGCGCAAGCGGCGGCGCACGCCGGAGGGGGTGGACATCTTCAACTTCACCGAGGGCGTGCTGGACTTCGGCGGGTACTACTTCGAAGCTCCCAAATACAGCCCCGAGGAGTGCCGGGAGCGGGACGCCAACTACAGCGCGGCCCTGAAGGTCCGGGTGCGGCTGGTCCTCAAGGATACCGGGGAGATCAAGGAGCAGGACGTGTTCATGGGCGACTTCCCGCTCATGACCCGGAACGGGACGTTCATCATCAACGGGGCGGAGCGGGTGGTCGTCAGCCAGTTGGTCCGGTCCGCGGGCGTGTACTACAGCTACATCACGGACAGCAGCGGGCGGAGGTTGCCCGCGGCCACCGTGATCCCCAGCCGGGGGGCATGGCTGGAGTTCGAAATCGACGCCACCGGCGGGGTGTACGTGCGCATCGACCGGACCCGCAAGCTGCCCGCCACAGTGCTGCTGCGGGCGGTGGGCTACGAGACCGACGAGGTGCTGCGGCAGCTGTACGGCGGGGACCGGGTCATCGAGGCCACCCTGGAGAAGGACCCCACCCGGGATCGCAACACCGCCCTGATGGAGATCTACCGGCGGCTGCGGCCCGGGGACCCGCCCAACGTGGAGTCCGCCACGACCCTGCTGCACACCCTGTTCTTCGACCCGCGGCGGTACGACCTGGGCAAGGTGGGCCGGTACAAGCTGAACAAGAAGCTGAACCTGGACATCCGGCCCGACCAGCGGACCTTGACCCCGGAGGACATCGCCCAGATCGTCCGCTACCTGATGGCCCTGAACAACGGGGAGGGCCAGGAGGACGACATCGACCACCTGGGCAACCGGCGGGTCCGGGCGGTGGGCGAGCTGCTGCAGAACCAGTTTCGGATCGGGATGCTCCGGATGGAGCGGGTGATCCGGGAGCGGATGACCATCCAGGAGACGGAGCAGGCCACCCCGCAGGTCCTCATCAACATCCGGCCGGTCACCGCGGCCATCAAGGAGTTCTTCGGCAGCAGCCAGCTGTCGCAGTTCATGGACCAGACCAACCCGCTTTCGGAGCTGCGGCACAAGCGGCGCCTCAGCGCCCTGGGGCCCGGCGGGCTGAGCCGGGAGCGGGCGGGCTTCGAGGTGCGGGACGTCCACCCGTCCCACTACGGACGCATGTGCCCCATCGAAACCCCCGAGGGCCCCAACATCGGCCTCATCTCCTCCCTGGCCACGTACGCCCGCGTGAACGACCTGGGCTTCATCGAGACGCCCTACCGCCGGGTGCGGAACGGCCGGGTGACCAAGGAGATCGTGTACCTGACCGCGGACGACGAGGAGCGCTACACCATCGCGCAGGCCAACGTGCAGACGGACGAGCAGGGGATGCTGCCGGAGCGGGTGGTGGCGCGGCAGGCGGGCGGCCACCCGGTCGTGGTGCCCCGGGAGCAGGTGGACTTCATGGACGTCTCGCCCAAGCAGATCGTGTCCGTGACCACCGCCCTGATTCCCTTCCTGGAGCACGACGACGGCACCCGCGCCCTGATGGGGTCCAACATGCAGACGCAGGCGGTGCCCCTGGTGCGGCCGGAGGCGCCCCTGGTGGGGACCGGGGTAGAGCACCGGGTGGCGGTGGACTCCGGCGCGGTGGTGCTGGCGGAGGAGGACGGGGTGGTGGAGTCCGTGACCGCGGACGAGATCGTGGTCCGCGGGCAGCGGCGCATCGCCTACAAGCTGACCAAGTTCCGGCGGAGCAACCAGGGGACCTGTATCAACCAGCGGCCCGTGGTGCGCAGCGGACAGGAGGTGAAGAAGGGCCAGGTGCTGGCCGACGGACCGTCCACGGATGGGGGCGAGCTAGCTTTGGGCCACAACGTGCTGGTGGCCTTCATGCCCTGGGAGGGCTACAACTACGAGGACGCCATCCTCATCAGCGAGCGGCTGGTGCGGGAGGACCTGTTCACCAGCATCCACATCGAGGAGTACGAGGTGGAGGCCCGGGACACCAAGCTGGGCCCCGAGGAGATCACCCGGGACATCCCCAACGTGTCCGAGGACGCCCTGCGGGATCTGGACGAGCGGGGGATCGTCCGGATCGGTGCAGAGGTGCGGGCCGGCGACATCCTGGTGGGCAAGGTGACCCCCAAGGGGGAGACGGAGCTCACCGCGGAGGAGCGGCTGCTGCGGGCCATCTTCGGGGAGAAGGCCCGGGAGGTGCGGGACACGTCCCTGAAGGTGCCCCACGGGGAGAAGGGCACCGTGGTGGGCGTGAAGGTGTTCAGCCGGGAGAACGGTGACGAGCTGCCGCCCGGTGTGAACCAGATGGTCCGGGTGTACGTGGCCCAGAAGCGGAAGATCACCGTGGGCGACAAGATGGCGGGCCGCCACGGGAACAAGGGGGTGATCAGCAAGATCGTCCCCATCGAGGACATGCCCTACCTCCCGGACGGCACACCCGTGGACATCGTGCTGAACCCCCTGGGCGTGCCCAGCCGGATGAACGTGGGCCAGGTGCTGGAGACCACCCTGGGGTGGGCGTGCGCCCAGCTGGGCTTCTACGCGGAGGCCCCGGTGTTCGACGGGGCCCGGGAGTCGGAGATCGAGGCCCTGCTGGAGCGGGCGGGCCTGCCCCGGGACGGCAAGATCACCCTCTACGACGGCCGCACGGGCCTGCCCTTCGACCAGCCCGTGGTGGTGGGCCAGATCTACATGATGAAGCTCCTGCACCTGGTGGAGGACAAGATCCACGCCCGGAGCACGGGGCCCTACAGCCTCATCACGCAGCAGCCCCTAGGTGGGAAGGCGCAGTTCGGCGGGCAGCGGTTCGGGGAGATGGAGGTATGGGCCCTGGAGGCGTACGGGGCTGCGAGCACCCTGCAGGAGCTGCTCACGGTGAAGAGCGACGACGTGGTGGGCCGCGTGAAGACCTACGAGGCCATCGTGAAGGGCGAGAACATCCAGGAACCGGGCGTTCCGGAGTCCTTCAAGGTCCTGGTGAAGGAGCTGCAGGCCCTCTGCCTGGACGTGAAGGTCCTGAGCGCGGACCACCGGGAGATCGAGCTCCGGGAGATCGAGGAGGACGTGGTGGAGACGCAGCGCTCCCTGGGCATCAACCTGGAGGGCGAGGAGGCCTTGCTGGAGGAGCCCATCTAGGGGGAGGGACCGATGCAGGACGTCAACCACTTCGAGGCGGTCAAGATCAGCCTGGCGTCGCCCGAGCAGATCCGCATGTGGTCTCGGGGCGAGGTAAAGAAGCCGGAGACCATCAACTACCGGACCCTGAAGCCGGAGCGGGACGGGCTGTTCTGCGAGCGGATCTTCGGGCCGGTGAAGGACTGGGAGTGCCACTGCGGGAAGTACAAGCGGATCCGGTACAAGGGGATCATCTGCGACCGCTGCGGGGTGGAGGTCACCCGGGCCAAGGTCCGGCGGGAGCGGATGGGCCACATCGAGCTGGCGGCCCCCGTGGTGCACATCTGGTACCTGAAGGGGGTCCCCAGCCGCATCGGCCTGCTGCTGGACATCTCGCCCCGGGCCCTGGAGCGGGTGGTGTACTTCGCCGCGTACATCGTCATCGAGCCCGGGGACGTGAAGGAGCTCCAGAAGAAGCAGATCCTTACGGAGAACGAGTACCGGGAGCTGCGGGAGAAGTACGGGAGCCGTTTCCGGGCCGCCACGGGGGCGGAGGCCATCAAGGAGCTCCTCCTGGAGCTGGACCTGGAGGAGGAGTCCAAGCGGCTGCGGGCGGAGCTGCGGGCCAGCACGGGCCAGAAGCGGATCAAGATCCTCAAGCGCCTGGAGGTGGTGGAGGCGTTCCGCAAGAGCGGGAACCGTCCGGAGTGGATGGTGCTGGACGTGATCCCCGTGATCCCGCCGGACCTCCGCCCCATGGTGCAGCTGGACGGCGGCCGGTTCGCCACCAGCGACCTGAACGACCTGTACCGGCGGGTGATCAACCGGAACAACCGGCTGAAGCGGCTGCTGGACCTGGGGGCCCCGGAGATCATCGTCCGCAACGAGAAGCGGATGCTCCAGGAGGCGGTGGACGCCCTCATCGACAACGGGCGCCGGGGCCGCCCCGTGACGGGGCCCAACAACCGGCCGCTCAAGTCCCTGAGCGACCTGCTCAAGGGGAAGCAGGGGCGGTTCCGCCAGAACCTGTTGGGCAAGCGGGTGGACTACTCGGGCCGCAGCGTGATCGTGGTGGGCCCGAAGCTCAAGCTCCACCAGTGCGGGCTGCCAAAGGAGATGGCCCTGGAGCTTTTCAAGCCCTTCGTGATGAAGAAGCTGGTGGAGCGCAACCTGGCGCAGAACATCAAGAACGCCAAGCGGATGGTGGAGCGCCAGCGGCCGGAGGTGTGGGAGGTCCTGGAGGACGTGGTGCGGGAGCACCCCGTGCTGCTGAACCGGGCGCCCACCCTCCACCGCCTGGGGATCCAGGCCTTCGAGCCCGTGCTCATCGAGGGCAAGGCCATCCAGATCCACCCCCTGGTGTGCACCGCGTACAACGCGGACTTTGACGGGGACCAGATGGCGGTGCACGTGCCGCTGAGCGCCGCGGCGCAGGCGGAGGCGCGGCTGCTGATGCTCAGCGCGTACAACGTCCTGCTGCCGGCCTCCGGCAAGGCGGTGGCCAGCCCGCAGCGGGACATCATCCTGGGCTGCTACTACCTGACCCTGGAAAAACCCGGGGCCCGGGGAGAGGGCAAGGCGTTCAGCACGCCTGCGGAGGCCATCCTGGCGTACGAGCACGGGGTGGTGGAGCTGCACGCCCGGGTGAAGGTGCGGCTGGCGCCGGGCACCGAGCCCATCGAGACCACGGTGGGCCGGATCCTGTTCAACGAGGCCATCCCGGAGGAGCTGCGGTTCGTGGACCAGGTGTGCGACCGGAAGGTCCTCAGCCAGATCGTATCCGACGCCTACTACCGTCTGGGCCCCACCAAGACCGCGCAGCTGCTGGACGCCCTCAAGGACCTGGGGTTCCGGTTCGCCACCCAGTCGGGGCTCAGCCTGTCCATGCGGGACATCGTGCAGCCGCCGGAGAAGGAGCAGATTCTGGAGGGAGCCCAGAAGCGGGTGGACGCCATCGAGCAGCAGTACCGCCGGGGCCTCATCACGGACGGGGAGCGGTACCAGAAGACCATCGACGTGTGGATTGAGGCCACGGAGCAGGTTACGAGCGCCATGCTGAAGCACTTCGACCCCTTTAACCCGCTGTACATGATGGCCCAGTCCGGCGCCCGGGGGAACATCCAGCAGATCCGGCAGCTGGCGGGCATGCGGGGCCTGTTCACGGACCCCTCCGGCCGGATCATCGAGATCCCCATCAAGAGCAACTTCCGGGAGGGGCTGACGGTGCTGGAGTACTTCATCGGCATGCACGGCCAGCGCAAGGGGCTGGCGGACACCGCCATCCGGACCTCCGAGTCGGGCTACCTCACCCGCCGGCTGGTGGACGTGGCCCAGGACGTCATCGTGCGGGAGGAGGACTGCGGGACGTCCCGGTTCATCTGGCTGGAGCCGGTGCGGGAGGGCAACGAGGTGGTGGTGCCCCTGCGGGACCGCATCGTGGGCCGGGTGGCGGCGCAGGACATCGTGGCCCCGCGGCAGCGGCGGCCCCTGGTGGAGGCGGGGCAGGAGATCACGGAGGAGCTGGCGGAGGCCATCGAGGCCGCGGGGGTGGAGCGGGTCCCGGTGCGGAGCGTGCTCACCTGCGAGACCCGGTACGGGGTGTGCAGCAAGTGCTACGGCCGGAACCTGGCCACGGGCAAGATGGTGGACATCGGGGAGGCGGTGGGGATCATCGCCGCCCAGTCCATCGGGGAGCCCGGCACCCAGCTGACCATGCGGACCTTCCACACGGGCGGGGTGGCGGGCTTCGACATCACCCAGGGCCTACCCCGCGTGGAGGAGCTGTTCGAGGCCCGCAAGCCGAAGGGCCAGGCCCTCATGGCAGAGATCGCGGGCAAGGTGCGGATCGTGGAGGACCGGCGGGCCCGCCGGATCGTTCTGGAGGGCAAGGACCAGACCGTGGAGTACGTGGTGCCCCACGGTCAGCGCCTGCTGGTCCAGGACGGGGACCGGGTGGAGGCGGGACAGCGGCTGACGGAGGGGAACCTGAACCCGCACGACATCCTGCGCATCCAGGGTGTGGAAGCGGTGCAGAAGTACCTGGTGCAGGAGATCCAGAGCGTGTACCGGTCCCAGGGGGTAGAGATCAACGACAAGCACATCGAGATCATCGTCCGGCAGATGCTGCGCCGGGTGAAGGTACGGGACGAGGGGGACACGGAGCTGCTGCCCGGCGAGGTGGTGGACCTCTTCACCTTCCGGGAGGAGAACCGCAAGGTGGAGGCCCGGGGCGGCCGGCCGGCGCAGGCGGATCCGGTGCTCATGGGGATCACCAAGGCCAGCCTGGCCACGGAGTCGTGGCTGTCCGCGGCCAGCTTCCAGGAGACCGCCCGGGTGCTTACCGACGCGGCCACCAAGGGCAAGGTGGACCCTCTCATCGGGCTGAAGGAGAACGTCATCATCGGCAAGCTCATCCCCGCGGGGACGGGAATGCCCCGCTACCGGCAGGTGCGGGTGGTGGCGGAGTTCTGACCGCCGCCCTTACCTGGCGCGACTGGGAGCTGGATCCCGCGGCGGTGGCGGCCCTTCTGGCCGTCACCGCCCCCTGGCTGACGCGTCGGCCGGGTGCAGGCAGGCTCCTGCGGGCGTTGTGGAACCCGTGGCCACCGCGGTCTACAACGCCGTGGTGCTGGTGTGGCTGTACGCGCCCTACCTGGAGGCACCGCGTCTGTGGGGTTGGTCGCCGTTGGACGACCAGCACTGGGCGGGGCTGCTCATGTGGGCGGCCATGAACCCGACTACGCGGCGACGGCTCTGTGGGTGGCTGTCGCTTGGCAGCGTCCTCCCCCGCCGCCGAGGCCTCAGAAGATCTGCGAATCCAGCACCAGGGCCACGAACAGCGCCACCAGCAGGATGGCGATGGGCACACTGAACAACGCGGCCACCACCGGCCGCTCCCACCGCAGGTGCATGAAGTACGCCATGATGAGGGCCGCCTTGACCAAGGCCAGGGCCACCAGGCTGGTGATCAGCAGTCCCCGGGGCATGTGGATGAGGGTGACCCCGATCTCCGCCACCGTCACCACCAGCAGCCAGAACCAGGTGAGCCCGTAGACGCCGTAACCGTGCTGGGCGTGCTCCCGGTCCGACACGGCGACACCTCCTAGTGCCCCCCCGCCACGGGCACCGCGGGCGGGATCAGGTACATGAGGGTGAAGATGAACACCCACACCAGGTCCACGAAGTGCCAGTACAGCCCGGCGTTCTCCACCCGCTCCGCCCGGGTGTGGGGGTCCACGGGAGACGGGGGTGCGGGCAGTTCCTCCACCGCCTCCACCGCGTCCGCAGGGAGCATGGCCGCGTTGTTGGCCGCCTTGCCCGGCAGGAGCACCACCACCCTCCCGATGCGCGGGTGGGCCTTCTCCACCACCGTCTCAGGTTGGTCCGGCAGCGCCAGCACCCGCACCCGCGTGCCTGGGCGAAGGGGCCGTCCGTGCCGATCCTGTAAGGGGCGCTGCGAGTCTTCCAGGGCGCGCCGTTCCGCCCTGGCCTTGAAGAACACGTACATGAGGTAGAACACCCCGCTGGTCACGTGGCCCCCGTGGAAGCCCGTGATGATGAAGAAGCTGGCGCTGAAGGCGGGCACACCCCAGGGGTTGGTGTGCAGGCGGGCGCCCTCGCCGATGAAGTGGGTCCACTCGTACGCCTGCATCCCGAGGAAGGTGAGCCCGCCCGCGATGGTGAGCAGCAGGAACCGCTCCACCCTTGGGTGGTCCCCCCGCTTGGCCGCGTGGACCGCCACGGCCATGGTCGCACTGCTGCAGATGAGGATGAAGGTCATGGCGCCCACCAGCCCGATGTTGAAGATCTCCGTGGGGTCCGGCCACGCCCCGGCGGTCATGCGGGCGGCCCCGTACGCACTCAGTAGGCCCCCGAAGGTGAACGCGTCCGACAGGAGGAAGATCCACATCATGAACTTCCCCCAGCTCATGCCGAAGGGGGAGACCCCACCTTCCCAGGCGCTGACCTTCCGCTCGACCACCGCCTCCGCCATCCTCAGACCTCCTACCGGGTGAACAGAACCGCGAACAACCACACCCACAGCGCCGCCAGGAAGTGCCAGTACACCGACAGGGCAGAAACCCTCGTGGCGTCGGCCCGCCGGCCGCGCCCCAAAAGCAGCCACCCCCACCACGCCAGTCCGCCCAGCACGTGGGCCAGGTGCGCGCCCGACAGGACGTAAAAGTACGAGGCACCCGGACTGCTGGCCAGCCCCACCCCTGAGGAGGACAGCCACCACCACCCGCCTGCCTGCGCGCCCAGGAAGGCAACCCCGAGCCCTGCGCCCCACCGCAGGTGCCGCCAGGCCCTCGTGGTCCACCCGTGGTGGCGCGGGGGCCTGCGGCCCGCCGCCACCAGGGCGCGGCGGCCCCGGAGGGCCGCGGGTCACAGCCACAGCAACCCGGGCC
>JANXBY010000064.1 GCA_025060455.1 Armatimonadota bacterium
GCCAGCCGGTCGCAGTCCACCGCTACCACCCGTGCCCCCAACTTCGCCGCCGCAATGGCGAGGATTCCGGAACCTGTGCCCACGTCCACCACCCGCACCCCCGGCCGAACGAGGGCCGGAAGCGCCTGCAGGCACAGGCGCGTGGACTCGTGCAGGCCCGTGCCGAAGGCCATCCCGGGGTTGAGTACCACCACCACGGCGCCGGTGCGCCGGGCGGTAGCCCAGGGCGGGCGGATCAAAAACCGGCCCACCCGAAAGGGCCGGAAGTGGCGCCTCCACGCGGTCTCCCACGCCTGCCCTGGGATCGTGCGGGCCTGCACTCGCCTGGGACCGGGGTCCAGGCCCCAGACGCGCAGCTGCCGGATGCGGGCCCGCAACGCTTCAACGCACCGCCGCGACACCGCGTCCGCGGGCAACCACGCCACCAGCCGCACCCCGTCGCCGGCCCGCTCCTCCACGTAGCCTGGGGCGACCTCCAGCAGCTGTGCGCCGGCCGCCTCCGCGGCCTCCCGGGAGGTCACCACGGAGACTTCCAGCCACCGGCTGGCCCTCACGATAGGAGATCCTTCACCCGGTCCGACAGCCGGCGGCGCTGTGGCTTGACCTGCAGGCCCATGCTCCTGGCGAGCTCCACCAGCAGCCTGCGCTGCTCGCCGGTGAGGTGGCGCGGCACTTCTACCTTCACGCGGAAGTGCAGGTCGCCGCGCCTGCCCTGCAGGTCTGGCATCCCGCGGCCCTTCAGCGTCACCACCTCCCCGGGCTGGACGCCGGCCGGCACCGCCAGCCGCTCGGGCCCCTCCAGGGTGGGTACCTCCACCTCGTCGCCCAGGGCCGCCTGGACCATGGACAGCGTGAGGTCCGCGTACAGGTCCTTCCCCTTGCGGCGGAACACCGGGTGCGGAGCCAGGCGGACGACCACGTACAGGTCTCCCCGAGCTCCTCCGTAAAGCCCGGCTTCGCCCTCGCCGGCGACCCGGAGCGTGGTGCCGTCCTCCACACCCACCGGGATTCGCACGGTCACCGTGCGCTGGGCCTGCACCCGGCCGGCACCCTCGCAGCGCCCGCAGGGGTTCACCAGCACCCTGCCCTCGCCTCCGCACCGAGGGCAGGTGGTGATCTGGGTGAAGTGGCCGAAGGCAGTCCGCCGCGAGTACCGCAGCTGGCCGGACCCTCTGCAGGACGGGCACTCCCGCAGCCCGCCACCGCGCTCCGCTCCGGTGCCGAAGCAGGAGGGGCACGTCTCCAGGCGCGTGACCTCCACGGTCCGCTCTGCACCGCTTGCGGCTTCCTCCAGGGTCACCTCCAGGTCGTACCGCAGGTCCGCGCCCCGCTGCGGAGCCTGCTCCGTCCGGGGCGCGGGCCCCCCGAAGAAGGCCTCGAACAGCTCCTCGAAGGGGCTGCGGAAATCAAAGGGCCCTGCCGCCGGCGAAACCCGCCGCCCCGCGCGGTCGTACTCCGCCCGCTTCTGCGGGTCGGACAGCACCTGATAGGCCTCGTTGATCTCCTTGAAACGCTCTTCCGCCAGTGGGTCGTCCTTGCGCACGTCCGGGTGGTACTCCCGGGCCAGGCGCCGGTAGGCGGCCTTGATCTCCTCTAGGGAGGCGTCCGGTGGCACGTTCAGGATCTCGTAGTAGTCGCGCGCCATAGCCTGTCTTCCGGCACCTTCCGGTGAGATCCCCCCCTGACGGGGCGCCACTCAGTAGGGTACTCCAACAGCGACCAACGCCGCCGCGCGCCGCGCCACTTCCGGCCCCCTCAGACCGTGCGGCTCAGGGTGTGGGAAAGGGTCTGTGCCAGGTAGCGGACGAGGGCAATGGTGCGTGCGTACGGCATGCGGGTGGGGCCCACGACGCCCACCACCCCTGCGGGCCGTCCCCGGACCCGGTACGCCGCCGCCACCACGCTGCACCCCCACATGCCGTCCACGGGGTTCTCCCGGCCGATCCGTACGTGCACGTCGCAGGGGGCCGGGAGCAGCACGTCCCGCAGGGTCTCCTCCCGATCCAGGGCTGCCAGGACCGGCCGGGCCCTGTGGACGTCCTGGAACTCCGGCTGCTTGAGGATGTTGGACACGCCATCCACGAAGAACCGAACCCCCGCCCGCACGCCTCCGTGCCGGCGCAGCTGGGCCAGCACCGCGTTCACCAACTCCTGCCGGCCGGGAAGGGCTGCTGCCGCCTGCTGCGCCACCGCCTCGGTGATCTCCGACAGCGGAAGTCCCCTCAAGGCCCGCGTCAGCACCTGGGAAACCTGACGCAGCTCTTCTTCCGTGGCTGGCCGCTGCAACCGCACCACCCGCTGTTCGGAAGCCCCCTCCGCCACCACCACCAGCAGCGCCCGGTCGTCCGCCAGGGGGATCAGGTGCAGGTGGCGCAACCGGCGCGGCCCACCCGGGGTGCTGGCCACGGAAGGGTAGTCGGTCAGGGCAGCGAGGGTGTGGGCTGCCTCCTCCAGGGCGTCCTCGGCGTGATCCTTGGCCTGCATGCGGCGGCGGATGCGCTCCCGCTCGGCAGGGGTGAGGCGGTGGTCCTCGGGAGGAGGTACCTGCCCTGCCATCAGGCGGTCCACGTACAGGCGGTAGGCCCGGTCTGTGGGCACCCGCCCGGCGGAGGTGTGCGGCTGGTACAGGTAGCCCATCTCCGTGAGAGCGTGCATACCAAGGCGGATGGTGGCTGCACTGACTCCGAGCCCGTACCGGTGGCACAGAGCTTCGGACGCCACGGGCTCAGCCCGGGCCACGTATTCCTGGATGACCGCCCACAGGATCTGATGCTTCCGCGCGTCCAGCTCGTGCGCCAGCATGGCTAGCACTCTCGCGCTCCGAGTGCTAAGCTCCGCGCCCACGGTAGCACCCGCCCTGCGGGCCGTCAAGCGCGGGGGGACACGGCTCCGCGCCGGAACACGCCCAACACCACCTGCAGCTCCTCGGTGCGGGCCACCGCGTTCGCGACCAGGTACACCACCGCCCCAGCGCCCAGGCCGCACCCCAGCTGGAACAGCTGGCCCCGCAGCCGCTCGGGATCCACCCAGGCGCCCGCCGCGTGGGCCGCGGCCCACGCGGCCACGCCGCACAGCGCCGCCGCGGCCGCAGCCCTGGCCACGGTGCTGCCCACCCGCCGCCCCTCCAGGGAGCCCAGCCGCCCGCGGGCCAGCCACAGGAGTACCGCCACATTGACCGTGGACACCGCGGAGGTCGCCAAGGCGATACCCACAAACCCCCACCACCGCATGCACACCCAGTCCAGCGCCGCGTTCAACACCACCATGCCCGCGCCCACCCGCACGGGTGTGGCCATGTCGTGAAGGGCGTAAAACACCCGGGTGACCACCGTGTAGCACGCCACCGACACCAGCCCGACCCCGTAGGCGGCCACCCCGGAGGCCACCGCCGCGGTGGCCTCCGGGGTGAAGGCGTAGCGCTCGAACAGTACCCGCACCACGAGATCCGGCACCGCGGCGTACACCGCCAGCACGGGTGCTGTGGCGAACACCGCGGCCCGCAGCCCCAGGGACGCGGTCCGGCGCAGGGCCTCCAGGTCGCCGGCGCTCGCGTGGCGGGATAGGTGCGGGAAGATGGCTGTGGCGATGGAGATGGCGAAGAACCCCACGGGCGCCTGCACCACCTCGTACGCATAGTCCAGCACCGCCACCGGGTTCACCGGGCCCGCGGGCAGGTAGGACGCGAACACCCGGTCCACGTAGCTGTTCACCTCCACCACCGCCAGCCCCAGCATGGCAGGCAGGGCCAGGCGCACCACCTCCCGCAGGGCGGGGTGCCGCAGGTCCAAGCGCGGTCGGAAGCGCAGGCCCGCGCCCGCCGCCGCGGGCAGCTGGGCCGCGCACTGTGCCGCAGTACCCAGCACCCACGCCACGGCCAGCCCGTGAATCCCCCACACGGGCGCCAGGGCCACGGACGCCCCGATGATCACCGCGTTGAACAACAGCGGAGCGATGGCCGGAACGGTGAACTGCTGGTGAGACTGCAGGTATCCGGCGAGGAACAGCGACAGCCCGAGGAAGAACATCGCCACGAACAGGATGCGCGTGAGCTCCACGCTCAGCTCCACAAGCTCCGGGGACCTGGAGAACCCCGGCGCTGCCAGGGGGATCAGCCACGGCGCCAGCAGCTGACCTGCCACCACCATGCCCAGGCCCACCACCAGCACCAGGCTCAGCAGGTTGCTCACCACCCGGTCCGTCTCCTCCGGGTCCCCGCGGGTGAGGTACCGGCTGATGGTGGGAATGAACACGATGCTCAGGGTGCCGCCCAAGAGGAGCCGCTGAACGAAAAACGGGACCGAGTACGCTACCACGTACGCCGCCTTGGCGTCCCCCGCGCCGAACAGGGCCGCCACGGTGGCTTCCCGCATCACGCCCAGCAGGCGGCTGGCCACCGCCGCGATGGCCATGATGCCCGCCGCCCGAGCGATCTGCCTGGGCGCCTCCGTTGCCCCGCGAACTTCCGCAGTGGGTCTCAGCCGGATGCAGCACCTCCCGCGGCGGTCGGCTGCGGATATGGTACAATGCGCCCGGACCGACGGTGAGAGGAGGAGGGAGCCAGCGTGGCCAAGCGGACTCGTTCGGGGCTGAAGCGGTTGCGCCAGACGGTCAAGCGCACCCTGCGCAACCGCGCGGTGAAGTCGCGGATCAAGACCCTGACGAAGAAGGCCCGTGCCACGCGGGACCCGGAGGCGCTGCGGGCCGCGGTGAAGGCCATCGACAAGGCCGCAGCCAAGGGGATCCTCCACCGCAACACCGCGGCACGGAAAAAGAGCCGCCTGGTGAAGGCAGTCCTGCAGCCCGGCTAAACTACCCCAAACGCCGCGGACCCCGGTCCCCCGCACCTTCCGCGTTCATGGGTAGGTCCTCGGCGCGGGCCTGCGGACGTGCGCCGGCGCCGCACAGCTGCACCACCAGCTGTTGCACCGACACCTCCGGCACCCCCACCGACATCTTCAGCTGAAGGTCGGTCCGCTCGATGCGCTGGTACAGCTCCGCCAGCCGCTCCCTCCCGAGCCGCCTCACCTGCTCCTGGTAGCGGCCGTACAGCCACGCACGGCTGCTCAGCACCTCACGCACCTGCACCGGCGTCGCCCTCTTCGCCCACAGTGCCTGCGCGTACAGCAGGGCGCGGAAGTGGGAGGCCAACAGCGCCACCAAGCCTACCGGGCTTTCCCGCTGCAGCAGCGTGTGCAGCGCCCGCAGCGCGGCCACAGCATCCCCCGCGGCCACCGCGTCCGTGAGGGCGAACACGGACACCTCGGCACCGTGGGAGGCCACCGCCTCCACGTCCCGAACGTCCACCACGGGGCGGTCCACAGCATACGCGGCCAGCTTGTCCACCTCCCGCGCCAGGGCGTGCAGGTCTGTCCCCACGGCAGCCACCAGGGTCCGGGCCGCTTCCCCCGTGATCCGCTTGCCCAGCTGCTGCATGCGGGAGGCCACCCAGCGCGCCGCCCCGCGGGGGTCCAGGGGGCGCGCTTCTACCACCTCCGCCACGCGCTGCAGCACCGCCCACAGCCGTCGCCGGCGATCCAGAGAAGCCGCCTCCAGAACCAGCACCGAGGGCGGGGACCCTGCCTCGAGGTAGCTGGCCAGCCGGTCCTGCGCCTGGGTCGGCATGCGGTCCACCTCCCGCACCACCACCACACGCCGGTCCCCGAAGAAGGGTAAGGTGTCCGCCCGCGTGAGGATCTCCAGCACGTCCACCTCGCCTGCGTCCAGCTGGTCCAGGTTCAGGGCTCTTTCCTCCGGGCGCAGGTGAGCACCGACGATCCGGTCCACCTCTTGCCTCCGCAGCCACGACTCCTCCCCCACCACCGCGTACACCCGCACCTCGGCGGCACGGCCCGCGCTCATGAGCCTTCTCCCTCCAGCTCGCGCACCTGCCGGCGGACCCGTAGCCGCCAGGGGTTCGGAGCCAGCTGCACCTGGATCCGCACCCCGCTGCCCTCCCCCGTCCCTGGGGGAAGGGCCGCCCGGGGCAGGAACGCGGCCTCGCCGCCCTCCAGGATGAGGACCGCCACCTCGTCCTCTAGACGATCTACCACCCCGTACAGCACCACGCCCGCTTGGTCGCCTGTACCCATAGCGCCCTCCCGTCCGTCCGGATGGTCACTGCGCCGTCGCGGTCCGTGCGGTACAGGGCGATGCCGGCCCGCGCGTAGCGGGCCAGCACGTCCTGGTGGGGGTGTCCGTAGGGGTTCCACCGGCCCACCGACAGCACCGCCACCTGCGGAGCCACCGCCTTCAAGAACGGCTCCGAGCTGCTCGTGCGGCTCCCCTGGTGCGGGACCTTCAGCACGTGCGCCCGCAGGTTCTCGCCGGAGCTCACCAGGGACGCCTCCGCCCCCGCCTCCACGTCGCCCGGAAGCAAGAACCGGACCTCCCCGTACTGCAGGAGAGCCACCACGGAGTTCTCGTTCGCACCCGAAGGCCCCTCCCAAAGCTCGGAAGGCGGCCACAGCACCCGCAGCTCCAGCCGGCCCAAGCTGACCCGCACACCGCGGCGCGCCAGTCGGTAAGGGATGCCGCCCTCGCGCACGGTGCGCAGGAACTCCGCGTACACCGGCGTGGGGTGCGGGTAGCCGCTGTCCAGCACCACCCTCGCGCCGAACCGCCGCACGGCGTGCAGGAGCCCCGCCACGTGGTCCGCATGCGGGTGGCTGAGCACCGCCACGTCCAGCTTCCCGCCGCTCCTGGCGAGAAAACCCAGCAGCGGTTCTGCCTCGGGCCCACCGTCCACCACCAGCCGCTCGCCGTTCGGCCCACGGGCTACCACCGCGTCCCCTTGCCCCACGTCCAGAAACACCACCTCCGCGTACGGGGGCGGCGGCAAGGCCCGCACCCACACGGCCACGGCCGCCGCCACGGCCGCAAGCACCGCGGCTCGTCCAGGGCGCATGCGCCCCCTCCACGCCGCTACCGCCAAGGAACCACACAGGCCCAGGACCAACGCCAACGCCTTCGGGTCGGGGGCATAGGCGGTGGCTCCGGGCAGGGCCGAGACCCACCGCGCCAACCAGGCGAGGTACGCACACCCGGCCGCCGCCACCCACAGCACCGGAACCGCCGCGGGTAGCCACACCAGCCCCACCACGCCGCCCAGCAGACCCGCGGGAACCACCAACGCGGACACCGGCAGGGCCAGCACGTTCGCCACCACCGCCCACACCTGCAGCTCGCCGAAGTGCCACACCACTAGCGGTGCTACGAACAGTTGGCAGGCCACCGCGGCTGCCAGCCCTTCCCGCACCAACCTGCTTTTCACCCGCAGGGCGTCCTCTAGGGATGGAGCCAGCCACACCAGGGCTGCGGTGGCCGCGAAGGACAGCTGAAACCCCACGTCCGCCAGCCACAGCGGCCGCACGGCCACCAGGACGGCGGCCGCGAACGCCAGCAAGGTGGGCGGGTCCACCTCCCGGCGCAACAGCCCCGCGGCCACCGCGACTCCGGCCATTATGGCCGCCCTCGCCATGGAGGGCTCCCATCCGGCCACCCACGCGAAGGCCAGCACCGCCGCCAGCGCTCCCGCAACGCGGAATGGCCGGCGGAGCCGTCGGAGCAACAGGTAGCTGGATGCGGCCACGGTGGAGAGCTGGGCACCGGAGGCCACGAGCAGGTGCACCAGCCCGCTGCGCCGGAACGCCTCCTGGAGCTCCTGGTCCCGGACGGGAACCCCTAGCACCGCCCCGGCCAGTAGCGAGTCCAGGGGAGGCCCCAACGCCCTGCGGTACACCTCCTGCAGGGCGGTGCGGGCGGACTCCGGCCAGCGCTGCCACCACGGACCGCCCCGCCCCACCACCCAGACACGTTCCGCCGCCACCACCGCGCGGGCGCCGTGGCGGTGCAGCCACCGCGACGGGTCAGACTGCCCAGGGTTGGTGGCCTCGGGCAGCGGCAGCAACCTGCCGCGCACCCGTACCCGGTCGCCCACGGCCACCTGGGTGCGCCCTCGTACCCCCACCCGGCTCGGCCGCGTACCCGCAGGCTGCAGCACGTGGGTGGCGTCCAGCACAAACCGGGCTCCGGAGGTGGCCGCAAAGCCTTCCACCTCCACCAAGCGACCCCCCAGGCCCGCCAGTTCGTCCGCCCGAGGCCCGGTGTGGGCCGCACCACCCACCGCGGCGCCTGCGGCTGCGGCACATGCCAGCAGCACTGCGCCCGCCAGGCGCGCGCGGCCCGCGGCCCACGCTGCCACCAGCACCAACCCGACCGCCGCCCCGAAGGCAGGCCACGGAGGCAGCACCTGGTAGACCCCCGCCGCCGATCCGGCGACGAAGGCGACGGAGGTCCACAACAGCGGCCGGCGTGCGTGCACCCCTCCACCCGACACTCCGAAGACTGAACGTGGCCGGGCCAGGTTTTCGACAGCGGCCTGTGATTACCGACGCTGGCGGACTTCCTCCATCACCTGGGCGACGAACTGCTCCAGGGGGAGGCTGCCCAGCTCCCCCCGGCTGCGGTGGCGCACCGCCACGGTGCCCGCTTCCTGCTCGCGGTCACCCACCACCAACATGTAGGGCACCTTGCTCACCTGCGCGTCCCGGATCTTCTTGCCGACCTTCTCGCTCCGCAGGTCCGCCTCCGCCCGCACCCCCGCTTCCCGGAGCCGGTCGCGCACCTGCCTGGCGTACTCCCCGTGACGGTCCGCCACGGGCAGCACCCGGACCTGCTCCGGTGCCAGCCACAAGGGGAACGCGCCCGCGTGGTGTTCGATCAGGATGCCGAGGAAGCGCTCCAGGGAGCCCAACAGCGCCCGGTGGATCATCACAGGGCGGTGGGGGCGGTTGTCCTCGCCCACGTAGGTGAGGTCGAAGCGCTCGGGCAACACGAAGTCCAGCTGCACGGTGGTGAGCTGCCACTTCCGGCCCAGGGCGTCGTGGAAGTACACGTCGATCTTCGGGCCATAGAAGTTCGCCTCCCCGAGCGCCCGGGTGTAGGCGCCTCCGTGGCGCCGCAGGGCGGACTCCAGGGCCTGTTCCGCCCGGTCCCAAACCTCCGGCGCGCCCGCGTACTTCTCCGGCCGCGCGGGGTCCCGCACGGACAGCATCACCTCGTACGCCTCGAACCCGAAGGCGCGGTGCACGGAAAACGCCAGCCCCAGCAACGTGAGGATCTCCTCCTCGATCTGGTCCGGCCGGCAGAAGATGTGGGCGTCGTCCTGGGTAATCATGCGGACGCGCAGCAGCCCGTGCAGCACCCCGGACCGCTCGTACCGGTACACGGTGCCAAACTCCGCCAGGCGCACCGGTAGCTCCCGGTAGCTGCGGGTGCGGCTGGCGTAGATGGCCACATGGAAGGGACAGTTCATGGGCTTGACCAGGTAGCGCTGGCCCTCCAGCTCGATCCCGCTGAACATGTTGTCCCGGTACCAGCTGAGGTGGCCGCTGCGCTCCCACAGCTCCTCCCGGGCCACGTGGGGCGTGTACACCCACTCGTAGCCGTGCCGGTCCAGCTCCGCCCGCAGGAACTCCTCGATGCACCGCCGCACCACCGCGCCCCGGGGGTGCCACAGCACCAGCCCGGGGCCGATGCTGTCCTCGATGCTGAACAGCTCCAGCTCCCTCCCCAGCCGGCGGTGGTCGCGCCGCTTCGCCTCCTCCAGCCGCTGCAGAAACGCCTGCAGCTGCGCGGCCTCCGGAAAGGTGATGCCGTACACCCGCTGCAGCATCTCCCGCCGCTCGTCCCCGCGCCAGTACGCGCCACTGCAGCCCAGGATCTTGATGGCGCGGATGAGCCCCGTGCGGGGCAGGTGCGGGCCCCGGCACATATCCAGGAAGCCGTCCTGACGGTAGAAGGACACGGGGTCGTCGGGGATCCCCTCCAGCAGCTCCAGCTTGTACCGCTCCCCCATCTCCCGGTACATGCGCACCGCCTCGTCCCGGGGAATCTCCACCCGTTGGATCACCTGGTCCCGGGCCGCGAGCTCGCGCATGCGGGCCTCGATGCGCTGCAGGTCTTCCGGCTCCAGGGGGCGTCCCACGTCGATGTCGTAGTAGAACCCGTCCTCCACGGGTGGCCCGATGGCCAGCTTGGCCTGGGGGAACAGCTCCTTCACGGCCTGCGCCAGCAGGTGGGCGGAGGAGTGCCAGTAGATCTGCCGGCCCTCGGGATCCTCGAACCGTAAAAACCGCACCTCCGCGTCGTGCTCCAGCCGCGCGCTGAGATCCCGGGCCTGGCCGTCCACCACCGCGGCCAGGACTTCCTCCTCACCCCGCAGGCGGGCCACCTCCTGCAAGGAGGTGCCCGCGGCCACCTCCAGCTGGGAGCCGTCCGGAAACCGCACCCGGACCGTCTTCGAGCCTTCCACAACCTCACCTCCTGAAAAGCCGGTGCGCCCCGTCCTGGGACGGGGCGCACCCGCGGTTCCACCCAGGTTCCCGCTCTCCGGCGGGCCCTCTCGCGCGCTGTCTCGGGTGCACCCGGCGGGCCTACTGCAAGGTTCGGCCCGCGGCTCCGAGGGGGTACCGCGCAGCCTCCCGCGGGAGTTCGCAGCCCTCCTCCCTCTCTGCGGCGGGGCCGGGCGGCGCGGCGTGTCCTCTTCCTCGCCTCGACGCCACCATACGGGCCTGACCCTTGGGTGTCAAACCGCAGCCCCTGGTACGATCGGTGCAGACCGTCCCGGGGGCAGGCGTGGAGCACGAAGTCATCCTCCCTGCCGCCCGGTGGCTCGCCACGCACGGGCTGCCCGTGACCGAGCAGCTGGTGGAGCTGGAACGGTGGTGGTTCGCGACAGGGGCGCGCGGTGTCTGAGGCGGTGGACCGCATGGGGACCCCCTGGCTTCAGATGTTCGGCCGGTTCGGCAACCGCGAGGACCGGGTGATGTACCCGGCCAGGCGCGGGGCCATGCGGCTGCAGGGCTACCGGGCCGGCGCGGTGTGGCACGCGCTTGCAGGCGAGGGGCTCGAGGCCTGCTTCCGCGTGGGCTACGTGACGAGCTTCTTCGATCCGGGGGTGTACGGCCTTATACCGTGTCCCTGGCTACAGCCCTGGCGGTGCACAAGTACGCGGACGCGCCCGTCCGACAACGCTACCTGCCGCCCCTGCTCCGCGCGGACGACCAGGTGTGGCAGGGCGCCACGTGGACGACCGAAGTCGGGGGAGGTTCGGACGTGGGCTCCACCGTGCAGACCCGGGCGCTACCCACGGCGCAAGGCTGGCGGCTGACGGGCGAGAAGTACTTCGCCAGCAACGTGCGCGCAGAGCTCGCCCCTGGTGGCTGCACGGCTGCCGCAGGCACGCCTTACCGCCCGCGGGCTCAACCTGTTCCTGGGGCCCCGTTGGAGGTCGGACGGCCGACTCAACTGCCTCGTACGCAGGCTCGAGGACAGGGTGGGGACCCGGTCGGTGCCCACCGGCGAGGTGGAGCTCGCGGACAGCGAGGCGTACCTGCTCGGCCGTCCGGAAGACGGCGTCCAACACGTGCTGGAAGCCCTGAACGTCTCCTGGGTGGCCAACGCGGTAGGCAGCTTGACGCAGGCTCAACGGGCTTCGGCGGAGGCTTTGGAGTTCGGCCGGCGGCGCGTGGCCTTCGGCCGGGCGGTGCTGGACGCTACACGCACAGTTCCAGGCCCACGTTTCGCGGGTACGGGCAGCCTTCTCCCTGGCCTGGCACGTGGTCCGGCGACTGGAGGAGGTCTGGAGCGAACACCCACCGTACTCGCCCCACTACCACACCTTCCGGCTGGTCACGCACCTGGCTAAGTACTGGACCGCGGAGGTGGCGTTCCAGGCCGCCCGGTAGGCGGTGGACGTTCACGCGGTGCCGGCGTGCTCGCTGAGCACGGGGTGGAGACGCTGCTGCGGGAGGCCCTGATCCTGCCCATCCGGGAAGGGATCCCTCGCCGGCAGGTGCTGGACGGCCTGGAGGCCATGCTGCACACGGGTGCCCACCACGCCCTGCTGGACGAGCTGGCCCAACTGGACTTTCCCGGCCCCGAAGCCTTGCGGCGGAGGGTTCAGGCCCACCTGGAGCTTCCGCCGGACGCCCGGGAAGCGCAGGCGGAGGAGCTGTTTGCAGAGCTGGCCCGTTTCACCGCCGACCGCCTGAGCCGCCGCTGAGATCGCGCCGCACGCCCCGGGCCGGCTTTCGGTCCGCACGGAAGGCGTCTACCACCACCTCCACCCGAGTGGGAGTCCCGTCCGGGCCCAACTGCACCGCTGCCACGTCGAACCGGCACGGGGGCGGCGGACGACACCGCAACCCCAAGAGGTACGCCTCCGCCAGCCGTGCCAGCTGGCGCTGCTTGTGGGGGGTCACCGCCTCGAGGGGATGGCCGTGCTCGGGGCCGGTGCGTGCCTTCACCTCCACGAACACCAGCACACCCCCGTGCTCGCACACCAGGTCCAGCTCTCCGAACCGGAAGCGTACGTTGCGCGCCCGCACGCGGTAGCCCAGGCGTTCCAGGGCCCGCGCGGCGGCGTCCTCCGCCCGCACGCCGGCCGGCCGCGGGTCTGCCCCTTCGGGGGCCGGAGCCGGACGGCGCAGCCACCTCCGCAACCGCTCGACCCACCACACCATGTCCGTGGGATTCAACGCGCGGGCTGGGCGATTTGGAGTGTGGCGGGCGGGCGTCCGGCTTCCCGGGCCGTCTACAGCTCCCCCAGCAGCCCCCCCGACACGGCCCGCACCGGTGCGAAGGACCGGCGGTGCACCGGGCTGGGGCCCAGGCGGCGCAAGGCCTCCAGGTGGGCCGGACACGCGTAGCCCTTGTGCTGGGCGAAGCCGTACCCGGGGAACACCCGGTCCAGCTCCACCATGATGCGGTCCCGCTCGACCTTCGCCAGCACGGAGGCCGCCGCGATACACGCCACCGTGGCGTCCCCGCCCACCAGGGCCCGCTGCGGCACCGCCACGGCCAGCCCGAAGCGGCCGTCCACCAGCACCACCGAGGGCTTCACCGAAAGGGCCTCCACCGCCCGCCGCATGGCCAGCCGCGCCGCGTGCAGGACGTTCAGGCAGTCCACCTCCTCCACGCTGGCCTGCGCCACCGCCCAGCTGACCGCGTGACGGCGGACCGCCTCTGCCACCTCCTCCCGCTCGCGGGGCGGGAGGCGCTTGCTGTCCTGCAACCCGGGGATCCGCACGCGTCCCTCCAGCACCACCGCCGCGGCCACCACGGGCCCCGCCAGGGGCCCCCGCCCGGCCTCGTCCACGCCCGCCACAGTGTCGTAGCCCGCGCGGCGGAGGCTGCGCTCCAAGGTGTACAGGGACTGGGTCAGTGCACCAGGCCCACCCGGTAGGGAGGCCAGTAGACCACCACCGCCTTGCCCACCACGTTGCGCACGGGCACCAGCCCGAAGAAGCGGCTGTCCTCGCTGTTGCACCGGTTGTCCCCCATCACGAACAGGTGACCAGGCTCCACTTTCTTGGGCCCGTAGTTCTGCGGGCAGCTGGCCTCCCCCTGTGGCGGGGTTAGCTCCGGACGCGCCACGCCGTTAACCATCACCACCCCGGACCGCAGTTCTACCACATCCCCTGGCAGGCCCACCACCCGCTTGACGAAGTCCTTGCCGGGGTTGAGAGGGTAGCGGAACACGATCACGTCGCCCCGCTGGATGGGCACCAGGCGGTAGTAGAACTTCGCCACCAGGATCCGGTCACCCACCCGCAGGGTGGGCTCCATAGACCCGGAGGGGATGTAGAAGGCCTGCACCACGAAAGTGATGATCAGAAAGGCCAGGACCACCGCGAACAGCGCGGCGTCCACGGTCTCCAGGACCATGCGGCGCACCGCGGGCGGGAACAGGTACGCGCGCCGGATCACGGTGCGGGCCGCCAGCAGGGCCACGGCCACCGCCAGGATGACCACCGGGATGCTGGGCTCCGAAAGGGACAACGGGAACGCGGCTCCTCGCACGGCTGCCCCGACCCGCCGGACCGGGCCTACCGGCGCTCCTTGATCCGGGTCTCCTTACCCACCTTCTCCCGCAGGTAGTACAGCTTGGCGCGGCGCACGCGGCCACGCCGGACCACCTCGATCCGCTCCAGCCGCGGTGAGTGCAAGGGGAAGATGCGCTCCACCCCGACCCCGTGCGAAATCCGCCGCACCGTCACCGTCTCCCGCAGCCCGCCCCCGCGCCGCGCCACCACCACGCCCTCAAAGGCCTGCACCCGCTCCCGGCCGCCCTCCACCACCTTGAAGTGCACCCGCACCGTGTCTCCCGGCCCGAACTCCGGAAGATCCCTCCGCAGCTGTTCCTGCTCCACTAGCGCGATCTTGTCCATACCGCTCCCTCGCCCGTGGCCTTTCTCTGTGGCACGTTCCCGCGGAGCCCGCCGGGGCGGCCACAACCCCGCATTATACACCAGGGCTGCCCCCGCCCTGTTCCTCCCGCAGCACCTCCTCCAGCAGGGCGCGGTCCTCGTCGTCCAGCTGCGCACTCCGCAGGAGGTCGGGCCGCCGCCGCAGGGTCCTGCGGATGGCCTCCTTCCGCCGCCACCGGGCGATGGCCTGGTGGTTTCCGGAGAGCAACACCTCCGGGACCCGCAGCCCCTCGACCTCCGGCGGCCGAGTGTAGTGCGGGTGGTCCAGCAGCCCCCGGCTGAACGAGTCCTCCCGCACGGAGGCCTCGTCGCCCACCACCCCGGGGACCAGCCGCGCGGTGGCGTCCACGATGACCATGGCCGCCAGCTCGCCGCCGGTCAGCACGTAGTCGCCGATGGAGATCTCCTCCGCTCCCAGGCCCACCGCCACCCGCTCGTCCACCCCCTCGTAGTGGCCGCACAGGATCACCAGGTGCTCCGCGCGGCTCAGCTCCTCCGCCAGCCGTTGGTTGAACAGCCGGCCCTGCGGCGAGGTGAGGAGGACCCGGCCGAGCCCGCCGGCTTCCTGCGCGATGGCGCGGCAGGCGGCGAAGAAGGGTTCCGCCTTCATCACCATGCCGGGCCCGCCCCCGTACGGGTAGTCGTCCGTGGTGCGGTGTCGGTCGGTGGTGAAGTCGCGCAGGTTCCATACCCGCACGCGGACCAGCCCCGCCCGCTGCGCCCGGCCCAGCACGCTCAGCTGCAAGGGCACAAACGCCTCGGGGAAAATGGTCACGATGTCCACCCGCAGCCTGGGCAGGTCTCCCACCTACACCACCCCGACGCCCTGCGGCGCCCTCTTTGGGCCTTCCATGGCACCCGCTCAGCCCTCCACAAGGCCCGGGAGCAGCCGGACGGTGATCTGCCGGCACTCCGGGCGGACTTCCCGCACCACCTCCCGGACCGCGGGCAGCAGCACCTCCCGGCAGCCCTTCCGCACCACGTACACGTCGTGGGCGCGCCCCCGCAGCACCCCCTGCAGGGTGCCCACCGTCTCCCCCTCCTCCGTGACCACCTCGAAGCCCAGCAGGTCCGCCACGTAGTACGTGCCCTCCGGCAGCGGCGCGGCCTGCTCGCGGGGCACGCAGACCGCCGCTCCGCGCAGCCGTTCCGCCTCCCCTCGGTCGTCCACGCCCTGGAACTTCACGAGGAACCCCTCGCCCGCGGGCCGCACCCACTCCACCTCGCGCACCTGTGCGCCCTGTGGTCCTTCCAGCCACACCGTGCGCAGCTCCAGCAGCCGCTGCGGGAAGTCGGTGTCCGGCACCAGCCGCACCTCCCCGCGGAGTCCGTGCGGCCGGCCCACCCAAGCCACCCGCAGCCGACCTCCGCCCGCCATCAGCCGCCCCGGATCTCCATCACGATGCCGTCCTTCACCACGATCTCCGTGCGGCCCAGCTTGTGGAACAGGTTGTCGCCCACCTGGACCTCGACCTGGGCGTCCACGGTCATCTGGGGGAACTCCGTGTTCAGCTCCAGGCTGCGGGCCTCCCGCAGCCGTTCCTGCAGCTCCGCGCGCAGCGCCTCGTGCCGCTGGCGTTCCACCTCCAGCTGCTGCCGCACCGCCCGCGTCTGCGGGGTGATCTGCCGCTCCAGCTCCATGCGGCGGATCTGGGTCTCCACCTGCCCCAGGAGGTCCTCCACGCGCCGCAGGGCCTCCTCCAGCTCCCGCACGTACAGCTCCTTGAAGCTCTCCGTGACGATGGCCTTCACCACCACGGGGCGCAACAGGGTGATCTTCGTCATGGCGCCCTCCTACCGGGAGGCGTCCCGCCTGGGCCGCCCGTCCTCGATCTCCAGCAACACCACCCGGCCGCCCCGCACCCCCGCAGCCCGGACCAGGGTCCGCAGGGCCCGAGCCATGCGGCCCCCGCGCCCGATGACCTTCCCCACGTCCTCCGGAGCCACCCGGACCCGCAGCACCGTGCCCCGGTCGTCGGAGGACTCCTCCACCTGCACCTGGTCCGGCCGCGCCACGATCCCCCGCAGGACGTACTCCACCAGGTCCCGCATGGCCTACCCCTGCTCTTTCCGGGCGGCCCGCCGCCGGTGCCACTCCTGCAGGATCCCCGTCTTCTGCAGGAGCACCCGGGCGCTGTCCGAGGGCCGGGCTCCGCGGTCCAGCCACGCGATGGCCCGCTCCGCGTCGATGTGGATGGTGGACGGTTCCGTCCGCGGGTTGTAGTGTCCCAGGATCTCGATGGACCGCCCGTCCCGGGGAGCCCGGGAGTCCGCCACCACCACCCGGTACACGGGCTGGTGTTTCTGGCCCATGCGCATCAACCGGATCTTCACCGCCATGCTCTCCCTCCTCCGCGCGTGGTCTGTCAGAACGGGGGAAGAGGCAACCGCCGTCCGCGGCGCCCCATCCGCTCCAGCTCCCGCATCATCCGCTTGGCCTCCTCGAACTGCTTGAGGAGCCGATTCACGTCCTGTACCGTGGTCCCGCTGCCCCGGGCGATGCGCCGCTTGCGGCTAGCGTTCAGGATGGAGGGATCCCGGCGCTCCTGGGGCGTCATGGAGTCCAGGATGGCCTCCATCCTGCGGAACTCCCGCTCCTCCTCGGCTTCCGCGCGGCGTCCGCGCAGCCCGGAAAACCCGGGGATCAGCTCCAGCAGGGTTTCCAGCGGCCCCATGCGCCGCACCTGCCGGAGCTGCTCCCGGAAGTCCTCCAGGGTGAACTCCGCGCGCCGCAGCTTGCGCTCCAGCTCCGCGGCCCGCTCCGCGTCCACCGCCTCCCGCGCCCGCTCCGCCAGGGTGAGCACGTCCCCCATCCCCAGGATCCGGGAGGCCATGCGGTCGGGGTGGAAGGGCTCCAACGCCTCCAGCCGCTCGCCCGTGCCCACGAACAGGATGGGCCGCCCGACCGCGGACACCACGGAGAGGGCTGCCCCGCCCCGGGCGTCCCCGTCCAGCTTGGTGAGCACCACCCCGTCGATCCCCAGGGCCTCATGGAACCGCTGAGCCACGCGGACCGCCTCCTGGCCCGTCATGGCGTCCACCACCAGCAACACGTGGTGGGCGCCTGAAGCCTCCCGCACCCGCCGCAGTTCCTGCATCAGCTCCTCGTCCACGTGCACCCTGCCCGCAGTGTCCACCAGGACGAAGTCGTAGCCCGCCTGCCGCGCGTGCTGCACCGCCTGTCGGGCCACCTCCGCGGGGTCTGCGGCCTCCTGCGCGAACACCGCCACCCCCGCCCGCTCCCCGACCACCTGCAACTGCTGCACCGCGGCGGGCCGCTGCAGGTCCGCGGCCACCAGGAGCGGCCGGCGGCCGCGCCGGCGCAGGTACAGGGCCAGCTTGCCCGCCTGGGTGGTCTTGCCGGTGCCGTGCAGCCCACACAGGAGGACGACCGTGGGCGGCTTCGGGGCCGGTGTGAGCTCCCGACCTTCCCCTCCGAGCAGCCGGACCAGCTCCTCGTACACCACCTGCACCACCTGCTGCGCGGGTGTCAGGCTCTTCCACACCTCGCGCCCCACCGCCGCCTCGCGCACGCGTGCCACGAACTCCCGCACCACCTGCACGTGCACGTCCGCTTCCAGCAGAGCCACGCGGACCTCGCGGAGGGCCGCGTCCACGTCCTCGGGCCGCAGCACCCCGCGCCCGCTCAGGCGCCGGAACACCGCCGTCAGCCGTTCCTGCAGGGCCTCAAACACCGCTCACCTTCCTCCCCCGGTACACCCGGTACCCTCCGCCCCGCTCCACCTCCTCCGCCTCCCCGAACACCTCCGCCACCATCCGCCCGAGGGTCCTGGCGCCCTGCGCGGTGCGCGCCACCAGGTAGAACCGGCCGCCGGGCTTCAGGTGCGCGGGGGCCCCTTCCACCAGCGCCCGCACCACCGCCCGGCCCGCGCGGATGGGCGGGTTGGTGGCGATCACGTCGAACTTGCGTCCCTGCACGGGTGCGTACAGGTCGCCGTGAAACACCTCCACATTGGAGACCCCACAGCGCCGCGCGTTCTCCCGCGCCAGCTCCACCGCCCGCGGGTTCACGTCCACCAACACCGCCCTTGCCCGCGGCGCCAGGGTAGCCACCACGATCCCTACCACGCCGTACCCGCAGCCCAGGTCCAAGACCTCGTCCTCGGGCCCGAATTCCAAAGCCTCCAGCAGGAGCCGGGTCCCGCGGTCCACGCCCCGGTAGCTAAAAACCCCGCGGTCGGTCACGAACCGGAAGTGGCGGCCCCGGAACTCCAGCTCCACCACCCGCGGCCGTGAGGGCGCAAGGGGGGCCGGACTGAAGTAGTGAGTCTGTGGCCGGGCCCTCACACCAGCTCCCGCAGGGCCCGGACACGAGCCAGCAGACGCTGCCCCGCCCGGCCCGGCACGGTTCTGCGGATCTCGCCCTCTAGCCCGTCCAGCTCCCGGAGCAGCGCCTGCCGCCTGCGGTCTTCGCCCCGGGCCCGCTGCACCAGCCCCAGCAGCTCCTCGTAGCGGGCCAGCTCCGCCAGGGACCGGCGCAGGCTGTCGTGGATCGCCTGGCGGGTGACGCCCAGGCGCTCCGCGATCTCCGAAAGCGACAGGTCGTCGTGGAAGTACAGGGCCACCAGCTGCTGCTGCCGGGGGGTCAGCAGCCGCGCGTAGGCGTCAAACAGCCGGATGACGGTCAACCGGTCGGCCAGGAGGCGGTCCGTGGCCATCTCCTGTAAAGTCTCCCTCCTTTACAGGAGAAGGCTACCACGCCCCGGCCGCGGGATCAACCGGGTGTTCGGGTGCAGGATGTCCTAGCGGTCCCTGCCTCCGCCCACGAGCCCCTGGGCCCTCCACTTGCGAAAGATCTCCAGGCACCGGCGGTGGGCCTCCTCCACCGCCTCCCGCGGGGAAGCGCGGCCCGTGGCCGCGCGGGCGAACATGTCGGGCAGCACGAAGGTGTCCAGAATCTCGCCCTCCGCGGGGTTCGCGGGGCCCGGGTAGCCCACGTTGGTGGACCACGCCTCCGCCTCCGCCAGGACCCGCAGTTTGTCGGCGGGGTTGGACTCGAAGGGATCCCGCAGCACCGCGGCCCGCAACCACCGGCGTCCCGCTTCTGGCTTTTCGGCCGCGGGCGTCCGGGCGTCTGCCACGGATCCAGGGTAGGAGGGGAAGTTGTACAGGCGGCTGGCCAGCACCGCGTCCCGGTAGCTCTCCAGCAGCGCCAGCAGGAACTCCTTGGCCAGGTCGGGACTGCGCGCGAACCGCCACACCACCCACGCCGCGGCCTGCCCGGGCACCCACTGGGCCCGGGGACCGCGGAGGGCGCCGGTGAAGAAGATGTCGTCCGCCACCGGGAGCCGGTTCACCTGCGCGGTGCGGTACGCGGAGATGGGGTTGATGATGAAGCTGGTCTGCCGGGCGTTCAGGGCCTGGTTGTTGCTCGCCGCGTTCCAGCTCAGCACCGCAGGGTTCATCACCTCGCGGAACAGCCGGACTCCGAACTCCACCGCCCGCACGGCCTGCTCGCTGTTCAGGACCACGTTCTCCTGGGCGTCCTGCACGGAGGCCCCGAAGGACCACAGCAGGGCCCGCACCGCCATGTTGGAGTCCAGGTCCTGGCTGAAGCCGATCCCGATGGGGATCTGGATCTCGGGAAAGCGCCGTCTGATCTCGTTGCCCACCCGCAGCAGGTCGTCCCACGTGGCCGGACCCGCGGGTGTCCCCACCGCAGCCCACACGCTGCGCAGGTAGTTGCCCGGGAACAGGATCCACCGGTCGGAAAAGCCGAAGAACTTGCGGGTGTTCGGGTTGTACACGGAACGACGGACGAGGGGCAGCATGGGCCCGAAGCGGCGCTCCGCCTCCTGGTGGACGTCCCGCAGGTCCAGCACGTGGGGCTCGAAGGCCGCGGGAGAGGTGTCGAAGAAGTAGAGGTCGTGCCCCTGCTGAGCGGCCACCTCCGCGGTGGCCCGGGGCACCAGCTCCGCGGTGGAGATGTGGTCCACCACCACCTGGACGCCCCGCTCCCGCCCCCACCGCTCCGCGAAGGGGTCGAACCACGCGTCGAAGCTCGGGACGAAGTGGCTCACCGCCAGGATCCGCAGGGTCCGCTGTTGGGCGCGCGCGTAGCGGCGCACGAACACCGTAGGTGCCACCAGGGCCGCGGCACCCGCCGCGGCGTGCTTCAGGAACTCCCGCCGGGTGACCCGGCTGCTGCGCTGTTCCACCCGCCCCACCTCCTTGTCCACATTGTGGTCAAGATAGCCGAATACTGGACGACTCTCCTATACCGCGTGGGCCCGCAGGCTGAGAAGGTGTTGTCCGCGCCGTGGACGAAGTCAGGTCCGGCCGTCCGGGACGTGGCTGCGAGCACCCGGGGATTGCGGGCGGGCCAGCGCCAGGGCGCCGCACAGCGCCACCACTCCCAGAGAGGCGAATGCCACGCCCCACCCCGCCCGGTCCAGCAGCCAGCCGAACAGCGCCGGTGAGATGGCGGTCACCACGAACCCCAAACCTGACTGCAGCGCCATGGTGGTGCCCAGCCACCGCGGGTTTGCGGACTCCGCCACCGCCGCGGACAGGGTGCTGGACTCCGCCGTCACCAGCAGGCCGTACGCCAAGACCAGTGGCAACACCACGCCCGGGCCCAGGGGCAGCGTCCACCCCACGGTGCAGGAGGCGACCGCGGACGCCAGCAGGACGGCCACCGCGGTCTGCCGCCGCCCCGCCCGGTCGGACACCCACCCGCCCAGGGCGTTACTGGCCGCGCCCGCGAGCAGCACCACGGAGCCGAAGGCGGCTCCCCGCGCGGCGGCGGAGCTCAGGGGGACGCCCTGGGCGACCCACAACGCCGCCAGGAAGGACGACAGCCACGCCCGCATGCCAAACAGCTCCCAGTTGTGGGCCGCGTAGGCCAGCACGTACCGCATGGCGGCGCGGTTACGGAGGACCTCGCGCACCCGGACAGGGGCCCGCGGTTTGTGCGGGGGGTCTTGCGCCACCCGCCAAGCCAGAGCGAACGCGGCCAGGGGCCCCAGCCCGGGTAGCAGGAAGCTCCACCGCCACCCCCAAGGCAGCAGCGCGCCCGCCGCGGCCAGGGAAACGGCCGCGCCCACGCTGAAGCAGGCCACGTACAGCCCCACCGCCGCGCCGCGGCGCTGTGGGTCGAACCGCTCCACCACCAGCCGCATGCCGGGCATGTACGTCCCCGCCAGCCCAGCCCCGCAGATCAGCCGCAGCGCGAAGGCGGAGGCGAAGTCCCGCGCCAGCCACGGGAAGGCCAGGTTCGCCAACCCGTTCCACAGGCTGGACAGCAGGTAGATGCGGCGCACACCCCAAACGTCCGTGAGGGTGGACAGCACCAGCACCGCGAGGGTGTATCCCAGCTGCTGTGCGGCGAACACCGCGCCCGCCTGCCCCGCGGACATCCCCCACTCCCTCTGGAGCACGGGGAGCACCGCCGCGTAGCCCGAGAACGTGAGCATGGTGCCCACCTCTGCGGCACACAGGAGGGCTAGCCACTTCCACGGGGACTCGTCCCCGCGGGAGGCCTGGGTGGTGAGCGCGTGCCCGCTGTGGTGGGCCCTCAAGCCTCGGGCAGGAGGGCGTCTACGAAGGAGTCCGGGTCGAAGGGTTCCAGGTCGTCCGGGCCCTCCCCGGTCCCCACCAGTTTCACCGGGAGCCCCAACCGGCGGCCGATGGCGAGCACCACCCCCCCCTTCGCGGAGCTGTCCAGCTTGGTCAGTACCACGCCGGTGGCCGCGGCGGCGTCCTGGAACTGCCGGGCCTGCTGCAGGGCGTTCTGACCCGTGGTGGCGTCCAGCACCAGCAGGGACTCCCACGCGGACTGCGGCAGCTGGCGGGCCAGCACCCGCCGGACCTTTCGCAGCTCCTCCATCAAGTTGGTTTTCGTGTGCAACCGGCCCGCGGTGTCCGCCACCAGCACGTCCGCGTGACGCGCCACCGCCGCTTGGGCCGCGTCGTGCACCACCGCCGCGGGGTCCGACCCTTCCCGGTGGCGCACCAGCTCCGCTCCCGCCCGCCGGGCCCACACCTCCAGCTGGTCGATGGCCGCGGCCCGAAAGGTGTCCGCGGCGGCCAGAACCACTCGCTTGCCCAGGCCGGTCAGGTGGCAGGCTAGCTTGCCTGCGGTGGTGGTCTTGCCCGAGCCGTTCACGCCCACCACCAGGACCACCGCGGGCGGTGGCTCCAGCTGGAGCGGCTGGGGCTGTGGGAGGAAGCTGCGCAGGACCTCCCGCAACGCCCCGCGCACCTCCTCCGGCCGCCGCAGCCCGTCCCGCACCCGGCGCCGCAGCTCCTCCACCACCTCCCCCGTCACCTCCACCCCCACGTCCGAGGCCAACAGCGCCTCCTCCAGCCGTTCGAAGAAGGACTCGTCCACCGGACGGGTGAAGGCGTCCTGCAGGTGTGCGGCGATGGCCTGCTGCGTGCGGCGCAGCCCGTCCCGGATGCGTGCCCACAGGCCCGTGCGCCCAGCTACGTCCACGGCACCTCCACACCCGCCCCGTGCTCCGCGGCCCGGCGCAGGGCCAGCATGCCCACCGCCACGTCCTGCACCGCAACCCCCACGGACTTGAACAGGGTCACCTCGTCGGGGCTGCGCCGGCCCAGGGAGGGGTCTTCCACCAACGGGCCGAGCTCCACCGCGCGGTCCCAGTGGAAGGCGCCCTCCGCGGCAGCCTGGATCAGGTCTCCCGCCTCCCGCCGGGCCGCCTCCACGCTGTCCACCACCACCCGCGCTTTTGCCACCACCTCCGGCGGGATTTCCCGCATCTGCGGGGTGAAGCTGCCGATGGCATTTACGTGCGTCCCCGGGCCCAGGTCGGAGGCCGAGAACACCGGTTGGTGGCTCGGGGTCGCGGTCACCACCACCTCCGCGCCCCGCACGGCCGCCTCGGGGGAAGGGGCGGCGAACACCGACGCCCCCTGTAGCCACGGCTGCTGCCGCGCCCACACCGCGAACGACTCCCGGTGCGACGGGGTGGGGCAGTACACCCGCACCTGGGTGACCGGGCGTACGGCGCAGACGGCTTCCAGCTGCCGGCGGGCCTGCGCCCCGCAGCCGAACAGCGCCACCACCCCGGCGTCCTTGCGGGCCAGCAGCTCGGTGGCAAGCCCCGTGGCCGCGCCCGTGCGCAGGGCCGTCAGCGACGCTCCCTCCACCACGCCCAGGGGAGTGCCCGTCTCGGGATCCTGCAGCAGCACCGCGGCCTGGATGGTGGGCAGTCCCCGTCCGGGGTTTCCCGCAAACACCGTTACCGCCTTCACCCCGAGCCCCATCCCTTCCACCGCCGCGGGCATCCACAGGGCCACGCCCGCGGGAGTCTCCACGTGCACCCGTAGGGGAACCCTCGCCCGGCCTCGGGAAAGCAGCCGGAAGGCCTCTCGGACCGCCTCGATGGCGTCCCGCATGGACACCAGGTGGTCCAGGTCCGCCGCGCTCACCACCCGCAGCCCGCCCACGCGCCCTCCAGGAAGCCGCCGGCTGGCCTCAGGCCTGCGGGGGCGGCGGTGCCTGCTGCGGCAGCTCCACGGGAATCCGGGGCACTTCCAGGGCCGCGGGCGGCGGCTCCGGAGTCGCCGGCTTCACCGGCGCGGGCAGCAGCGCCTCCTCCAGCACCTCGTCCATGTGCTCCACGAACCGGAACCGCAGCGCCCGCCGGACGTTCTCCGGGATCTCGTGCATGTCCCGTTCGTTCTCCTTGGGGAGGATCACCGTGCGGATTCCGGCCCGGTGCGCGGCGATGACCTTCTCCTTGAGCCCGCCCACGGGCAGCACCTTGCCCCGCAGGGTGATCTCCCCCGTCATGGCCACGTCCTTGCGCACGGGCCTGCCGCTGAGGGCGGAGGCCTGGGCCGTGGCCATGGTGATCCCCGCCGACGGGCCCTCCTTGGGCTGGGCGCCCGCGGGCACGTGGATGTGCACGTCGAACTTGCTGTACCAGTCCTCGTCCACCCCCAGCCGCCGGCTGCGGGACCGCACGTACGACACCGCGGCGTTGGCCGACTCCTTCATCACCTCGCCCAGCTGGCCGGTGAGGACCAGCTTGCCGCTGCCCTTCACCAGGGTTGCCTCCACCGTCACGATGTCTCCGCCGGTCTCCGCCCACACCAGGCCGGTGGCCGCGCCCACCTCGTCCTGCTTCTCCGCGAGGCCGTAGCGGAACTTGGGCGGTCCCAGGAACCGGTGCAGCATCTTCGCGGTCACCCGCTTGGGCGCCTTGGGGTCCCCTGAGGCCACCAGGGTGGCCACCTTCCGGCAGATGGTGCCGATCTCCCGCTCCAGGTTGCGGACGCCCGCCTCCCGGGTGTACTCCCGGACGATCCGCCGCAGGGCCGCGTCGGTGATCTGCAGCCCGAACCCCTCGAGGCCGTTCTCCTTCCGCTGCTTCGGCACCAGGAAGTGCTTGGCGATCCCCAGCTTCTCCTGCTCGATGTAGCCGGGGAACCGGATCACCTCCATGCGGTCCCGCAGGGCGGGCGGGATGGTGTCCAGGATGTTGGCGGTGCAGATGAACATGACCTCGCTGAGGTCAAAGGGCAGCTCCAGGTAGTGGTCGCTGAAGGCGTGGTTCTGCTCGGGGTCCAGGGCCTCCAGCAGGGCCGCGGAGGGGTCGCCCCGGAAGTCCATGCCCAGCTTGTCGATCTCGTCCAGCATGAACACGGGGTTCTTGCTCCCCGCGGTCTTCATCCCCTGGATGATCCGGCCGGGCAGGGCTCCTACGTACGTCCGCCGGTGCCCGCGGATCTCCGCCTCGTCGCGCACCCCGCCCAGGGAGATGCGGACGAACTTGCGGCCCAGCGCCCGGGCGATGGACTTACCGAGGGAGGTCTTGCCCACCCCGGGCGGGCCCACGAAGCACAGGATGGGTCCCTTGGACTGGGGGCTCAGCTTGCGCACCGCCAGGTACTCCACGATGCGCTCCTTGGCCTTCTCCAGCCCGTAGTGGTCCTCGTCCAGGATCTTCCGGGCCTCCGGAATGTCCAGGCGGTCTTCCGTCCGCACGCTCCACGGCAGGGCGAGAATCCAGTCCAGGTACGTGCGGACCACCACCGCCTCCGCCACCATGGGCGGCATCTTCTCCAGCCGGCCCAGCTCCTCCAGGGCCTTCTCCTTCACGGGCTCGGGGAGGTTGGCGGCCTCGATCTTCTTCCGGTACTCCTCTACCTCCGCCTGGCGTTCGTCCTTCTCGCCGAGCTCCTGCTGGATGGCTTTCATCTGCTCCTTCAGGTAGTACTCGCGCTGGGACTTCTCCATGGACTTGCGCACGCGGTTCTGGATCTTGCGCTCCAGGTCCAGGATGTTGATCTCCCGCGCGAGTACCTGCGAGACGAACTCCAGCCGGCTGGCCACGTCCAGCTCCAGCACCTTCTGCCGCTCCTCGGTCTTCAGGGGCAGATGCTGGGCCACCAGGTCCGCGAGCTTGCCGGGCTCCTCTGCGTTCATCACCGCCATGTACGCCTCCGGAGCCACCGTACGGCTCAGGCGCGCGTACCGCTCGAACTGGGAGGTGACCCCGCGCATCAGGGCCTCGATCTCCAGGGTCCGTTCCGTGGGGTCCTCCACGACCCGCACCTGGGCGAAAAAGAAGGGCTCCGTGTGGACGAACCCCTCCAGGTGCACCCGGACCAGGCCCTCGACCATGACCTGCAGGACCCCGTCGGGCTGCTTGCCCACGTTGAGCACCCGAGCCGCCACGCCCCACTCGTACAGGTCCTGGGGCTTGGGATCCTCCACGTTCTCGTCCCGCTGGCAGACCAGCGCCAGCAGCCGGTCGGACTCCAGGGACCGCTCCAGGGCTCGCACCGACTTGGGCCGGCCAACCCCGAGGGCGATGGGCATGTGGGGGAGCACCACCACGCCCTTCAGCGCCAGGACGGGCAGTTGCGTCGGGTACTGGGTCGTCTTCTGGCTCATGCCGAACCTCCGGCGGGCGCTCCTCCGGGCGGAGCACCCAAACCTCTACTCGTATTTACGCACACCACGCGCCCGGGATTCCAACCACCCTCCGCGCCCCGGCGGGCCCGGAGGGCACGGCTCACGAGGCGGGCTTCTCCTTGGCCAGCCGTTTGGCCTCCGCGGCGGTGATGAGGATGGGCCTGGCCCGGCGCTCCACGGACTCCAGGGTGATGACACAGCGCTTGATCTCGGGCCGGGAGGGGATCTCGTACATCACGTCCAGCATGATGTCCTCGAGGATGGTGCGCAGGCCCCGCGCCCCCGTGTTGCGGGCTAGGGCCTCCCGGGCGATGGCCCGCAGGGCGTCCTCGGCCACCACCAGGTCCACCCCGTCCATCTCGAGGATCTTCTGGTACTGGCGGACCAGGGCGTTCTTGGGCTCCACCAGGATGCGCACCAGGTGATCCTCCGTCAGGGGCTCCAGGGGGACCACCACGGGCAGCCGGCCGATGAACTCCGGGATGAGGCCGTAGCGCAGCAGGTCCTGGGGCATGACCTGGCGCAGCAGCTCCCCGGTGTCCCGCACCCTGGGGTTGGACTGGGCCCCGAAGCCCATGCTGGACTGGCGCACCCGGGCCTCGATGATCTTGTCCAGCCCCTCGAACGCCCCGCCGCAGATGAACAGGATGTTGGTGGTGTCCACCTGGATGAACTCCTGGTGGGGGTGTTTGCGGCCTCCCTGGGGGGGCACGTTCGCCACCGTCCCTTCCAGGATCTTCAGGAGGGCCTGCTGGACCCCTTCCCCCGACACGTCCCGGGTGATGGAGGGGTTTTCGGACTTGCGGGCGATCTTGTCCACCTCGTCGATGTACACGATCCCCCGCTCGGCCTTCTTGACGTCGTAGTCCGCGGCCTGCACCAGCCGCAGGAGGATGTTCTCCACGTCCTCGCCCACGTAGCCGGCCTCCGTGAGGCTGGTGGCGTCCGCGATGGCGAAGGGCACGTCCAGGATCTTGGCCAGGGTCTGGGCCAGGTGGGTCTTCCCGCACCCCGTGGGGCCGATCAGGAGGATGTTGCTCTTCTGCAGCTCCACGTCCGTGGGCCGGCGGTGCGCGATGCGCTTGTAGTGGTTGTAGACCGCCACGGAGAGGACCTTCTTGGCCCGCTCCTGGCCCACCACGTACTGGCAGAGGGTCTCGTAGATCTCGTGGGGCTTGGGCAGGCTGCGGGGGCCCCGCTCCTCCTGCTCCCCGTAGAGCTCCTCCTCCAGGATCTCGTTGCACAGCTCGATGCACTCGTCGCAGATGTACACCCCGGGACCCGCCACCAGCTTGCGGACCTGCTCCTGGCCCTTGCCGCAGAAGGAACACTTCAACCGTTCCCGCTCATCCCCGAAGCGGAACATGCGACCCCCTCGGCGTCCTCCTTCCCGGTCCCCGGTCACGGCTTCCCACGGACCCAGAGCAAGTTTGCTGCCTCACCGCGCCAGCCGCGCCAGCTTCTCGGTGCGTGGCTCGATGACCACGTCAATGAGCCCGTACTCCTTGGCCTGCTGCGCGCTCATGTAGAAGTCCCGGTCCGTGTCCCGCTCGATGCGCTCCAGGGGCTGCCCCGTGTGCCGGGCCAGGATCTCGTTGAGGATCTTGCGCAGCTCGATGACCTCCTTGGCCCGGATGGCGATGTCCACCGCCTGTCCCTGGGCGCCCCCCCAAGGCTGGTGGATCATAATTCGGGAGTACGGCAGGGCCCCCCGCTTTCCCTTCGCCCCCCCGGCCAAGAGCAAGGCCGCCACGGAGGCCGCCATGCCCACGCAGATGGTGGCCACGTCGGGCTGGATGTGCTGCATGGTGTCGTAGATGGCCAACCCCGCGGTCATAGAACCCCCGGGGCTGTTGATGTACAGCTGGATGTCCTTTTCGGGGTCCTCGTAGGCCAAGAAGAGCATCTGGGCGATGACCAGGTTGGCCACCTCGTCGTCCACGACCCCGCCGAGGAAGATAATGCGCTCTTTGAGCAGCCGCGAGTAGATGTCGTACGCCCGCTCGCCCCGGGCGCTCTGCTCCACCACGATGGGGACCAGGGTCACGGCTGTCCCTCCTCCCCTACCTCCGACGCCGCCTTCACGGCGCCCCCGGAGGCGTGTTCCACCAGGAACGCCGCCGCCCGTCGGCGCCGCAGGGACGCCCGCAGGCGGCGCATCCCGCCCGTGCGCTCCAGCAGCTCCCGCACCTCCTGGGCGCTACGGCCGCTCCCCTCCGCCAGGTTCTGGACCGCCTGGTCCACCTCCTCTTCGGAGGGCTCCAGCCCCTCCGCGTCCGCCACCGCTTCCAGCACCAAGCGGGTGCGGACCCTGGACTCCGCCTGCGGGCGCAGCTCCTCGTGCACCTGCTCCGCGGTCTTTCCGACCAGCTGCAGGTACCGCTCCCACGAAATCCCCCGGCGCCGCAGCTGCTCTGCGAGGTCGTCCAGCAGCTCGTGGACCTCTGCGTGCACCAGGCTCTCCGGGAGCTCCACCTGCGAACCGTCCACCACCGCCTTCAGCACCCGGTCCTCGTACTCCGCCCGGGCCTGCGCGCTGGCCTGTGCCTGCAGCCTTGCCCGCAGGTCCTCCCGTAGCTCCTCCAGGGTCCGGTGGTCGCTGGCGGTCTGCGCGAAGCTGTCGTCCAGGGCCGGAAGCTCCCGCAGCCGAACCTCCACCACGGAGAACCGCACCACTCCCGCCTCCCCTTCCCACTCCACCTGGTCCCCCGCGGACCGTCCCTCCAACAGCGCGCTGAGCCCCTCGGGGGTCTCCGCGCCCCCGACCTCCAGCATCATCTCCCGCCCCCGGGTGAACCGGCGCTCGCCCTCGGGGGCTTCCACCACCTCCACCAGCACGAAGTCGCCTCGCCCGGCGGGCCCCTGTTTGGGTAACAGCTGCGCGTACCGGGCCCGCAGCGCCTCCAACGTCCGCTGGACCTCCTCGTCGCCCACCCGCGGTTCCTCGAAGGGGAGCTGCAGGGCCCGGTAGTCGGCGAGCTTCACCTCGGGCTCCACCTCCACCCGGGCCACCACGCGCAGTGGCTTCCCCTCCTCGATGCGGGCCTCCTCGAACGTGGGCCGGCTGATGGGCCGCAGGCCGGCCTGGCGCACCGCCTCCCGGTACGCCTCCGGCAGCAGCCGCTCCAGGGCCTCCTCGTACACCGCCTCCCGGCCCACGTACCGCTCCACCACGGGCCGCGGTGCCCGGCCGGGCCGGAACCCGGGGATGCGGGCCCTCTGGCTCACCCTGGCGACCCCCTGGGCCACCGCCCTGGCCACCCGGTCCTCGGGGACCTCGATCTCCAGCACCGCGGTGCTGCCCGGCTCCCGCCGGACGCTCAACACCCTCACCTTCTGACCTCCTCCAGCCGTGGTGCGGGCGGAGGGATTTGAACCCCCACGGGCCGAACCCACGGGATCCTAAGTCCCGCGCGTCTACCGTTCCGCCACGCCCGCCGAACCTTACGCCTCCAAGAAACGTCGAACCCCGCAGCTGCCTGCGGGGTGTATGCAACCACCGTACCGCGCCCGCGGACCCCGCGGGCGGCTGCCTTCTGGAGGGCCGTGCAGGACTCGAACCTGCAACCTTGGGATTAAGAGTCCCCTGCTCTACCAGTTGAGCTAACGGCCCACCGGGATTTTAGCAACGGCCCTGCGGGGTGTCCAGAACGCCGTCGGGACCCTCCTTCGCCCTCAGATCACCGCGGGCTCCCGGTACTCGCCCCACACCGCCCGGAACACGTCGCAGATCTCACCCAGGGTGGCGTACGCCTTCACCGCTTCGAGGATCGGGTACATGGTGTTTGCCCCGGACTCCGCCACCCGCCGCAGCTCCGCCAGACAAGCCTGGACCCGCTCCGGGTCTCGCTCCGCCCGCACCCGCCGCAGCCGCTCCACCTGTCGCCGCTCCACATCGGGAGGGATTCTCAGGATGGGGATGGGCTGCGGCTCCCCCGACACGAACTCGTTCACGCCCACCACGACCTTCTCCTTGCGCTCCAGCTGCTGCTGGTAGTGGTAGGCGGCGTCCGCGATCTCCCGCTGGGGGAAGCCCGCCTCGATGGCGGCCAGCATGCCCCCGAGCTCGTCGATGCGGCGGATGTAGCGCCACGCCTCCTGTTCGATCCGGTTGGTGAGGGCCTCCACGAAGTACGACCCGCCCAGGGGGTCCACGGTGTTGGCCACCCCGCTCTCGTAGGCGAGGATCTGCTGGGTCCGAAGCGCCACCGTGACCGCCTCCTCCGTGGGCAGGGCGTAGGTCTCGTCCATGGAGTTGGTGTGCAGGGACTGCACCCCGCCCAGCACCGCGGCCAGGGCCTGGATGGCCACCCGGGCGATGTTGTTCAAGGGCTGCTGGGCGGTGAGGGACACCCCCGCGGTCTGCGCGTGGGTGCGCAGCATCCACGACCGGGGGTTGCGGGCGCCGAACCGATCCCGCATGATCCGGGCCCACATCCGCCGGGCCGCCCGCAGTTTTGCGATCTCCTCGAAGAAGTCGTTGTGCACGTCGAAGAAGAAGCTCAGCCGCGGGGCGAACTCGTCTACGTCCAGCCCGCGCTCGATGCCCGCCTGCACGTAGGCGATGCCGTCTGCCAGGGTGAACGCCAGCTCCTGGACGGCGGTGGCCCCCGCCTCGCGGATGTGGTAGCCGCTGATGGAGATGGGGTTCCACTGAGGGGTCTCCCGCACGGAGAACTCGAAGGTGTCCACCACCAGCTCCAGGCTCGGCCGGGGCGGGACGATCCACTCCTTCTGCGCGATGAACTCCTTGAGACAGTCGTTCTGGATGGTGCCGCGGAGCTTGTGGCGCGGGATCCCTCGCCGGTCCGCCAGGGCCACGTACATGGCGTACAGCACCGCCGCGGGCGCGTTGATGGTCATGGAGGTGCTGACCTCGTCCAGGGGGATCCCCTGGAACAGGACCTCCATGTCGGCCAGGGTGTCCACCGCCACCCCCTCCCGCCCCACCTCTCCGGACGCTCGCGGGTGGTCGGAGTCGTAGCCCATGAGGGTCGGCATGTCGAAGGCCACCGAGAGGCCCGTCTGGCCCTGCTGGAGGAGGTAGTGGAAGCGCCGGTTGGTGTCCTCCGCGGTCCCGAACCCCGCGAACTGCCGCATGGTCCACAGACGGCCCCGGTACATGGTGGCGTGGATGCCGCGGGTGTACGGATACTCTCCGGGCCACCCGATGTCGCGTTCGAAGTCCACCTCTGGCAGATGGTCCGGCCCGTACACCCGCTCCACCGGGACGTCCGACAGCGTGGTGAACCGCCAGGGCCGTTCGGGCTGCCGCTGCAACGCCTCCTGCAGGGTGGTCTGCTCCCACCGCCGCCGCGCTGCCTCGGCCTCTGCACGCTCCCGCATGGCCGCCATGCCACCACCTCCCCCGACTGCCTGCCGCTACGCCTGCGCCTTGAGCCGCCGGACTTCCTCCGTGAGCTTGGGCACGATCTGGAACAGGTCTCCCACCACGCCCAAGGTGGCCACCTGGAAGATGGGCGCGTTCGGGTCCTTGTTGATGGCCACGATGTACTTGGACCCGGACATGCCCGCCAGGTGCTGGGGGGCCCCCGAGATCCCCACCGCGATGTACACCGTGGGGCTCACGGTCTTGCCCGTCTGGCCGATCTCGTAGTCGTGGGGTACCCAGCCGCTGTCCACGGGCGGGCGGGAAGAACCCACTGCGGCGCCCAGCTCCGCGGCCAGCTGGTCCAGCAGGGCGAAGTTCTCCGGGCCGCGCAGCCCGCGGCCGCCCGAGACGATGATCTCCGCCTCGGTGAGAGAGACCCTTTCCCGCTGCAGGGACCGGGTCTCCACCAGCTCGACTTTCGGTGGGGCCACCTCCACCGCCACCCGCTCCACCTCCGCGGTGCGGCCTTGCTGGCGCCCCGCAGGGCTGAACACCTTGGGCAGCACCACCGCCAGGTGAGGCCCACCGCCCACGTACTCCACCGTCCCCATGACCTTGCGGGTGTACATGGGCCGCCGGGCCAGCAGCCGGCCTTCTTCCACCCACAGGTCCTCCACGTCTGTGGCGATCCCCGCGCCCAGCCGCGCGGCCACCCGCGGCGCGCAGTCCCGGCCCCAGGCGGTGGAAGGCAACAGGACCAGCCCGGGCGACCGGCCCTGCACCAGGTCGGCCAGGACCTGCGTGTACGCCTCGGTGCTGTAGGTGGCAAGATGGGGGTGCTCCACGTGCAGTACCCTGTCTGCCCCGTACTCGCCCAGGCGCTCAGCTAGCTCTGCCAGCCCGTGGCCCAGCACGACGGCCACCAACAGTCCCCCTGTGGTATCCGCGAGCTCCCGGCCCTTGCCCAGTAGCTCCAGAGTGATGCGGCGGGGGCTGTCTGCCGCGTGGTCGGCCACCACCCACACGTCGTAGCCCATGTCCGTCACCTCACAGCACCTTGGCGGTGTCCTGCAGGAACTGGGCGATCAGCCGCGCGCCCTCCTCCGGGGATTCGGGGGTTACCACCCGGCCTGCTTCGCGGCGCGGCGGCGGGTCGAACCGCGCGTACCGGACCCGAGCCGCCGCCGCACCCACCTGAGCAGGGTCCAGGCCGAGGTCCTGCAGGCTCAGGGTGCGGATCTCCTTGCGCTTGGCCTTCATGATGCCTGGAAGGGTCGGGTACCGGGGCTCGTTGATGGTGCGCTCCACCGTGAACACCGCGGGCAGGGGGACCCGGAGCACCTCCACTCCTCCCTCGACCTCCCGCTCCACGGTGGCAACCCCGTCCCCGATCTCCAGCTTGGCGATGGCCGTGGCCTGAGCCAGCCCCAGGTACTCCGCCAGCGCCGCCCCGACCACGGAGGCGTTGTCGTCCGTGGCCAGCCGCCCGCACAGGACCAGGTCGTGCGGCATCCTGCGGACCACCTCCGCCAGCACGCGGGAAACCCCTAGGTGGTCTGCGCCCTCCAGAGCCGGGTCCCACACGTGGACCGCCTCGTCCGCGCCCATGGCGAGCGCGGTGCGCAGGGCTTCGGTCGCCCTCGGGGGACCCACGCACACCACCGTCACCGTCCCACCGTGCCTTTCCCGCACCCGCAGGGCCTCCTCCACCGCGTGCTCGTCGTAGTAGTTGAGGATCCAGTTGAGCCCCTGCTCGTCGATGCCGCTCCCGTCGGCCCTCACCCGGATCGGCTGCTCGGTGTCCGGTACCTGTTTGACGCACACCACCACGTCCATGCGCGCCTCCTACCAAACGTTCGTTAGATCAAGCCAGAAGATTGCGGGCAATCACCAGCCGCTGGATCTCCGACGTACCCTCGTAAATCTCTGTGATCTTGGCGTCGCGGAAGTACCGCTCCACGGGATAGTCCTTGATGTACCCGTAACCCCCGAAGATCTGCACGCCCTGGTGGGCGGCGAACATGGCCGTCTCGGAGGCGAACAGCTTGGCCATGGACGCTTCCGCGGTGCACCGCCGGCCCTGGTCTCGCAGCCACGCCGCCCGCAAGGTCAGCAGCCGTGCGGCCTCGATGCGGGTGGCCATGTCCGCGATCTTCCACTGGATCGCCTGGAACTCCGCGATGGGCCGGCCGAACTGGCGCCGCTGCCGGGCGTACGCCACGCCGTCCTCGAGCGCCGCCCGGGCGATCCCTACCGCCTGGGCCGCGATGCCGATGCGGCCTCCGTCCAGGGTCGAGAGGGCCACCTTGAACCCCTCGCCCCGGGCTCCCAATAGGTTTTCCCCGGGCACCCGGCAGTCCTCCAGGAGCACCTCGCAGGTGGAGGCGGCCAGCAACCCCATCTTGCGCTCCACCTTTCCCACGGAGATCCCCGGGAAGTCCCGTTCCACGATGAAAGCGGAGATGCCCCGGGGCCCAGGCTCCGGCTCGCTGCGCGCGTACACGATGAACACCCACGCCTCCCGGGCGTTGGTCACGAAGGCCTTCGTGCCGTTCAGCACCCACCGGTCCCCGTCCAGGCGGGCGGTGGCCTGCAGGGAGGCGGCGTCCGAACCCGCCTGGGGTTCGGTCAGGCAGTAGCACCCGATCTCACGTCCGGAGGCCAGCACGGGCAGGTACCGGCGCCTCTGCTCCTCGGTGCCGTACCGCAGAATGGGGTCGCACACCAGCGAGTTGTTCACCGACATGATGGCGGCGGTGGAAGCGCACGCCCGGGCCACCTCTTCCATGGCCAGGACGTAGGCCACGTGATCCATCCCGGCGCCGCCGTACTGCTCGGGCACCGTCACACCCATCAGCCCCAGCTGGGCTAAGCCCTGCACGATCTCCGTTGGGAACCTGTGTTCGGCATCCAGCTGAGAGGCCACGGGCAGGATCTCCCGGGTGGCGAACTCCCGCGCGGTCTGCTGTACCAGTCGGTGCTCCTCGGTGAGGTGGAACTCCACGCCGGCCTCCTGTGCAAGTCCGTGCCCATGGTAGTCGCTCCCACCCGCGGCGGGCAACCGACGCGCAGGGAAAGCCGCCCCGGGCGGTGTAACCGTCCGGGGGGTGAGGTATGTGGAGCGCATCCGGTCCCAGGTGCGCACGGACAGCGAGGTGTTCCGGGAGAACGAGGCGTACCACCGGGCCCTGGCCCAGCAGCTGCGGGAACGGCTCCAGCAGGTGCGGCGGGGCGGCGGCGAGCGGGCCCAGCGGCGCCAGCGGGAGCTGGGCAAGATGACCGCAAGGGAGCGCATCGACCACCTCCTGGATCCCGGTTCGCCGTTCCTGGAGCTGTGCCCCCTAGCCGGGTGGGGGATGTACGACGGCGAGGCCCCCAGCGCGGGGATCGTCACCGGAATCGGCCGGGTCAGCGGAGTGGAGTGCGTGATCGTGGCCAACGACGCCACGGTCAAAGGCGGCACGTACTTCCCCATGACGGTGAAGAAGCACCTGCGGGCGCAGGAGGTGGCGCTGCAGAACCGGCTCCCGTGCATCTACCTAGTGGACTCCGGGGGCGCCTACCTGCCCCTGCAGGCGGAGGTGTTCCCCGACCGCGACCACTTCGGCCGCATCTTCTACAACCAGGCCCGCATGAGTGCCCTGGGGATCCCACAGATCGCCGCGGTGATGGGATCCTGCACCGCAGGCGGCGCGTACGTGCCCGCCATGAGCGACGAGGCGGTCATCGTGCGGGGCACGGGCACCATCTTTCTGGGTGGGCCACCCCTGGTGAAGGCGGCCACGGGAGAGGACGTGACCGCGGAGGAGCTGGGGGGTGCGGACGTGCACGCCCGCCGGTCGGGGGTCGTGGACCACTACGCGGAGTCCGACGAGCACGCCCTGCAGATCGTCCGCCAGATCGTCGCGACCCTGAACCGCCGGAAGACCGTGGACCTGGACGTGGCCACGCCGGAGGACCCCTACTACGACCCCCAAGAGCTGTACGGGATCCTGCCCCGGGACCTGCGGCAGCCCTACGACGTACGAGAGGTGATCGCCCGTCTCGTGGACGGCAGCCGGTTCGCGGAGTTCAAGGCCCTGTACGGCACCACCCTCGTGTGCGGGTTCGCCCGTATCCACGGTATGCTCGTGGGGATCGTCGCCAACAACGGGGTCCTGTTCGTGGACAGCGCGGAGAAGGGCGCGCACTTCGTCGAGCTGTGCGGGCAGCGGCGGGTGCCCATCGTGTTCCTGCAAAACATCACGGGCTTCATCGTGGGACGCCAGTACGAAGCTGCGGGCATCGCCCGCGCGGGCGCCAAGATGGTGCACGCCGTGGCCACCAGCAACGTCCCCAAGTTCACCGTGATCGTGGGCGGGTCGTACGGGGCGGGCAACTACGCCATGTGCGGCCGCGCCTACGAACCACGGTTCCTCTGGATGTGGCCCAACGCCCGCATCAACGTCATGGGCCCCGAGCAGGCCGCGGGTGTTTTGGTCACCGTGAAGCGCGACCAGCTGGCCCGGGAGGGCAAGACGCTGTCGGAGGAGGAGGCGGAGGCCATCGCCCGCCCCATCCTGGAGAAGTACGAGCGGGAGGGTAACCCGTACTACAGCACCGCCCGGCTGTGGGACGACGGGATCCTGGACCCGCCCACCACCCGGGACGTGCTGGGTCTGGCGCTGTCTGCGGCCCTCAACGCGCCCATCGAGCCCATGAAGCCAGGCGTGTTCCGGATGTAGCCGTGGCGGACGTGCTGCGGGTGCAACCGCGGGACGGCCGGCTGGACGTGGTCCTGAACCGGCCGCAGGTGCACAACGCCCTGAACCCCGACCTGCTGGCAGCCCTGGTGGAGGCCTTCCGGCAGGCCGCCGTACGGGAGGACGTGCGGTACGTGGTGATCTCCGGGGAAGGCGCGTCCTTCTGCGCGGGCGCGGACCTGGAGTGGATGAGGCAGGCAGCTGCCGCGTCGCTCGAGGAAAACCAGCAGGACGCCAGCCGGGTGTTTGATGCCCTGGAGGCGGTGGCCCACTGCCCCAAGCCCGTGGTAGCGCGGGTACACGGGGCGGCCCTGGGTGGCGGGGTGGGGCTGGTGGCGGCCTGTGACCTGGCGGTGGCCACGCCCGCGGCCACCTTCGGCCTCACGGAGGTGCGGCTGGGCCTGGTGCCCGCCATGATCCTCCCCTTCCTTTTGAGGAAGGTGCACCGGTCCGCCCTGCCCTGGGCCATCCTCACCGGTAGCCGCTTCCCCGCTACCCGCGCCTTGGAGCTGGGGCTGGTGCACGCGGTGAGCGACGACCCCGACGGGGTGGTGCAGGAGTGGGGAGCCGCCTTCCTGGCCGCCGGCCCCAACGCCCTGGCCGAAGCCAAGCGGCTGCTGCGAACCCTGCCCCACCTGGCGTGGGACCAAGCCCGGGAGGAGGCGGTCCGCGCCATCGCCGCGGCGCGGGTCAGCCCCGAAGGACAGGAGGGCATGCGGGCGTTTTTGGAGCGGCGCAGGCCCGCGTGGTCCGGACCGTGACGCCTCCCTTCTCGAAGCTGCTGGTGGCCAACCGCGGGGAGATCGCGGTGCGGGTGATCCGGGCCTGTCGGGAGCTGGGGATCCGGACCGTGGCGGTGTACTCCCAGGCCGACGAGGACTCCCCTCACGTGGCACTGGCGGACGAAGCCGTCCCGCTGGGTCCTCCGGAGCCCGAGGCGTCGTACCTGGACGTGGGAAAGCTGGTGGACGCCGCGCGGAGGACGGGCGCGGAGGCGGTCCACCCCGGTTACGGTTTCCTGGCGGAGAGCGCGGAGTTCGCCCGAGCCTGCGAGGAAGCGGGCTTGGTGTTCGTCGGCCCTCCCTCGGAGGTGATCGCGTCCCTGGGCGACAAGGATCGCGCCAGGCGGCTGGCCGAGCGGCTGGGAATCCCCACAGTGCCGGGACACCCCGCCGCGGACGACGACACCCTCGAGCGTGCCGCCTGCGCTCTGGGGTTCCCCGTGCTGCTCAAGGCCGCGGCGGGCGGCGGAGGCCGGGGCATGCGGGCGGTGTACAACCCGAGCGAGTTCCGCGAGGCGCTGGCCTCCGCCCGCCGGGAGGTGCGGGCCAGTTTCGGGGACGACGCGGTGCTGCTGGAGAAGTACCTGGACCGGCCCCGCCACGTGGAGGTGCAGGTGGTGGCGGACCGGTACGGTGACGTCGTCCACCTGGGAGAGCGGGAGTGCAGCGTACAGCGCCGCTACCAGAAGGTGGTGGAGGAGTCGCCCTCCCCCGCGGTGGACCCACACCTGCGCTCGCAGCTGGCCGACGCGGCGGTGCGTCTGGTCCAGGCCGCAGGGTACGTGAACGCCGGCACCGTAGAGTTCCTGCTGGATCGCGGCGGGCGCTTCTACTTCCTGGAGGTGAACACCCGGCTTCAGGTGGAGCACCCCGTCACCGAGCTGGTCACCGGCGTCGACCTGGTACACCTGCAGCTGTGGGTGGCAGCCGGACGGCGGCTGCCACTGCGGCAGGAGGAGGTGAGTTGGCGCGGCCACGCGGTGGAAGCCCGGGTCTACGCCGAGGACCCCGAGCGGGACTTCTCCCCTTCTCCGGGCCCCGTCCTGCTGTTGCGGGAGCCGCACCTGCCCGGAGTCCGGGTAGACTCCGGCGTGCGACAAGGCCAGCACGTGCCCGTGCACTACGACCCCATCCTGGCCAAAGTGGTGGCGTGGGCTCCCGACCGCCCCACCGCGGTGGCACGGCTCGCGCAGGCCCTGCAGGAGTACGTGTTGCTGGGCCCCCGCACCAACCTCGACTTCCTGCTGGACGTGGTCACACACCCCGCCTTCGTGTCCGGTGTGCTGTCCACGCGATTCCTCGAGGAGGAGTTCGCAGCCTGGCAGCCTCCGCCCCCCCCACCGGAGGCGGTGGCGGTGGCCGCGGCCCTGCTCGCCCGCCGGCCGCCCGAGCGTTCCGCCGTGGCCGCCATCCCGCCTGCGGACCCTTGGGAGAGACTTTCAGGAAGCCGGTTTCCGTGAGCGCCGCGCGGCTGCAGTTGGCCTCCGGCCCGTGGCGCGGGGCGGTAGAGGTGCACACCGCCGGGGACGAGTACGTCATCCGCGCTGGAGCACGGGAGGTGCGCGTGCGGCTGGTGGAGCTGGACACAGGCCGGGTGCACGCCACCGTGGACGGGCGCCGCCTCGTGTTGTTCTGCGCCCGGCAGGGCGAGGCGGTCCAGCTGCACTTTGCAGGCCGGGTGTACACCTTCCGCCAGGCCCGCGACGAGCCGCAGGCGCCAGTGGTGTCGGCGGAGGGGGACGTGCGCGCGCCGATGCCGGGGGTCGTGACCCGGGTGCTGGTCCAGCCGGGCGACCAGGTGCACCCAGGCCAGCCGCTGTACGTCCTGGAGGCGATGAAGGTGGAGACCGTGGTGCGCGCCCCCCGCGCCGCGCGGGTGCGGCGGGTGCTGGCGGCCGCCGGGGAGCAGGTGGAAGGGGGTGCTACGGTGGTGGAGCTGGAGGTGGAGCGTTGATCCCATTGGGGAACCTGCCGGAGTCGGTGCGGGTGGTGGAGGTGGGCCCTCGAGACGGCCTGCAGAACGAGCCGGAACACGTACCCACGGACGTCAAGGTGGCCTTCATCGAGGCCCTGGCGGAGGGAGGGCTGAGGTGGATCGAGGTGGGCTCGTTCGTGCGGCCGGACCGCGTGCCGCAGATGGCAGACACCGTGGAGGTGTTCCGGCGTTTGAAACCCCGGCAGGACGTCACGTACCTCGCCCTGGTGCCCAACCTGCGCGGGCTGGAGCGCGCCGCGGCCTGTGGGGTGCGTGCGGTGGCGGTGTTCACCGCCGCCACCGACGCCTTCGCGCAGGCCAACATCGGGACCACGGTGGAGGGATCCCTACGGACCTTCCGCGAGGTGGTGGCGACGGCGCGGGAGGCCGGGATGCTGGTTCGGGGCTACGTGTCGGTGGCGTGGTGGTGCCCGTACAGCGGCCGCGCTGACCCCCGACGCGTACGCGAGGTGGTGCTGGAACTGCTGGAGATAGGGTGCGCGGACGTGGGCGTGGCGGACACCGTGGGTGCGGCGACACCCCGGGAGGTCCAGGAGCTCCTGGAGCTCCTCCTGCGGGACGTCCCCGCGGACCGCGTCGGCGTGCACTTCCACGACACGCGGGGCACGGCACTGGCCAACGTGTTGGCGAGCCTGCAGATGGGTATCGCCACCGTGGACGCCTCCGCGGGCGGGCTGGGAGGTTGTCCCTTCGCGCCGGGAGCTCTGGGCAACGTCAGCACCGAGGACGTGGTGTACATGCTGGAGGGGATGGGCGTCCGCACGGGGGTCGACCTTGAGCGGCTGTGCGCGGCCAGCCGCCTGCTGGAAGCACACCTGGGCCGCCGTCTTCCGTCCCGCTACCTCCAGGCCGGACCGCCGCGGCAGTTGACCTGAGTCATCCGGCTCCCGCCGGATGGACGTGGCCCGAGCCCGTCCGTCAGTTTACAGTCAGGAAAATCTGAGAAGTCGGATTCCTCCAGTCTGGTTGCCAATGAGGCGCGGAGTGGAGCGTCGCAACGGCTCCCGGTGGCGGGTGGCAGACAAGGTCTGGTTCTGGCTGGTGGCTAGTAACCTCTTCTTCTTGGTCGTGTACCTGGTCTGGGGTGCGTGGGACGTGCTGCGCATCCCGGCCCGTTAGGAACCTGTCCATGAAGGACTGGAACGGGCGAACCGACGGCGCGGGGCCCCGGTCCCCAAAGATCGCGCCAGCAATTTTTGCGTGGTCTAGGAGGTAAGGCGTGTCGCCGGGCGCGTGGTGGGAGGAACCAGTCCACTCCCTCGAGCGGGTGTGGGTGGGGCTCGCGTTTCTCATCGCCGTGGTGTTCTTTTCCGCCAGCATGCTGGTCTGGCACCGATTCGGCTCCCAGAACGTGACCGGCCGCGCCTACCGGGTCAGCCCTCAGGCCTACCAGGCGGAGGTGGAACGCTTCGTGCAGCGGTACAAGGTGGGAGAGGAAGGGGGGCAGCCCGTGGTGGCCCCGCCTCCCGGCAGCGACGTCTACGTGCTGGCCCAGCGCTTCCGGTTCTACCCCATACTGCTGCTCAAGGCCGGAGAGCGGTATATGCTGCACGTGGCGAGCATCGACTACCTGCACGGGTTCAGCATCACCCAGCCCCACGTGTGGAACTTGCAGCTGTACCCGGGCTACGAATGGGTGGTGCCCGTCGTGCCGCGCCATCCCGGCACCTACCACATGGCGTGCAACGACTTCTGCGGGGTCGGCCACGAGATGATGCTCGGGAAGATCGTCGTGGAGAGGTGAGCCATGGCCGGGTTCGCGGAGACGGAGTCCAGGGTCTGCCCGGTCACGGGGTTCCGGGTGCACCAGGCCGCAGAAGACCTCGTGAAGGCCAACGCGGTAGCCGCGGTGGTGGCCCTCCTGCTGGGCGGGGTGGCCGCGGTGGTGGTGCTGTTCACCCGGTGGATGGGCGCCTTCCCGCCGGAGGCCTTCTACCAGTACCTGGCTCTGCACGCGTGGAACATGCTCATCTTCTGGATTATCTTCTTTGAGATCGCCCTCCTCCACTTCGCGGGCAGCATCATGCTGAACACCCGGCCTGCAAGTCCCGCCGCGGGCTGGATGGCCTTCGGCCTCATGGCGCTGGGCGCCCTGATGGTGAACCGGGCGGTGCTCACCAACCCTCTGAACCACCTCTCCTTCCAGCCGTACCCCCCGCTGCGCGGGACCCCGGACTTCTATCTGGGGACTATCCTGTTCGCCGTGGGGGCGCTGGTCGGGGTAGGGCTGTTCTTCGCCACCGTGTACAAGGCGTACCGCGAGGGCAACCACCAGGGCCCTTTGCCCCTGGTGGTGTTCGGCGCCTTCGTGGCCGCGGTGCTGGCGGTGGGCACCCTGCTAGTGGGCGCGCTGGCCTTCGTACCTGCCTTGCTGTGGTCCGCGGGGCTGCTGGTGCACCTGGATCCCTTCCTCTGGAAGCTGGTGTACTGGGGTTTTGCCCATCCGTCCCAGCAAATCAACCTGGCTGCCACGGTAGCGGTGTGGTACCTGCTGGCCCAGCTCACCGTGGGCGGCTACACGCCGAGCGAGAAGGTCTCCCGTGCCGCCTTCGTCCTGTACCTGGTCGCCATCAACCTGGGGAGCGCCCACCACCTGCAGACGGAACCCAGCGGGGCACTGTCGGTGGGGTGGAAGTGGATCAACACGGGCTATCTGATGCACCTGGCGGTGCTCGGGAGCATGATCCACGCGTTCGCAGTACCGGGCAGCGTAGAGGTGGGCCAACGGCTGCGGGGCTACACCCGAGGGCGGTTTGAGTGGCTGGTGCGGGGCCCGTGGCACAACCCGGCCTTCACGAGCCTCGTCCTTTCGGTGGCTCTGTTTGGCTTCCTCGGGGGCATCACCGGGGTGATCGCGGGCACCGAGCAGCTCAACCTGAAGTGGCACAACACCACCGGTATCATGGGTCACTTCCACGGAACGGTGGTGGCGGGTACCACCCTGGCGTTCATGGGGATCACGTGGTACGTGCTGCCCCTCATCTTTCGTCGGCGGGTGGTGGGCGAGCGTTGGGCCCGGTGGCAGCCGTGGCTATTCGGGGTCGGCGTCGGCCTTCTGGTTCTAGCCTACACGCAGCTGGGCGTGCGGTACGGGCTTCCACGGAAGCAGCCGGACGTCTTCCGGTTCCGGGGGTTGCCCCTGGCCTTCCCGTGGCCCGACGAAGTCTACCGACTCCTGGCGGTGGCCGGGGTCGGCGGGCTGTTGGCCCTGCTGGGCGGCGCGGTGTTCGTGGTCCTCGTGGTGGCCACGATCCTGTTCGGAAAGCGGCTCACGGACGAAGAATTGCGCCGGCAGTACGCGCTGCCGTCTTTCGGCGGCAACCCGGGGCACGGGGTGACGGAAACTCCCGCGGTCCCCGGTACCTTCGCCCTGTGTCTGCTGTTCGCGGCTTTCTTCGTCCTCACGTATCTAGGCAACTACTGGAACCTCTCCCGCTCTTGGCCCATCGGGGGCTAAGCAGTTGTTCGCGAGGTCAGGGGCGCGCGCGGCTTCGGAAGAATGGCTAGCCCTCGCTGCGGCCGCTGCAGCCGTCGCGGGGGCGCTGGCGCTGCTGGTCACCGCGGCGCGGTTGCCCCTCCCCGGCGGGCTGGTCTCTACCACCGCCTTCTACAGAGCCCTGGTGGCACACGTCACCTTTTCCCTTGTGGTGTGGCTCCTCAGCGGCAGCGTGGCGCTGGCCCTGCACCGCGGCCACTGCCAGGCGCCGCCGCAGGCCCTTGGGGCGGCCTACGTCGGAGCCGCCCTCATCTTCACAGGCGCCCTCCTGCCCGGCCGGCCGGTGGTGGTGGACTACCTGCCGTACGTGGACTCCCCCAGCTACCTGGCCGGCTACGGCCTGTTCGCCGCCGGGGCGGCCTTCGCCCTGGGATGGGCGGCCTGGAAGGGGTCAGGTCATCCCATAGGGCCTCGGTGCCTTGCTGTCGCCTACCTGGCGACCCTGGTCGCGGTCGCCTGCGGGCTCCTCCGTGTAGGCGGCACCTCTCCCGCCGCGGCGGTGTGGGGAGCCGGTCACGCCCTCCAGTTTGTGTACGTGACCGCCCTCGCCCTCGCGTGGTATGAGCTGGCGTGGCCTTCTTCGGCCGTCACGCAGCCAGAACCCCCTCTGTCGTGCCTAGCGTTCCGACTCGGTGCCGCGCTGGCGTGGATCCCTGCCCTCCTATACTTCCTTCCCGACGCCGCACAGCTGCCCCGTTGGGCGGCCGCCAACGCGGCCATGGGATTCGCCCTGAGCATCCCCACCGCCATCCACCTGGTGCTGCTGGCGCCCCGGCTCACCCACGTGTCGGGCGTGGAGGGCGTTGCACTCCGGTGGTCGGTGGCCTCGTATGCCCTCGGTGGCGTGCTGGCCCCCGTGGAAGCTCCCAACACGCTACAGGTCACAGCCCACTACCACGCCATGCTGGTGGGAGGGGTGACCATGGCTTTCATGGGCGCCGCCCACCGGATGCTCCGCAGTTTCGGCCGACCGGTGGACGAACCCTCCGGCCGGCTGCAGCTGCACCTGTTCGGAGCCGGGGTCGTGTTGACGGTGGCGGCCCTGCTGGTGGCCGCCGGCCACGGGTTGCCGCGCAAAGCGTACCTCTCCGGCGCGCACCTGTGGCCCGTGCCGGTGCTACTTCTGGGCGGGGCAGCCTTGCTCGCCAGCGTGGGCGGTGCCTGGTTTCTCCTGGGCATTTGGCGGCCGCTGCGGGTCGCGGGCTCCTACCCGGTTCGCCGCGCCCGCCCGGCCCCAGCAGCTCAGACGGAGCCCGCCAGCGGCCCCGGCCGGCTGCTGGCAACACGCCCCGCCCTCCGTAACGCCCGCCGGAGGCAGGCAGTTGACGCGCCTGATCCCTGGGCCGCCCACCGAGCCTCCACCAGCACCACCACTTGCGTGTCCGGCCGTCCCCGGCTAGACTAAGGCACGTGAACCGTCGGCAGACTGCAGCGTTCTTCGCCCCGCGGCAGTGCATCTGTCCCCGGCGGGGGCACAGGCGGTAGATCGGCCGCCTGACCTCCGCAGCTCCTGGCGTTTTAGCCTCACAGACAACCAAAACTGACACCGTTTCGAGGTGTGCCATGGATGCGCGTGCCGTCGCGCACACGACAGCTGTACAGGTGGAAGACGAACGGCCAACCCAGGTGGCGGTGTTGGACTGCCGCGGCCTGCTGTGCCCCCTACCCCTGCTGAAGACCCAGCAGGCGGTGGCCGACCTGCAGGACGGGCAGGTCCTCGAGGTGTGGACCACCGACCCCCAGTCTGAGGGGGATCTGCGCGCGTGGGCGCAGGCAGCCGGCCACCAGGTGACGCCCCTGCCGCCCCAGGACGGCGTGTACCGGTTCCACCTGCGCAAAGGACCTTCGGGGAGGTGACGCGCCGTGCACCGGTGGGCGGGCGTGTTGCTGGCCCTTCTGATGAACGGCTTCCTGGTGGGCCAGATGTGGGTGGTGCGGGGCGCCGCCCTGTCCCCCGGGCCCGCAGAGGCGGTGGTGGTGCGAGAGGACGAGGTCCACCGGCGGCCGGTGAAGGCCGGTGAGCGGACGGTGCTGGAGGTGTCGACCACAGGGTTGCTGGAGGTGGTGGTGTACGAGCGCACAGGCGACGCTCGGGAGCTCGAAGAGTTCCGGGCTGGGAGGGTGCCGCGGACCGCGAAGGTCTTCTCGCAGGTCCGGGAGCTGAGCTACCCGCTTTCCAGCGTGACTGACACCGAGTTCTACGTGCGGGTGCGGCACCTGCGGCCGGGCGAGACCCGCCTCCGGTACGTGCCGGGGCTGGTGGACGAGGCGATGGCCCGCCTGCGCAAGGGGGAGAACCTGGTGCGCAACCGCGGTGTGGTGGTGGTCGAGGGCGGGCGGCTGACCATGCCGGTCTACCAGCTGGTGCCGGGGACGGTGGTGCGGGTGGAGGTGCAGTCCGGCAGAGGCGTGGTAGGGCTGTTGAAGACGCGGGACTACCTGGACGTGCGGGACGGCCGGGCGACGGTGGCAGGCCGCTGCACGCCGCAGGCGTGTGTGGAGGCCTCCTCCGGCCGGGCGGTGCTGGAGGTGGCGGTGGGGGACTACGACGACCGCTACCTGGTGGCAGAAGGGCAAGGGTTGGTGTTCACCTACCGGGTGGTGGCCACCCCAGAGGTGCTGAACCACATCTCCAGCTGCACGTGAAAGGAGGGTTTGCATGGACCGGTTGACCCGGCGGCAGGTGCTGAAGGTGCTGGGCGGGGCCACAGTGGCCGCCGCCACGGGAGGGTTCACAGGTCAGCTGTTGGGCTGGGCCACCGCGCAGGAGCCCAGCCGGCCGCTGCTTCCCCGTCCGGGCCGGCGGGTGGTGATCGTGGGGGCGGGAATCAGCGGGGCCATGTGCGCCCGCACCCTGCGCAAGCTGGCCCCGGACGTGGAGGTGGTGGTGCTGGAGCGCAACCCCACCTACGTGTCGGGGCCGTCCCACGTGGACTACGTGGTGGGCCTGGAGGATGCCAGGAAGGTGACGGTGACCTTCGACGCCCTAGTGCGGGACGGGGTGAGGGTGATCCGGTCTCCGGCCACCGGCCTGCGGCTGCAGGATAACCGGGTGCTGACCCCGCAGGGGTTTGTGGAGTACAGTGTGCTGGTGCTGGCCACGGGGTTGGTGCCGGCGGAGCACGAGGTGCGCAACCTGCTGGAGAACCGCCGGCTCAGCCCGCACGCGTGGACGTGGGCGGGGACGGTGGAGCTGCGGCGGGCGGTGGAGGCGTTTTCGGGGGGCACTTTCGTCCTTACCGTGCCCCCGCCCCCGTACAAGTGCCCTCCCGGTCCCTACGAGGTGGCGTGCCTGGTCCAGGAGTACTGGCGGGCCAAAGGGGTTCGGGCGGAGGTGGTGGTGCTGGACAGCAACGACCGACCGCAGCCGCCTCTGTTGGCGGACCTGTGGCGGCGGGTCCTGCAGGAGCGCGGCATCACCTACAAGCCCAGCTTCAAGGTGGTGGAGCTGGACCCCACAAGCCGCGTGCTGATCTCCGACCGGGGCGAGCGGCAGCGGTTTGACCTGGCCAGCGTGATCCCGCCCCAGCGGGCGCCCCTGTTCATCGAGGAAGCAGGATTGGGCGGTCCCTTCGTGCCCATCGACCCTGCCACGTGGCGGAGCCGGGCCCAAGAGAACCTGTACGCCTTGGGCGACGTAGCCGCCTCTCCGTACACCAAGAGCGCCTTCACCGCTTTCCTGCAGGGACGCAACGCCGCCTACTTCATCGCCCGCGCCTTGGGTCGGGACCGTGGCGAGCCCGACCCGGTGTTCAACCAGTGCTGGCCGTTCGTCTCCAGTAAGGAGGCACTGTTCGTGGAGGTGGCTTGGGACAAGGAAGGCCGGCCGATCCCGGCCCGCAATCGGACCGGCGCACCCAGCGCCCAGCACGTGAAGGACCGCAAGCAGTGGGAGTACGGGCTGTTGCGCGCAGTGTACGGATGAGACCAAGTTCCGCGCTCCCCATTGCCGTGGCGGTGGTCGTCGTCGCGGCCTCGGCCGTCGCGGCCCTGTCCTGGAGGCGCGCTCCCCCGTCTCCCCGGGAGGCCCACGGTGCCTTCTACGTCACCGCGGACCCCGGCATGCGGTTCGGGGGTCGGGTGCCGGGACCGCCCCTACGGGCCCGGGTTGGCCAGCCGGTCGAGGTGGTGTTGGAAAACCGGGATACCGTGGCGCATGATCTGTGGGTGGTGGCCGCAGACGAGCGTGCCCCCTACCTTGAGCCTGCGTTTCCAGGAGCCCGCACCCGGCTGCTGGGACCTGGGGAGCGGGAGGAGATCCAGTTCACCCCCACCCGGCCGGGCCGGTACCGGTACGTGTGCACCGTACCCGGCCACGACGGGGCTATGTTCGGGGAGTTCGTGGTGGAGTGAGCCAGCCCGCCCTGGCACTGCTGGTGCTGGCCACCTCCCTGGCCACCGCCGCGGTGGCGTGGCAGCTGGAGCTGCGGTCTGCCGCGGTGCTGCTCCTCCTGGGCTTGGGCTACGGGTTTGCCTTCCAGCGCAGCCGACTTTGCTTTGCCTCGGCCTTCTACGGCAACCGGGCGCTGCTGAGGGGCATCCTCCTGGGGCTTGCGGTGGCCTCGGTGGGCTCTGCGCTGGTCGTCCACCTCGGGTGGAACCGGCCTCCCCGGCTGCCCTTCGGGCTGCACACCTTACTGGGGTCGTTTTTGTTCGGGTTTGCCATGCCGTTTGCGGGAGGGTGCATGACGGGCACCCTGTACCGCGTGGGCTCCGGGCAGCCCAAGTCTCTGGCCGCCTTCCTGGGAATCCTGGTCGGCAACGGGCTGGGTGCGGCGTACGCGTGGCCAGTCACCGAGCGCCTGATGAGCTGGGCCAGCTCGTTTTCCCTTGCGGAGGTGGTGGGGCTGTGGCCTGCCACCCTGCTGAATTTGGCCGTCCTGGGCGTCCTGTACACGCGGTTGAGGCCCGCACACCCCGAACCCGCCACCCGCCTGTCCCTGCTGGCTCCCTGGCCCGCGTGGCTGGGAGGCCTGGTGGTGGCAGTGCTGTTCACCGCGCAGTTCGCCTACCACTCTGCCCTGGGCGTCCAGCTGCCGCTGGCACGGTTCAGCCTGTGGGCGACGCATGCCGCTGGAGCGGACACCGGAGGTCTGGCGTGGATCCGGTTCTGGGGTGATCGGCTGCCTGCCCTGGACCCCGGGTTCCACCTGGACGTGGGTCTCGTCACCGGAAGCCTGGTGGCGGCCCTGCTGGCCGGGGAGTTTGTGGG
>JANXBY010000078.1 GCA_025060455.1 Armatimonadota bacterium
CTGGGTGTTGGCCGCGTGGATTGACAGCCCGTGGGTGATGGTGTCTGGGTTGCGCACCGTGAGCTCGACGGTGTCTCCCTCCTCCACCACCAGGAGGGGTCCCGGCACGCGGCCGTTCCACGTGAACGCCCGCCACACCACGCCGTCGTCCACCACGAGGCTTTTCCGGGTGGCCACCAGCTCGAACTTCTTCGTCTGGGCGGCGGCCGGCGGGCCCGACAGCAGCACCCCGACCGCCAAGACCCCCGTAAGGCCCAGCAACAGAAGCCGCCGCATCTGGTTCACCTCCTCACTCCACCACGAGGGTGCCAGTCATCCCGGCCTCTTTGTGACCGGGCACGCTGCACACGACGGGGTAGCGCCCCTTGGCCTTGGGCGTGAAAGTGACCTCCACGCTCTTGCCGGGCGGGATCACGGCCGTCTTCACGCCCAGCTTTTCGAGGACGATGTCGTGCTCGATGACCCCCTTGTTCTCCAGCACCAGCTTCACCGGCTGCCCGGCCTTGACCTTGAGTTCCCTGGGCTCAAAGGCGAACTCCTTGGCGGTGACCTTGACCACCGCCGGCGCCGTCCCCGCCAGCGCCACCGCCACAGTGCCGGCGACCACCAAGGCCGCTCCTAGTACCGACCACTTCCTCACGTCCATCACCTCCTGCTGCTTTCGTGCCTGCCCGTCTTTTCTGAAAAGGATGAAAAATGCCCGGCCGCCCACCCCGTCGTGAGCGCCGGGCTTTTCGGACCCGACGGGTCCGCTCGTATCGTAACGCGGCGTTGAAGGTCCGCCATCGGGCGGACACCCGATCTTGGGGGTCTGCCGGCGCCCCAGGGGGCCGGCGCTGCGGTACGGTCTGTGCATGTCCCGAAAGCCGGAAGTCGGAGTCTGGGAGGTCGGGATGCTCAGCGTACTTCGGGCCGCGGCCGCCGCCATGTCCGCGGAACAGGTGCGGGCAGACCTGGTGGCCCACAACCTGGCGAACTCGGAGACGGACGGGTTCCACCGGCTGCTGGTGACCGTCCGGCCTGGCGAGGACCAGCCCCTGTACCGGCGGGACGCCGCGGCGGAGGTGGGGTCCGTGGCTTCCGGGCCAAGCGCGCCGCAGGCGGCGGTGGATCCCAGGCCCGGGGCCCTGGTCCCGACCGAAGACCGGCGGGACCTGGCGGTGGAGGGTCGGGGCTTCGTCCTGCTTGAGGGCAACCGGTTGGCAAGCTCTGGCCGGCTGGGGGTGGACGGAGAGGGGTTCCTCACCCTGCGCGGGGTCAGGGTACAGGGTGCAGACGGCCCCGTGCGCGTGGGCGGCGAGGCGTTCCGGGTCCGTCCGGACGGCGCTGTGGAAGTCGCAGGACGGGTGGTCGGACGGCTGCGGGTAGTGGACGCGGCTCCGGTGGGGCTCTCTCTGGTAGGGCCCGGGCTGTACGCGGCGCCCCCCCAGGCGCTGCGGGAGGTACGGGCGCCGGTCCGGGAGGGCTTCCAGCAGCGGGGCACGGTGAACGCGGTGGAGGAGCTGGTGCAGCTGATCGCGGGGCTACGCGCATACGAGGCCGCGGCGAAGTGCGTGCAGGTGGCGGACGAGACTGCGTCACGACTGGCGGACGTGGCGCGGCTGTAGAGGAGGTGGTGAGGTGATCCGGGCGCTGTGGACCGCGGCCACCGGCATGGTGGCCAAGCAGACGGAGATCGACGTGGTGGCCCACAACCTGGCCAACGTGAACACCACGGGGTTCAAAAAGGCGCGGGCGGAGTTCCAGGACCTGATGTCTCTGGGCTTCCGGGCAGCGGGGGCTCCCGCAGACAACACCGGGGTCGTTCCCACCTCCGGGCAGGTGGGGCTGGGCACCCGGGTGGCCGCAATACAGCGGCTGTTCAGCCAGGGAGACTTCCAGTACACCGGCAACCCCCTGGACCTGGCCATCGAGGGCGACGGCTTCTTCCAGGTGCGCCTGCCGGACGGCACGACCGCCTACACCCGCGATGGGACCTTCAAGCTGGACGCGGAGGGCCGCCTGGTGACCAGCGACGGGCTGCTGCTGGAGCCCAACGTAACCATCCCTCCCGGCGCGTCGAAGATCACCATCAGCGCCAACGGCATCGTGTCCGCGGTGCTGCCGGGGGAGTCCGCGCCCACGGAGCTGGGCCGCATCGAGCTGGCGCGCTTCGCGAACCCCGCGGGCCTGGAGGCCATCGGCCGCAACCTGTTCGTGCCCACCCCCGCCTCCGGCGAGCCGGTCACGGGCCAGCCGGGTGCGGAGGGCATGGGTACCCTGGCGCAGGGCTTCCTGGAGTCCAGCAACGTGCAGGTGGTGGAGGAGATGGTCCGCATGATCGCCGCCCAGCGGGCGTACGAGGCGGTCAGCAAGGTGGTGAGCACCGCGGACGAGATGATGGCGCAGGCCAACAACATGCGGAGGTAGCCGTGCGGGGCGTGCTGGTGCTGGTGACGGTGGTGGCCCTCGCGGCCTCGGGGGTCGCGGCAGAGGCGGCGGTGGTACGGCTTCGGTCCGCAGCCCAGGTGGACACCCCGGACGTCACCCTGGGGGACGTGGCGCAGCTGTCCGGCCCCGAGCGCGCGGTGCGGGTGTTGCGGGCCTTGGTGGTGGCCGAGGGGTTGAAGCCGGGCGGCACGGTGCGGGTCACCGTCGAGCAGGTGCGGGCGGCCCTGCGGGAAGCGGGCTTCGACCTGAACTGGGTGTCGGTCACCGGCGCGCGGGAGGCGGTGGTGCGCCGGCGCGACGCCACCGCGGCGGTGCGGAAAGGGGCGTCGGTGCGGGTAGTGGCCGCCGTCGGCGCCGTGCGGGTGAGCACGAGCGGCGTGGCCCTGGAGCCGGGAGACGAGGGGGACGTGGTGCGGGTCCGGGTGCTGGCCACCCGCAGGGAGGTGGTGGCCCGGGTGGTGCAGCCGGGCCTGGTGGCGGTGGTGTTCTGACGGGCGGAGGTGCGGCGGTGCGCAGGTGGATCGTGGCCATTGTGGCGGCGGCCCTGGCGTGCGGGCCTGTGCAGGCCCAGTCCCTGTGGCCCTCGGACGGCCGGTCCATGTTCACCGACCACAAGGCCTCCGCGCCCGGCGACCTGGTCACCGTGGTGATCCAGGAGGTCATCTCCGCGCAGACCCAGAGCCGCACCAGCCAGGCCCGGTCGCTGCAGATGGACCTGGCGGGAGGCAGCGGCTTTCTGAGCCTTTTGCCGGGAGGCGGGTTCGAGTCGGGGCAGGACGCCAGCTCCAGCCGTGCGGTGGGCAGCACGGTGACGGTGCAGGCCCGCGTGACCCTTCGGGTCGCGCAGGTGTTGCCCAACGGCGTCCTAAGGCTGGAGGGGCAGCGGGACCTCTTGCTGCGGGACGAGCCGTACCGCCTGCGCGTCAGCGGGCTGGTGCGCCAGCTGGACATCCAGGCGGACAACACCGTCCCTTCCGACCGGCTCGCGGACGTGCGCATCGTGCTGGAAGGACCTCGCCGGCCGTTTACCGGCAACAACCCACTGCAGTGGGTGCTGGACGGGTTCGGTGCTCTCCTGCGGTTCCTGTTCTCCTGGCTGGAGTAGGAGGTGTGCGGTGAGGCGTTCCGGACGGTGGCTTGTGGCCGTGGCGGCGCTGGGGCTTCTGGCCATTCCCGGCGCCGCACAGGCCCCGCAGGTGCGGATCAAGGACATCGCCCGCATATCGGGGGTGCGCGCGAACCAGCTGTTCGGCTACGGGCTGGTGGTGGGGCTGGCAGGCACGGGGGACAGCTCCGGCGCGTTCTTCACCGTGCAGTCGGTGGCCAACATGCTGGCGCGGCTGGGGGTGACGGTGCCGGCCGCCCGGCTGCGGGTGCGCAACGTGGCCGCGGTCATGGCCACCGCGGAGCTGGGTCCGTTCGCCCGGGAGGGCGACCGGCTGGACGTCACCCTGTCTTCCCTCGGCGACGCCCGCAGCCTGGTCGGCGGGGTGCTGCTGCAGACGCCGCTGCAGGGCGCGGACGGCAAGGTGTACGCGGTGGCGCAGGGGCCGGTGGTGGTCGGCGGGGCCGGTGAGCAGGCCGGGGGCAGCAAGGCGCAGATCAACCACCTCACCGTGGGGCGGGTCCCGGGCGGGGCCATCGTGGAGCGCGCGGTCCCATCCGGCGCCGGCGAGGCGTCCGTGGTGAGCCTGGTGCTGCTGCAGCCGGACTACTCCACCGCCACCCGCGTGGCGGAGGCGGTGAACCGGGCTTTGGGCGGCTCTCCCGCCACCGCGGTGGACGCCGCCCGGGTGGACGTGGCCGTCCCGCCCGACTACCCGGGCGGGCTTGCGGCCTTCGTGGCCCGGGTGGAGTCGGTGGCGGTTCAGCCGGACGCGCCCGCCCGGGTGGTGGTGAACGAGCGCACGGGCACGGTGGTGATCGGGGGCGCGGTGCGCATCCTGCCGGTGGTGATCGCCCACGGCAACCTGCGCATCGAGGTCCGCAGCGAGCCGCAGGTCTCCCAACCACCGCCGTTGTCACCGGGCCAGACCCAGGTGGTGCCCCGCACCCAGGTGACGGTGACGCCCGAGCCCGGAGCGTTGGTGCCGGTGCCGGGCACCAACTCCGTGCAGGACCTGGCGCGGGCCCTGAACGCCCTGGGCGTGAGCCCGCGGGACCTCGTGGCCATCCTGCAGGCCCTGAAGGCGGCCGGAGCGCTGCAGGGGGAGCTGGTGGTGCAGTGAGGGTGGAGCGGTTGCCGGCCGCGGCGCAGGGTGTCGGCCAGCCCGACCCGAGGGGAGCTGCGCGGCTGCGGCGGGCGGCGCAGGAATTCGAGTCGCTGCTGCTGGCGCAGGTGCTGAAGTCCGTCCGCCGGGCCACGGAGATCCCGAGCAGGAAGGAGCCGTTCGCCGGCCGGTCCGTGTGGAGGGAGCTGCTGGACGAGCAGCTGGCCCTGGCGGTGGCCCGCGGGGGCGGCCTGGGGCTCGCGCGGTACCTGGAAGAGGCGCTGGGCGGGCGTCGCCGCCCGGGGCCGGAGGACGGCCGGTGACGGGGCGGGAACCCACGGCAGGGAGCACCCGGGGCGCTCCGGTCAACTGCCCGCGGTGCGGCCGGCTGGCGCCGACGCTGGTCCGGGGCCAGTGCCCGCAGTGCCTGCGGGAGGAGCACGACCAGCTGCGCCGGGTGCAGGCCTTTTTGGTGGAGCACGGACCGGCCACCGCGGAGGAGATCGCCGCGCAGGTGGGTGTGCCCGTGGAACGGGTGCTCCGGTGGATGCGGGAGGGCCGGCTGGTGGCCACGGCGGAGCCCATGCGGTGCCGGCGGTGCGGGCGGCCTGTGCGGATGGGCGTGCTGTGCGCGGTGTGCCGGGTGGAGCTGGCGGCGGCCATCCGCCAACTGGAAGACGCCCTGCGCTCCGAACCGCCGCCTCTGCCCAGGCCGAAGCGCCGGCGCGTGCGGCGCGAGCCGTTTCCGAACCGGTTCGACCTGTGGTGAGGGGGCTCAAGTGGCAGGAAGCCGGGCCGATAACGTGGGCAAGAAAGGACCCAGCAGGAGGGCGCTGTGAGGATCGACCCCCTTGGGCCTCCTGGTGTGCCGCCGGACCGGCCAGCGGGTCCGTCCGGTCCCAAAGGCGCTCCGGCGCCCCGGTCAGGGGACCGCGTGGAGCTTTCCGACCCGGAGTCCCGGAAGGGCGTGGACGAGCGGAAGCTGCGGCTGGAGGCCCTGCGGGAAGCGATCCTGCAGGGGCGGTACCACCTGACGGAGGACGCCGTCGCACGGGCCATCCTGCGGGCGGCGAGGGCACACCATGACCGATCCGTTTGAGAGCGTGGTGGGGCTGTTGCAGGAGGTGACGCAGGCCCACCACCGGCTGCTGGACCTGGCTCGGGAGGAGCAGCGGGCGCTCGTGCGGGGCGACGTCCAGCTCCTCCAGAGGGTCGTGGCGGAGCAGGAGCAGGTAGTGGGGCAGGTACGTGAGCTGGAGCGGGCCCGCATGCGACTGCTGGAGCTGGTGGCCGAGCGGGTGGGCCGGCCGGTGGAGGGCCTGAGCCTCCGGGAGCTCGTGAACTCTAGCCCGCCGGACGTGGGCCGGAGGCTGGAGGAGCAGCGGCGCGAGCTCGTGAGCGTGCTGACGGAGCTCGCGGACGTGAACAAGGCCAACGCCCTGCTGGTCCGCGCCCACCTTCAGTACGTCCACGACCTCGTGGCCATGGTGACCCGCGCCGCGGACGGGCCCGCGAGCCTGATGGTGGACCGGTGGACGTAGGGCCATGTCCACCTTCGCCGCCCTCGAGCTGCTCCGCCGCGCGCTGGCCAGCCACCAGCGGGCCCTGGACGTCACCGGCCACAACGTCGCCAACGTGAACACCCCGGGCTACACGCGGCAGGAAGCTATCCTCGCGTCCCTCCCGCCGCCTGGCAGCCTGTCCCGGTTCGCAGCGCCTCTGCTGGCCGGCGGCGGGGTGCGGGTGGCGAGCCTGCGCCAGGCCCGGGACGCGTTCTTGGACCGGCAGGTGCGGGAGAGCCGGCAGGGCTCCGCGGAGTGGAGGGCGCGGGCGGACTTCTGGTCCCTGGTGGAGGCGGTCTTCCCAGAACCTTCGGACACCGGGTTGGGCGAGCTGCTGGCGCGGTTCTGGAACGCGTGGCAGGAGCTGAGCCTCAACCCCGAGTCGGCGGCGGCCCGGGCATCGCTGGTCCAGCAGGCGCAGGTGCTGGCCGACGCCGTCCGCCAGGCGGCCCAGCGGCTGGAGCAAGTCCGGCATCACCTGGACGCGGTGGCCACCGGACGGGTGGAGCGGATCAACCAGATCGCCCAGGAGCTCGCCAGCCTGAACAGGCAGATCGCGCGGCTGGAGGTGGCCGGCCAGCGGGCGCTAGACCTGCGGGACCACCGGGAGCAGCTGCTCGCGGAGCTGGAGGAGCTAGCGGACGTGACCTACACGGAGACGGACACCGGGGAGCTCCTGGTGTTCCTGCAGGGACGGGAGCTGGTGGGGCCCGGGGGAAGGACCACGCAGATCGGGGTGGCAGGGTCGCCTGCCGGCGGCGTGCGCGCGTTCGCCTGGCCCGACGGGGAGGCCCTGCTCGTCCGCCGGGGCGCCCTGGCGGCGGTGCTGCAGGCGAGGGACGCGGAGGTGGCCGCGGTCCTGCAGCGGCTGGACGCCTTGGCGGCACGGCTCATCGAGCAGGTGAACACCCTGCACGCAGGCGGCTACGACCTGGACGGGGCCGCCGGCGGGCCCTTCTTCGACGGCGCCGACGCGCGCACCATCCGGGTGGCCGCGGCCGTCCTCGCAGACCCCCGCAAGGTGGCCGCCTCGGCGGCTGCCGGCGAGCCAGGAAACGGCGAGGTGGCCATGCGGATCGCCCAGCTCCGGGGCAGCGAGGACGTCGACGGCGCCTACCGCATGCTGGTCGCCGAAGTCGGGGTGCGATCCCAGGAGGCCGGCCGTCAGGTGGCCTACCAGGACCTGCTCCGGGACCACGTGCAGCTGCGCCGCGAGGCCGCGAGCGGCGTGTCCCTGGACGAGGAGATGACCAACATGATCCGGTTCCAGCACGCCTACGACGCCGCGGCGCGGATGGTCCGCACGGTGGACGAGATGGTCCGCACCCTGCTCGACATGGTGGGATGATGCGGGTCACCCTGCAGGGCCTCACGCTCAACTTCCTCCGGAACCTCAACGCGGGGCTGGAGCGCCTGAGCCGCCTGCAGGAGCAGCTGGCCACGGGAAAGCGTGTGCAGCGGCCGTCCGACGACCCCCCGAACCTGCCCGCGGTGCTGGTCATGCGGGACGCGGTGAACGCGGCGGGCCAGTACGCCCGCAACCTGCAGGACACCAAGACGCTGCTGGACGCGGGCCAGCGGGCCCTGCAGGACGCGGTCCAGGTGATCCAGCGGCTGCGGGAGCTGGCGATCCAGGGGGCCAACGGCACGTTGGCGCCCTCGGACATGCAGGCCCTGGCCAGGGAGGTGGAGGCCCTCCGGGGGGAGCTGGTGGCCCTGGGCAACACGCAGGTGGCCGGCAAGTACATCTTCGCGGGGACTCTCACCACCACGGCACCCTTCAACGGGGCGGGCAACTACCTGGGCAACCAAACTCCCCTGCGCCGCGAGGTGGACCGTGGCATCCCCGTGGAGGCCACGGTACCGGGCGACCAGGTATTCCCGCAGGTCTTCGGCGCCGCCCAGGCGCTCCAGGAGGCCCTCGAGGCCGGCGACCACGACGCCGTGCGGGCGACCCTGTCAGGCCTGGACGCGGCTTTGGACCACCTGCTGTCGGCCCAGGCGGAGCTGGGGGCGCGGGCCAGCCGGGTGGAGACCATCCAGGCGCGCCTGGAAGAGTTCCAGGTGCAGCTGAAGGAGCTGCTGAGCGTGCGGGAGGACGCGGACCTGGCGGAGGTGGTGATGAACCTGCGGCTGCAGGAGAACGCCTACCAGGCGGCGCTGGCCGCGGGAGCGCGGCTGATCCAGCCGTCCCTGGTGGACTTCTTGAGGTGAGCATGGAAGTCCGGACGCGTCACTGGGGCGTGGTGGAGGTGGCGGAGGACCGGGTGGTGCACTTCCCGGAGGGGATTCCGGGCTTCCCGCACTCCCGGAACTTCGCGCTGCTGGGCGAGCCGGGAGGGCTGTTCCTGTGGTTGCAGTCGGTGGACGAGCCAGACGTGGTCCTGCCGGTGGCCGACCCCTTCACGCTGTTCCGCGGCTACGAGGTGCCGCTCGACCAGGAGGACGTGGAGGCGCTGTCGGTGGCAAGCCCCCAGGAGGTGGCAGTACTGGTGGTGGTGACGGTGCGGTCCGACCCCCTGGAGGCTACCGCCAACCTGGCGGCGCCCATCCTGGTGAACACCGCGCGCCGGCTGGGCCGGCAGAAGGTGCTGGCGGACTCCGCGTACTCCGTCCGCCACCCTCTGTTCGTCACGGAGTGAGGGGCTGCCGGTGCTGGTGCTGACCCGCAAGCCCAACCAGGCGGTCCGCATCGGGACGGACGTGGAGGTCCGCGTGCTGGAGGTCTCCGACGGACAGGTGCGGCTGGGCATCACCGCCCCGCGCTGGGTCCCGGTGCACCGGGAGGAGGTGTACCGGGAGATCCAGGAGGCGAACCGCCAGGCCGCGGGCACCGGGCTGGACGATGTGGCGGCCGCCGCCCGGGCCCTTTCCCGCAACGGCACCGGCCGCGTGCTGCACGACAACCCCACGGACAAGCCTCAAGGTTAGCCGCCGTCCTGCCGATACCCCGGGTCGGAAGCAGAAAAACACCCGACGAAAGGCAGGTGGGGCGTAGCGGGAAGCCACGCAACGAAACCCCGAAGGCGGCGCCGGCCCGCCCCAGAAAGCCGGCAACTGCAGACCCGGGCACGGAGGCCCGGGAAACCCAAGTTCAAGGAGGAACGAGGTCATGGGACTCAGGATCAACCAGAACATCGCCGCGCTCAACGCCCACCGGAACCTGGTGGCCACGGACAACGCGTTGAGCAAGTCGCTGGAGAGGCTCAGCAGCGGCTTCCGGATCAACCGGGCCGCGGACGACGCCGCGGGGCTCGCGATTTCCGAGAAG
>JANXBY010000069.1 GCA_025060455.1 Armatimonadota bacterium
GGCGCCGCGTGGGTGTGCTCGACGACCGTGGTGGCCCCGCCCACCGCGGCGGCGGCGCTGCCCGTGGGGAAATCCTCTCGGTCGGGATCTCCCGGGTCCATGAAGTGCACGTGGGCGTCCACCACTCCCGGCAGCACGAGCAGCCCGGAGGCGTCCACCTCCTCGCGGGCAGGGAGCCGCTCCGTGCTCACCGCCGCCACCCGTCCCTGGTGCACGTATAGGTGCGCCCGGAACTGCCCGGAGGCGGTCACCACCGTACCGCCCAGGACCGCCAGGTCCATCAGTTCAGGCGCTCCGCCGGCTCGTCCGAGAACCAGTCAAAGGGGGTTGGGTCCAGCCGGACCCACACGCTCTTCGTCTCCGTGTACTCGCGCATGGTCTCCCACCCGTTCTCGCGGCCGTACCCGGACAGCTTGAACCCTCCCCAGGGCGAGGCGGGCGCGATCCGGTGGTGGTCGTTCACCCACACCACCCCCGCCTCGATGCGGGCCGCCACCCGGTGTGCCCGCACCACGTCTCGGGTCCACACGCTGGCCCCCAGCCCGTACGGGATGTCGTTGGCGATCCGCACCGCCTCGTCCTCGTCGGAGAACCGGAACACGCACACCACGGGCCCGAAGATCTCCTCCTGAGCGATCCGCATCTTCGGGTGCACGTCCACGAACACCGTGGGCTCGTGGAAGAAGCCTCGGGCGTACGGCCCCTCCCGCAGCACCTGACCCCCGTACACCAGACGCGCCCCTTCCTCCACCCCGGCACGCACGTAGCCGGCCACCCGCTCCAGCTGACGGCGGGACACCAGCGGACCCAGGTGCGTCGTGGGATCCAGGGGATCGCCAATCCGCAGGCTCGCCACCTTCTGGAGGAAGCGCTCCAGAAACGCGTCGTACACGGACGCCTGGACCAGGATGCGCGCGCCGGCGATACACGTCTGCCCCTGGCCCACGAAGGCCGCAAACGCCGCCCCCACCACCGCCTGAGGCAGGTCCGCGTCCTCGAACACCACCACGGGCGCCTTCCCACCCAGCTCGAAGGTGGTCCGGGCCAGGTGGTCTGCCGCCGCCCGGGCCACCGTGCGGCCCGTCTCCGTGCCGCCCGTCAGGTCCACCTTGCGCACCCGCGGGTCGCTCACCAGAGCCGCGCCCGTGGGGCCGAACCCGGTCACCACGTTGTACGCCCCCGGCGGGAACCCTGCCTCCACCGTGAGCCTCGCCAGCTCCAGGGCCGAAAGAGGGCTCAGTTCGGAGGGCTTGTGCACTACCGCGTTGCCCGCCGCCAGGGCTGGCGCGATCTTCTTGGTGGCGATGAGGAGCGGGTGGTTCCATGGCGTGATCTGGGCCACCACGCCCAGGGGGACCCGGACCACGTAGTTCAGCCAGCCTTCGCCCACGGGCACCACCTGGCCTTCCAGCTTGTCCGCCATCCCCGCGAAGTACCGGTACCACGCGGGGATGATGCGCAGCTGGGCCCGCATCTCCCGGATGGGCCGGCCGTTACACAGCGTCTCCAGCTCCGCCAGGCGGTCGGCTTCCCGCTCCAGCAGGTCCGCCAGCCGGTACAGCAGCCGCCCCCGCTGATCGGGCTGGAGCTTCCCCCACGGACCCCGCAGCGCCTCCTCCGCCGCGGCCACCGCGTGGGCCACGTCCTCCGGGCCCGCGTCCGCCACCTCGGCCACCAGACGCTGGTCAGCAGGGTACCGGACCTCATAGAACTTGCCAGACCGCGGCTCGTGGAAGCGGCCTCCCCAGAACACTCCGTAGCGGGTCGTGACTTCCGTGGCCATGACCTCCTCCTTATCTAGGACGCCGGCCGGTCAAACACTTCGGGGTTGGCCACGTAGTGCGGCCGGCGGCCGGCCAGGAACTCCAGGATGTTGTCCACCACGATGTGCGCGATCTGCTCCCGGGTGTCCCGCGCCGCGCTGCCGATGTGGGGCGTCAGCACCACGTTCGGAAGCTCCTTCAGGCCCGGCGTGACCTCTGGTTCGCGCTCGTACACGTCCAGCGCCGCCCCCGCGATCCGCCCGGCCCGCAGCACCTCCAGCAGGGCTGCCTCGTCCACGATGGGCCCCCGGGCGGTGTTGATCAGGTACGCGGTGGGCTTCATCAGGCTCAACTCCTTCGCCCCGATCAGGTGGTGGGTACCGGGGTGGTAGCTGGCATTCACCACCACGAAGTCGCTCTCCGCGAGCAACTCCGGAAGCGTCCGGTACTGCACTCCCAGGGCTTCCTCCTCCCCCACGGGCAGCCGCTGCCGCTTCGTGTACACCACCCGCATCCCGAACCCCCGGGCGCGGTACACCGTGGCCCGGCCGATGGCACCCAGGCCGATGGTCCCCAGGGTCTTCCCGTGTACCTCCCCGCCCACGAACCGCTGTGACTGCGACCCCGGGAACATGCCCGCCCGCAGGGCCCGGTCCGCCTCCACCACCCGCCGGGCCACCGCCAGCAAAAGCGCCCACTGCAGGTCCGCGGTGGTCTCCGCCACGATGTTGGGGATCACGGTGACGGGGATCCCCCGCTCCGTGGCCCGGGCCACGTCCACGTTGGCGGGGTTGATGGCGGAGCACGCGATCAGGCGGAGGTGGCGCCCCGCGTCCACCACCTCCCGGTCCACCCGGTCGTGCAGCAGGCAGTACAGCACCTCGCAGTCCGCCACCTCCTCCAGCAGCCGGCTGCGAGGCAGGATGGTCTCGGAGTCGGGGAACACCCGGACCTCCGCCACCGCCCGCAGGCGCGCCAAGGCCACCTCCGGGACCGGCTGCGTGACGAACACCTTGGGACGCATGGCCCACCTCCTCAGTAGCACTGGCCCGCCAGGCTACAGCAGCCCGCGGGCCAGCAGGTTCACTCCCGAAACCAGCACCACCACCAGCAGGGCGGTCCGGAATCCGCCCTCCGGGAGCCGGCGCCTCAACCACCCGCCCAGGGCGGTGCCCGCCAACACCGGCACACACAGCCACAGGGCGGCGCGCAGGACCGCACCGCGGTACACACCCATCTGGAAGAAGCTCAACACCTGAACCAAGACCCCTACCAGGAAGGCCGCGGTGATCCACGGCACGAACTCGTCCCGGCCCATCCCGCGGGCGTCCAGGTAACCTGCCAGCACCGGCCCGAAGATGGTGGTGGTCCCGCACAGCACGCCTGCGGAAAGCCCCACGGCGAGCCCCCGGGCCGGCGACGCGCTCCGCAACTGCAACCATCGCACTCGAAGGAGAGCGGGAAGCGCGTACGCCACCGCCACGAGGCCCAGGAGAACGCACAGGGCATCCGCGCTCAGGACCTGGAACAGCCGCGCCCCGGCCGCGGAGCCCACCACCAGTCCGGACAACACCCACCGCATCTCCGGCCAGCGCGCCCGCAGCGCCGTCCGTTCAAGACCCAGGATGAAGAGGTTACTGGCCAAGGTCGGCAGCGCTGACAGCACCACGCCCGCCTGGGGCCCGGCCATGGTGGACAGCACGGGCACCGTGATCACCGGGAAGCCGAGTCCCACAGCGCCTTTCACCGTGGCGGCCACGAGCACCACCACCGTCGCGGCCAGCCACTGCCCCGGGGAGAGTGGCAGCTCCACCGCTCCTACAGCTCCGGGGCCACGCGGACCACTACTCGTCCCACGACCCGGTCCGCACGCACCTCCTCCAGGGCCTCGTTGACCTGGCCCAGGTCCACCACCCGGGAGACCACAGGCCTCACGGCACCCGAGGCCACCAGGTCCACGGCCCGGGCCAGCTCGGGCCGCGTCACGTAGCGGCTCCCGACCACCTGCACCTCTCGCAACACCACGCGGTCTGTGGGAAGCGCCGGGTACTGCTCCGGGTCGGTCAGGTAGCCCACCTGGACGACGCGCCCGCCCTTGCGCACTAGCGCCAGGGCCAGTTCGGACGCGGGTCGGTTCCCCACGCAGTCCACCACCACGTCCGCTCCCCGCCCCCGGCTCAGGCCCGCTACCGCAGACGGTGCCTCCGCCGGGATGGCCGCGGCCTCCGCGCCCACCCGACGCGCGGCCTGCAGCGCCTCCTCCCGCACGTCCACCGCCACCGCGCGCGCCCCCGCGGCCCGCGCCACCTGGACCGCGTACAGACCCACCCCGCCGGTGCCCACCACCGCCACCGTCTCGCCCGCCCGCACCGCACCACGCGACACCACGGCGTGGTACGCGGTGCCGAGGGCGCAGGAGATGGTGGCCGCCTGCAGCGGGTCCACCTGCGGCGGGACCGGCAGCAGGTGGTCCTGGGGCACCACCAGGTATTCTTCGAACCCGCCGGGTGTGGTGAACCCCACCCAGCCCCGCAGGGCGTCACACAGGTTTTCCTGGCCCTCCACGCAGTATGGACAGCTCCCGCAGCCCCAGTAGTTGTGGACGACCACCCGCTGGCCCGGCGTCAGGCTCACCCCCGCGCCGACCTCCGCCACCTCGCCCGAGATCTCGTGGCCCGGAACGTGCGGCAGCTGTTGGGAAGCCGAAAACGGCATGAGACCGCCCGCCACCTTCAGGTCGCTGCGGCACACCCCGCACGCCAGGACCCGCACGAGGACCTCCCCTGGCCCCGGCCGCGGGCGGTCCAGGCTCACAGGTGCCAGCGGCTTGCCGAACTCCACCACCGCCATGTTGCGCATCGTCCGACCCCCTATGTGTGGCTTTGCGCCGGGACCACGGCTCCACGTCCGAGCAGCGTCCCCTGCCGCAGACGGTCCACGAGTTCCGCCGCCCGCTCCAGGGGCCGTACCTCCGACACCACGGGCTGTACCCGGCCTTCCTGCACCATCCGCGCAGCCTGCTCCACCTCCCAACGCGACGCGTACCGGCACCCCAACACCTGGATCTCCTCCGCCACGAGACGCGCGGGGCTCAGGGACAGGTTGACATCGCGGAAGGTGGTGAGCACCACCAGACGTCCCCGGGGGCCCAGCAGGTCTACGCACCGCTCCAGGGTTTCCGGCCGGCCGACCAGGTCCACGGCCACCGTCACGGAGCCCCCCGCTACTTCCCGCACCTGTTCGGTCCAGCCCTCGTGGCCCGCGTCCACGGCGTGGAAGCCCATGGAACGCAGGGTCTGCAGCTTGCCCTCACCCCGGTCCACCCCCACCACCCGCGCCCCGAAGGCTCGCAGCATCTGCACCATGTGAATCCCCACCCCACCCGCGGCGCCCACCACCACCGCCACATCCCGGGCGCCCACCGCGGCCCTGCGGCACACGTGGAACGGGGTGCTCACGGCGTCGGGGATGACCGTGGCCGCGATCGGGTCCACACCCTCCGGCACGGGGAGAGCGTTGAACGCGGGGAGCGTGGCGTACTCGGCAAAACCTCCGTCGCTGGCGACCCCTACCTGCCCCCTCAGCCGCCGGCACAGCGGCTCGTGGGCCAGCCGGCAGAACTCGCAGCTCCCGCAGCTCAGGTAGAAGTAGGCCATCACCCGCTGGCCCTGCAGCGACCCGTCCACCTCCGGCCCACACGCCACCACCGTGCCCACGAACTCGTGCCCGGGAACCCTCGGGAGCTTCTCCGCGTGCACCCGGCTGACTCCGCTCATGTAGTTGAGCACGGTGAGGCCGACCCCGCAGGCCTCCACCCGCACCAGCACCTCCCCACGGCCAGGGACCGGCGTGGGGACCTCCTCCCACCAGAGCTCGTAGCCGTGCTCGCGGAGCACCAGGGCTCGCACCGCCCTCACCCCAACAGACGCGCGTCGTACGGCAGGCGGCACAGCACCCGCGGGCCGGTTTCGGTCACGAGCACCATGTCCTCCAGCCGCACTCCGCCGCCTCCCTGTACTCCCGGCACCCAGATCAGGGGCTCCATGGCGAACACCATCCCTGGCTCCAGCACCACCTCCTCCGCGTCGGGGAACACCTCACCCACGTAGGGCGGCTCGTTGGAGCCTACCCCGATCCCGTGGCCGATGAACAGGGTGAGGAAGTGCTCCTCCAGCCCGTGCCTGCGGGCCTCCGCACGGATCCGGTCCGCCACCTCCCGATTGGTGACGCCCGGCCTCATGGCTTCCAGACCCGCCCGGTGCGCCTCGTAGACCGCCCGGTAGATGCGGCGTTGGTCCCGAGAAGGCTCACCGCAGACGATTGTCCTGCCCACGTCCGCGAAGTATCCGTTCCACATGCAGCCGATGTCCACGAACACCAGGTCCCCGTGCCGGATCAGCTTGTCGGTGCTCAGCCGGGTGGGTGGGGACATGCGCTCACCGGACGCCACGAACGGCGTGGTTACGTGGGCGTACTCGCCGCCCAGCCGGTACAGGGCGCGCATGGCCTCCGCGGCCACCTCTACCTCCCGGACGCCTGGCCGGATGGCGTCCAGGGCAGCCTGGGTGACCGCCTCTGCCATCGCGGTGGCCTCCTCCAGAAGCGCGACCTCCTCCGGCAGTTTGACCCGCCGCGCCCGCTGCATCACTGCGTCCCCGTCCGACCAACGGACCTGCGGCACCCGCTCCCGGAGCGCCTCGTGCAGCGCGAAGCTGGCGAGGTCGGTGCCCACCCGCCCGCGCACCAGGCCCTTACGCTCCAGCACCGGCCGCAGCACCCGGTCCACGAAGTAAGCCACCAGGCCCGCTTCTTCCAGGATGGGGATGGGGTGCACCTCGGCCACCCAGGGCATGGTGTCCCGGGCCCGATCGGTGTCCCCTCCGGAGGTGAACAGCACCACCTCGTCCGAGGTGAGCAACGCGCCGTTCAGCAGCCCGCTCTTGCCCGCGATCAGCTGCGGCCGCAGGCTGGTGAGGTAGCGGACGTTCTCATCCTTCCACACCAGCAGGGCGTCCACGCCGGCCGCGGCCATGGCGTGCCGCGCCCGCGCCAGCCGTCCTGCGCGCAGGGCGGGAAAGTCCACCCGCTGCTCGTAGTCGACCCCGAAGGGCCCTCGGGCCCAACCGTCGGACACCACAGGGCGCCCCTCCACGTTGACTATCGCCCCGGCGCCGAGGCCACGGGGGAACCGAGCCGCTCCAGGATCTCCCGCACCGGCAGCACCCAGCCCAGGCAGCGGGCCACGTTCTGCAGTCCGAACACGTGCAGGTCTTCCCCGTACATGCTGGCCACGGCGTCCTCTGCCACGATCACCCGCAGGTCTCGGTTGAACGCGTCGAAGGCCGTACACAGCACACACGTGTTGGTGTTGATCCCCGCCAGGACCACGGTCTCCACCCCGTGCGTGCGCAGGAGGAACTCCAGGTCGGTTCCGTAGAAGGCCGACAGTCGCTTCTTGGTACGGATCACGTAGTCCGTGGGCTCAGGGCCCAGCTCCGGGAGGATCTCCGTCTGGGGGCTACCCTCCAGGTTGTGGCCTGAGATGGTGCTGGGCCGCCCTGGGGTGAGGCTCTGGCGGGCGGCCTCCACCGCCCGCCAGAAGGGGTTGGTGATACTCTCCGCTCCTGGGTAGGGGATCCGGCGGTGCGTCATGACCACGTGCACCACCATGACTCCTCGAGCCCGGGCTCCGCGCGCCAGCTCTGCCAGGGCGACCCGCACCCGGGCGGCGTCCTCCGGTGCCACGGGCATGGTGGCCACGTCCATGTCCAGGTGCCCGCGGTGGGCGTCCACCAGCACCACGGCCGTGCGCCGCGGATCCACCGCCAGCTGGGCCCGCAGGGCGTGGAGCATTTCGGATCGATCCACGGGAGCGGTCATCCCGCCTGCCTCCTCTCAGCGGCACCCGTGGGTCTTGCGGGTGCCTTCGGGTCCACAGCGTCAGAAGCCCATCGCCGTCCGAACCCCGCCAGTCACGGGCTGCAGTACCGGCACGGCGGGAAGTCCCGGCTGTACACGGGCTGGCTCAGAAACTGCTGCGGGTCGTACTTCCAGAACTGCGACACCTTCTCGTACGTGAAAATCACCGTGTTCTGCAGAATCCCGCCTCGGCGCTCCACCCGCCGGATGTACAC
>JANXBY010000003.1 GCA_025060455.1 Armatimonadota bacterium
GGCCTTGAGGAGGACCGCGTCGGGGATGGTTACCTTGCCCACATCGTGGACGCGGGCCACCGCGTGCAAACCCCACAGGGTGTCGCCCTGAAGGCCCAGGCGTTCGCCGAGCGCCCGGGCCAGCTCCGCCACCCGAATGGAGTGCTGGGCGGTGTACGGGTCCCTCAGGTCCACGGCATCCGCCAGGGCGTGGAGGAAGTTGTCCGTCTCCAGGCGGAGGCGGACGTAGTTGTCGTAGGCGAGTTTGGTGGTGAGGAGCGCGGGGAAGAGCAAGACCGTGGCGAGCGGGTGCAACTGCCACAACGCGGCTACAGCGACGGACAGGGACGTGACGCCCGCGAAGAAGGGGACGACCGCCCGGAGGTAGGTACGGAAAACCGGACCGTAGGGCAGGCCCTGGATCGTTGCCACAGGGAACACAACCAGCAGCGTGTTCGCGGTGGCGAAGCAAACACCCGCGCCTAGTGCCACGGAGAGGCTGACGGGAAACGCCTGTGTGAAGGTGGCGCCTCCGAGGAGGAACGAATACAGATTGCCAGCAAGCCAGATCGACCAAGAGTAGTTTGCGACGTTGTAGAGGACCTTGTACCACGGCTTGCCGAGCTGGAAGTCAGAAGTCGCAGTCGCAAAGAGCATGAGAAGGAGTGCGAACGGCCAGCCACTGAGGAGAAGCACGGGGAGCGCCACCGCGGAGCTGAGCGTGACCTCGAAAACCTGCGATCCCAAAGGGAGCCGGGTCGGCTTGAGTTCAGCCAAAATGGCGAGGAAGGTGGCTCCCATGAACCCGGCGGTCCTCAGGGGGGAGAGGAACTCACTGGTGCGGGCCAGTGTGACGGCCGCATGCCCGACGCTGATGGCCAGAAGCAGGCAGGCGAGGGCACTGACAAATAAAAGCCGGCGGCACGCCATCCCGTCTCCTCCCGCTGCGGAGCGGCGCACTGGCGGCCGGAGCAAGTAGCGTGCCGTGGCTCGCGCTACAGGTCAGGGCAACTAGCTACCCGTGACCGACCAACTTCTGAAGACTGTGGCTCCCAACTACCCCCACTTGCCACCCGCACCGGCGCTCACGAGTAGCGAAGCGAGAGTCGAGAGCACCAGAACCAGCTTGCCCCACTTGTTCACCTGGATCCCCTCCTTCCGCCGAATTTCGGATTACCTTAATAGCCATGGGTTAGCCCCACTTGTTCACGGCGAAAGCCTCCTCGCTTGACGTGGCACGAGCATTGCTCTATTATCGAGCGGACCTGTTGACCACAGGTCTGCCGGAACGTAGTTCCGGGCACAAACCTAGTTGCACGGGAGACCGTGCAACCTACACAACCGGATTGCCGACGAGCTTGCCTCGTCAGGCGAGCCACAGGAGCGCTGCGTCGCGCGACGGGCGGCTTTGTCCGCGATGTTCGCACCGAGTGGTGCTTCTGTCAAGCAAGTTGTTTTTTCCGCGCAATTGTAGCCTACACTCCGGAGGTCCCGGACGCGCATGCGGGTTTTGTTCGTCTCCTCTGAGGTGGCGCCGTTCTCGAAAACGGGTGGCTTGGCCGACGTGAGCGGCGCTCTTCCGGCGGCCCTTTCGCGCAGGGGGCTGGACGTTCGGGTGATGACCCCTTTTTACCGGGCGGTGGTGCAGGGAGGTTGGGCGTCGGCAGCATGTGGGGAGGTCACGCTGGACCCCGGGGGGAGTGTGCAGACTGCCCGCATAAGGGAGGGCACGCTGCCGGGCGGGCCGCCGGTGTGGTTCGTAGACCACCCGCCTTCCTTCGACCGCCCGGGGCTGTACGGCGAGGGCGGCCAGGACTACCCGGACAACCTCGAGCGGTTCGCGCTGTTCTGCCGGGCGGTGCTGGCCTGGGTGCAGGCCGCGGACTGGGTTCCCGAGGTGATCCACTGCAACGACTGGCAGACCGCCCTGTTGCCCGTGTACCTCCGCACATCCGCGGAGCCCCTGTGGAGCAGGGTGGGCTCGTTGCTGACCGTCCACAACCTGGCCTACCAGGGCGTGTTCCCGCCGGAGAAGTACGCCCTCCTGGGACTGCCGCAGGACCTGTACAGCCCTCGGTACTTCGAGTTCTGGGGACGAGTCAACCTCCTCAAGGCCGGACTCGTGTTCGCCGATATCCTGAGTACGGTGAGCGAGACGTACGCGCGAGAGATCCAGACCCCCGAACTGGGGTGCGGACTGGAGAGCGTCCTCCGGGAGCGGGCGGCTGACCTGTACGGGATCCTGAACGGCGTGGACTACACCGTGTGGGACCCCCGGAATGACACGTACCTGCCGGTTCGCTACGGCCCCGACGACCTTTCGGGGAAGGCGACGTGCAAAGCGGCCCTGCAGGAAGAAGTCGGGCTGCACCGCACGCCGTCCGTGCCTCTGTTCGGGATGGTGTCCCGGTTGGTTGAACAAAAGGGGGTTGACTTGGTGGTCGCCTGCGTAGACCACTTCCCTGCGGCCGGGGCTCAGCTGGTGGTGCTGGGGACCGGCGACCCGAGGTACGAGGCAGAGCTGCAGAACGCCGGCCGGAGGCACCCAGGGTGGGTGGCGGTCCGGATCGGGTTCGACGAGCGGCTGGCGCACTGGATCGAGGCGGGGTGCGACGCCTTTCTCATGCCCTCCCGCTACGAGCCCTCGGGGCTCAACCAGCTGTACAGCCTCCGGTACGGCACCGTGCCCGTGGTGAGGCGGACCGGCGGGTTGGCGGACAGCGTGGTGGATGCCACCCCGGAGGCGCTGGAGCGGGGAGAAGCCAACGGGTTCGTGTTTGAAGAGTACACGCCGGGCGCCTTCTGGGGGGCGGTGCAGCGCGCGCTGGCCGCTTACCAGCACCGTTCTACCTGGGAAAAGCTCGTGCGGACCGGGATGTCCGCGGACTTCTCGTGGGACCGGGCCGCGGGGCGGTACGTGGACCTGTACCGGCTGGCCAGGCGCAGGCGGGGTGCGGTACCCTCGTGAGCGTGCGGGCAGACGGCGTGGAGGGCCTGGATGCCTGAGCTGCGGCGGGACGTGGTCTCCGGACGATGGGTGATCATCGCCACCGAGCGGGCTTCGCGGCCCATGGACTTCGCCCGGGGCCGGGAGTGGGCGGCGTCGGACCGGGAGCGCTGTCCCTTCTGCCCGGGGCGGGAGCAGGAGACGCCCCCTGAGATTTACGCGGTCCGGCCGGAAGGCCCGCGCGACGGGCCGGGCTGGCGGGTCCGAGTGGTGCCGAACAAATACCCCGCCCTGCGCATCGAGGGGGAGCTGTACGCAGAAGGTGCGCCCCTGTTCGAGCACATGGACGCCGTGGGCGCGCACGAGGTCATCGTGGAGACCCCGGAGCACGACACCCACCTGGGGCTCTTGCCCGACCACCACGTGGCGGAGGTGCTCCGCACGTACCGCGAGCGGTACGTGGACCTGGACCGGGATCCCCGGTTCAAGTACGCCCTCCTGTTCCGCAACCACGGCCGGACGGCCGGTGCGAGCCTGTCACACCCACACTCGCAGCTCATCGCCCTGCCGGTGGTGCCGCGCCGAGCGGAGGAGGAGCTGGAGGTGGCGCGCCGGTACTTCGCCGACCACGCCCGCTGCCTGTACTGCGACGTGGTGTCCGCGGAGCTGGAGCGCGGGGAGCGGGTGGTGTACGAAAACGACGCGTTTTTGGCCTACGAGCCCTACGCGTCCCGGTTCCCGTTTGAGACCTGGCTGGTCCCCAAGTTCCACCAGGCGAGCTTCGGGCAGCTGGAGGACGAGGAACTCGTGGCGCTGGCGGACGCCCTGCGGGCGACCCTGCACAAGTTGCACGCGGCCCTGGACAACCCGCCCTACAACTTCATCGTGCACAGTGCGCCGTACAACCCGCTGCCCGAGCACCTGTACCACTGGCACGTCGAGATCATGCCGCGGCTCACATCGGTGGCAGGGTTCGAGTGGGGGACCGGGTTTTACATCAACGTGGTCCCGCCGGAGCAGGCCGCCCGGTTCTTGCGGGAAGCACCGGAGCGACCCGAAACTCCCACCGTGCCGCCGGTCCTCGAGCCGGTGGAGGTGCACGGAGAGGTCGGCGGCCGGTAGCCCCTGTTGCGCAGGCCAGGGAGCCGGCAGACGTGGCCGTCGGCTACTGGATCACCACACTCGGTAGCCACAGGGCCAGCTGTGGGAAGAAGTACACCACTAGCAGGGCCACCACCTGCAGGGCCAGGAACGGCATCATGCCCCACCAAATGTCCGACAGGAGCACGCCGGGCGGTGCTACGCCCTTGATGTAGAAGGCGGCCATGGCCACGGGCGGGCTGAGGAAGGCGGTCTGCAGGTTCAGCGCCACCAGGACCCCAAGCCAGATGGGGTCGATCCCGTAGCCCTGGGCCAGGGGCCAGAACAGCGGCATGAAGATGATGATGATCTCCGTCCACTCCAGAGGCCAGCCGAGCAGAAACACCACCACCAGCATCAGCCACAGGAACTGCGTGGAGCTAAGGCCCAGGCCGGTGATGAACTGCTCGATGACCCGGGATCCCCCGAGGCGGGCGAACACCGCGGAAAAGATGTTGCTGCCTACGAGCAGGAACAGGACGGTGCTGGAGGTGCGCAGGGAGTGGTACACGGACTCCCGCAGGGTCTGCCAGGTCAGACGCCGGTAGGCGGCACTGAGGGCAAGAGCTCCCAGGGCGCCCATGGCGGAGGCCTCTGTGGGGGCCGCGAGCCCGGCCACGATGGAGCCGAGCACGGCCAGGATCAGCAAGGAGATGGGCAGGACTCCTGTGGCCAGCATCCCGAGGATCTGTGGCAGGGTGTACTGTCGCTCCTCCTTGGGCAGCGGCGGGGAGAGGTCCGGGCGCAGAAGCGCACGGACGAGGATGTAGACCACATACAGCCCCGCAAGGAGGAAGCCCGGCAGGAAGGCGGCCAGGTACAGCTTCACGATGGAGATGCCCGCGTTGGCCGCGTACAGGATCAGCAGGACGCTGGGCGGGATGAGGATCCCGAGGGTGCCGCCCGCGGCCACGCAGCCCGTGGCCAGGCGCTTGTCGTAGCGCAGGCGAAGCATGGGCGGCAGGGCCAGAAGCCCCATGATGGTCACCGACGCCCCGATGATCCCCGTGGCCATGGCGAAGATGGTGCACGTGATGACCGTGGCCAGGGCCAGGGAACCCGGGAGGGGGCCCGCCGCCACCAGGATGGCGTGGAACAGGCGGTCCATCACCCCGGATCGTTCCAGCACGTAGCCCATGAACACGAACAGGACGATGGAGATCAGGATGTCGTTGGTCATCACCTGGAAGGTCCGGATCGCCATTAGGTTGAACAGCTCCGGAGTCCACCCGAGCCCCAGGGTGCCAAACACGAGACCCAGTCCCAGCAAGGTGAAGGCGGTGGGGAAGCCGATGAAGATGGCGAGGGTGAGGACCAAAAGCTGAATGACGCCCAGGGTTTCGGGGTTCACGCGACCACCTCGTGTTCCACAGGCTCGCCGGGCCAGCGGTTCGTCCGGATGGCCACCAGGCAACGGAGGACCTGGGCCACGCCCTGCAGGGCCATGAGGACCGCGGTCAGCGGGATGACGAACTTCAGCGGGTAGATGGGGCGGCCGTAGGGGCTAAAGGGAGACGTCTCACGGACCAGGAAAGACTGCCAGAAGTACGACCACCCCGCGTACGTGAGCGCGTACATGGCGGGGAAGAACACCAACAGGTACAGCACCAGGTCGATGAGGGCCTGGGTCCGGGGGGAGAAGCGGCGGTAGAAGACGTCGCCACGCACGTGGGCGTCCCGGGCCAGGGTGTAGGCGGAACCGAGCATGAAGTACGCGCCGTACAGCATGACGGTGGTGTCGAAGGCCCAGGTGGTGGGGGCGCTGAAGAAGTACCGGGCGAACACCTCGTAGCCCAGGGCGAAGGTCAGGGGCAGGATCATCCACGCAGCGATCCTCCCCACGACGTTGGAGACGACCGAGATGCGTTCGGCCCATCGTTCCACAAGGAACCCCCCTCTGGTGGGCTCTTCCGGCGGGCCGAAGGGCCGGGGGGCCCTCCGGCCCGCCGGGGAACCAGGAATCCCGCTAGCGCTTCCGGAACCAGTGCTCGTATGCCGGCCGGTTGTCCACGTACGTGCGCAGCTTCCAGGACACCACCCGCCGGGCCCATTCCCGCTGGCTCTGGACGATGCGTGCGAAGGTAGGGTTGGCTTTGCTGTGCCGCTCGATGAGCACGTCCCACGCCTTCAGTTGAGACTCCAGCACAGGACGGGGCGTGACGAAGACGCGCACCTTCCGCTGCGTCTCCAGCTCCTCTAGGTCGCGGCTGTTGCGGTCGGTCATCTTGAACTGGAAGTCGGCACTTTCGGCTAGGATGGCGTTACGGACGATGGCCTTCAGGTCCGCGGGCAGGGCGTCCCACTTGGTCTTGTTGAAGAGGATCTCCAGGCACTCCACGGGCTGGTGGTAGCTCTGCAGCATGTACACCTTGCGGACGTCGGGAAAGCCGAGGAGCTTGTCGGAGGTGGGGTTGTTGAACTCAGCGCCGTCGATGACCCCCCGCTCCAAGGCGGGCACGATCTCGCCCGCGGGGAGGATGACGACACTGGCGCCGAGCTCCTTGAAGAGTTCCGCGGACAGCCCCACGGTCCGGTACTTGGTCCGCTGCAGCTGCTCGGGCCGGAGGACCGGGTTTCGGAACCACCCCAGGGGCTGCGTGGGGATGGGCCCGTGAAGGAAGGAGATCACGTTCATCTTCAGCTCGTTCTGCAGCAGGTTCTGGTACATGTCGAACCCACCGCCGTAGTAGAACCAGGCGAGCAGGTCCACGGCGTCCATCCCGAAGGAGGGACCCGTGCCGAACAGGCTGGCGGCCACGTGCTTGCCGAACCAGTACGCGGGCACCCCGTGGCCGCCGTCCAGCACCCCGCGGTTCACCGCGTCCAGGACCTCGAACGCGGGAACCACGGCGCCCGCGGGCAGGACGTCAAAGCGCAGCCGCCCCGCGGACATCTCGTTCACGCGCTGAGCGAGGCTGACCACGACCTCGTGAAAGATGTCCCGACTCGGCCAGGTGGACTGGACCTTCCACACGATGGGAGCCTGCGCCCGCGCCACGTTCACCCGCGGCAGGGTGGCCGTGGCGGCGGCGGCCCCCGCGGCCACCGCAGACTTCAGGAAGGTGCGGCGGGACACACGGCCGGCCTTTTGTCCGTTTCCGGAGTTCTTGGCACGGGTAGCCATACCAACCCCCCTTTTCCCCTCGCGGTCGTAGGTGGGCCCGGTGCCGGCTGGCTGTCCCCTCCCTCCTTTCCGCCGACAGACTCCGGCGCCCCGCGGAGCGCTCTTATGATTCGGAGGCGCGGCCGGACTTCCCTTCTCGTGGCGGGGCTATCCGGGGAGCGGAAAACCCAGGCGGCGGCTGATCTCCCGGGCCGCGGAGGTCACGGTGGCGGCCACTTCCAGGATGCGCCGCTGGGGCAGGCGGGTCGCGGGTGCGGACACCGACAGGGCAGCCACCACCCGCCCGGTAGCGTCGTGCACAGGCGCAGCCACACACCGGACCCCTGACTCCCGTTCCTCGCGATCCACCGCATACCCCCGGGCGCGGACCGTCCGCAGCTCCCGGACCACCGATTCGGGGTGTGTCAGGGTGCGGGGGGTGAACCGGGGGAGAGGCCCCGGCCCGAGGATGCGGCGGACTTCGTCGTCTGGCTCCCACGCCAGGAGCACCTTGCCGACGCCGGTGCAGTACAGCGGGTGCCGGGCTCCCGGCTGTGCGAACAGGCGCAGCATGCGGTCGCTTTCCACCTGCAGGACGTACACCGCTTCCGCCCCGTCCCGGACGGCCAGGTTGGCCGTCTCCTGGACCTCGCGGACCAGCCTGGCCATCACTGGCCGGGCCAGGTCGGTGAGGTTCTGTGCCCGTAGGAAGGCCATGCCCACTTCAAAGGCCCGCACGCCCACGCGGTAGCGTCCGTCGTCCACGGGCTGGACGAAGCCACGGCGGTGCAGGGTCTCCAGCAGCCGGTGGGTGGTGCTGACAGGGAGTCGCGCCCGGCGGGCCACCTCCGAAAGGTTGAGGTGGGGGCTGCCGGCCAGCACCTCCAGCACCACCAGGCCCCGGAGGAGGGCCCGCACGGAGGCGCCGCCCCGATGCTCGGTGTCCTTTCTGCCGCGCGGCATCTTTCCACATTGTAGAAAACCCTCTCGCACGTTGACACCACCCCCACAGGGGGCTACGTTTGCGGCGAGGACGGTTCCCGTCCGGTGGTCCCACCAAACACGTTCGGAGGTGGTCGCCCATGGAGGTTGCAGCACGGGGCGTGGAGGTGTTAGCCGACGCGGGTCCGGTGCAGGCGGAGGTGCTGACCCCCGAGGCGTTGGAGTTCGTGGCGGGGCTCCACCGGGAGTTCGAAAGCACCCGGCGGAGCCTGCTCGACCGTCGGGCGCAACGGCAGGTGGAGCTCCTGGCCGGTGCCATGCCGGACTTCCTGCCCGAGACCCGGTGGGTGCGGGAGTCAGAGTGGAAGGTGGCCCCCGCGCCCGCGGACCTGCAGGACCGGCGGGTGGAGATCACCGGCCCCGTGGACCGCAAGATGATGATCAACGCCCTTAACTCCGGCGCGCAGGTGTTCATGGCAGACTTCGAAGACGCGCTGTCCCCCACGTGGAGCAACGTGGTGGTGGGCCAGAAGAACCTCATGGACGCGGTGCGGCGCACCATCGAGTACACCAGCCCGGAGGGGAAGCACTACCGGCTGAACGAGCAGACTGCCACGCTGCTCGTACGGCCTCGCGGGTGGCACCTGGTGGAGCGGCACGTGCGGGTGGACGGCCAGCCGATCTCTGGGGCCCTGTTCGACTTCGGACTTTACTTCTTCCACAACGCTCGGGAGCTGCTGGAGCGGGGCACGGGGCCGTACTTCTACCTGCCCAAGCTGGAAAGCCACCTGGAGGCACGGCTGTGGAACCACGTGTTCCAGTACGCCCAGGACGCCCTGGGCATCCCCCGCGGGACCATCCGGGCCACGGTCCTCGTCGAGACCATCCTCGCGGCCTTCGAGATGGACGAGATCCTGTACGAGCTGCGGGACCACGCCTCCGGGCTGAACGCGGGCCGGTGGGACTACATCTTCAGCGTGATCAAGAAGTTCCGGCACCGCCCCGACTTCGTGCTGCCGGACCGGGCGCAGGTGACCATGACGGTCCCCTTCATGCGGGCGTACACGGAGCTGCTGGTGAAGACCTGCCACCGGCGCGGCGCGCACGCCATCGGGGGGATGGCGGCGTTCATCCCGAGCCGGAAGGACCCCGAGGTGAACGAGCGGGCCCTGGCCAAGGTGCGCGAGGACAAGGAGCGGGAGTCCGCGGACGGCTTCGACGGCACGTGGGTGGCGCACCCCGACCTGGTGCCGGTGGCCCTGGAACCCTTCACCCGGGTCCTGGCGGGGCGGCCGCACCAGAAGCACCGGCTGCGGGAGGACGTGCAGGTCTTGGCCAGCCACCTGCTGGACGTCCGGGTTCCCGGGGGGACCATCACGGAGGCAGGGGTGGTCAACAACGTCAGCGTGGCCCTGCAGTACCTGGACTCGTGGCTCCAGGGGACGGGGGCGGCAGCCATCTACAATCTCATGGAGGACACGGCCACCGCGGAGATCTGCCGGGCCCAGCTGTGGCAGTGGATCCACCACGGTGCGAAGATGGAAGACGGCAGGCCGGTGGACGCGGAGCTGTACCGGCAGGTCCGGGACCGGGAGCTGCAGCGCCTGGGAGGGGGGCCTGGGTCGCGCCTGCGGGAGGCCGCGGAGATCCTGGACCAGCTGGTGCTGCAGGACGAGTTCGTGGACTTCCTGACCCTGGTGGCGTACGACCGGCTCGAGTAGACCGTGGACCCCGCGCGGGTGATCGAGGGACTGCGGACCATCTACCCGGCGGACCGGGTGCTGGTGAGGCCCGCGGAGCTGGCGCCGTACGAGTCGGACGCGCTCACCGCCTTCCGCGCCCGCCCGGTGGCGGTGGTGCTCCCCCAGCACCGGGACGAAGTGGTCGCCACCGTTCGGTGGTGTTACGAGCACCGCGTGCCCTTCGTGGCCCGGGGCAGCGGCACCAGCCTGTCCGGTGGGTCGTTGCCGGTGCCCGGGGGCGTGGTGATCGCCCTGAACCGCCTTAACCGCATTCTGCGCCTGGACCCTGAGGAGCGCCTGGCGGTGGTGGAACCGGGTGTGGTGAACCTGGAGGTGTCACGGGCGGCGGCCCCGTACGGGCTGTACTACGCTCCGGACCCCAGCAGTCAGCCCGTGTGCACCATCGGCGGCAACGTGGCCTTCAACTCCGGAGGGGCCCACTGCCTGAAGTACGGCATGACCAGCAACCACGTGCTGGCCATCGAGGCAGTGCTGGCGGATGGGGAGGTGGTGCGGTTCGGAGGGGAGAGCCAGGAGGAAGTCGGGCCGGACTTGGTCGGGCTGTTCGTGGGTTCTGAAGGGCTGTTCGGCATCGCCCTGGAGGTGACCCTGCGGCTGGTCCCCAGACCGGAAGCCTACCGGACGGTGCTGGCAGCCTACCGGAGCCTGGAGGCCGCAGGGGATGCCGTGGCGCGGGTGGTGGCCTCCGGGATCCTGCCGGGGGCCGTGGAGATCATGGACCGGCTGAGCATCGAGGCCGCAGAGGCCGCGGTCCACGCGGGCTACCCCCAGGATGCGGCCGCGCTGCTCATCGTGGAGCTGGAGGGAGAAGAGCCGGAGGTGGAGGCGGAGCTAAAGGAGCTGCTGGAGGTGGTGCGGGCCTCGGGAGCGTACGAGGTTCGCCTGGCCAGGGACGAGGTCGACCGGCAGCGGATCTGGAAGGGCCGCAAAAGCGCCTTCTCCGCGGTAGGACGCCTGAGCCCCGACTACCTGGTGCAGGACGGGGTGGTGCCCCGGACGCGGTTGGGGGAGGCGCTGGCGGAGATCGAGCGCCTCAGCCGCCGGTACGGGCTGCGGGTGGCCAACGTGTTCCACGCGGGGGACGGCAACCTGCACCCGCTGATCCTGTACGACGGCCGCAGGCCCGGGGAGCTGGAACGGGCGGAAGAGCTGGCGGGGGAGATTTTGCGCCTGTGCATCCGGCTCGGGGGGTCTATCACGGGCGAGCATGGGGTGGGGATGGAGAAGCGCCACTACCTCGCGGAGATGTTCTCCGAGCAGGACCTGCGGGTCATGCGCAGGCTGCGCGAGGCCATGGACCCCGGCCGGATCGCCAACCGGGGCAAAATGTTCCCCGAGGCGCAGGAGACCGCAGCCCTCAGGACGGCGTGAGCGTGGCGAACCCCGTGCTCCGGCCCGCGGACGTTGCGTCCCTGCAGGAGGCGGTGCGGGAGCACCCTTCCGTCTGGCCCCGGGGCGCCGGCACCAAGACGGCCCTGCAGCCCCCTGAGGGCGCGGTGGTGCTGGACCTGTCGCAGCTGCGGGGAGTGGTGGACTACGACCCGCAGGAGTTTACGTTCACCGCCTTGGCCGGAACCCCCGTGCGGGAAGTCGAGGAGCTGTTGGGCCGACACGGGCAGTACCTGCCCTTCGACCCGCCGCTGTGCGGCGCGGGCGCGACCCTGGGCGGTACGTTGGCCAGCGGGCTCAGCGGCCCCGGCCGGTACCGGTACGGCGGCGTCCGCGACTTCGTGCTGGGAGTGCGGTTCGTGGACGGAGAAGGCCAGCTGGTGCGCGCGGGCGGCAAAGTGGTGAAGAACGCCGCCGGGTTCGACCTGGCGAAGCTGCTCGTGGGTAGCCTCGGGCGGCTGGGCGTGGTGGCGGAGCTGTCATTCAAGGTGTTCCCCGCACCGCGGGCACGCAGGACCATCCGCGTGGACCGCTCGGACTTCGAGGGCGTGTGGGAGGTCCTGCGGGCGCTGTACACGAGCCCCTTTGACCCGGAGGCGGCGGACCTGGTCCCACCGGGGACGGTGTGGGTGCGGGTGGCGGGCCGGCCGGAGTCGCTGGCCGCCCGGGTCCGGCGCCTGCTGGACTTCCTGTCCCATGGCGCGCAGGTGGTGGAGGACGACGGCGCGCGGGTGTGGGAGGAAGCGCGGGAGTTCCGGTGGGTGCCTTCCGGGTGGACCCTGGTCAAGGTGCCGGTGACGCCGCGGCGCTTGCCGGAGCTGGAGCGGGAGCTCGGCCGCGGGGACAGCCGGCGCTGGTACTCCGCCGGCGGAAACGTGGCGTGGGTCGCATGGCCGGGAGACGTTTCGCCTTTAGCTGCGGTCCTGGACCGGTTGGGGTTGCGGGGCCTGAGAGTGCTGGGCCCGCCGGGACCCCCCTTCGTGGGGAGGCCGGAACTCGACGGGTTCGGCCGCCGCGTCAAGCAGGCCCTGGACCCTCTCGGCCGGTTTGGGCCGTACGCGTAAGCTCCAGGAGGAGCGGTGCTACACGAAATTCCGGTAGACCGGTACGGAGCGGCCGGACGGTGGATGGCCCGGGCCGTGGAGGCTTGTGTGCACTGCGGGTTCTGCCTTCCCGCGTGTCCCACGTACCGGGTGATGGGAGAGGAGATGGACTCCCCCAGGGGCCGCATCTTCCTCATGAAGGAGGTCCTGGAAGGCCGCCTGGAGCCTCAGGAGGCCGCACCCTTCGTGGACCGGTGCTTGGGCTGCCTGAGCTGTGTTTCCGCCTGCCCGTCCGGCGTGGCCTACGGCGAGCTCCTGGCCCCGTACCGGGAGTACGCGGCCTCCCGCGTCCGCAGGTGGTGGCCGGACCGGGCGGTGCGCTGGGTGCTCATGGAGACGCTGCCATACCCCAGCCGCCTCCGTGTTGCGCTGCAGCTCGGACGGTGGGTGCAGCCCGCGGCCCGCTACCTGCCCGCCTGGCTTCGGCCGGTGGTGGAGTTGGTGCCGCGCGCGGTGCCGCGGCCCCGCCCGGTGGTTCCTTGGGTAGCCCCCGAGGGGCCGCGGCGCGCGAGGGCCGCGGTGCTGGCCGGCTGCGTCCAGAGCGTACTCTACCCGGAGATCCACGAAGCCACGGTGCGGGTGCTGGCGCGCAACGGCGTGGAGGTGGTGGTCCCCCCGGGCCAGGGTTGCTGCGGGGCTCTGGCGATGCACGTGGGAGAGGGCGACCGGGCGAGACGGCTGGCTCGGCGGAACCTGCGGGCGTTTCCGGAGGACGTGGACGCGGTGGTGACGGACGCGGCCGGGTGTGGGTCCGCCATGAAGGAGTACCGCCTCCTGTTCGCAGGACGCCCGGAGGAGGAGCAGGCCGGCCGGCTGGCGGCGCGGGTTCGGGACGTGGCGGAGTTCCTGGACGGGCTGGGTGTGGTGGCGCCTCCCCCGCTGCCCGCACGCACCCGCGCCGTCTACCACGACGCCTGCCACCTGCTGCACGCCCAGGGGGTTCGGGAGCCGCCGCGCCGACTTCTGGCCGCGGTGGGCAACCTGGAGGTGGTGGAGCCTCAGGACGCCGAGCTGTGCTGCGGGTCTGCGGGCACCTACAACCTGGAGCACCCGGAGGTGGCCGCGGAGCTGGGACGCCGCAAGGTCCAGGCGCTGCTGGCCACAGAGCCGGAGGTGGTGGTCACGGGCAATGTGGGCTGCATGGTGCAGTTGAAGGCGCACCTGCAGGCCGCGGGGCGGCCGGTCCCCGTGCTGCACACGGTGCAGGTACTGGACCTGGCCTACCAGGGCCGGGGGCTTCCCCGGCTGGCGTAGCGGCCGACCCGGCCTGGCCAGGCGGGGCGTGCTGCGGGGTGGGTCCCCGAGCCTGTCTGAGAAAAACGGAACGTGCGGCGGGGACCGGGGTTGTCTAAGGCCGGGCGCGGGCCAGCGTCGCCTGCGCCATGCGTAACGAGGCGGCGTCCACCATCTTGCCGTCCACGGTGATGGCCCCCCGACCAGCGGCCTGTGCTTCCTCGTACGCGGACACCACCCGGCGCGCCCACGCGAGTTCTTCTTCCGTGGGCGAGAAGACCTCGTGCACCACGGGGATCTGCGCGGGGTGGATGCACCACTTGCCGTCGAACCCCAGGCTGCGGGCGATCCGGCACAGGTGCCGGAAGCTGTCCAGGTCCCGGAACTCCGCCGCGGGGCCGTCGAAGGCGCGCAGGCCGCTAGCGCGCGCGGCCACCACCACCCGCAGCATGGGGTAGTGCCAGCGGTGCCCTGGGTAAGCGCGGTCCCAGTCGTCCTCCGTCCCGATGCCGGACGCGGGGATCCCCACGGAGGCGGCGAAGTCACCTGGGCCGAAGCTGAGGGCCTGCAGGCGGGGGGTGGCGGCGGCCAGCTGCTCCACCCGGGCCAGGCCTGAGGCCGTCTCCACCAGGGCGTGCACCCCGATCCGCCTGTCCAGACCCAACCGGGCTTCGATCTGCCCCAGCAGGATGTCCACGAAGCACAACTCCTCCGGACGGCCCACCTTGGGCACGATCACGCAGTCCAGCTGCGCCCCGGCGTGCTCGCACACCTCCACCAGGTCGCGGTACGCCCACGGCGTGTCCAGGCCGTTGATGCGCACCATGCGTGTCTTGCCCCCCCAGTCGAGCTCCCGCAGGGCGCGCACGGCGTCTGCCCGGGCCTGCTCCTTCAGGTCCGGGGGCACGGCGTCCTCCAGGTCCAGGAACACCGCGTCCGCCTGCGAAGCCACCGCCTTCGCCACCTTCCGGGCCTCGCAGGCGGGCACCGCCAGGATGGAGCGCTCCCACCGGTTGTTCATCGCCACCTCCGGAGTCGGTTTGAGACAATGGCCAGGAGCTTCGGTCCAATTGTACGGCTTCTGCAGGCGCCGGAGGTGTGGGGTGGAAGGACGGCGGGCGGTCACGGTGGCGGTGATGCTGGGAATGTTCCTCGCCGCCCTGGACACCACCATCGTGGCCACCGCGCTGCCGACCATCGCGCGGGTCCTGGGCGGACTGGAGATGTACGCGTGGGTGGTGGCCAGCTACTCGCTGGCGCTGACCGCGGCCACGCCGGTGTTCGGCGGGCTGGCGGACCGGTATGGGAGGCGTCCGGTGTACCTGTTCGGGGTGGCGGCGTTTCTGGCAGGGTCCGTCCTGTGCGGGACCGCGCGATCCATGCCGGAGCTGGTGGCGTTCCGGGCGGTGCAGGGTGTGGGCGGAGGTGCCCTGCTCCCCGTGGCCATCACGATCGTGGGCGACCTGTACAGCCTGGAGGAGCGGGCCCGGGTACAGGGGCTCTTTAGCGGGGTGTGGGGCGTGGCCAGCGTGCTGGGGCCGCTGCTGGGAGGGTTTCTCGTGGATCGGTGGTCGTGGCGGTGGATCTTCTACGCGAACCTCCCGGTGGGAGCGGTGACCCTGTGGGTGGTGGCGCGCAGGTACCGGGAGAGGCCCGTGCGGGCCGCAGGCTCCGTGGACGTGGGGGGCGCCGGGTTGCTGGTGGCGTGCGTGGTGGTGGGACTGTGGAGCGTGGAGCAGGGCCCCTCCCTGTCAGGGCTGACGGTGGCGGTCCTGTTGGCTTTGGCTTTCCTCCTTTGGGAGTCTCGAACCCCGCAGCCCATCGTGCCCCTACAGCTGTTCCGGAACCGGCTGGTGACCGCGGCTTCCCTCAGCGGGTTTCTGGTGGGCGCGGCCCTGTTCGGCAGCCTGTACTACGTGCCGCTGTTCGTGCAGGGCGTGGCCGGTGGCAGCCCCACGCAGGCGGGAGCCGTCCTCACGCCGCTCATGCTGGCGTGGACGGTGGCCAGCAGCTTGGGCGGCCGGACGGTCCTGCGCTTCGGGTTCCGCCGCGTGGCCGCCTTCGGCGCGGCGCTGCTGGTGGCGGGGTTCGGGTTGTTGGTGGCAGTGCCGGAGGGTGCGGCCTCCGGGGCGGTGCCCTGGGCCGTCGCGTTGCTGGGCACCGGCATGGGGTTGGTGCTGCTGGTCACGGTGCTGGCGGTGCAGAGCTCCGTGGGCTACCAGGAGCGAGGGCTCGCCACCTCCCTGACCCTGTTCTTTCGCAGCGTCGGGGCCACGGTGGGGGTGAGCGTGTTGGGGGCGCTGCTGGTAGGCCGGCTGCGCGCGTCGGGGGTGGAACTCGGCGAGCTGCGGCGCCTGCTAGACCCGCTGGAACGTGCGCGCGTCCCCGCGGAAGCACTGGATCCCCTCCGGGCCGACCTGACCGCCGGGCTGGAGGCGGTGTTTTTGGCCTCTTTGGTGTTGAGCGCCCTGGCCTTACTGTCCGTGCAAGCGTTCCCCGCGGGGCCTCCTCCACAGGCGGCAGCGACCCCCGTGGGAGAGGCTGCGGAGTAGGCTTCCTAGAGTTCCCTGGCAGCGGCGACCACTTCCTGGCCCAGCCCTTCCAAAAACTCCGGGTCGGTGTTGAGGGAGTCGGTGCGGCGGAACACGAGCCCCAGCTCTGCGGCGAGTTCGGCCGCCTCCACGTCCAGGTCGTACAGCACCTCCAGGTGGTCAGCCACAAACCCCACCGGTACCGCCAGCACCTGCCGGTGGCCGATTCCGGCGAGCTCCCGCAGCACGTCCAGGATGTCCGGGCCGAGCCACCGGAACGGCGTGTGCCCCGCGCTCTGGTAACACACCCTCCACCGAGGAAGGCCCACACGGTCCGCCAGCGCCTGCGCGCTCTCCTGCAGCGTCCGCGGGTAGGGGTCGGCCCACTCCAGGATGCGCTCGGGCAGGCTGTGGGCGGTGAACAGGACCTCGGTGGCGTCGGCGCGCGGGTCTGGGAACCGGGCCAGGGCGGAGCGGATCCGGCGCTCCACCGCGGCGAGGAAGCCTGGGTTGAGGTGCCAGGAGCGTACCGCCCTCAGGCGCAGGCCGGGGACCTCGCGGAAGACCGGTTCCGCGTACTCCAGGTACTCGTCCACGATCATGCGGGACTCGTGGGGTGCCAGGACCAGGGCCACCACGTGGCGTACGCCGTCCTGAACCACTGCCTGCGCCACCTCCGGGATGAAGGGAGCACTGTGTTTCATGGCCAGGTACACGCGGAACCGGCCCGGCTCCCGGCGGTCCAGAACCGCCTGCAACCCGCGGGCCTGGGCCTCCGTGATCTCCCGCAGGGGCGAAGCCCCGCCGATGCGCCGGTAGCGTTCCCGCAGGTCCTCCACCTCTTCCGGCGAGGGCTTTCGGCCGCGCCGGATGTGCGTGAAGTAGTCCTCCACCTCGTCCAGGTGGCGCGGGGTTCCGTACGCCATCAGCAGGACGCCGACCGTCACGTCCTCCTCCCCCTCTCGTGCACCCAGTCCACCAGCTCTGCCAGCCGGTCCGGGTCGGTGTCGGGCAACACCCCGTGTCCCAGGTTGAAAATGTGGCCCCGCACCGCGCGGCCCTGCTCCACGATGCGGGACGCCTCCGCCCGCAGCGCCTGCGGGTCGCCCAGCAGCCGCGCGGGGTCCAGGTTCCCCTGGACGGCCTTGCCGTCCGCCAGACGCCCCGCCTCCCGCAGGTCCACGCGCCAGTCCACCCCCACCACCTCCGTAGGCAGGTGGCGGAACTCCCCCAGCAGGTGGGCGCAGCCGGTGGCGAAGTAGATGCGCACCGCGCCCTCCGCCGCCTGCAGCACCTGGACCAGGTAAGGCCGCACCGCCCACCGGAAGTCCCCCGCCGACAGCACCCCCACCCACGAGTCGAACAGCTGCACCGCCTGGGCTCCTGCCTGGACCTGTGCTTTGAGGTACGTGGCCAAGTTGGAGGCCAGCCGGGAGGCGAGCCGGTGCCACGCATCGGGGTAGCGGTGCAGGAAAGCCCGGGTCCTGGGCCAGTCCCGCGACGGGCGGCCCTCTAACAGGTAGGCGGCCACGGTGAAGGGAGCTCCCGCAAAGCCCACCAGCGGCCGGTCCAGGACCGACCGCAGCAGCTGGACGGTTTTGGGGACGAACTCCACCGCCTGCAGGTCCAGCTCGGGCAGACCAGCGGCCTCCTCCGCGGACAGGGGAGCCGGCAGGACCGGCCCCCGTCCTTCCTCCACGTGGAACTGAAGGCCCATCCCCCACAGGGGGATCAGCAGGTCGCTGAACAGGATGGCTGCGTCCACGTCCATGCGGCGCAGGGGCTGCAACGTGACCTCCGCGGCCAGCTCGGGGTCGCGACACAGGTCCAGCAGGGAGTAGCGCTCTCGCAGCCGGCGGTACTCGGGCAGGTAGCGGCCCGCCTGCCGCATGAACCACACGGGCGTGGTGTCCACGGGCTGTCCCAGGGCGGCCCGCAGGAGACGGTCCCTCACAGCGCCCTCCGCAGCAACGTGGCGAAGTACACCACCGCGAGCAGGACCAACAGGTTGGCCCTCGCCAGGGCGGTCGGCCAGCGGGTGGAAAGCTGACCGCGGGCTGCCGCGGGCGCCGCCCAGAAGTCGTGGGCAGCCTTGAGGGCGACCGCGAGGGCCACCAACCCGAGCTTGTCGCGCAGCACCGGGTGCCCCACCTGCCAGCCGGACAGGAGAAAGAACGCCCCCGTGGCCAGCAGCAACAACACCGCAAGCCAGCTGAGCCCGCGGAAGCGGACCCCCAACGCACGGAAGGCCAGCGCGCCTTCCGGCCCGCGGCGGCGCAGGGTGGGGGCTGCCCACGCCAGGAGCACGTGGCCGCCCACCCACACCGCGGCGGCCAACACATGGAGGAACACGGCCACCTGGTAACCGGTCATGGGGAGGCTGCAGCCGGGCTGTGCAAGGGGACTTCCCTCCTCACGCCCCAGCCGAAGTCTGGCTCGGACAGCACGAACGCCCGCTGCGGCCGGAGCGCAAAAAGCCGCACCTGGCCCGTACCCCGGACCGCGGGCCAGACCGGGAACCGGCCGCGCGCCGCAGGAAAGCGCTGCAGGTACGCCCGCAGGGCCCGCACCGCGTCCAGGCCCGCCAGCGGCCGCGCGGTGCCTTCCAGTTGCACGCCCCGCAGCGGCCGCGTCTGGTCCGGGTGGATGGCCGCCGCCACCCGGGGACAGGCCAGCAGGTCCTGCGCGTGACGGGTGGTGACCCGGGACATGAACACCAGCTCCGGGCCCGGCCGCAGGGCGTACAGCACGGGAGCCGCCCACGGTCCGCTTGCCGAGCAGGTGGCCAGGGTCATGACGCGGCTTTCCTCCAGCAGCTGCCGGAAGACGTCCACGACCCGCGCGTCCGCAGCCGCCTCAGGGCACGTGGAAGACGTGGCGAACGACCTCCTCCGGAGTCCCGTACCGCGCGGTGAAGATGGGGGTGTCCCGTAGGGTGTACGGCCGCGCGGCGGTGGTGCGCAGGCTCGTCACCAGCTCGAGGAAGTGCTCCGGATCGTCCGTCTCGTAGCCCACCACGAACTCCCAGTCGCTCAAGCCCGTGGTGTACAGCAGGATCTGCTCGATCCCTTCGAATCCGTGGCCCACGCGGGCGTGTTCCAGCATCATCCGCCGGCGGTCCTCCGCGGGCAGTTGGTACCACTCGTGGGTCTTGGTGAAGGGGTACACCACCAGGTAGCGCTTGCGCGGGCCCGGCACCTGGACGCTGGTCCCGCTGCGGCCCGTGTACTGGGAAGGCCGCACGAAGCCCCACAGGGCGTACACGCACCGCAGGTCTGTGGCCAGAAGGGGCTCCACCGCCGCCTGGTAGGCGTCCAAGGTGTGGGCCGCCACCCACAGCCCCAGGTCCACGTCGGCCCGCAGCCCAACCAGGCCGTACGTGTACACCGCGGCCACGCCGGGGACCGAGCCCGACCGGTCCACGGCCGCGAGCACCCGGGAAGCCGCCTGGGACGTCCGGTAGCCCGGCGGCACCTGGTAGAAGAGGAAGCCGTGCACCCGTGGCCCGCTCATCCCGCAACCTCCTGGGTGTGGGCCGGGCGTGTAGACCGCCCCCAAAACCGCTGGCGCGATGTTTGGGGGACGCCGGCCCGCCGTCCCACCTTCAAAGCCCGGTGCCTCATAGAGGCGTCCCTACGTGCTCCTAAGCGCGGGTGCGGCGCGTGACCCGCCGGCCCCGCCGGGCTGCCGCAGGCCGGGCCGCCCTGCGGCGGGCCCTCACCGCGCGGCGCCTGGGCCGCAGGGCCTTCCGGAGGGCGGCGACGTCCTCCGGGCGCACCCAGTACGCCCGCCCCTGCCGCGTGGCCGGCAGCTTACCCTGCCGGATGTACCGGTAAAGGGTCAGGCGGGTCACTCCGAGGCGTCGGGCCGCTTCCTCCGCACCGATAGGGCCGGCCTCCGCGGGGGCCTGGGCGGCGGGCGGCGCGACCTGGCCGGCGTCCGCCACTGCCCGCAAGGCGGCTGCGGTGCGGCGGATCGCCTCCTCGATTTCCCGCGGCCCCATCTTCCGTTGGGCCGCCTGCGCCTTCACGATCTCCACCGTCATCTCCAGGATGGATGACACCAGAGCCCTCCTGCCTGCTGGACTCGCTCGCCGCGGCGCGGTGAGCAACACCAATACGATACCTTACCCCCTTGCCCGGTTGCACCACCGCCCCCTTGAGCGGCGGTGCGGGCGCCTGGACGGCCAACGGCCCACGCGGGTGGGCGTGGTGGCGGATCTGCGCCTCGGCGCGGCCTGTAGCACGCTCCCGCGGCCCGGGCGGCGCGGAAGCCCGTGCGGGGACGCTTTGACACCCCCCCAGGCGTCGCCCATACTTGCGCCAAAGCGCCGGCGGCCCCCTTCAGGGACAGGGGCGGCCCGCCGATGCTCCGGTTGAGGGGGAGTTGGGACGGCGATGGAGATCCGCACCGTGGGGGCGTACCTGCAGGCGGCGGCGCACGATGACCGCCTGACCCGGACCACGCACCACTACATCGCCGACATGCTGGAGTACTTCGGGCCGGAGAAGGTGTTCGAGGGCATCTATGGCATGCGCCGCCAGCTGGAGGACATCGTGAACTTCTTCCGGGCCCACTCCATGGCCATGGAGCGCCGCCTGCTCCTCCTGGTGGGGCCACAGGGGTCAGGCAAGAGCATGACCGTGGACAAGCTCAAGCGGAGCCTGGAGGAGTATTCCCGCACCGAGGCGGGCCTGCTGTACGCGGTAGAGGGGTGCCCGTTCCACCAGCACCCCTTCGACCTGGTACCGCAGGACGTTCTGCGGGCCCGGGGGTTCCACTGGCACGAGGAGGCGGTCCCCTGCCCCGTCTGCGAGCGGCTCATGCAGCGCCACGGCGGGTGGGAGCGGGTGCCCGTGCAGCGCATCGAGCTGTCCGCCCGGAAGAAGGTGGGGATCGCCAAGCACACGCCCACGGACCTGCGCCGTGAGGACATCACCAACTTCGTGGGCAACATCAACTTCGCCATGCTGAAGGAACGGGGGTCCACCTACGACCCCGACGCGTACGACTTCGAGGGCAAGATCATCTGGGCCAACCGCGGGATCCTGGACTGGACGGAGGTGTTCAAGAGCCGGCGCCAGCTGCTGTCCCTGCTGCTGGAGCTGATCCAGTCCAAGCGGATCGACCTGGCCAACTTCCCCACGGTGCACGTGGACTGCGTGGTGATCGGCCACTCCAACTACCCCGAGTACCACGTGTTCCTCTCCGAGGACATCATGGAGCCCCTCCGGGGCCGGATCCACAAGATCGACTTCCCGTACAACCTGGACTTGGCGGGGGAGATGGAGATCTACCGGCAGCTGGTGGAGCGGGCGAACCGCGTCCGGGGGGAGCGCAAGCACGCGCCCCAGGACGTATACGAGCTGGCGGCCCGCTACGCTCTGAAGACCCGGGCGGACTCCGGGGGCATGAAGGGGCTCAGCCCTCGGTTCTTCGAGGACGCCTTCTCCACCGCCTATGTGCGGGCGGACCGGTGCCTGGACCTGGAGGTGCTCAGCGAGGCCATCGAGCGGACCTTCGAGCACCAGTCGGTGAAAGACCTCAACCTGAAGGAGCTGCTCCGGCAGTTCGAGGAGACCAAGATGGAGTTCGTCCACGAGAAGGTCTCCTTGATCGTGGAGCGGATCGTGCCCGAGCACTTCTTCGAGTACGGGCAGAACCTGTACCGGAATTACCTGGACGCGGTGCGGCGCAGCGTGGTGGGGGAGCCCCTGGCGGAGCGGGAGAAAGAGCTGGTGGACGAGGTGGAAGGGATCCTGGTCCACAAGCGGCAGATCAGCCGGCAGGGCCGGGTGGCGTTCCAGAACGTGCTGGCGGAACGCTACGAGGAGTTGTGGGAGATGCCGTACACGGAAAACGAGCACCTGCGCCCGGTGGTCAACGAGGTGGTGTTCAACAAGATCAAGAACTGCCTTCGGCTGTACGACAAGACGGACGACCTGGACCCCACCAGCCGGCAGCTCCTGGATGTCCTGTACCGCAGCGCGGTCACGGAGCACGGGTACTGCGACGTGTGTGCCCGCAGCCTGTTCCGCATCCTGGGCCGGAGTGTGTGAGGCCATGCGGATCCACCGGGGGCGGATCGCCCAGCACAAGCACGACGAGCTGCTGCGCGCGTACCTGAAGCAGAACCTCCACGAGCTGATCCAGCAGAAGGAGCTCGTGGTGGACGGGAAGGTGAAGACCCAGCTGACCACCCTGGACCTGCCCACCCTGCGGTACGGGGACGAGGAGGCCTACCTGGCCCAGGGCTCGGGCGGGGCCGGCCGTAGCTTTGGGGCAGGGGAAGAAGGGGTCCAGCCGGTGGGAGGGCTGCTGGGCGGCGATCACCACGGGCCGGAGGTGCGGGTGGAGCTGGATTTCGACGAGTTCGTCCGGCTGGCACAGGAGGTCCTGCTGGAGGAGCTGGAGCTGCCGGCCCTCCAACGGATGCCCCGGGGCGGGGAAGTGGAAACGGAGGACCTGCCGGAGCTGGACGACCTGGACCGCATGGGGCTGGCCGCGGACCTGAACCTGGAGGAGACGTTGCTCAGTAGCCTCCTGCGGAACGTGCGGGAGCGGGGCGTCCTGGACTACGAGGTGGACGTGCGGCAGGACGGCTGGTACTTCGTGGAGGATCCCAGCTCCGTGCGCAACCACCGGTCTCTGGAGGTGTACGTCCTGGACATCTCTGGTTCCATGCGGGGCGACTACCTGGCCCTGGTGCGGAAGACCATCTTCCTCCTGTGGTACGCCCTGGAGCGCCGGTATCCCACCAACCTGCGGCGGTACGTGGTGTTCCAGGACGTGGCGGAGGAGAAAAGCCGGGAGGAGTTCTTCTCCGTGGAGAGCAGCGGGGGGACCCACATCTCCGCCGGGTTCGAGAAGGCCATGGAGATGCTACAGGGGGTGTCGGAGTACGACACCTACCTGTTCCTGTTCACGGACGGGGAGACCAGCAGCGGCGACTTCGAGCTGGCCAAGCGCAAGTACGAGGAGGCCCTGGACCGGTTCGACCTGGTGTGTTACGGGCACGTGAACCCCGGGAGCCGGGGGGTGGGCGGGTTCAGCGAGTACGTGCAGGAGGTGGCGCGGCGGCGCCCCAACGCCACGTTCGCGAACCTGGTGGACATGGCCTCGGTGCGGGAGGCCCTCCGGGACCTGCTGGCCCGGGTGGACGGTGGAGGGAAGGTCCGGTGCGGGAGTACGAGGCGGTCATCGCGCGGGTGGAGGAACTAGCCCGGCAGCTGGGGCTGCGCTGGGACCCGGTGGTCTTCCGGATGAGCGAGGTAGAGGAGATCGCCGAGGTGGCCAGCATGGGCCTTCCGAACCGGTTCGTGCACTGGTACTGGGGGGGCGCCTACAAGGAGATCCGGCTGCAGCAGGACAAGTCGCTGCTCAGCATCCTGGAGCTGGTCCTGAACGCCCGGCCCGCGTATGCGTTCCTGCGGCGGTCCAACACCTACCTGCAGAACGTGCTGGTGATCGCCCACGTGTACGGGCACGCGGACTTCTTCGCCAACAACCACTGGTTCCGGAAGTCCAACAAGAACATGCTGAACGAGGCGGAGCGCCACGCGCGGGTCTTCCGGGCCTACGAGGCGTCCTACGGCCGCGCCACCGTGGACTCGCTCCTGGACAGCTGCCTGACGGTGGCCACCACGGTGAACGCCTTCGAGCGGGACCCTGCCCGGCGGCGCAAGCGCTTGGTGTACTTCCTGGAGGAGCACGCTCCCCTGGAACCCTACGAGCGGGAGGTGCTGCAGGCGGTCCGGGAAGAGGCGGAGTACTTCGACCTGATCCAGCGCACCCACATCACCAACGAGGGATGGGCCACCTTCGTGGAGACCGCCCTGCTCCGGGAGCTGCTGAGCGCCCGGGAGTGGGCGCAGGTGTGCGTGCATCTGTGCGCCCGGCCGACCCCCTACACCCTGGGCTACGCCCTGTTTGGGGCCATCCGGCGGCAGCGGGGGTTCGAGGGGGCCTTGGCGGCCCGTCGGTACTACGAGGACGTGCGTCTCATCGACGAGACCCTGACCCAGGAGCTGGTGGACCGACTGGACCTGTTCGTGTACGACCCCCGGGACCGCAGCCGCAACACCCAGGTAGACGCGGTGAAGGAGATGCTCATCGAGCAGAAGCTGTACCGGGGGGAGCCGCGGGTGGAGGTGGAGGACCCGGACCACCCCCGGGACCTGGTGCTGGTGCACGTGGAGGAGGGACGCAAGCTGGACCCCCGGCGCATCGCCCTGTACCTGAAGGCGGTGCACGCCCTGTGGAAGCACCCCGTCCGGCTGCGGGCCAACGGCAAGCTGTACACGTACGATCGGCGGGGACTGTCGACGGCTTGACGGGGCCGCGGCGAGGCCGGGTGCTATAATGGGACCGAAGTCCTAGGCCGCGGCGCACAGCGCCGGTGGGGAGCAGCGCAAAAGGGGGTATCGCCGTGATCCGGATGAAGGTGAAGGGCGTGGCGATGGATCAGCACATGAACCCTGTGGTGCTGCTCACGGACACGGAGGAGCGCATGGCCCTGCCCATCTGGGTCGGGGCCGCGGAGGCGCAGGCCATCGCCCTGCAGCTGCAGGGGGTGACCCCGCCCCGCCCCATGACGCACGACCTGCTGCGCTCCATCCTGCAGGAGATGTCGGTGTCCCTGACCCGCATCGTGGTGTGCGACGTCCGGGACCAGACGTACTACGCGGAGATCCACCTGAAGCGGGAGGGTCAGGAGCACACCATCGACTCACGGCCCAGCGATGCCATCGCCCTGGCCCTGCGCATGCAGGCCCCCATCTTCGTGGACGAGAAGGTGGCGGCGCACGCCATCCCCCTGAAGGGCGCGGACGACGAGGAGATGGAGGAGTGGCGTCGCTTCCTGGAAACCGTCAAGCCCGCGGACTTCCGGAAGTCGCTGCACTAGAAAAATCGCCGGCGCGATTTTTGGGGACCCCGGTCATCTCCGCTCCTTGCGCGTTTCACAGATCGGCTCCGAGCCAGCGGGCCAAACGCCTGCAGGGTACCCAACGGTCGCGCGGGCGACATTTGGGTGCGTCAGAGGGCCAGCCCGCCGGTCACCACCAGAATCTGGCCGGTGATGTACCGCGCGTCTGCGGAGGCCAGGAACACCACCGCCTCCGCCACCTCCTCCGGGCTCGCGAAGCGGCCCACGGGGATCTCGTCTTCGATGCGGCGCCGGTCCTCCGGCGTGCGAGAGGCGTGCACGCGGGTGTCGGTGTAACCGGGTGCCACGGCGTTGACGCGGATCCTGGGAGCCAAAGCGTGCGCCAGACACCGGGTGACCATGAGCACCGCGGCCTTGCTCACCGCGTAGTGGGGCGCTCCGGGGCCCGCCAGGACGCCCCGCATGGAACCCACGTTCACGATGGCTCCGCCCTCGGGCATGAGGCGGGCCGCGGCCCGGCTTAGGAAGAACGGCGCCTTCACGTGCAGGGCCATCTGCTCTTCCCACAGGGCCTCGGTCACTTCCCACAGCCCGGTACGGTCCACCAGCCCCGCGTTGTTCACCAGCACATCCAGGCGGCCGAAGGCCTCCACGGCCCGCTGCACCAGCCGCTCGCACGCGGCCACCTCCCGCAGATCCGCCTGGAGGGTCACCGCGCGGCCGCCGGCGTGTTCCACCCGCCGGGCCACGGCCGCAGCTCCGGAGGCGTTCTCCCGGTAGTGCACTCCCACCCACGCGCCCCGGCGGGCAAAGGCGACGGCGCAGGCCTCGCCGATCCCGCTGCTGGCGCCGGTAACGAGGACCACACGGCCTGAGAAGTCCACGGCTGAAGTGTTTCGGGACCTCCAGAATGGCTCCCTCCTGGATCCGCACACACGTTTGCGCGCGCAGGTCTCTATGGCCGGAAGGATTCGAGCTGCGGCGCGGTAAATATAGCAGCCCGCAGGCGGAAGCCCGTCTCAAAAGGGGCCTGGGATGCGCTGGCGCAGGGTGTTGGCCGTGGGGGCGGCGGTGGCGGCGGCCGTGCTGGGGCCCGCGCTTGGGGCCTCTGCAGAGCCGCCCGAGTACACCGTCCAGCCGGGCGACACCCTCTACTCCATCGCGCGGCGGTTCGGGACCACCCCCGACCAGCTGGCGCGGCACAACGGCCTTGGGGACCCGAACCAGCTGCGGGTGGGCCAACGGCTGCGCCTGCACGGTGACGCGCAGCCACCCCCGCCGGTCGTGGGCGGGACGTACGTGGTGCAGCCCAAAGACACCCTGTGGAGCATCGCCCGCCGCTACGGCACCACCCCCGCGGAGCTGGCCCGCGCCAACGGCATCGACCCTGAAGGGGTGCTCAGGGTCGGCCAGGTGCTGAGGGTGCCGGGGTCTGAGGCCCCCGTGACCGTGCGGCGGGTGGGGGGCGCGGCCTCCCGCGGGCTGGCGCTGGCCAGCCTCGCGCGGCGGTTCCTGGGCACCCCCTACCGCTGGGGAGGCACCGGTGGGGGAGGGTTTGACTGTTCGGGGTTCCTGTACGCGGTGTTCAGCCGCATCGGGATCTCGTTGCCCAGGACCTCCTTTGAGATGTTCCGGTTCGGAAGGCCCGTGCCCCCCGGGCAGCTCGAACCGGGAGATGTTGTGTTCTTCACCACCTACGCCCCGGGAGCGTCGCACGCGGGGATCTACCTGGGCGGGGGGCTGTTCATCCACGCCTCCTCCGCCGGCGGAGGCGTCCGCGTGGATCCCATGGACAAGCCTTACTACAGGGCCCGGTACCTGGGCGCCCGGCGGTACTTCTAGGGCCTGTCCCTGCCCCCTATAAAACCACGGAAGGTGCGAATGGAGACCGGGTGGTCTACACCCAAAGCACCGTGACTCCCAGGCCGCTTCGGAGGGGTCGCTGCCCGGAGCCCGGCCCCAGACCTTCCCGAGGTACGCTGTCTGTGAGGGCTGCTGCCACTATGGCAGGTTCTGTGACGACGTGGAGGCTTTCGGGCGCGGTGGCTGCGGGCAGGGCCGTGGCGACCCTCACCCGCCTCCTGCGCGTGGGGGGCGGGACGGTGCTGCCGGGCCGGGTGGCCCGCTGGCTTTGCCCACAGGCGCTGGAGGTGCTCTCGAGCTCGCTGGAGCCCGTGGTGTTGGTGAGCGGCACCAATGGGAAGACCACTACTGCCCGGCTCGTGGCGCGCGCCTTGGAGATAGCGGGGCTGCGCACGGTGCACAACCGGGCGGGAGCGAACCTGCACGCGGGGCTGCTAGCCTCCCTGGTGGTGGCCAGCGACCTGCGCGGGCGGCCCCGGGCGCAGGCGGGCGTGTTCGAGGTGGACGAGGCCACCTTGCCCTCCGTCCTGCCCATCCTCCGGCCCCGGGTGTTGGTGCTCACGAACCTGTTCCGCGACCAGCTGGATCGGTACGCGGAGGTGGAGCGTGTTGCCGAGGCTTGGCGGCACGCCCTGAAGCGGCTTCCGCCGTCTGCCGCGGTGTGTTACCCGGCAGACGACCCGCAGGTGGCGGAGGTGGCGCAACAGGCGCCGGTGGGTGTGCCGTTCGGGATCGAGGACGCGTCTGCGGGACGCGACACCCTGGAGGAGGCCGCAGACGTCCGCTACTGCTACCGGTGCGGGGTGCCGTACCGCTACACGGTGGCGTTCCTGTCGCACGCAGGCCACTACGCGTGCCCCGTGTGTGGGTGGGCCCGTCCCCGTCCGTCCGTGCGGGCGGAGGAGGTGCAGTTGCGCGGCGCTGCCGGGTCCGGTGTCCGGTTGGCGTGGGACGGAGAGTCGGTGACTGTGCAGACGAGCCTGCCCGGGCTGTACAACGTGTACAACGTGCTGGCGGCTGCGGCGGCGTGCCATGCCCTGGGGCTGCCGGCCCGGGCTCTGCGGGAGGCCGTGGAGTCCACGCGACCTGCCTTCGGACGCGGTGAGCGGCTGGCGTGGGACGGGGTGGCGGTGCAGATCCTGCTGGTGAAGAACCCTGCGGGCTTCAACGAGGCGCTGCGGCTGGTGGTCCTCGAACGCCCACGGTCGCTGCTGGTGGCCATCAACGACCGCACCGCAGACGGTAAGGACCCCTCGTGGCTGTGGGACGTTGACTTCGAGGGGCTGTGTGACCTGGAGGCCCACGTGACCGCCAGCGGGCTGCGGGCGGAGGAGCTGGCCCTGCGGCTGAAGTACGCGGGCTGGCCGGAGGAAGCGCTGACCGTGGAACGGGACCTGGCGCGTGCCCTGCGGATCGCCCGGCAGCGGACACCGCCCGGGGGGGTGCTATTCTGCCTGCCCACGTACACGGCCCTGCTGGAGTTGCGGCAGATCCTGTCCCGGTGGGGCGTGGCCCCGCCGTTCTGGGAGGACTGAGTGGAGCTCGTCCTCGTCCACCTGTTCCCCGACCTGCTGAACCTGTACGGCGACCGGGGCAACCTGATCGCCCTGCGGGAGCGGGCACGGCGGCGGGGCATCCGGGTGACGGTGCGGCAGGTGCGGCTGGAGGAGCCCCTTCCCCGGGACGGGGACCTGTTTTTGGTGGGAGGGGGCGAGGACCGGCAGCAGACGCTCGTGGCGCAGGCGCTCCGCGGGTCTACAGGCCAACTGCGCTCCGCGGCCCAAAGCGGGGCGGTGGTATTCGCGGTGTGCGGAGGCTACCAACTGTTGGGCCATGCGTACCGCACCGCGGAAGGGCAGGAACTGTCTGGTGTGGGGCTCCTGGACGTGGTCACCGAGCACCCGGGTCACAACACCCGGAGGCTCGTGGGCGATGTGGTAGCCACCTGCACCGTGCCTGGGGTGGGCGAGCTGGTGGGGTTCGAAAACCACGGGGGCCGTACGCGCCTGGGGCCTGGGGCACGGCCCCTGGCCACCGTGCGGGTGGGCTTCGGCAACAACGGGGAAGACGGAACCGAGGGCGCCTGGTGCGGCACCGTTTTTGGCACCTACCTGCACGGTCCTGTCCTCCCCAAAAACCCCCGTTTCGCAGACTACCTGCTCCGCCTGGCGCTTCGGCGGCGGTACGGGGACGTGCACCTGCAGTCTCTGGACGACCGCGCGGAGGAGGCCGCCCACGCCGCCGCGGCGGCACGGGCCCGTGTGCCGCGGTAGCGGAAGTGCCCAGGAGCCGGCGTGTGAAAACGGCAACGGCCGGGGCGGTTTAGCGGCGGACCTGCGCCAGCACCGCTCCCGCCACCACCGAAGCGGCACCCACCAGCTGCGGGGGCTCCAGCGTCTCCCCGAACACCGCGTAGCCCAACAGCCCTGCCACGACCGGCTCCACGGTGGCCACGATGCTGGCGCGGCTGGCCTGCACCGTGCGCAGCCCGGCCACGTAGAGCCACTGGGCGGCCAGGGTGGTTACCAGCCCCAAGTACAGCAGCGGGCCCACAGCGTGTGCCACCGCGGACGGCAGGAAGCGGACCAGGGGGACGCCCGCCGCCAGGCCGATCAGCACCAGGAAGACGGTCCCGAAGCCCAGGGCGTAGGTGAGGACCACCAGGGGCGGGTGCCGCCGGAGGGCCACCTTCCCGAAGATGCTGTACAGGCCGTAGGTGAGGCCCGAGGCCAGGCCAGCCAACACGCCGGGCAGGTCCGCCCGCAGGGCAGAGGGCTGGTAGGCCCGCATCACGAGGGTGCAGCCCGCAAACGCCAGCAGGAGGCTGAGGAGCTTCGCCCCGGAAAGCTCTTCCGCGAACAGGAGCCTGCTGAGCGCCGCCACCCACGCGGGCGCGGTGTACAGTAGGACTGCCGCGGTGGCCACCGTGGTGCGCTCGATGGCGGTGAAATACGCCAGGAAGAACAGGGCGATGCTGACGAGGCCATACGCTCCGAACAGCGCCAGATCCTTGCGCGGCACCACCAGCTGCCGCCCGTGCAGGACTGCCGCGGCCGCCAGGGCCCCCGCGAAGGCCAGGCCCGCGCGCCACGCGGACGCCTCGAACACGCCCACCCCGGAAGCGGTGGTGAGCCGCACCGCCACACCGAGGCTTCCCCACAGCACCGCGGCGGCGGAGACCAGGGCGTAACCGGAGGCAGGCCGCATGAGGTCTGGGTTCGGCCCGGCGGCCATGGATCCCTGGCGGTATACTGGGGTCGAACCCGCAGAGAGGAGGTGCCGCGGTGAACCTCGCGGGCGTACGTGTGGCGGTGCTGGCCGAGGACCTGTACGAGGACCTGGAGCTCTGGTACCCGCTCCTCCGGCTACGGGAGGCCGGCGCGGAAGTACGGGTGGTGGGGCCTAGGGCCGGTGAGGTGTACAAGAGCAAGAACGGCTACCCCGTGAAGGCGGACGTGGGCATGGAGGAAGTACAGGCCGCGGACTTCGACGCGGTGGTGGTCCCGGGCGGCTACGCTCCGGACCGCATGCGCCGCCACCGGGCCATGGTGGAGTTCGTGCGGGCGATGCACGAGGCGGGCAAGCCTGTGGCGTTCATCTGCCACGCGGGCTGGGTCCCCGTATCCGCGGGGATCGTGCGGGGCCGGACGGTCACCAGCTTCCCGTCCATCCGGGACGACCTGGTGAACGCGGGCGCCCGGTGGGTGGACCAGGAGGTGGTGGTGGATGGCAACCTGGTGTCCTCGCGGATGCCTGCCGACCTGCCCGCCTTTTGCCGCGCCCTGTTGGAGCTGCTGGCCAAGGTGAAGGTAGGGTGAGCCGGCCGATCTCGCTCTCGGAGGCAGCGCGGCGGCTCCGGCAGGCCGCCGAGGAAGCCGGGCTGGTCCTGGACCCGCGCACCGTGACCTTCCGCGGCGGCTCCTTCCCGTGCTATGAGTACGTGCTCCGGCTGAAGCAGGCACACACCCTGATCAACATGCCCGCGGCGTGGGTGGAGTCGGAGGCGTGGCAGCAGCAGCTGCGGGGCCCCATGGAGAAGGCGCGGGAGTACCTGGAGCAGTTCGTGCCGGTTCAGGAGCGCGTGGACTTGGCCGCGCGGGGGGCGCCGCGGTTCCAGCAGGTGCTGAAGCCGTGAGCGCAGCGCCGGTGCTGGAGCAGATCCCCACCGGCCCCATCGGGACCAACTGCTACGTGTACGGCGACCCGGAGGCCGGCCGAGCCTGGGTCATCGACCCGGGGGAGGACCCCACGGTGATCGCGGAGGTCCTGGACCACCACGGGCTGTCTGTGGAGGCGCTGTTGATCACCCACGCCCACTGGGACCACGTGGGCGCGGTGCGGGTGCTGCGAGAGGCCACGGGAGCCCCGTTCCTTGTGCCCGAGGGCGAGGTGGAGGACCTTCGGGCCGCGGCCACCCGGGCACAGCTCATGGGGGTATACATCGACCCACCCCCGGAACCGGACGGGCTGCTGCGGGACGGAGACGTGCTGCGCGCGGGTTCGCTGCAGCTGCGGGTGGTGCACGCCCCCGGCCACACCCCGGGCCACGTGATCCTGGTCGGGGACGGGCTGGCCTTCGTGGGCGACGTGGTGTTCGCGGGCAGCGTGGGGCGGACGGACCTGCCGGGCGGGGACTGGCAGATATTAGAGCAGACGCTGCGCACCAAGATCCTCACCCTCCCCGACGACACCGTGCTGTACCCGGGTCACGGGCCCGCCACCACGGTGGGCCGGGAGCGGACCAGCAACCCGTTCTTGCTCGGGCTGGGCGACCCACCGGGGTGAGCCCGTACCTGGTGTTCGTACACGGGGCTGGTGCCACCGGTCGCGTGTGGCAGAGCCAGCTGCTGGACTTTCCCCACAGCACCGCGCCGGACCTGCCCGGACACCCCCGGGGCCGAGTGCTGCCCGGTGTGGAAGCGTACGCCGCTTGGCTGGCCGAGGAAGTCGGCCGGCTCGCGTCCGGACAGCCCGTGGTGGTGGGCCACTCCATGGGTGGTGCGGTGGCGTTGCAGGCCGTCCTGTCCTTCCCCGGGCGCTTCGCCGGCCTGGTGTTGGTGAGCACCGGTCCCCGGCTGTCCGTGAACCCTAAGTTCCTGGACGGCCTGGTGCGCGCTCCCGAGGCCACGCTGGAGCGGTTCGTGGAGCTGTGCTTCGCGCCTGGTGCAAACCCGCGGGTGAAAGCGAAGGTGGTCGAGTCCGCGCGCCAGCTGGGGCCCGAGGTGCTGCGGCAGGACCTGCTGGCCTGTGACAGCTTCGACGCTTCGGGCCGGCTTGCGGAGGTAGGGCTGCCGACCCTGGTGGTGTGCGGCGACCGGGACGTAATGACCCCGCCGGCGCTGTCGTGGGAGCTGCACCGGGGAATCCCGCGCTCTGCTCTCGCCGTTCTACCGGGCGCAGGCCACATGGTGTTCCTGGAGCGCCGGCGGCTGTTCCGGGACACCCTGCGGACATTCCTGCACCGGGTGGCTGGCCGGGGGTGAGCCGATGTTCCGCATGCCGGAGGAAGCCCAGCTGGTGGCGCTGCAGCTGCGCGTGCGGGACCGCGACAAGGCCCTGGCCTTCTACGCGGACCTCCTGGGGCTGCACCCCGTGGCGGCGGAGGGCCCGTGGGTGAGGCTGGCGCCTGCGGGCCGCGGGTTCCTCCTGGAGCTGGAACACGCGCCGCACGCAGCCCCTCGTCCCGCGGGGTCGGTGGGCCTGTACCACGTAGCGCTCCGGCTTCCAGACCGTGCTTCCCTCGCCCAGGTGGTCCGCCGGCTGCTGGACGCGGAGTGGCCGCTGGAGGGAGCCAGCGACCACGGGGTTTCGGAGGCGTTCTACCTGAGCGACCCGGAGGGCAACGGGCTGGAGCTGTACCGGGACCGGCCGCGGGAGCTGTGGCCGTGGCGGGGCGGCGAGCTTCGCATGGTGACCAAGGCCCTGGACGTGGCGGCACTGCTGCGGGAAGCGAGGGAACCTGGACCGCTGCACCCGCAAACGCACCTGGGCCACGTACACCTCTCGGTGGCGGACCTGTCGGAGGCGGAGGCGTTCTATGCGGGGCTGTTGGGGCTTGCGGTCACGCAACGTAGCTACCCCGGAGCTCTGTTCTTCGCCGCGGGCGGCTACCACCACCACGTGGGCGCCAACGTGTGGGGAACCCGGCGCCCCGCACCGGAGGGCAGCACGGGCCTGGTGTCATACGTGTGGTCCGTGCCCGCGGGGACTGTGGGGTCGCTGAAGCAGCACCTCGCGTCCGCAGGGGCGGCCTTCGAGGACGCCGGCGGGGAGGTGCGGCTGCGCGACCCCGCGGGCGCGCTGGTGGTGGTGCGGGACCGGTCTACGGAGACGCCGCGGGAGGATCGGACAGGGGCAACTCCACGGTGAAGCACGCCCCGCCCTCCGGCCGGTTGCGGGCCCGGATGGTCCCGCCGTGGTCCCGCACGATGCCGAAGGAGATCGAAAGGCCCAGCCCGGTCCCCTCGCCGAGCTTTTTGGTGGTGAAGAAGGGGTCGAACACCCGGGTGAGGTGCTCGGGAGGGATGCCGGGGCCGGTGTCCTCGAACTGTACCACCGCCCGGTCGCCCGCTCGGCCGGTGGTCACGAACAGGCTGCCCGGCCCTCCCCGCATGGCCTGCAGGGCGTTCTGCACGATGTTGGTGAACACCTGCTGGAGCTGCACCGCGTTGGCCTGGACCCACAAGGGTTCCGGGTGCAGGCGCGGCACCACCTGCACCTGCCCCCACTCCCAACGCGGGATCTCCAGCGCCTGGCGCACGGCTTCGTTCAGGTCCAGCACTTCCCGCTCTACGGGCTGCGGGCGGGCGAAGGTGAGGAGGCTGTGGACGATCTGCCGGGCGCGGTCGGCCTCCCGAACCACCACCTCTGCGTAGCTCCGCAGGTCGTCCGGCAGGGCCGAGTCCGACTCCAACAGCTGCGCGTAGCCGAGCACGGAGGTCAAGGGGTTGTTGAGCTCGTGCGCCACCCCCGCCACCAGCTCGCCCACCGCGGACAGCTTCTCCGCCTGCAGCAACTGCGCCTGGGCTTCCTGGAGGGCCCGAGTGCGTTCCTCCACCCGGCGCTGAAGCTCCTCCTGGTACGCGTGCAGGCGCTGCCGGGACTCCTGGAGCTCGGAGACCATGTGGTTGAACACCCGCGCCATCTCCGCGGTCTCGTCCCGCCGCCTGCCCACGTCCACCCGGACGTCCAGCTGGCCGTCCCGGACGCGCTCCATGGCCTCCCGCAGAGCTTCCAGGGAGGCGGTCATGGACCGTGTCAACGCCAGCAGCACGAGGAAGCCTACCAGCAGGGCTGCCACCGCCGCGGTGGAGAACGTCTGCACGAAGGACACCACCGACTGGTTGACCACCTCCGCTTCCTCCAGGGCGCGGTCCCGTTCCACCTCCAGAAGGGGACGGAGGGCTTCCAACCGGGCAACCACCTGGCCTGCGTCCGCGACCATGGCCCGCATGGAGGCCGGGGCCGCAAGCCTGACCAGATGTGCCTCCACGCGGGACGCGGCGGCGCGCAGACCGGAGGTCGCCGCCCGCGCCTCGGGAGAGGGTGCGAGCCGCTCCACCTCCTCCAACAGCCGCAGCCCGTCTGTCGCCGGCGGTGCCTGTGGGTCCTTGGCCCGGAGCAGGGTCGAGGAGAGCCGTTTCCAGAACCGCCGCTCGAACTCCAGGCTGGCCAGCACCGCCTGGCCGAGCCGTTGGGCGCGCTCGGTGTTGCGCGCGAGGTTGCGCAAAAACCCCGGCAGCCACGCCGACCGTTGCACCGCCTGCAGCTGGGAGGCGGCCGCCTCCTCCACCTGCCGCACGCGCTCCAGCCGTCGCTCCAGGAGGCTTCCCAGCTGCCGGTGGCAGGCCAGGACGGAGGCGGGCTGGCGGGCGGCCTGCGGCGGGGCGACCAGGAACTCCTGCACGGTGCGGCCACACGCCGAGCCGACGTCCCGCAGCCGGTCGGCCTCCTGCCGGGCCTCGTCCGGAAACAGGTCCGGGTCGCGGGACAGGCGCTCTAACTGAAGCGACAGCACCCGGGCCAGCAGCTGCTCTTCGTCGGGGCCGGCGGAGGCGTCCGCGGCGCGGAGCAGCACGGTGAAAAGCCGCCGCTCCACCACCGCCAGCGCCAAAAGGACCCGCCCCGCGGCCCGGTTGGCCTGGTCCACCCGCCGGGCCACGTGCACGACCCAGGAGCCCGCGGAGGCCGAGGCCGCCAGCAGGCAGGCCAGCAGGACCGAGACCGCGAGGTATCCCGCCAGGATCCTGCGGCCGATGCGCGAACGCATCTTACGGGTATCTTCCGGGAACCCTGCGGCGGCTGGCAAGCGAAGGAGGCAGCGGTGCGGTACCTGGACTTGAACTGCGACCTGGGAGAGTCCTTCGGCCCCTACCGGCTCGGGGAGGACGAGGCGGTGCTGGCGTATGTGACCTCCGCCAACGTGGCGTGCGGGATGCACGCGGGCGACCCGGTGGTGATGCGCAGGACGGTGCAGCTGTGCCGGGAGCGCGGCGTGGCGGTGGGTGCCCACCCGGGCTACCCCGACCTGTGGGGGTTCGGTCGGCGGCCCCTGCCCATGACCCCCGAGGAGGTGTACGCGTTCGTCGTGGCGCAGGTGGGAGCCCTGGAGGCGGTGGCGCGCGCGGAGGGCGTCCGGCTGCAGCACGTCAAGGCCCACGGCGCCCTCTACAACGTGAGCGCGCGGGACGAGGCCACCGCCGCGGCGGTGGCGGAGGCTGTGCGACGCGCGTGGCCGGACGCCATCCTGGTGGTGCTGAGCGGCTCAGTGAGCGAGCAGGTGGCGCGGAAGGCGGGCCTGCGGGTGGCGCGGGAGGGCTTCTGCGACCGTGGGTACCGTAGGGACGGCAGCCTGGTACCCCGGGACCAGCCGGGAGCGGTGCTCACGGAGCCACACGAGGTGGCTTCCCGGGCCGTCCGGATGGCCTACGGGGAACCCATTGACGCCGTGGACGGGGGCCAGGTGGTGGTGCAGGCGGACACCCTGTGCATCCACGGCGACACCCCGGGCGCAGCGGAGCTGGCGGCCGCGGTCCGCGCGGCCCTGGAGGAGGCCCACGTGCGGGTGCAACCTCTGGGCACGTGGCTGTGAAGCGTCCTCTGGCCGCGACGAGGAGCGCGGCCGGGGTGTACCTGTTGGGGCGCGCGTTTCCTCAGGAGGTAAGGTAGCCGGCCCGCCACAGGCCTTGACCGGGAGGCGACAGCGGGGTAGACTGCACCCACCGAACGTTTGGTAGGCGACCGGTGCAGGCGGGGGTACGTCCGAAGCACGAGGAGCTGTTAGCTGCGGCGGTGCGGCTGTTCCGCCAGAAGGGCTACCACGACACCTCGATGCAGGACTTGGCGGAGGCGGTGGGGATCCAGCGGGGCAGCCTGTACCACTACATCGAGGCCAAAGAAGACCTGCTGCACGAGATCATGGAGCGGGCCATGCGGCGGCTGCTGGACGCAGTAGAGCCCGTCGCCGCCTCCACAGCCCCCGCCTCGGAGAAGCTGCGCCGGGCGGTGGAAGCTCACCTGGCGGTGGCGGCCTCCTACCGGGACGAGCTGGTGGTGCTGCACGTGGAGCTTAAGAGCCTGTCCGCAGCCCGCCGGCAGCGCATGTTGGCCCTGCGGGATCGGTACGAGGGGTTGTTCCGACGCATCGTGCAGGAAGGTGTGCGTACGGGAGAGTTCCGGGAGGTAGATCCCAAGACGGTGGGGCTGGCGGTGCTGGGAGTGTGCAACTGGTTCACCACGTGGTTCCGGCCGGACGGACCGCTGTCACACGCGGACTTCGCCCGGGCGTTTGCGGACCTGTTCCTGGACGGGCTGGTCCGTCGGCCCCAACCCGGAGGAGGCTGACGTGCGGAGGATCCGCCGCGCCGCGGTGCTGGGAGCCGGGACCATGGGATCCCAACTGGCCGCGCTCCTGGCCAACGCCGGCGTTCCCGTGCTGCTGCTGGACCTGGTACCCACGGAGCTCACGGAAGACGAGGGGCGCCGGGAGCTGACCCTCGAACACCCGGAGGTCCGCAACCGCCTCAGCCGGGCGGGCCTGGACCGGGCGCTGCAGATGCGGCCCACGGCCTTCACGGTGCCCGAACGTGCGCAGCTGGTCACCGTGGGCAACTTCGAGGACGACCTGCACCGGGTGGCGGAGTGCGACTGGGTCATCGAGGCGGTGGTGGAGGACCTGGCGGTGAAGCAGGCCCTCATGGAGCGTCTGGAGCGCGTGTGGAGGCCGGGCGTGGTGGTGACGACCAACACCTCGGGCCTGCCGGTCCGCGAGATCGCCCACGGCCGGTCCGAAGCCTTCCGCCGCCACTTCCTCGGCACCCACTTCTTCAACCCGCCCCGCTACCTGAGGCTGCTGGAGGTCATCCCACTCCCGGAGACAGACCCGGAGGTGGTGCGGTGGGTGGAGGAGGTGGCGGGACGGGTGCTGGGCAAGGGCGTGGTGGTGTGCAAGGACACGCCCAACTTCATCGCCAACCGCATCGCCACCTTCGGCTTCCTGCACACGGTCCGGGTGATGGTAGAGGAGGGGCTGACGGTCGAGGAGGTGGACGAGCTCACCGGACCTTTCCTCGGACGGCCCCGCAGCGCCACCTTCCGCACCGCGGACCTGGTGGGGTTGGACGTGCTGGCCCACGTGGCCCGCAACGCCTACCAACGCCTGGTGGACGACGAACAGCGGGACACCTTCCGCCTTCCCGACTGGCTAGAGGCCATGCTGGAGCGCGGGTGGTTGGGGGACAAGGCGGGAGGCGGGTTCTACCGGCGGACGGACGGAGAGATCCTCACGTTGGACTACCGGACCCTGGAGTACCGGCCGCGGCAGCGGCCGCGCGTTCCCGCGTTGGAGGCGGTGCGCAACCTGGACGACTGGGCGCGGCGGGTGAAGGCGGTGCTGGGGGCGGGGGACCGGGCCGGCCGGTTCCTGTGGCGTGTGCTGTCCGGGGGCCTGGTGTACGCGGCCCGCCGCATCCCCGAGATCTCCGAGGACCTCGTCAGCGTGGACCGGGCGATGCGCTGGGGGTTCGGGTGGGAAATGGGGCCGTTTGAGACGTGGGACGCCCTGGGCGTCGTGGAGGTGGCGGGCCGGCTGCAGCGGGAGGGCGTGTCGCTGCCGCCGCTGGTGGAGGAGGTCCTGGGAGCCGGGGGCCGCTTCTACCGGCGCTCGGACGGGGTGCTCGAGGTGTACGACCCCCGGCACCGCACGTACGTGCCCGTCCAATGGCCCCAGGGCGTGATCGTGTTACAGGAGCGCAAAGCCCGAGGGGCCGTGGTGGCCCGAAACGCGGGCTGCAGCCTGGTGGACCTGGGGGACGGGGTGGCGTGCGTGGAGTTCCACGCCAAGATGAACGCCATCGGCGAGGACATCGTGCGCATGCTTCAGCAGGCCCTCCGCGAGGCGGAGCCCCGGTTCGAGGCCGTGGTGGTGGCAAACCAGGGCCCTGACTTCTCCGCGGGCGCCAACCTGGTGCTGCTGCTGATGGAAGCACAGGAGGGCAACTGGGACGACCTCGAGCTGGCGGTGCGCAGCTTCCAGCAGCTGAACCAGGCCATCAAGTACTTCCCCAAACCGGTGGTGGTGGCTCCCCACGGCCGCACCCTGGGGGGAGGGTGCGAGCTGGTGCTACACGCGGGCCGGGTGCAGGCGGCCATGGAGACGTACATGGGTCTGGTGGAGACCGCGGTCGGGCTGGTCCCTGCGGGAGGTGGGCTCAAGGAGATGGCGGTGCGGGCCTCCGAACGCTTCCCGGAAGGGGTGGGCGCGGATCTGTTCCCCGTCTTGCGTTGGGCCTTCGAGCTGGTGGCCACCGCGCGGGTGGCCACTTCCGCGGAGGAGGCCCGCCAGCTCGGATTCCTCCGGGACGGAGACGGCATCACCCTCAACCCGGACCGGCTGGTGGCGGACGCCAAGGACCTGGCCCTGTGCCTGGTCCGCACTGGCTACCGGCCGCCCCTGCGTCGCCCGGTCCGGGTGGGCGGCCAGCGGGTGCGCGCCGCCCTGTACGCGGGACTGCACAACCTGCGGGTGGGCGGCCACATCACCGAGTACGACGAGTACATCGGCCGGAAGGTGGCGCATGTACTTACCGGCGGCGACGTGCCGGAGGGTAGCCGCGTGGACGAGCAGCACCTCCTAGACCTGGAGCGGGAGGCGTTTTTGAGCCTGTTGGGCGAGCGCAGGACGCAGGACCGGATCCGACACATGCTGGAGCGGGGCCGGCCGCTCCGCAACTGAGGAGGCTGCAGGGAAGTGCGGTCCCCGGATGAGGCGGCCCAGGACGTGCGGCAGGTGCACACGGAGCCGGGAGGTGCGCGGTGAGGCAGGCGGTGGTGGTGACCGCGGTCCGGTCGGCGGTGGGCAAGGCCCCCAAGGGGTCGCTCAAGGACGCGCGGCCGGACGAGCTCGCCAGCCAGGTGATCCGCCAGGCTCTGGAGCGCACGCCCGGCCTGGAACCGAGCGAGGTGGACGACGTGATCCTGGGCTGCGCCATGCCCGAGGGCGAGCAGGGCCTGAACGTGGCGCGTGTGGCCGCGCTGCGGGCGGGGCTTCCCGACTCCGTGCCCGGGGTGACGGTGAACCGTTTCTGCGCCTCCGGCCTGCAGGCCATCGCCATGGCGGCGGAGCGGATCCTGGCAGGCTGGGCCGAGGTGGTGGTGGCCGGTGGGGTGGAGAGCATGAGCCTAATCCCCATGACCGGGTGGAAGTTCGCGCCGCACCCCGAGCTGGTGGAGCGGTGGCCGGACGTGTACCTGAGCATGGGGAACACCGCGGAGGTGGTGGCGCGGCGGTTCGAGGTGTCCAGGGAGGACCAGGACCGGTGGGCCTTGCGCAGCCACCAGCGAGCCGCCGCGGCCATCCGCGAGGGGCGGTTCCGGGACGAGATCGTTCCCGTCCGGGTGCGGCGGTGGGAGGACGCAAGCCTGGCGCCTCGGCCGCAGGAGCTGGTCTTCGAGGTGGACGAAGGGGTGCGGTTTGACACCTCCCTGGAGGCCCTGGCCCGGCTGAAGCCCGCGTTTGCCAAAGACGGCACGGTGACCGCGGGCAACGCCTCCCAGACCAGTGACGGGGCAGCCGCCTGCGTGGTGATGAGCGACCGGAAGGCCGCCGAACTGGGCCTGCGACCCCTCGGGGTGTTCCGGTCGTTTGCGGTGGCGGGCGTGTCGCCGGAGGTCATGGGGATCGGGCCCGTGGAGGCGGTGCCCAAGGCTCTGCGGCTGGCGGGCCTCCGGCTGCAGGACGTGGACCTGGTGGAGCTCAACGAGGCGTTTGCGAGCCAGACCCTGGCGGTGATCCGGCTGCTGGAGCTGGACCCCGAGCGGGTGAACCCGAACGGCGGCGCCATCGCCCTGGGTCACCCGCTGGGCTGTACGGGCGCCAAGCTGACCGCCACCCTGCTGCACGAGATGCGGCGGCGAGGTGCCCGGTACGGGGTGGTGACCATGTGCGTGGGCGGCGGCATGGGTGCCGCGGGCGTGTTCGAACGGGCGTAGGCCCAGAGGGGAGGGGACCACCGTGGAGACCAGAGAAAAGGCGCAGCTACCCGGTGGGGGATTCCTGGTGACGCCGAGCGCCCCGGAGGAGGTGTTCACCCCCGAGGATTTGGACACCACCCACCGCATGGTGCGCAAGGCCGCCGCGGACTTCATGGAACGTGAGGTCCTCCCGCGGGATGCGCAGCTGGAAAACCAGGACTGGGAGCTCACGCGGTCGCTGCTGCGCAAGCTGGGCGAACTGGGGTTCCTGGCCCCGGACCTGCCGGAGGAGTACGGGGGCGGAGGCATGGACAGCCTGACCTCCCTGGTGCTGGCGGAGGAGCTGTCCGGGTCGTCCTTTTCGGTGAGCTACGGAGGCCACGTGGGCATCGGCACCCTGCCCATCGCCTTCTTCGGCAACGAGGATCAGAAGCGCCGGTACCTTCCCGCCATGGCCCGCGGGGAGAAGGTGGGTGCCTACGCCCTCACGGAGCCCACCGCGGGGTCGGACGCCCTGTCCATCCGGACCCGGGCTACCCTCAGCCCGGACGGCCGGTATTACCTGCTGTCCGGCCAGAAGCAGTTCATCACCAACGCGGCCTTCGCGGACGTGTTCACGGTGTACGCCAAGGTGGACGGCGAGCACTTCACCGCGTTCATCGTGGACCGGGACACCGAAGGGCTCAGCCTGGGGGACGAGGAGCATAAGATGGGGGTTAAGGGCTCCTCCACCCGCAGCGTGTTCCTGGAGAACGCCAAGGTGCCCGTGGAGAACCTCCTGGGGGAGGTGGGGAAGGGTCACCGCATCGCCTTCAACATCCTGAACCTGGGCCGCTTCAAGATCGGCGCCGCGTGTCTGGGCGGTGGCAAGAAGGCCCTTCGGCACGCGGTGGCGTACGCCCAGCAGCGCCACCAGTTCGGCCGGCCCATCGCGGAGTTCGGGCTGATCCGCCAGAAGCTGGCGCGCATCGCGGTGGGGTTGTATGCGGTGGAGAGCATGGTCTACCGCACGGGTGGGTTGGTGGAGGGCGCGGTGGGCCGCATCCGCTCGGGCCAGGAGGTCCTGCGGGCGCTGGAGGAGTACGCGGTGGAGTCGTCCATGAACAAAGTGTTCGCCACGGAGGTGCTGGACTTCGTGGTGGACGAGGTGGTGCAGATCTACGGCGGCTACGGCTACGTCGAGGAGTACCCCGCGGCCCGGGCGTACCGGGACGCCCGCATCAACCGGATCTGGGAGGGCACCAACGAGATCAACCGGCTGTTGATCGTGGACATGCTCACCAAGCGGGCCCTGCGGGGCCGGCTGGATCTCACAGGCGCCATCCAGCGGGTGGTGGCGGAGCTCACTGCGCCGCCCGCCGACGAGCCCGGGGACGGGCCCCTGGCGGAGGAGGCCCGGTTGGTGGAGGGCATGCGGAAGGCGGCCCTGCTCGCCGCGGGGGTGGCGGTGCAGAAGCAGCTGGATCGGTTGGAGGAGCTGCAGGAAGTCCTGGGCTGGATCGCGGACCTGGCCACGGAGGTGTTCGCCGCGCAGAGCAGCCTGTTGCGGGCCCAGAAGGCGGCGCTGCGGCAGGATCCCAAGGCGGCGCTGCTCGCGACCCTGACCCGGGCTCACGTGTACGAAGCCCTACCCCGGGTGGAGGCGACCACACGCCAGGTGCTGGCCGCGGTGGACGAGGGCGACAGCCTCCGCACGGAGCTGGCAGGCCTGCGCCGGTTCTTGCGCCACACACCCACGAACCTGGTGGCCCTGCAGCGGGAGGTGGCGGAGGCGGTGCTGCGCGCGGGGGGCTACCCCGTGTAGGGTTGCGGGAGGAGGGGTGGAGGATGGCACCGGTGGGCGTGGAGCGGCCGTGGCTGAGGCACTACGACCCGGGCGTGCCGGCGCACGTGCACATCCCCGACCTTCGGCTGGACGAGATCGTGCGGCGCGCCGCGGGCGCCTACGGCAGCCGGGTGGCCTTGGTGTTCTTCGGACGGAAGATCACCTTCGCAGAGCTGGACCGTTTGGTGGACCGCTGCGCCGCGGGCCTTCAGCGGCTGGGGGTGCGGCGGGGCACGCCCGTGTCCCTGCACCTGCCCAACTGCCCGCAGTTCGTGGTGGCGTACTACGGCACGCTGCGGGCCGGTGGGGTGGTGGTGCCCCACAACCCCCTGTACACGGAAACCGAAGTCGCCCGCCAGCTCCAGGACAGCGGCGCGGAGGTGGCCATCACCCTCTCCCTGCTCTACCCCCGGGTGGCCGCGGCGGCCCGGCAGGCCCGGGTGCGGGAGGTGGTGTTCACCGCCATCCACGAGTTCATGGGAACGGTGGCACGCCTGCTCTATCCCCTGAAGGCGCGTCGGCAAGGCCAGTGGGTGAACGTGCGGCCCCAGCCCGGGGTGCGTCCCTTCTCCGAGCTGCTGCGCCCGGGCAGCCCGCAACCCACCTCCGTGACCCCGCAGGATCCCGCCGCCTACTTGTACACGGGGGGTACGACGGGCGTGCCGAAGGCCGCGGTCCTCACCCACCGCAACCTGGTTGCCAACCTGCTGCAGGCGGCCAGCTGGGACCCGCAGCTGCGCCCGGGACAGGAGGTGGCGCTGGCGGTCCTGCCCTTCTTCCACAGCTACGGGATGACCTCCGTGTTGAACTTCTCCATGTGGATGGGCGCCACGGTGGTCCTGGTGCCCCGCTTTGATCCCGAGCTGGTCCTCGACGCGGTGCGGCGGTACCGCCCCACCCTGTTCCACGGTGTCCCGACCATGTACATCGCCCTGCTCAACGCGCCTGAGCTGCAGCGGGTGAGCTTCCAGTCTGTCCGGGCGGGGATCAGCGGGGCCATGGGCCTGCCGCGGGAGGTGCAACGGCGGTGGGAGGCGGTCACCGGAGGACGGCTCGTGGAAGGCTACGGTCTGACGGAGGCGTCCCCGGTCACCCACTGCAACCCGCTGTACGGGTTGCGGAAGGAGGGCAGCATCGGAATCCCGGTCCCGGACACCGACGCCCGGGTGGTGGACCCGGAGAGCGGCCAGGCACTGCCACCCGGTGAGGTGGGCGAGCTGGAGGTGCGGGGCCCGCAGGTGATGCAAGGCTACCTGAACCGCCCGGACGAGACCGCGAAGGTGCTGCACGACGGCTGGCTGCGCACAGGCGACATGGCGCGCATGGACGAGGACGGATTCTTCTACGTGGTGGACCGCAAGAAGGACATGATCAACGTGGGCGGCCTGAAGGTGTTCCCCCGCGAGGTGGAGGAGGTGCTGTACCGGCACCCCGCGGTGCGGGAGGCGGCCGCGGTGGGCGTCCCGGATCCCACCCGGGGCGAGGTGGTCAAGGCGTTCGTGAGCCTCAAGGAAGGCCACCACGTGACCGAGGAGGAGCTGGTGCACTTCTGCCGGCAGCACCTGGCGCCCCACAAGGTGCCGCGGGCCGTGGAAGTACGACCGGAGCTCCCGAAGACCCTGATCGGGAAGGTCCTCCGGCGCGCCCTGGCGGAGGAGGAGGCCAAGGCGGCGCGCTGACCTCCTCGGGTCGGCGGTCTGCAGCAAGCGGGGCAGACGGCGCCCGCCGGCCGGGTGTACCCTTTCTGGAGGCCTCGCATGGGCAGCCGCAGGTTCTGGACCCTGGTCCGCGGCCATCTGCGCGCCTACCTGCTGGGATACGCGGCGGCGGTGGGTGCGGTGGCCGCGGCGCAGGTATCCCCCTGGGTCCTGCGGGGCGCGGTGGACCGCCTGCAGCACGCGGCGCCAGCGGTGGAAGCCCTGGCGGCGGCGCTGCTGGGGCTGGCCCTGGTAGAGGCGGCCTTCAGCTACGCCATGCGCTGGCAGATTTTGGGTGCCGCCTTCCGGATCGAGGCACAGCTGCGGGAGGAGCTGTTCGCGCACCTGCAACGCCTGGACGCCACCTTCTTCCACCGGTGGCGCACGGGCGACCTGATGGCCCGCGCGGTCAGCGACGTGCGCGCGGTGCAGCGGTTTGCGGGCGTGGGGCTGATGCGGTCCTTCCACACCGCGCTGATGGTCACCAGCTCTGTGGCCTTCATGTTGGCCACCAGCCCCCGCCTCACCGCGGTCACCATGGGGATCCTGCCCGGCGCCACGGTGCTGTTCGTGGTCCTGGGCCGGCAGGTCCACCGCCGGTTCGAGCGGGTGCAGGAGCGTCTGAGCGACCTGTCGGTGCTGGGCCAGGAAAACTTCAGCGGCATCCGGGTGGTCAAGGCCTTCGCCCGGGAGGCCTTGGAGGTGCGCCGCTTCCGCGCCTCCGCGGAGGAGCTAGCCCGTGCCCAGGTCCACCTGGCGCGGGTGCAGGGGGCCCTGTGGCCTGCGGTGGGCTTGGTGCTGGGCACCGCGGCGGTGGCCCTGCTGTGGGAAGGGGGCCAGCTGGTGGCCTCCGGGCAGCTCACCCTGGGCCAGCTGGTGCAGTTCTCGTACTACCTGGCCCGGCTCAGCTTCCCCATGATCGCCGCGGGGTGGGTGCTGAACCTGTGGCAGCAGGGCCGCACGTCCATGGCTCGGCTGGAGGAGGTTTTCCGGGCGAAGCCGCAGGTGCAGGACCCCCCGGTCCCCGTGGTGCTGCCCCAGGTGCAGGGGGAGGTGGAGTTCCGGGGCGTGTGGTTCGCGTACGACGGCCGCTTTGTACTGCGCGGGGTGGACCTGCACATCCCCGCGGGCCGCACGGTGGCCCTGGTGGGTCCCACGGGCTCGGGCAAGACCACCCTGGTGAGCCTGGTGCCGCGGCTGTTTGACCCGAGCCGGGGCGCGGTCCTGCTGGACGGGGTGGACCTGCGCCGCCTTCCCCTGCGCACGGTGCGCAAGGCGGTGGGCTTTGTCCCTCAGGACCCGTTCCTGTTCAGCGACACCCTCTTGGCCAACGTGGCCTTCGGCGCCGCGGACGAGGCTCAGGCGCGGGAGGCCATGCGGGTGGCGGGGCTCCTCAAGGACCTGAGCCAGCTGCCCGAGCGCGAGCGGACGGTGGTGGGGGAACGGGGCGTCAGCCTGTCCGGAGGCCAGCGGCAGCGGGCGGCATTAGCGAGGGCCCTGGCTCAAGACCCGCGGGTGCTGATCCTGGACGACGCCTTGAGCAGCGTGGACGCGCAGACGGAGGCGGAGATCGTGGCGGAGCTTCGGCGCTGGCTGCGCTCCCGCACCGCGGTGGTGATCACCCACCGGCTGGCGGCCCTGGAGGAGGTGGATTGGATCGTGGTGCTGGCCGGGGGGCGCGTGGCCGAACAAGGCACCCACCGGGACCTGATCCGGCAAGGCGGGGTGTACGCGGAACTGTACGAGCAGCAGCGGCTGCGGGAGCTGCTGGAGGCGGAGGCGCCGTGACCGTCCCCGGCGACGAGGAAGAGGCTGTCGGCACGCCGGACCGCCGGACGGTGGGGCGGCTGCTGGCGTACGTGTGGCCCTACCGGGTTCAGGTGGTGGCGGCCGCAGGGCTCCTCCTGGTGACTTCCGCCGCGGACCTGGCAGGCCCCCAGCTGTACCGGGTGGCCATCGACCGGTACATCGCGCCCCGTTCGGGCTCCCCGGACGTGTGGGGGCTGTCGAAGTTGGCCGCGGCGTACCTCGCGGTGCTGACGGTAGGGTTCGCCGCCCGCTGGGCGCAGAACGTGCTGATGCAGGCCGCGGGCCAGAGGGCCATGGCGGACCTACGGACGGATCTGTTCGCGCACCTTCAACGCCTGCCCGTGGCTTTCTTCCACCGCCACCCCGTGGGTCGGCTGGTTACGCGGGTGACCCACGACGTGGACAGCCTGAACGAGCTGTTGACCTCGGGTCTGGTGGCGGTGTTCGGGGACCTGTTGACCCTGCTGGGGGTGGTGGCCGCCATGCTGTGGCTGGACTGGCGGCTGGCGCTGGTGGTCCTGGCAGTCCTGCCCCTCGTGTACGGGGTCACCGAACGCTTCCGGAGGCGGGCCCTGCAGGCGTACCGGGCCGTGCGGAGCCGCCTGGCGCGGCTGAACGCGTACCTCAACGAACGGATCACGGGGATGTCCACGGTGCAGCTGTTCGGCAAGGAGCCGCGGGCCCGGGCCCAGTTCCGCGAGCTGAACGAGGACCACCTGCAGGCCAACCTGGCGTCTGTGGCCAACATGGCCCAGTTCTTCCCCGCGGTGCAGGTCCTGGGGACCCTGACGGTAGCCCTGCTGCTGTGGGTGGGCGGGGGCCGGGTGGTGCAGGGCTGGGTCACCCTGGGGGTTCTGGTGGCCATGATCCAGTACGCGGAGCGGCTGTTCGACCCCATCCGGGAGCTGGCGGAGAAGTTCAACCTGCTACAGCAGGCGGTGGCCAGCAGCGAGCGGATCTTCCGGCTGCTGGACGAGCCCGTCACGCTGCAGGACCCGGCGGCCCCGGTCTCCCTCGGCCGGGTTCGGGGCGCGGTGGAGTTCCAAGACGTGTGGTTTTCCTACCACACCCCAAAGGCGGTTCAGGACGAGGTGGGCTGGGCACTCCGGGGCGTGTCTTTCCGGGTAGAGCCGGGCCAGAGGGTGGCCCTGGTAGGCCCCACGGGCGCCGGGAAGAGCTCTGTGGTGCAGCTGCTGTGCCGGTTCTACGACCCCCAGCGGGGGAGGGTGCTGCTGGACGGGGTAGACGTGCGGGCGGTGCGCCAACAAGACCTGCGGCGCCACGTGGGCTTGGTGCTACAGGACGTCTTCCTGTTCTCCGGTACGATCCTGGACAACATCCGGCTGTGGGATCCTGACGTCCCGTTGGAGCGGGTCCGGGAGGCCGCCCGGCGGGCCGGCGCGGAAGGGTTCATCGAGCGCCTCCCGAAAGGCTACCTGACGGAGGTGGGGGAGCGGGGCGTGCGCCTCTCCGCGGGCCAGCGGCAGCTCATCGCCCTAGCGCGGGCCTTGCTACAGGACCCCGCGGTGCTGGTGGTGCTGGACGAAGCCACCAGCAGCGTGGATGCGGAGACGGAGCGGGAGGTGCTCCAGGCGCTGCGCGGCAGCCTGCAGGGGCGGACGGTGTTCGTGGTGGCCCACCGCCTGGCCACGGTGCAGGACGTAGACCGGATCCTGGTGCTGCACCGGGGGCGCCTGGTGGAGGAGGGTACGCACCGGGAGCTCCTGGCCCGGGACGGCGTCTATGCGAAGTTGTACAGGCTGCAGACAGGTCGGCTGTGGCAGCCCGACGGGGGAGGTGGCAGGTGAGCGAGCAGCGGCTGCTGGAGGAACTGCGGGCCGTGGTAGCGGAGGCGGTGGCGGAGCGGCGGGGGCTGGTGGCGTTCACCCGGCTGGCCGCGGCAGACCTAGACCGGATGGCCCGGCAGACGGAGCACCGGGCGCTGCTGGCGGTGTGGTCCCGCCTGCCGGAGGACGTGCGCCAACCACCCCTCCCGCAGGTGCTGGACGCCCTGCGGGCCATGCAGCGGGAGTTGGACGAACTGGAGGCCCGGCAGGACATCCGCCCCGAGTCCCGCTCCCTGGCACGGGATGAGGTGGTGTGGCAGACCTTCGAGCGCGTCGCGGGGCTGCTGGGGGTGCTCTAGCCCCTTGGGCTCAGCGCCGGCGGCGGCCGCCGCCCCGCTTGGCTTCCGTGTTCCGCTTCAGGTCCAGCAGGCGCTCCTCACTCTGCCGCAGGAACGCCTTCAGCTTCTCCTCGAAAGTGGTGCGTTGCTTCTGGCGGTTGGCCCGCTCTTCCGGGCTTAAGGCCTGCTTGACGGACAGGTCGAGCTTGCCCCGCTCGTTGAGCCCCAGGACCTTGACCCGGACCGTCTGCCCCTCCCGCAGGTACTCCCGGATGTCCCGCACGAAGGTGTCGGCGATCTCGGAGATGTGCACCAGTCCGCTGCGGCCGTCCGGGAGGTCCACGAAGGCGCCGTAGCTGGTGATCTTGGCCACGACCCCTTCAACGATCTGCCCCGCTTCCACCGCCTGCTGCGGGTTCGTGCTCATGCGACCTCACAACACCCCCGCTCCCGAAGTCCGCTTGCATTGTAGGGAGGAGGGTGCCGGCCGTCAACGCGCCTGCCTTCGGCACCGGGCGATCAACAGCTTGCGGCGGACGGGGGCCGGCGTGGCCCCGGGCTTGCCCCGCTCGACCCGACCGGGAGCCGGGTTCGGGTTAGGATAAAGGGGACGCACGGCGGTGGGAGGTCGGATTTGCTGCGGGGTAAACGCATCCTGGTAACCTCCGGACCCACCCGGGCTCCCCTGGACGCGGTGCGGTTCATCAGCAACAAGGGGTCGGGGCGCACCGGCGCCCTGGTGGCGGAGCTGGCCCTGAGGGCGGGGGCGTCGGTGACCTACGTGTACGGCCGGGGAGCCCAGCTGCCCCAGATCCGGGCGCGGGGCCGCGACCACCTACGCCTGATCCCCGTCGAGACCGTGGACGACCTGGTGAACGTGTTCCGGGAGGAGCTGCCCACGGGCTACGACGCCGTGGTGCACCCCATGGCGGTGTTGGACTTCGCGCCCGCGGAGGTGCGGCGGGAGAAGGTGGGGTCGGAGGAGGCGTGGGTGGTGCGGCTGGTGCCAACCCCGAAGGCCATCCAGCTGGTGAAGGAGCTGAGCCCCCGCACCTTCCTGGTGGGGTTCAAGCTGGAGGTAGGCAAGACCCGGGAGGAGCTGGTGCGCATCGCCCACGAGTCCCTGGTCCGGAACCAGGCGGACGTAATGGTGGCCAACGACCTGGAGGAGATTGACCGGGGAGTGCACCGGGGTTACTTCGTGGGCCCAGACGGACGGGTGTTGCGGGTGGCCGAAGGCAAGGAGGAGATCGCCCGCGCGGTGGTGGAGCTTCTGGAGGAGCGGCTCGACGGACCGTCGGACGGGGCAGGGAGGACAACATGAGCCGGTTCGAGGAAGGCCTGCAGGTGCGCAAGGCGGTGATGGGCGAGGAGTACGTGGAGCGCAGCTTCCAGGAAGCGGACGAGTTCACCCGTCCGTTCCAGGAGCTCGTGACGGAGTACGCGTGGGGGGCTGTGTGGGCGCGGCCGGGCCTCCCGAGGAAGGTCCGTAGCCTCCTCACGGTGGCGGTCACCGCGGCCCTGAACCGCCCGCACGAGCTCCGGCTGCATTTGCGGGGCGCCCTGCGCAACGGCTGTACCCCGGAGGAGATCCGGGAGACGCTGCTGCAGGTGGCGGTGTACGCGGGCATGCCCGCGGGCCTGGACGCCTTCCGCGTGGCGCGGGAGGTCCTGGAGGAAGCCCGCGGGGCGTAGGTGGCGCGGCGCCGGTCAGGGATCTTACCATCGGGGCAGACGACGGCGGAGGTGCGGAATGACGGCCAGTTACCGGGCGGACCAGGTGGGCAGCCTGTTGCGGCCGCAGGAGCTGCTGGAGGCACGCTACCGCGGCGCGTCGGAGGAAGAGCTGCGGCCCCTGGAGGACCGGCACATCCTCCGGCTGCTGGACCGGCAGCGGGAGCTGGGGGTGGACGTGTTCACCGACGGCGAGCTGCGGCGCCGGAACTTCATGAGCGACCTCATGGACTCGGTGGAAGGGTTCGACTTCCGGGAGGCGCTGCCGCGCAGCTGGAAAGGAGAGGGGCAGGCGCCGCCCGCCAGCGTCACCGGGGTGGTGGTCTCCCGTCTTCGGCAGGTCCGCCGGCTCACCGAGCACGAGGTGCGTTTCCTGCGGCAGCACAGCCCGGGCCCGTTCAAGATCACCCTACCGAGCGCCAACCAGTTCCCCGCCATCGCGTTCAAGAAGGGTGTCACCGACCGGGTGTACCGGGACCACTCGGAGCTGTTGTGGGACATCGTGCCCATCGTGCGGCGAGAGGTGGAAGCTCTGGTGGCGGAGGGCGTGCCGTACGTGCAGATCGACGCACCTCGGTACAGCTACTACATCGACCCCCGCTGGCGCCAGTACATCCGGGACGAGATGGGGGTGGAGCCCGAGGTGGCCCTGGAGGAGGCCATCCGGGCGGACAACGCTTGCCTGGAGGGGCTTCGGGGCCGGGGGACGGTGCTGGCCATCCACCTGTGCCGTGGGAACAACCGCAGCCAGTGGTACGCGGAGGGCGGGTACGACGCCATCGCGGAGAAGCTGTTCGGCGAGCTGCAGGTGGACCGGTTCCTCCTGGAGTACGACGACGAGCGATCGGGCACCTTCGAGCCCCTGCGGTTCGTGCCCGCGGACAAGACCGTGGTGCTGGGGCTGGTAAGCACCAAGCGCCCGCAGCTGGAGTCCCAGGATACTCTCCTGAGGCGCCTAGAGGAGGCCAGCCGCTACGTTCCCCTGGACCGGTTGGCCCTGAGCCCCCAGTGCGGCTTCGCCTCCGTGATGGAGGGTAACCTCCTCAGCGAGGCGGACCAGTGGGCGAAGCTGCAGCTGGTGGTGGACACCGCGCGCCGAGTCTGGGGCTAGGACCGGCCGGAGTCCGCCGGCCCCGCGGCCCAGGCGCTGGCTTCCCTGTTCGTCATATATCCTTGACGTAGTTTTTCTATCGTTGCCTAGCCTGCAGCCGTGGGGCGGCGGGTGCCGGTGGAGCTGGAAAGCAGGGTGCGCAGGGTCCGGCAGTCCCGGGGCCTGTCGCAGGCGGAGCTGGCCCGGGCCGTGGGGCTGTCCCCGCAGGCGCTGTCCGCGGTGGAAGCCGGCCGCTACGTGCCGAACACCGCGGTGGCGCTGCGCCTGGCGCAGGTGCTGGGGTGTGCCGTGGAGGACCTGTTCGTCGGGCTGCCACCTCCACGGTGCAGGTGCTCCTGGCGGAGGAGACACCGGCCACGCGGGTGCGGGTGGGCCGCATCCGGTACCGGCTGGTAGCCTGGCCCATGCAGGGCGCCTGGGCGTACGCTCCCGCGGACGGCACCGTGGTGGGCCGTGACGGCCTTAAGGCGAGGGTCGCTGTTGCGGGGGGTGCGCCCGAACGGACCCTGTTTGTGGCCGGATGCGACCCGGCCCTGCGGATCGCGGGGCCTTGGCGGAGGCCACCGGGCGGGTGCGGGTCCACTGGATTCCCACCGGCAGCGTCCAGGCCCTGCAGGCAGCGGGCAAAGGGCTGGTGCACGTGGCGGGCACCCACCTCCACCCACCTGGAGACCCGGAGGGCGTGGGGACGATCCAGCGAGCCCTGGGGCGGAGGCGCGGTGGTGGTGACCCTGGCGAGGTGGGTGGAGGGCCTCCTGCTGCGGCCGGGCGTGCGGGTCCGTAGCGCCGAGGATCTCCTCCGCAGGGGCCTGCGGGTGGTGAACCGCGAGCAGGGCTCAGGAAGCTGTGTGGTTTTTGACCAGTGGCTCCGCAGCTTGGCAGTGCCCCCAGAAAAGGTGTCCGGCTACGGCCGTGAGTTGTCTACCCACCTTGCGGTGGCGGAGGCGGTGGCCGCGGGGTTTGCGGACTTGGGCCCCGGGGTGCTGCCGGTAGCCCGGTTGTACGGCCTGGACTTCCTGCCCCTGACGGAGCCGTGCTACGACCTGGTGATTCCCCGGGACCTGGCGGACCACGAACCGGTTCGGGTCCTCCTGGAGGTGATCAGCCCAACACCCGCAGGGACCACGCGCAAGCTGGGGGTCCGATGACGCGATTGGTGGCCTTGGCATGTGTGGTCCTGCTGGCGGGGTACGCGGCGCCTGCGCCCGCGCAGCCCGCGCTGCTGGTGGCCGCGGCCGCCGACCTGAGGTATGCCTTCGAGGAGATCGGGGCTGCGTTCCACTCCCGGGGCGGCGTCCCCATCACCTTCTCCTTCGGTTCGTCGGGCCAGCTGGCTTTTCAGGTGGAGCACGGGGCACCCTTCGACGCGTTCTTCTCCGCCAACGAGGCGTTCGTCCACCGGCTGGCCGAACGCGGCCTCGTCGTACCGGACACGGTGCAGCTGTACGCCCTCGGGCGCATCGTCCTGTGGGTGCGCCGTGAAAGCGGCCTTCCCGTGGAGCGGGGGTTGAACGTCTTGACAGACCCCCGGGTGCGGTACGTGGCTCTCGCCAACCCGCAGCACGCGCCCTACGGGGAAGCCGCCCGTCAGGCCCTTCTGCGTTCCAGGCTGTACGAACGGCTGCGGCCGAAGCTGGTGTACGGAGAGAACGTGAACCAGACCCTGCAGCTGGTTCAGTCGGGAAACGCGGACGTGGGGATCGTAGCCCTGTCCCTGGCCCTGGCGCCGCCGGTATCCCGCGGAGGGCGGTTCTGGCTTGTTCCCCAACGACTGCACGAACCCATCCGCCAGGCTGCAGGCGTGGTCACCCGTTCAGTGCGTCCGCGGGAGGCCCGTGCTTTCCTGGCGTTCGTCAACGGCCCGGAGGGCCGACCGGTGATGCGGCGGTACGGGTTTGTCCTCCCCGGGGAGGGTCCGTAGCTGGACGCAGCGCCCCTTTGGATCTCCCTGAAGGTGGCAACTGCGGCCACGCTGGTGGCGGGCGTGGTCGGCGTCGGGCTGGCGTACGTGCTGGCGGCGTGCAGATTTCCCGGCCGCGGTGTCCTGGAGGCGCTTACGTCGTTACCGTTGACCCTGCCGCCCACGGTGCTGGGGTACTACCTCCTGGTCCTCTTGGGCCGCCGGAGCCCGCTGGGAGCCTGGGTGGAGAGCACGTTTGGAGTGCCTTTGGTGTTCACCTGGCAGGGAGCCGTGGTGGCTGCCGCGGTGCCCTCGCTCCCGCTCGTGGTGCGGACGGTGCGGGCGGCGTTCGCGGAGGTGGCCGCGGAGGTGGTGGAGGCCGCCCGGATGGACGGCGCGGGCTGGTGGCACCAGTTCGCGTACGTGCTTCTCCCCCTGGCGCGCCGGGGCCTTGCCGCCGGGCTCTCGCTGGCCTTCGCGCGCGCGTTGGGGGACTTCGGGACCACCCTCATGGTGGCCGGCAACATCCCCGGCCGCACGCAGACCATGCCCATCGCCCTGTACGACGCGGTGCAGGCCGGACGGTGGGACGCCGCGGCGGCCCTCGCCGCCGTCCTGGGGGCGGTGGCGGTGGCGGTGGTGGTGGCTGTGGGGCGGCTCGGAGAGCGGGTCGTCTGAGCGCTGCAGGCCCGTGGGGCCGCAACCTACTCTGTTCCACTGCCCCCCCCCCAGGCCGAACGGCAGCGGGGAGGGGTCGGGGTTACGGCGGTGGCGAGGTGAACGCGAGGGCCGCGAAGCTGACGATGCCGCCCGCGGGGTCCGGAGCCTGTGCGTAGTGCAGCAGGTGGCCGTGGACCGGCTCTAGGATCCGCAGGGCGGCGTACAGGGCGCTTGTGGCGTCGATGCGCTGCGGGTTGCCGCCTCCCGCCACCTCCCTCCAGAACCCCTCTGCGTCCCCGCGCAGCACATGCTCCAGGGCCCGGTGGTCGCCCGCGGAGGTGCGCAGCGCCAGGGAAGAGTCCGGCGGCTCTGGGTCGCCGAAGCGCGGCCCCACGTGGCTGAAGTCCACCCCCACCACCACCGCGGCGCGGTCCCTCCGACTTTGGAACCCGCGGCGTAGCAACTGCACCACCCGCTCGACCTCTGGGATCCCCCTCGGGGAGCCGCGCCCCGCCCACTGCTCGAAGGCCGAACACAGGATGGGAACCACACGGACCCGCCGGCCCTGCAGGGCCGCCTGCACGAACACCGCCTGGAACTCCAGGGAGTGCTCCGCCCTGTGCACGTGTTCGGCTTCAGCCAGGTGCGGTGCTTCCTGCAGGAGTTCGGCCACCCACTCTCGATCCACGGGCAGCGTGCCCAGGGGCGTGCGGTACGGCTTCGTGCAGAGGACGAACGGGTGCGGGGCGCCGCCGTGGGCGACTCCGAGCATCAACAGGGTGGTGGCGGGCGAGCGGGCCAGCGCGGCGTATGCCCACCCATAGCAGACACCACCCCGCTGGAAGTCTACGTGGGGTGCCACCACGCCCAGGGGCGGTGTGGACGGCAGCCGCGCCGGGTCCGCGGCCCGCACGTAGGCGCCGAGCTGCCCCCGGAGGGCTGCCGGCTCCAGGGGGTAAGACTTGCCCGCGAAGTACGGCGGCCGGTCCGGTGCAGCTCGGAAGGCCTGTTCTGCCGCCTGACGCCTCGCGCGGGCCCGCTCGGTCTCCAGCAGTCCCCACCGGTCCAGCTCCTCCACGATCCGGAGCAGGTCGGACTGCAGCAGGAGCTGGCCTTGGTGGCGCCGTGCCCACTCCACCTGGACGTCCACCGCGTCCCGTTGCCCGTCCAACAACAGGGCCAGTTCCGCCACCTCTAGGGGTAGCAGCAGGGTATCCTTCACCAGCCCCTCCGGGTCGCGCACCGCCACCACGGTCCGTCCGCCCACGTGGGTGGGAACAAGGTCCAGGGCTCGCAGCCGCGGAAGGCTCGACATGGCTTCCAGCGCCGCATTGTACCGGGCGGGGCGGGGGGCCGGGGAAGCGGTGGCATAATGATGGGGTGAGCCGTCCTCTGTGGGCGATCTTCCTCACGGTGCTCGCCAACCTGGTCGGCTTCGGGATCGTGATCCCGTTGCTGCCGTTTTACGCTACCAGCTTCGGGGCGACCCCTTTTCAGGTGGGGTTGCTGTTCGCCAGCTACTCCGCCTGCCAGCTGGTGGCCGCTCCCGTGCTGGGAGCCTGGTCGGACCGATGGGGCCGCCGGCCCGTCCTGCTTCTGAGCCTGCTGGGGACCGGGGTGAGCTTCGCCCTGCTGGCGCTGGCTCGCAACCTGCCCATGCTGTTCGCCGCGCGGGTGGTGGACGGGCTTTCCGGAGGGAACGTCTCCACCGCGCGGGCCTACATCGCGGACGTGACGCCGGACGAGGGCCGGGCGCGCAGCTTCGGCCTCATCGGCGCGGCCTTCGGGATCGGGTTCGTCCTGGGCCCGGCTCTGGGTGGGGCGCTGTCCCGCTTTGGGTACGCGGCGCCGGCGTGGGCCGCGGTGGGCCTCACGGGAGTGGCCGCGTTGCTGGCCTGGTGGTGGCTTCCGGAGTCCGTCCGTCGCGTGCATGCGGGCGCAGGGGGGTGGCGGCAGCTAGGCGCGGTGCTGTCGCGGCCCCAGCTGGGGGCGCTGCTGGGCGTGGACTTCGCATACTGGGCCACCGCCTCCGTGTACCAGACGACCTTCGCCCTGTTCGTCCACCGGAGGTTCGGGCTGGACGCCACCCACACCGGCTACCTCCTGGCCCTTTGGGGCTCCGTGGGGGCTGCGGCTCAGGTGGGGCTCGTTGGCCCGGTGGTGAGGCGGTGGGGCGAACGCCGGGCGCTGACGGTGGGCCTGGTGGTGGCAGGGCTGGCTCTGCTGGGGGCGTCCACCACGCCGAGGCTGCCGTGGTTCGTGGCGAGCACCCTGGTTGCTGCCGTGGGGGCTGCGATCTCCAGTCCCGCCCTGGTGGCGCTCATCAGCCGGGCTGCGGCGTCCCACGAGCAGGGGGCCGTGCAGGGCGTGGCGAGCACCGTGGAGAGCCTGGGGCGCATGGTGGGGCCGGTGTGGGGCAACGGGTTGCTGGGCGTCGCAGGGGAAGGTGCGGCCTTTGGCTCCGCGGCGGCGGTGATGATCCTGGCGGGGCTGGCGGCCTCGGCCCTTCGGCCCCCTTTGCAGGCCACCGACGGGAGGTGATCCCACCTGGACTGGAAGGCGAAGTTCCAACAGGCACTCCCGTACGGGGAGTTCCTGGAGCGGTACGGCACCGAGGCGCACCGGGAGCGGTGGAGCCGGGTGTACGAGGCGGTGACCGTGAGCCCCGAGCAGCAGGCGCTGCTACAGAGCTTCCAGCGGGACATGAAGCTGCTGGTGCTGGCCGGGACGTGGTGCGGAGACTGCGTGAACCAGTGCCCGGTGCTGCAGCGGATCGCAGAGTCCTCCCCGCGCATCGAGCTTCGGTTCCTGGACCGGGACGAGCACCCGGACGTGCGGGAGGAGCTGGCCATCAACCGCGGGTATCGGATCCCCATGGTGGTGTTCCTCAGCGAGGACTTCGTCGAGGTGGCGCGGTACGGGGAGCGGACGCTGTCCATCTACCGCCAGATGGCTGCGGAGCGCCTGGGGCCTGCATGTCCGGTGGGCGTGATCCCACCGGGCCCGGACCTTCTCCGGAACGTGACGCAAGAGTGGCTCAACGAGGTGGAGCGGGTGCAGCTGCTGCTGCGGCTGTCGCCGCGCCTGCGGCAGCTCCACGGCGACTGAGCGGAGGCGGGATGGGGTTTCAAGGCTCACGGGAGGGGCCATGTTGGAGCTGATCGTGTTCACCAGCGGGGGCGTGCTGCTGGCCCTGGAGATCGTCGCGAGCCGTGTGCTGGCCCCGACCTTCGGAAACTCCATCTACGTGTGGGGTAGCCTCATCGGCGTGTTCCTGACCGCGCTGAGCGTGGGCTACTGGCTGGGCGGGCGTGTGGCGGACCGCTACCCCACCCACGGGGTGTTCTGCGGGTTGGTGTTCTTGGCTGGGCTGCTCACGGTCCCCATCCCCGCCGCAGCACCCCCCCTGTTGTCGGCCTTGGCGGCCGCGGACCTGGACAGCCGCGCGGGGCCCCTGGTGGCGGCGTTGGTGCTGTTCTTCCCCGCCAGTGTGGTTATGGGTACCATCTCCCCGTACGCGGTGCGGTTGAGCGCCCGGTCCGTGGCCACCGTGGGCGGGACCGCGGGGCGGCTGTACGCCCTGTCTACCCTGGGAAGCATCGCGGGCTGCTTTGCGGCGGCGTTCTGGCTCATCTCGGTGATGGGAGTGCGCGAGGTGATCCTGGCCTTGGGGCTGGTGGAGATGGGCCTGGCGGTGCTGGGGCTGTTGGGTCTTCGGCGCGCGGGAGCTGCCACCGTGGCCGCCCTGCTGCTCGTGGGATCCGGCGCAGGCAGCGCCCGGCTAGTGCCACCGGAGGGCCCGGAGGTGGTGTACGCCCGGGACACCGTGTACCACCGAATCACCGTGAGCGACGAGGGGCGGATCCGCTACCTGAAGCTGGACAATTACTGGCAGAGCGCCCTGGACCTGGACGACCCGCATCGGACGGTCTTCCGGTACGCGGACTACATGCACCTGGGGATGGTGTTCCAACCCAACCCGCAACGGGTGCTGGTGATCGGCATGGGGGGCGGGACGATCCCCAAGCGCTACGTGGAGGACTACCCACAGGTGCACGTGGACGTGGTGGACATCGACCCGGAGGTGGTGGAGGTGGCCCACCGCTTCTTCGGGGTCCCGCGGGGCGGGCGGATCCGGGCGTTCGCGCAGGACGGCCGGCAGTTCGTCCGACGCACGCAGGACCGCTACGACCACGTCCTCATGGACGCGTACCTGCGGGACACCCTGCCCTTCCACCTGGCCACGCGGGAGTTCTTTCAGGAGGTGCGGGCAAAGCTCCGGCCTGGCGGCGCCTTCGTGGTGAACGTGATCGGTGCCCTGGAGGGGCCCCGCAGCCGGCTGTTCCGCGCGGTGTACCGGACGCTGGCGGAGGTGTACGCCGGCGTGTACGTGTTCCCCGTGGACTTCCATCCCGGGGGGTGGGCCGAGGCGCTGCGCAACATCATCGTGGTGGGCACAGACCACCGGTGGCCGCCCGGGCAGGTGCGGGCGCGGGCACAGGCGGTGCGCTCCCTGGTGAAGGTGTCGGGGTTTGATGCCGCGGTGGCGGACCTGTACACCCGTCCCATCGCCACCGACGACGTCCCCACCCTCACCGACGACTTCGCGCCCACGGACGTCCTGCTAGCCGTACGCTAGGAGCCAGGATGCCTGCCCCGTACGTGAAGCTGTACGTGGGAGATGTCATCCGCACCCGCAAGGCGCACCCGTGCGGAGGTGACGTGTGGGTGATCGAGCGCCTGGGTGCGGACGTGGGCATCCGCTGCCGCACCTGCGGGCGGTTCGTGTTGATGGACCGCATCAAGCTGGAGCGGCGGATCCGGGCGTTCCTGCGGCGCGGCAACGAGCCCGTACCTGAGCCCGAACCGCCCCCGCCGCCGGAGGCCGCCAAGCCCCGGGGACGCAGGCCTGCGCAGCCGTCGCCCGAGCCGCGGCCCCGCCGTCGTATCGTGAAGCGGGCGAGGGCGTAGGGGCCACAGGGGAGCCCAGACGTGCTTTCCGTGGGGATCGTGGGCCTGCCCAACGCCGGCAAGAGCACCCTGTTTCGCGCGCTCACGCGGGCCCGGGTAGCGGTGGCGCCGTACCCGTTCACCACCGTGGACCCCAACACGGGGGTCGCCCCGGTGCCCGACGAACGGCTGGAGGTTCTGGCGGGGCTGGTGGCCGCGGAGCGGGTGGTGCCAGCCACCGTGCGGGTGGTGGACATCGCGGGGCTGGTGCGGGGCGCACACCGGGGGGAGGGCCTCGGGAACCGCTTCCTGGCCCACGTGCGGGAGATGGCGGCTTTGCTGCACGTGGTGCGCGCCTTCCACCAGCCGCAGGTGGTGCACGTGGAAGGAAGCCCCGACCCCGTGCGGGACATCGAGGTGGTGGAGACCGAGCTGTTGCTGGCGGACCTGGAGACGGTGCAGCGCCGCGCGGAGCGGATCCGGCCGAGGGCCCGCACGGGCGACACCAAAGCGAGGGAAGAGCTCTCGGCCCTGGAGCAGGCCGAGGAAGCCCTGGACGCGGGCCGGCCGGCGCGCTTCCTGCCCCGCGAGGTGCGGCAGGTGTTGCGGCCGCTGCGGCTGCTCACGGACAAGCCGGTGGCGTACGTGGTAAACGTGGGCGAAGGCCAGCAGGACGGCGCGGTGGAGGCGGTGAAGGCCGTGGCCCGAGCCCGGGACGTGCCCGTGCTGGTCGCCAGCCTGAGGGTGGAGGAGGAACTGCTGGACCTGCCGGAGGAGGAGGCCCGCGCGTACCGGGCCGAGGCTGGACTCGGAGAGGAAGTGCTGGCTCAGGTGGTGCGTACGGGCTACCGGCTCCTCGACCTGGTGACGTTCTTCACCACGGAGAGCCGGGAGGTGCGGGCCTGGCCCGTGCCTAGGGGGACGCGGGCCCCCCAGGCCGCGGGCGTCATCCACACCGACATGGAGCGGGGGTTCGTACGGGCGGAGGTGATCGGGTTCGAGGAGCTGGTCCGGATCGGCTCTCTCCAGGCCGCCCGGGATGCGGGCAGGATCCGGCTGGAGGGCCGGGACTACGAGGTGCAGGAAGGCGACGTGATTACCTTCCGCTTCCACACCTAGACCACCCCCGAGAAACCGCGGCAGCGATTTTTGGGGATCCCGGTCCCCTTCCGCACGTGCTGCGTTTCACGGACGGGCTCCTGGCCGGCGTGGCACCGGAGTTGCACCAGCCCCTGTGGAAACCATCTGGTATCCTGGGACGTTGTATGAAGGGCAAGGACCCGAGGGAAGGAGCAGGGATGGGAGTGCCCAACGACTTCGTGGACCCCTTCGAGCTCACGCTGGAGGAGGTGGACCGCCGCATCGCGGAGCTGGCGGAGCAGCGGCGACGGATCTGGCAGAGCAGCGTCCCGCACACCGGCACGGGGGAGACCGGCCGGCGGGCACTGGCGGCCATCGAGGCGGAGCTGGAGGAGCTGTACCGGACCAAACGGGAGCTGCTGGCCCGGCGCGCCAACGGGAACCGTACCCCGAAGCTGCGCCGCCGGACGGGGCCCACCCCGCCGGCCGGACTGTTCCGCGACGACTGAACCAAGCGCAGCACCCCTGGCGGTAGGGCGCGGGTCCAGCCGCTGCCTGGCACGGAGGACGCGCCATCTGGTAGAATCAACCGGCTGAGCACCTCCCGTCTCCGCGAAGCTGAGACCGGGGACGAAACCCCTGACCGAGGGAGGTTGGAAGTGCGGAAAGCGTACGAGATCGTCTTCATCCTGCGGCCGGACCTGGACGACCAGCAGGTGCAGGCGGCCATCGACCGGGTGGCGGGTCGCATCACCGAGCGAGGCGGAACCCTCCTGGCCACGGAGCCGTGGGGCAAGCGCCGGCTGGCCTACCCCATCGCGCGCCACCGGGAGGGCTTTTACGTCCTCATGCGGTTCGAGCTGGACGGGCAGCGGGTGCAGGACCTGAAGAACGCGGTGGGGCTGCAGGAGGAGGTCATCCGCTTTCTGGTGTGTGAGGCAGTCCCCACCGCGCCGGCCGCGGTACCGGCCCAGGCGGAGGCCGTGCAGCCCGTGCCTTCTGGGGGAGGTGATGGGGGGTGTTGAACCGGGTGGTGCTGATCGGTCGCCTCACGCGGGACCCGGAGCTCCGCTACCTGCCCAGCGGACAGCCGGTGGCGACCTTCACCCTGGCCGTGGACCGGCCTTTCGCCGGCCCGCAGGGTGAGCGCAAGGCGGACTTCATCCCCGTGGTCGCTTGGCGCAAGCTGGCAGAGCAGGTGTCGCAGCACCTGGCCAAGGGCCGCCTGGTGGCGGTGGACGGCCGGCTGCAGATCCGCGAGTACGAAACGCAGGATGGGCAGCGCCGGCGCGCGGTGGAGGTGGTGGCGGACCACGTGCGGTTCCTGGACCGCAAGGCTTCCGAACCGGTGGCGGAGGCGGCCCCCGAGGAGTTCGAGCCTGCTCCCGAGCCGGAGGAAGAGGAGGACGTGCCCTTCTAGGTCCGGAGGTCCCAGATGGCGGAGAAGGAGAAGAAGGAGAAGCGCGAGTGGAGGCCCCGGAGGCCCCGCAAGAAGGTGTGCGTGTTCTGCTCGGAGCGCGCGCGGGCGGTGGACTACAAGGACAGCAACCGGCTGCGCCGGTTCGTCTCCGAGCGGGGCAAGATCCTGCCCCGGCGGGTGACGGGCACCTGCGCCAAGCACCAACGCCTGCTGGCGGTGGCCATCAAGCGGGCACGCGAGCTGGCCCTGCTCCCCTACACCGCGGACTGACGGCACGGGCGAGGCCCCCGACGGGGCCGGAGGCGTATGTCCAGGGCACAGGGCAGCGCCGCAGCGGCGGGAACCCGCACCGCGAGTCTGACCGAGGGCGCCCTGCTGGCGGCCCTGACCGCGCTCGTGGCCTTGCTGGTGGCGCTGCTGGGCTCTCCGGGACTGGTGGCTGCTCCCCTTCCGCTGTTCGTGCTCACGTACCGCCGCGGGGTCCGGACCGCGGTCCTGAGCGCGGTCGTTGCGGGGCTGGCGCTTTCCCCCTTCTTCGGCTTCCCGCAGGGTCTTTTGTTCGTGGCCGCGTTCGCGCCCGTGGGCGTGGTGCAGGGATGGGTGGCCCGGAGGGGAGGAGGCGAAGTCGCCGGGCGCGCGGTGCTGGCTGGCGCGGCGGTGGGTGTGGCGGTGACCGTGCTGAGCCTTGCGGTCAGCCGTTTCGTGATCGGGATCGACCCTCTCGAGGCGGTGGTGGAAGCCCAGGTGAAGGGGGCCGAGGCGGCTGCGGACCTCAGCCGGCGGCTTGGGGCACCGCCTCAGCAGATCCAGCAGATGGAGCAGCTGGCCAAGCAGATGCCGGAGCTGGTTCGCACCATCCTGCCCGCAGCCGTGGCCTTGGGCGTCCTGGTGTGGGCCTACGCTGCGTACGCCCTGGGGCGGCACGTGATGCGCCGCCTCGGGACAGAGCTGCCTGGGTTCGCACCCATCCTCACGTGGCGGCTGCCGCCCGCGGGCGCGGTGATCCTGGTCCTGCCCGTGCTGGCGGGAGTGGTGGTCCAGCCGTGGGCTCCTCAAGTGGGCCGGGCGCTGGCCGCAAACGGGTTCATGGCCAGCGTATTGGTGTTCGCGTTTTTCGGCGTCCTCACCATGTTGCACTACCTGAACTCCCGGGAGGTTCCCCGGGCGGGCAGGGTGATGGCGGTGGTGGCGGTCCTGATGCTGGGTGACCTGGGTACCTTCGCGATGGTGGCCCTGGGCGTGGTGGACCTGTGGCTGGACCTGCGGAAGGTGGGGCCGCGGGGGGAACGTCCGCTATGAAGGTGATCCTGATCCAGGACGTGCCGTCGTTGGGTAAGGCCGGCGCGGTGGTGGACGTCCGGGAGGGCTACGCCCGCAACTACCTGCTGCCCAGGGGGCTTGCGCGGGAGGCCACGGAGGGCCAGCTGCGGGCGCTGGAGCAGGAGCGGGCGGTGCGCGAACGGAAGCTGGCGCGGGAGCGGCAGCGGGCCGTGGAGGTGGCTCACGCCCTGCAGAGCCGTCCGGTGCGGATCCGGGCGAAGGCAGGGGCCGGCGGGAAGCTGTTCGGGTCGGTGACCGCGCAGCAGGTGGCGGAGGCGCTGCGGCAGATGGGCTTTGAGGTGGACCGCAGGCAGGTAGAGCTGGCGGAGCCCATCAAGGCGGTGGGAACCTACCGGGTCACGGTCCGGCTCCCCCACGGGCAGCAGGCAGAGGTGGAAGTGCAGGTGACCGGCGATGGCTGAACGGGTGGGCGCCGCACGCAGCATCAGGGTGCGGAACCGGGCCGAGTTGAAGCGCCGGGTGGGGGCCCTGTTCACGGTCCTCAGCGACGTGTACGGCCCGGAGCGGCTCATCGTGAAGGCAGGGAAGCTCGAGGCCCTCACACTCATGCGATCCCCCCGCCTGGCGGATCGGGTGGTGGCCCTGCAGCGGCTGGTGTACGAGGATCCGACCATCCAGCGGGCCCCCTCCGAGGCGGAGATCCCGAAGGTGTTGTCCGAGATCGAGGAGGAGCTGGCGGACCTAGTGGCGCAGCGCCGGGTGGAGGAGGAGCTGGAGCGCAAGGTGGCCGAGCGCATGAACCGCCGCCAGGACGACTACCTCCAGGAAATCCGGCTCCAGGTGCTCCGCGAGGCCGCGGGGCCGGAGAACGCCAGCACCCGAAAGAAGCTGGAGGAGCTGGAAGCGCTGGAACGAGTCCGGCTGTCCCAGTCCGCCCTGGAGGCCCTGCGCCCCCGACGGCTGAAGGAGGTGGTGGGTCAAGAGCGCGCCATCCGGGCTCTGCTGGCTAAGCTGGCCACCCCCTACCCTCAGCACGTGATCCTGTACGGGCCGCCCGGGGTGGGTAAGACCACCGTGGCACGGCTGGCCCTGGAGGAAGCACGGCGGCTTCCGTACACCCCCTTCCCGGAGAACGCGCCCTTCGTGGAGGTGGACGGAAGTACCCTGCGGTGGGACCCGCGGGAGGTCACCAACCCCCTCCTGGGGTCTGTGCACGACCCCATCTATCAGGGCTCGCGACGGGACTTCGCGGAAGGGGGCATTCCGGAGCCGAAGCTGGGGCTGGTCACCCGCGCCCACGGCGGCGTGCTGTTCATCGACGAGATCGGGGAGATGGACCCACTCCTGCAGGCCAAGCTGCTGAAGGTCCTGGAGGACAAGCGGGTGACCTTTGAGTCCAGCTACTACGACCCGGACGACCCCCACGTGCCCGCCTACGTGCGCCGCCTGTTTGAGCAGGGCGCGCCCGCGGACTTCGTGCTGATCGGCGCCACCACCCGGGACCCGGAGGAGATCAGCCCCACCCTACGGTCTCGGTGCGCGGAGGTGTTCTTCGACCCTCTGTCGCAGTCGGACATCGAGCGCATCGTGGTGCAGGCGGCGAAGCGGCTGCGCGTCAGCCTGGACCCCAAGGTGCCCGAGCTCATCGCCGCGTACACGGTGGAGGGGCGCAAGGCCGTGAACCTCCTCGCGGACGCCTACGGGATGGCCCTGTACCGCCGGAAGGGGCGGGGCGGCCGGGTGCGGATCACCCAGGAGGACATGCTGGAGGTCGTGCGGGTCTCACGTCTGGCGCCGTTTTCCAGCGCCCGGGCCTCGGAAACACCTGAGGTGGGGAAGGTGTTCGGGCTGGGCGTGGCGCACTACCTGGGCTCGGTGGTGGAGGTGGAGGCCGCGGTGTTCCCCGCCGCGCAGCGGGGCCGCGGCACGGTGCGGTTCAACGAGACCGCGGGCACCATGGCCAAGGACTCGGTGTTCAACGCCCTGTCGGTGCTGCGCCGGCTGCTGGGGGTCGACCTAGCGAACTACGACGTGCACGTGAACGTGGTGGGCGGCGGGTTGGTGGACGGCCCGAGCCTGGGGCTGGCCATCACGGCGGCCCTGGCGAGCGCGGTGCAGAACCGGCCGGCGCTGCAGAACGTGGCCCTCACCGGCGAGGTGAGCATCCAGGGCCGGGTGCGGGGCGTCGGAGGCATTCCGGAGAAGCTGTACGGCGCCCGACAGGCGGGGATGAAGAAGGTGGTGGTCCCACAGGAGAATCAGAACGACCTGCCCTCCGAGGTGTCGGGCCTGCAGGTTGTCCTGGTGCAGACGGTGGAGGAGGCCCTTCCGCACGTGCTGGTGGCCGCCCGGCGCCGGTCGCGGGCCTGACGGCGGTTACCCACACCGTCCACAATCCAGACTCCCCACAGTTTTTCCACACCCCGTCCCGCGCTCCGGCCCGGCCCTTCCCCAGGTGGTCCCCACGGTCCACGAATCCACAGCTTGCTCCCGCTGCGTTCCACAGCCGCGGTGTAGTAGGAGTTCCCCGTCGAGCCGGTAGAAAAGCAGGCGAACGGACGTTTGCTACAATGGAGGTCGGACATGGCTGTGGCCGTTGACCGGGTCCCGCCCCAGAGCCTGGAGGCGGAGATGGGCGTCCTGGGATCCATGCTGCTGGACCGGGACGCCATCGCCACCGTGGTGGAGCTGCTGCGTCCCGAGGACTTCTACCGGGAGGGGCACCGCCTGGTGTACTCCGCCATCGTGGAGTTGTTCGAACGCGGGGAGCCCGTGGATCTGATCACCGTCACCGACCGCCTGCGCGACCTGGGCAAGCTGGAGGAGGCCGGGGGGGCCGCGTATGTGTCCAGCCTCCTCAACGCGGTGCCCACCGCGGCCAACGCGGAGTACTACGCGCGCATCGTGCTGCAGAAGTCCATGCTGCGGGCCCTGATCCGCGTGGGCACCCAGATCGCCCACATGGGCTTCGAGGGCGAAGAGGACGTCGAAGTGCTCGTGGACCGCGCAGAGCGGCTGGTGTTTGAGATCGCCAACCGCCGCATGCGGCAGGACTTCCAGCCCCTCCGGGACCTGATCCGGGAAACCATGGAGCGGCTGGACAGCCACTACGAGCGGGGCATGATCACGGGCGTGCCCACCGGGTTCGTGGACCTGGACGAGCTCACAGGCGGCCTGCAGCGGGGCGACCTCGTGATCGTGGCCGCCCGGCCGTCCATGGGTAAGTGCCTGAAGTACGACAGCCTCGTGGTGGATCCCCGCACGGGACTCCTGCGCACCATCGAGGAGATGGTGCGGTCCGGCGAGGGCACGGTCCTCACCCTGGACGGCGGCCGGCTGCGGGAGGCCAAGCCCTCCCACTTCGTGGACGACGGGGTCAAGCCCACCTTCCGGGTCCGCACCGCCCTTGGCCGCGAGGTGGAGGTCACCGCCACCCACCCGTTCCTGACGCCGGAAGGCTGGAAGCCCCTGGCCTCCCTGAGGCCCGGCCACTTCGTGGCCGTACCCGCGCGCATCCCCGTGTTCGGAACGCTGGACCTGCCGGGCGCAGAGGTGCGGATCATGGCGTACCTGAGCGCGGGTCGGCTGCCGGCTCAGCCGGAGGTGAGCCGGGACTTCTTGGATGCGGCCTCCGCGGCCGCCGCGGTGCGTGCCTCCCGCGTGCCTGCCCTGGTCGGCGCCCTCGGGGTGCGGGCGCACGGAGAGGGCCCGCAGCCCCAGGAAGCCGCCGCGGTGGTGGCGGAGTTCCTGCAGGACTACCCGGAGCTGGCGGAGCCGGACCACCGGCGGCGGCTGCCACCCGCGGCCTTCCAGCTGAACCGGGCCAAGCTGTGCCTGCTGCTGCGGTGCCTGCTCGGCTGCGTGGCCACCGTCCAGGGCGAACCCGACCGCTGGGGAGCGCCGGATGCGGACGCCTCCCAGGAGTTTTCGATCCGGGCGGAGCTGCCCAACGCCACCATGGCCCGACAGGTGCAGCACCTCCTCCTGCGCCTGGGCGTGCTCAGCGCGTGGGACGGCCAGCGGGCGTTGGAGGTGAGGGGCACGAATGCCCTGCAGCTGCTCCGCACCTGTGGCGTCCTGGGCTGGGAACGGCTCCGGCAGTGGGCGCGCTACGCCCCCGAGCCGCTTTTGCCGGAGCCGGACGTGGTGTGGGACCCCATCGTGTCCGTGGAGTACACGGGCGACCACCCCGTGTACGACCTCACCGTGCCCGACACGCACAACTTCGTGGCCAACGACGTGTGCGTCCACAACACCACCTTCTGCCTGAACATCGCGCAGCACGCCGCGGTGGAGCACCGGGTGCCCGTGGCCATCTTCTCCCTGGAAACGAGCGCGGAGCAGCTGGTGCAGCGCATGCTGTGCGCTCAGGCGCAGGTAGACGGCCAGCGCCTGCGCCGCGGGTACCTGTCGGAGGCCGACTGGCGACGCCTCACCCGGGCCATGGGGGCCCTGGTGGAGGCGCCCATCTTCATCGACGACTCTTCCAACCTGTCCGTGGTGGAGATGCGCGCCAAGTCCCGGAAGCTGAAGGCGGAGCACGGGCTCGGGCTCATCGTGGTGGACTACATCCAGCTCATCCAGTCCTACAAGCGGACGGAGAACCGTACCCAGGAGCTCAGCGAGATCGCGCGGGCCATCAAGTCCCTGGCCAAAGAGCTGGACGTGCCCATCCTGGCCGTGTCCCAGCTGTCCCGGGCCGCAGAACAGGGAGGGTCCAAGATCCCCATGCTGAGCCACCTGCGGGAATCCGGGGAGCTGGAGCAGGTCGCAGACCTGGTCCTGTTCCTGTACCGGGAGGACTACTACGACCCCGAACGCGCGCGCCGGGAGGGCAAGGAGAACGTGGCCCTGGTGCGGGTGGCCAAGCACCGCAACGGCCCGACCGACGACCTCGAGTTGTTCTTCCACAAGGAGACCTCGCGGTTCGCGAACCTGGACACCCGGCACGGCGCCTGAGCTACCTGCGTCCGGCCCCGCGTGGTAGAGTGGAGGCAAGTCCAGGTGGAGGGCGCGCCATGGGCATTGGCCGGTGGCTACTGGCGGTAGGGGTGTTCGTGGCGGCTGCCGCGGTGTGGACCGCGGGATACGCAGCCGGCATCCAGCAAGCCTCGCGAGACGCCGTGCCCGTCGCCGCTCAGCCCGTGCAGGCTCCCCTTCAGGAGCTCATCCCGCTGCCGGGCCCCGGCCAGCAGTTTCCGGGGGCCCGGCCGCAGCCGGGGCAGGGGGACAAGTGCGAGGCCCGGGTATACCTGTTCTTCAACGGCCGGTTCTACGAGATGCGGCCCGGCCCAGGGATCGGGCCTGACGGCCGGCCCATGGGCCCCCAGGAGCTGATCCCGCTGCAGCCCGCGCCCTCGCTACCAGGCCCTGGGTGGCCCGCTCCTCGCGGCAACCCGTTCGCCCCTCCCACCCCGTTCCCGCCCGGGTCGAGGTCGTAGCACACGGGGGAGGGACGGCACACCGAGCTCGTCCCGTGCCTCTGGTACACGACCCAGGAGGAGGAGGCCGCCCGCTTAAACGCCTCGATCTTCCCCGACTCGCGAGTGGAAGCCGTGCACCATCTGCCCGCCGACTCACCCAGTGGCCGCGCTGGCTCCGTGGCCATCCTGCGGTTCACCCTGCCGCCTGCCGGTCCGTGTGAGGCATCTGTCCCCGGCCCTCCCCGTGGGCGGCCCCCGCCGGGGAGAGGAGCGGAGCTCACCGGCCTCGTGCGGTGTCCCGCCCCGCCCCGCGGACCGCCTGCACTGTGGCCTCCACGTTGGCCTCCGGCGTGTCCACGGGGATCACGCAGCCCGGGGCCACCACGTGGCCCACGCCGCCGGTTTGGGCCAGCGCCTCCCGGGCCTCCTCCGCCACCTGCGCGGGATCCCGGTCCGCGAAGGTGGCCTCGTCCAGCCCACCGCATAGGCAGCCGGAGTAACGAGCCCGCGCCTCCCGCAGGGACGGGGGCGTCCGTCGGTCGTGCCAGTTCAGGGCGTGGACCGGGTAGCCTGCCAGAAGGTCGAAGTAGGGCCGGTCACCGTGGGCGTGGAGCAACAGCACCTCTGCGCCCGCCGCAGCTTCCAGCACCCGTAGGTCGTAGGGCCGCCCAAACACCTCGTACTCCTCCTCCGTGACCGCGGCGGGGCAGGCCATCTGCGTGGCGAAGAACAGCCCGTCGGCACCTGCGCTGAGACACTCGGCGGCGAAGCGGGCGGTGACCTCGGTGATCACCTCCAGGCCCTGGTGCAACGCTTCGGGCTGCTCCCGGAGGTATCGGACCACCGCCTGGTCTCCGGACAGGGTCCTGGCCACCGTGAGGGGGCTGAACACCGTCGCGAGGACTGGCACCTCACCCCCCACGGCTTGGCGGATGAGCCGCAACGCCTTCAGCTCGCGGCCGTACGCCCCCGCGGTAACGTCCAGGCGCCGGAGGCGCGCCCAGTCCGCCGCCTTCTTCACCGGCCGGTCCACGTAGGTGCGCACGCCCTCCCGGTTCGGACGGTAAGCCGCCCGCAGGCCCCAGTCGTCCCCGTAGTAGCCGCTCGCGGGGGTCACCTTCAGCAGGTCGAACCGGAACCGGCGCCAGAAGGCCACGTGGGCCTCGGCCATGGTGTCCGCCCGGTGGTCTTCACCCGGAAAGTGGCGCCACAAGGCCACCGGCGGCAGGTCCGCCACTTGTCCCCGCAGCGCCGCCCGCACCCGGTCCCAGTGCACCACGTCCATCCTCCTATGGCCGCTCAGAGGTCCTTCGCCCGGTACACCATGTACGTACGGTAGCCCGCGCGTTCCCAGAACGCCTCGGCCTGTGGGTTGCCCACGGCCACCGTGAGTTCCACCCGCCGCACCCCCTGCCGTCGCAGCCACGCCTCGATGCGGTCGAGCATCGCCCGCCCGATCCCCTGTCCCCGGTAGCCCTCCCGGGTGTACACGTCCTGGATGTAGCCCCGGCGCCGCTGCCGGAAGAAGGCCGGCAACAAGGTGATGCGCCCCACCGCAAGGCCCACCAGCTGGCCCTGGCTCTCCGCCACCACCACCAGCACGTCGTCCCGGCCCAGCAGGTGGACCAGGTACTCCTCGTACGCCCGCTGCCACGTGCGGCTGAGGGCGAACGCGCCGTCCAGCCGCTCATGCAGCGTGGCCAGCTCTCCCCACAGCTCCACCAGGGCCGGAACATCCCGCGGCTCCGCGGGCCGGATCTGCACCGCCAACGCGCGGGCCACACCGCGCTGATTGAACGCGGGCAGGCCGGAATCCTGCGGGGTGGGAGGAGGGCGCCGCGCGTGGGATACTGGGAGCGTGGGCTGGCCGGAGCGGCTGCGGGCCATCGAGGCGATGACGCGGGAGAGCGCCACGGAGATCGGGGTGGCCGCCGCGGAGGCCCTGGAGCTGTGGGTGGCGGAGCACGAAGGCCCGGACCCCCGGGCCTTCGTGCAGGCCCTGGACGAGGCGACCCGGCAGCTCACCGACCGCAAGCCGGCCACCGCACCCCTCCACAACCTCCGGTACCGCATGGTGCAGTTCGCCGCAGAGATGCTGCGCGAGGGAGTGCCCCTGGACCAGATGCGGGAGGAGCTGCGGGACTGGCTGCGCGGCTACCGGACACACGTGGCGGAGTCCCACGCCCGGATCGCCCACCACGGGGCCGAGGCGCTGGTGGAGTGCGAGGTGATCCTCACCCTCTCGTACAGCCGGACCGTGTTCGCAGTGCTGGAGGAGCTGTACCAGCACAACCCGGACCTCAGCGTGGTGGTGTTCGAGGCGCGGCCCTACCTGGAGGGACGGCGGATGGCCGAGGCCCTGGCGCAGCTGGGCGTTTCCGTGACCCTCACGGTGGACGCGGCCATGGCGTACTACATGGACGTGGCCTCCGCGGTGCTCACCGGAGCGGAGGCGGTGTCCCTGGAGGGTAGCTTCGTGAACAAGGTCGGTACCCGGCCCCTGATGACGTGCGCCCACGCTCACGGGGTGCCCGCCTACGTGGCCACAGAGACGGTGAAGATCCTCCCTCCCACCCTGCGGGGCGAGTCGGTGACCACCGTGGTGGGCCGCCCGGAGGACCTGACCGCGGGCTGGACGCCGCCGGAGGGGGTTGAGGTGTCGTCCATCCTGTACGAGCCCACGCCCGACCGGCTGGTGACCGCGTACATCACCGAAGAAGGGGTGGTCTCCCCGGTGCGGTTGGCCACCCTCAGCCGTCCCCTCGGCGTGTAGCCCGCGTGGGACGCCCGCGGAGGCACACCGCGCATGGAGGAGGTGCAGGTTGCAGCGCCCGCAGCTATCCATTTACGCGCAGGTGGCGGTGCGCGCGGTGCGTGAGGCCGCCCAGGTGCTCCTGGACCACTTCCGGCGGCCCCCCGCGCCCGGCGAGGTGCGGTACAAGGGACCCGTGGACCCTGTGACGGAGGCCGACCACGCGAGCGAGGCCTGCATCGTGTCCGTACTGCGCGAGGCGTTCCCTGACCACAGCGTCGTGGCGGAGGAAGGCCGTGGTGCGCGGTTCGAAGGTGCGCCCTGCTGGTACGTGGACCCTCTCGACGGTACCACCAACTTCGCGCACCGCCTCCCGTGGTTCGGCGTGTCCGTGGCCCTGGCCCAGGGCGAGGAGGTGGAGGTGGGAGTGGTGTGCCACCCCGTGCTGGACGAGTTGTTCGTCGCCGAGCGGGGTGCGGGGGCGTGGCTGCTCTCAGACGGGCAGGTCCGGCGTCTGCGGGTATCCTCCACCGCCCGGCTGCAGGAGGCCCTGGTGGCCACCGGCACCCCGCCGGACATCGGGATCACGGGGAACAACCTGCCGCAGATCGTCACCATGCTCAAGCTGGCCGAAGACGTGCGCCAGATGGGGTCTGCGGCCCTGAACCTGTGCTACGTGGCCGCGGGCCGGCTGGACGCCTTCTGGGAGCCAGACCTGAAGCCGTGGGACGTGGCCGCGGGAGCCCTCATGGTGTTAGAGGCGGGTGGGACGGTCACAGGGATGGACGGGGCGCCGTACACCGCGGACACCCGCAACCCGCTGGCCACCAACGGCCTGTTGCACGCTCAGCTGCTCGCCTTGTTCCAGACACGCTCCTGACGGGGTCACGCACCCCGGCGGGCCGGGTACCCGGCCAGGGCCGGCACCCGCGTGCGCACCGCGGCCACCAGCCACAGGGTGATGGCGCCGTTGAGCACGCTGGTGATCAGGTTGAAGGGTACGAAGACGGACAACAGGAGCGGAGCCACCCGCCGCTGGAGGATCGCCCAGTCCAGGGGGCTGTAGTGGAGGAAGGCGGGCAACACCACGAACGCCAAGACCGGCACCATGAAGACCGCGCGGGCCACCGCACCGGCGGCCACCCCCTTGGTCAGGCCCACCAGGTTGGGTTCCCGACGGTATGCCCACGCCGCGGTGGCCGCGAAGAAGCTCACCGCGGCGAAGTTGGCGAACGGCCCCACCCACCCCGTGGGGCTACCGAACAGGACCACGTACAGCACGTTCTTGAGGAACGCCACCGCCACACCCGCCGACGGCCCGAACAGGATGCCTGCCAGCAGCGTGGGGACCTCGCTGGGGTCGAACTTCAGGTATGGCGCACCCGGCAGGATGGGGAACTGGATGAGCCGCATGAGCAACGCGGACAAGGCGGACAGCATGGCCAGGGAGGCCAACCGACGTGCGCGCATCTCGGCCCTCCTCGTTGGGTTTCCAGCGGAGCACCGACCCAACAAGAATGCCCCGGAGCAACCTCCGGGGCGCCGGATGACGCGACGCCGCCGCCATACGCGGCCGGGCTCGCGGCCACCGACCCTCTCCCATCCGGACTGTACCGTCGGCCCCGGCTTCGCCCTTTGGCTGGACCGGGTCCACCGCGCCGCAGACCGTGCGCGGGTCGCGGGCTCGCACCCCGTGGTGCCTACCGCCGGTCGGGAATCGGGGACCGTGCGGCCCCCTCACCCTGCCCCGAAGGTCGTGCTCGCTGGTCGCCTCGATCCTACCGCGCTCCGGGCGCGGCGGCAAGCCGCTTCACACCCCGAAGACCCGGCGGACGTAGTCGCGGTTGCGGGCCGCGGAGGCCAGGGTGTCGGTGTCCTCCGTGACCACCCGGTCCTGCTCCACCACCAGCCAGCCGCGGTAGCCGGCTGCCTGCAGGCAACCCGCGATGGCCGGGAGGTCCACCGACCCACAGCCCAGCTCCACGAACGTGCCCTGTTTGGCTACCTCCGCGTAGGCGAGCCCCTGCGCCAGCAGTTGCCGGAGGCGGGGGACGTCTACGTCCTTCAGGTGCACGTGGTTGATGCGGGCGGCATGCCTCCGCGCCACCTCCACGGGGTCGCCGCCCCCGAACAGCAGGTGGCCGGTGTCCAGGCACAGCCCGACCACCTCGGGGTCTGTCTGGGACAGCAACGCCTCCACCTCCTCGGGGTTCTCCACGTACGTCCCCCCGTGAGGGTGGAAGGCCACCTGGAGCCCGTACGCCTGCCGCACCAGCCGGGCCAGCCGGCTGGCACGTTCCCCGTAGCCTGGCCACTCGTCCGGGGCGAGCCCGCACGTCCGGGTGAGCTCCACGCGACCTGCGGCCTGGGCCCGGGCTTCGTCCCCCGCGTCCGCGAACACCACGCAGCTTCCGCCGCACCGGGCCAGCAGCTCTGAGGTGCGGCGCACCTCCACCTCCGCCCGGCCGAAGGATTCCGGGTCCCGCAGGGGCAGTGGTACGAACGCCGCCACCAGCTGCAGCCCGCGGGCCCGCAGGGCGTCCTGGAGCCGGTGGGGGTCTGCGGGCAGAAACCCCCACGGGCCCAGCTCCGTACCTTCGTAGCCCGCCTGGCTCATCTCGTCCAGCACCCGCTCCCACCGCAGCTGGGGGCCCCATCCGGGGATCTCGCACACACCCCAGCTGATGGGAGCCGAAGCCACTCGGATCGTGCCCACGTGCACCTCCGTCAGGACCATCCCCAAAAACGCGGCCGCGATTTTGGGGACGCCGCTCTCCCGCCGCACCTTGACAGCTAGTTCCGTTCGCGCGTCGGGTGGCTGGCCCCTGCGTGCACTACAATCGGCAGCGGGAGGAGGCCGTGCCCTGGAAGACGCCCCAGGACTTCCGCATCGAGCCGGTCCGCCCACGCCCTCAGGACGGGGTGGTGGTGCGGGTCACGCCACAGCAGGCGGGCTGGGAGCTGCTGGGCTTCGAGGTACGCCGGCTGCCGCCGGGCGGGCGGTGGGAGCACCACACGGGTGACTGCGAGACGGTGCTGGTGTGGCTGGGCGGCCGGGCCGGCGTCCGGTCGGACCGGGGCCGGTGGGACCATGTGGGCCGGCGCCGGGATCCCTTTGACGGGATGCCATACGCCCTCTACCTGCCTCCCCGCACGGAGTTCGAGGTGGTGGCGGAGTCGGACGGTGCGGAGCTGGCGTGGGGGTGGGCGCCCGCGGAAGGGCGCTTCCCGCCCCGCCTGGTCACGCCGGCGGACGTGGAGATCGAGGTGCGGGGAGGCCACAACGCCACCCGCCAGATCAACGGCATCGTCCCGCCCGGTTTCCCGTGCGAGCGGCTGGTGTGCGTGGAGGTGTACACGCCGGGGGGGAACTGGTCCAGCTACCCGCCCCACAAGCACGACGTCCACCGGGTGGACCCCTCGGGGCGGGTGGTGGAGGCAGACCTGGAGGAGGTGTACTTTTACAAGTTCGACCGGGCGGAGGGCTTCGCCCTGCAGCGGATCTACGCGCACGACGGCTCCTTCGACGTGGCGGTGGTGGCGCGTCAGGACGACCTGGTGCTGGTCCCGTGCGGGTACCACCCCGTGTGCGCGGCCTACGGCTACACCTGCTACTACCTGAACGTGCTGGCGGGCTCCGCGCAGAGCCTGGCCAACTCCGAGGACCCCGCGCACGCCTGGGTTCGCTCCACCTGGACGGAGCGGGACCCTCGGGTGCCCGTGGTGACCCATGCCATGGAGGACCGGAATGGATGACATGTACCAGGCCAGCACAAAGCCCCTGTCCCACACGTCAGCGTGGTGACCCATGCCATGGAGGACCGGAATGGATGACCGCCGGTACGACGTCCTGGCCATGGGCCGGTGCGGGATCGACCTGTACAGCAACGACGTGGGCGCTCCCTTCGTGGAGATCCGCAGCTTTGCCGCGTACGTGGGCGGGTGTCCCACCAACGTTAGCGTGGGCACGCGGAGGCTGGGGCTGCGCAGCGCGCTGCTGACCGCGGTGGGGGACGACCCGGTGGGGGAGTTCGTGCTGCACTTCCTTCGCCGGGAGGGCGTGGACATCCAGTTCGTCCCCCGAAAGCGGGGGCGGCGCACGGGGGCCGTGGTGCTGGGCATCGAGCCGCCCGACCGCTTCCCGCTGGTCTTCTACCGCGACAACGCCGCGGACCTGGGGCTGGACCTGGAGGACGTCTGCCGCGCGCCGGTGGAGGCCAGCCGGGTGTTGTTCTTGACGGGCACGGGCCTCACCGCCGAGCCCAGCCGCACGGCCACGCTGTTCGCCGCGGAACGGGCGGTGGCGGCGGGCACGCGGGTAGTGGTGGACCTGGACTACCGCGCCAGCCTTTGGCCCGACGCCCGCGCCTACGGGGTGAACGTGCGGGCGCTCGTGCGGTGGGCGGAGGTGGTGGTGGGCAACGAGGAGGAGCTGCACGCGGCCACAGGAAGGGAAGGGGTTCAGGGCGCGGCGGGTGCCCTGCTGGAACTGGGCCCCAAGGTGGTGGTGGCCAAGCTGGGCGCCGGGGGGTCCGCGGTGTTCACCCGGGAAGGCCAGCGGGTGGACGTGCCGCCGTTCCCCGTGGAGGTGTACAAGGTGCTGGGGGCCGGAGACGCCTTCGCCAGCGGGTTGCTGTACGGGTGGTTGCGGGGCTGGGACTGGTACCGGGCGGCGCGGCTGGGCAACGCGTGCGGGGCCATCGTGGTGACGCGGCACGGCTGCGCGAACTTCATGCCGTACGAGGAGGAGGCGCTGCGCTTCGTGGAGGAGCGGGGAGGGTTCTGAGGTGGCGAAGGCGGGGCGGCCCGACGGCGTGCCGTCCGTGGTGCGGGCGGTGCGCATCCTCGAAGCGGTGGGCAACGCGGTCCGGCCGCCCACCCTGGGCGAGCTGGCCAGGTCTTTGGGGATCCCCAAGAGCACCACCCACGACCTGTGCGCCACCTTGGTGCAGGAACGGCTCCTGTCGCGGTCCGCGGACGGCCGGTTCCGCCTCGGGGTCCGCGTGCTGGAGCTGTACCGGGCGTACGACGCCGCCTCCGACCTGTCCGCGGCGTTCGCGGAGGTGTGCGAGGAGCTGTTGCCACGCCACGAAGAGACCTTGGTGCTGTCGGTGCTGGACGGCCCGGAGGTGGTATACGTGGCCTGCCGGAACGGCACCCAGCCCATTGCGGTGAACTACCGCATCGGCCTGCGGCTACCTGCCCACTGCACCGCCACCGGCAAGGCGATCCTAAGCGCGCTGCCGGAACAACAGGTGCGCCAGCTGTTCGCGTGCGCAGAGCTCCCACGTCCCACCCGGCGGAGCGTGGGGTCTGTAGACGAACTGGTGGAGGAGCTGGTCCGGACGCGGCAGCGAGGCTACTCCGTGGACGACGAGGAGACGGTGGAGGGGATGTGCTGCGTGGGGGCGCCCGTGTACACGCGGAGTGGCGTCTCCGCAGGGGTGGCTTTCAGCACCGTGAAGGCCCGGCTCACCCCGAGCCGGCTGGAGGAGCTGGCCCGTCAGGTCACGGGACTGGCCCGGCGGCTGTCCGAGAGGCTGGGGGCGCGCCCGTGAGCCGGGCAGCTTGACAGCGGGCACAGGCCTGTGTTTGTTTGGTCGCGCGGTCTCCGCGAACACGGAACCTGTCCGTAAATCCGAACACAGGAGGAACCGTGAGTACCCTGCGACTGACGGCGGCCCAGGCCCTGGTGAGGTTCCTGGCCGCCCAGCGGGTGGAGCGGGACGGCCGCACGGTGCCCTTCTTCGCGGGGGTGTGGGGAATCTTCGGCCACGGCAACGTGGCAGGGATCGGGCAGGCCCTGCAGGAGTCCCCCCAGCTGCGGTTTTACTTCGCCCGCAACGAGCAGGCCATGGTGCACGCGGCGGCCGCGTTCGCGAAGGCGTCGCGGCGGCTGCGCACCTTCGCGTGCACCTCGTCCATCGGGCCGGGGGCCACCAACATGGTCACCGGGGCCGCGGGGGCCACCATCAACCGCGTGCCCGTGCTGTTGCTGCCGGGCGACGTCTTCGCCCGGCGGAACGTGGCCCCAGTGTTACAGCAGCTGGAAGCCGGCTGGTCGCTGGACGTTTCCGTGAACGACTGTTTCAAGCCGGTGTCGCGCTACTGGGACCGCATCAACCGCCCGGACCAACTGCCGTGGGCGTTGATGGAGGCCATGCGGGTTCTCACCTCGCCGGCGGACACGGGTGCGGTGACCCTTGCGTTCCCTCAGGACGTGCAGGCAGAGGCGTGGGACTACCCCGCGGAGCTGTTTGAGCCGCGCACCTGGCGGATCCCGCGTCCCGCGCCGGAGCGGGAGGTGTTGCGGAAGGCGGCCCGGCGCATCCGGGCGAGTCGGAGGCCGTTGGTGGTGGCGGGCGGAGGCGTGTGGTTCAGCGAGGCCGAGCCCGCGCTACGCGCCCTGGTGGAGGCCACCGGAATCCCGGTGGCGGAGACCCAGGCGGGCAAGGGCAGCCTCCCGTGGGATCACCCTCAGAACGTGGGCGCGGTCGGGGTTACCGGGAGCCTGGCCGCCAACCGGCTGGCGCGGACCGCGGACCTCGTGGTGGGGGTGGGCACGGCGTGGGACGACTTCACCACCGCCTCCAAGACCCTGTTCGAAGGGTCGGGCGTGCAGTTCGTGAACTTGAACGTGTGCGAGCGCGACGCGCGCAAGCACGGGGCCCTGGCGGTGGTGGCGGACGCCCGCGTGGCGCTGGAAGGGCTGGCCGAGCTGTTGCAGGGCTACCGGGTGGAGCCGTCGTACGCGGAGGAAGTCGCCCGCCTGCGGGAGGCGTGGGACGCAGAGGTGCAGCGCCTCGTCAGCCAGCGTCACGGCCCCCCCATGGCCCAGGCGGAGGTGATCGGGGTGGTGAACGCCTTCGCCCGGCCGGAAGACGTGGTGGTGTGTGCGGCGGGGAGCCTGCCCGGAGACCTGCACAAGCTGTGGCGGGCGCGCCAGCCGGGCACGTACCACCTCGAGTACGGCTACTCCTGCATGGGGTACGAGATCCCCGGCGGGCTGGGAGTGAAGATGGCGGATCCCAGCCGCGAGGTGTACGTGCTGGTGGGCGACGGCTCGTACCTGATGATGCCCAGCGAGATCACCACCTCCCTGCAGGAGGGCCACAAGCTCACCGTGGTGCTCCTGGACAACCACGGGTACGCCAGCATCGGCGGGCTGTCGGAGTCTCTGGGACTGGGAGGGTTCGGCACCAAGCACCGGTTCCGCAACCCCGCCACCGGCCAGCTGGACGGCGACCTCCTGCCCATCGACCTGGCCGCGAACGCGGCGAGTCTAGGTGCGTACGTGGTGCGGGCGCGGACGAGGGAGGAGCTGTGGAAGGCCCTGGAAGAGGCGAGGGCGCAGCCGCGGACCACGGTGGTGGTGGTGGAGGTGGACCGGCACGCCCGGGTGCCGGCCTACGAGGCGTGGTGGGACGTGCCCGTGGCAGAGGTTTCCGCCATGGCCGCGGTGCGCGAGGCGCGGGCGGAGTACGAGAAGCACCGGGCGAAAGAGCGGTTTTACCTGTAGACCGACACCCTTAGGCGACTCAAGGCACCCAGCATTCGAAGGCAGGGGAGGCAACGTGGCCGAGCTGGGACGAGAGCTCCGGGTGGGGGTGGTGGGGGCCGGCGGGATGGGCACCCGCCACGCCCGCAACCTCCTGCGGGTGCCAGGGGTCCGGGTGGGGGCTGTGGCGGACGCCGACCCCGGGCGCGCGGAAGCCCTCGCCAAGGACTGCGGGGCTTCCCGTGTGTACGCGGACGGCTACGAGCTCGTGCTAGACCCAGAGGTGGACGCGGTGGTGGTTGCCAGCCCCGATCCCACCCACGCGAGCTACGTGCTGGCGTGTCTGGAAGCCCGCAAACCGGTGTTCTGCGAGAAGCCCCTGGCCACCCACGCTGCGGAGGCCCGGGCCGTGGTGGAACAGGAGGTGTCGTTGGGCCGACGCCTCGTGCAGGTGGGCTTCCAGCGCCGCTACGACCCCGACCTCCAGGCGCTGTGGCGGCTGATCCGGAACGGAGTGGTGGGAAAGCCGGTGCTGTACCGCACGTGGCACCGGAACGCGCGGGCCGCGTACGGCCCCCGCAGCAACGCCGAGGTCCTGGTGAACTCCGCCATCCACGACCTGGACGAGGTCCGGTGGCTGTCCGGTCAGGAGGTGCGCGCGGTGCGCTCGGTGGTGGGCTGCCGGGTGGACCGGTCGCTGGCCGAGGGGGTGTTCGACCTGCAGCTGATCCAGCTCGAGCTCGGCGACGGTGCCCTGGCCCTGGTGGAGTTGAACCTGTCCGCGGGCTACGGGTACGAGGTGGGCGCGGAGGTGTGCGGGGAGCGGGGCTCCATCACCGCGGGGTTGCCGGCTGGAGCGTTCGTGCGGGTTGAGGGCGACGCGCGGGTGCACGTGCCCGCGGACTGGCTGGAGCGGTTCGACGCGGCGTACGCCGCCGAGGTGGCCGCGTGGGTCGAGCACGTGCGCGCAGGCCAAGCCTGGCCGCACGCGTGGGACGGGTACGCCTCGCTGGTGGTGGCCGAGGCGTGCGCAGAGGCACTGGCGACGGGCAGGCCGGTGTCTCTAACTCCGGAGCCGCCTCCCCCTCTCTACGTCACGCCGGCTTGAGGCCAGGGGTATGTGGGTCGGACTGATGACAGATAGCCTGCGGTCCGAGCCGCGACCGCGGGTGTTCGAGCGCTGTGCGCGGTGGGGGATCCGCTCGGTGGAACTCGGTACGGGGAACTTTTCCGCGGCGCCCCACTTGGACCTTCAGCAGCTCCTCCGTGACCCCGGTGCACGGGCGCAGCTCCTGCGGGAGCTACGAGACCACGGGCTCGTCATCAGCGCCCTGAACTGCAGCGGCAACCCCCTTCACCCTCGTCCGGAGGAGGGCGCCCGGCAGGCCCGGGTGGTGCGCGACACCATCGCGCTGGCCGGCCTGCTCGGGGTGGACACGGTGGTGACCATGTCGGGCTGCCCGGGTGGGCCCAACGGGGGCGACCCGAACTGGGTGCTGTCCGGCTGGCCGCGGGAGTTCCAGGAAGTCCTGGACTGGCAGTGGCAGCAGAAGGTCATCCCCTTCTGGCAGGAGATGGCGGAGTGGGCACAGCGGTGCGGGGTGCGGCGGATCGCGGTGGAGATGCACCCGGGCCAGTGCGTGTACAACCCCGCCACCCTGCTCCGGCTCCGGGAGGCGGTGGGCCCCACCGTGGGGGCCAACCTAGATCCCAGCCACCTGTTCTGGCAGGGCATCGACGTCCTGGCCACGGTGGAGCGGCTGGGCCCGGCCATCTTTCACGTGCACGCGAAGGACACGTGGGTGGACGAGGCACGGGTCCGTCAGGACGGGGTGCTGTACCTGTCCACGGGTTGGCCTCCCTCACAGGGTCCGTGGACCTTCCGGACCCTGGGCCTCGGCCACGACACCTTCTTCTGGCAGCGGTTCGTGGACGCCCTCCGGCGGGTGGGATACCGCGGGGCCCTGAGCGTGGAGCACGAGGATCCCTACCTGGATGCCGCAGACGGCGTGGCCCGCGCCGTGGAGGTGCTGCGGGCGTGCTTGCCCCGGCAGGCGGAGGGGGGCGACCTCACCGACTCTTAACGAAGGGATCCTTTCCTGGGACTGCGATGCGGTACCGGTTGCTGGTGACCGACGTGGACGGCACGCTGTTGCCGCCTGACCGGAGGCTTTTGCCCTCGGTCCGGGAGGCGGTGCAGGCGGCCCAGGAGCGGGGCGCGCGCGTGTGCCTGGCCACCGGCCGCATGTGGCGGTCGGTGCAGCCGTACGTGGAGGCCGTGGGGGCCGACAGCCCCGTGGTCCTCTACAACGGAGCGGTGGTGTACGACTTCCGGGAAGGGCGCGTGCTCGAGCGGCACACCCTGGACCAGGAGGGCCTGCAGTGTGCCCTGGAGGTGCTGCGGGAGTTTCCCGAGGTACGGCCCCACCTGTTCGCGGACGAGCAGGTGTACGTGGACCGGCAGGACGAGCAGAGCCGGGCGTACCTGGAGCGCGACGGGATCACCGCGGAGGAGGTCGGCGACCTCGCGGTGCACCTGCCGTCCGAAGCCGTTAAGGTCCTGGTGGTGGGGCCACCCGACCGGCTGGCGGTGGTGGACGCCGAGCTGGCTCGGCGCGCTCCCCAGGTCCGGCGGGTGTTCTCGGAGCGCAACTTCCTGGAGCTGTTGCCTGCAGGGGTCTCCAAGGGGAGCGCCCTGCGGACCGTCTGTGCCGCCGTGGGTGTTCGGCCGGAGGAGGCGGTGGCGGTGGGCGACAACCCCAACGACCTGGAGATGCTGGAGGCGGCGGGAGTGGGGGTGGCGGTGTCTGGTGCGCACCCGGCGTTGCTGACGGTGGCGGACTACGTGACGCGCGCCGGACCCGGGCAGGCTATCGTGGAGGTCGTGGAGCGGTTCTTCTTGGACGGCCAGGCGTACGTGAAACTCACGGATGGGAGGTGAGGTCGTGAGGCGGTGGTCAGTGCTGTTGGTGGGTATGGCGGTGCTCGTGGTGGGCTCGGTGCCGGTGGGTGCGCAGGCCCGCCGGATCGTGGTGTACTCTGCACTCCCCGACCTGGAGACGTCCCTGATCAACCGGGAGTTCACCCGCAGGACGGGGATCGCGGTGGAGGCCCTCAGCGTAGCCGCCGCGGGCACCTTGGCGGCCCGGATCCGGGCGGAGCGGGACCGTCCGCGGGCCGACGTGTTCGTGGGCGGGTCCGCGGACTTCCACGCACCCCTGGCCCGGGAAGGCCTCCTGGTTCCCTACCGGTCTCCCGTGGCACGGGAGGCACGGGTCAGCCCCGCCTTCTTGGACCGGGACGGGTACTGGCACGGGTGGTACCTCGGGATCCTGTCCATCATCGTGAACACCGAGCGGTGGGACCGGGAGATGGCTCCGCGGCGGGTTCCCAAGCCCGCCACCTGGGACGACCTCCTGCGGCCGGAGTTCCGGGGACACTTCATCATGCCCAGCCCGGTGACCACCGGGGCCGGCTACATCTTCGTGGCCGGGCAGATCTTCCGCCTGGGGGAAGACCGGGCGTGGGCGTACCTGCGCGAGCTGAACCGCAACGCAGCCCAGTACACGCCCACCGCACCGGGCACCATCACCCTGCTGGAACGGGGGGAGGCCGTCGTGGCCATGATGTGGGCGCACGAGGGGATCGGGGCGAGGCGGGTGCGCTTCCAGCCACTGGAGGTGATCGTGCCGCCCGACACCGCCTTTGAGATCGGCGCGGTCTCCATCCTGCGGGGCGGGCCCAACCCGGAGGGCGCCCGCGCGTACGTGGACTTTCTCATGACCCGCACGCCGCAGGACATCAACGCCCGCTACGGGTTCCGGTACCCGGTGCGGACGGACGTGGAGCCTCCCGCAGGCGCGCCGCCCTTCGAGTCGGTGAAGTTCGTCCGGTACGACCGGGAGTGGGCGATCACCAACGCGGAGCGGGTGCGGGAGCGGTGGACCCGGGAGATCGGCCGGTAGTCGAATCCGGGCGGATGCTGGCTGGCCGCGTGGGCGCCTTGGTTCCGGGGGTCGAGGCCCGGAGGCAGCTGGCCGACCCAGGCCTCGCCCTCGCGTTCCTCGCGGGAGCCTTCGCCCTGGCGGTGTTCGTGCTGTACCCCACGGTGCGCGTGCTGGCTTACCCGAGCCTGCAGGACTACCTGAGCATCCCGCACAGCGTCCGGTGGGTGCAGGCAGCCCGCAACAGCCTCCTGAGCGCCGTGCTGTCCACCACCACGGCGGTGGCGGTCGGCCTGGCCTTCGCCTTTGCCACCACCCGCCCGGACGTGCCCGGGAGCCGGTTCTTCCGTGCCGTGGCTCTGCTGCCGCTGTTCGCGCCGCCGTTCATGGTGGCGTTCTCGTACATCCTGCTGTTCGGCCGGCAGGGCCTGGTAACCCGCCACCTGCTGGGCCTGGACGTGAACATCTTCGGCCCCCACGGGCTGTGGCTGGTGCAGACGGTGGCCTTCTTCCCCCTGGCCATGCTGGTGATCGTAGGCGTGCTGGAGAGCATCAGTCCCAGCCTGGAGCAGGCGGCGCGGAACCTGGGCGCGGACGACTGGCAGGTGACCCGCACCGTGACCCTGGCCCTGGCGCGGCCGGGGATCGCGGGAGCGGCCCTGGTCGTGGCCATCTCGGTTCTGGCGGACTTCGGCAACGCCGTCGTGATCGCAGGCGGCTGGCCCCTGCTGGCCACGGAGGCGTGGTTCCGAATGGAGGGCATGGCGGACCTGCGAGGCGCCTCCCTCGTGGTCGCCATGCTGGTGGTCCCCACCACGGCCCTGTTCCTGCTGGAACGGTACTGGGTCGGCCGGAAGCGGTACACCACCGTGACCGGACGCGGGGGACGGCTGGAGCGCCCGCCCACGTACCCGCCCCTCAAGTGGGCGAGTTTCGCCGTATGCGGGGTGACCAGCATCCTGGTGTTGCTGGTGTACCTGGGCGTGGTGGCGGGGGCCTTCACCGCGGTGTGGGGACGGGACTGGTCGTTCACCCTGGACCACTGGCGCCTGGCTGCAGACCGGACTCCGTCCCTGTGGGCGAGCCTCCGGGTGGCCGCCGGCGCGGGCGCGGTCACCGCGGTGGCGGGCATCCTCCTGGCGTTCCTCGCGGGCCGTCCGCTGCCCCTGCGAAGGGCCCTGGACTTCCTGGCGGTGTTGCCAGGCGCGCTGCCGGGGGTGTTCGTGGGCGTGGGCTTCGTGTTGGCCTTCAACCGGCCTCCCCTGGAGCTGGTGGGAACACCGTGGATCCTCATCCTGGCCCTGGCCTTCTGGCACCTGCCCCTGGGGTACCAGGCGGCGGCGGCCCAGCTGCAACAGATCGACCGGTCCATCGAGGAGGCGGCCAGCAACCTGGGCGCCCGGGGCCTGCACCTCCTGCGGGATGTCTACCTGCCCCTTTTGAGCCGCGCGTTCGTGGAGGGGTTCACGGTCTCTTTCGTGCGTGCGGTGACCAACGTGAGCATCGCGGTGTTCCTCGTCTCCCCGGGCAACGTGGTGGCCACCTTCGCCATCCTCAACATGATCGGAAACGGGATCTGGGGCGGGGCTGCCGCCCTCACCACCATGCTCCTGCTGGTGACCTTCGCGGTCCTGGCCGGCGCCCGACTGGTAGTGGGGCGGGCCCTCCGCCCGGCGGGGGTGGGGTAGGCGATGGCGGTGCACCTCCGATTGGTGGACGTGGTCAAGCGGTTCGGCGCCACCACCGCGGTGGACGGCGTTTCCCTGGATGTCGAGGAAGGCTGCTTTTTCACCCTCCTGGGTCCTTCCGGCTGCGGGAAGACAACCCTGCTGCGCGTGGTGGCGGGATTCCACCTGCCCGACCGGGGAGAGGTGTTCTTACGGGACCGGCGGATCACCCACCTGCCCCCGCAAGCCCGGGGGACCGCGATGGTGTTCCAGGAGTACGCCCTGTTCCCCCACATGACGGTGGAGGAAAACGTGGGCTACGGCCTGCGCATGCGGCGGGTCCCCGCAGGCCAGGCGCGGGAGCGTGTGCGGCGGGTGTTGGAGTTGGTCGGGCTGGTGGGTCAGGAGCACAAGTACCCGCACCAGCTCAGCGGCGGCCAGCAGCAGCGGGTGGCCCTGGCCCGGGCGCTGGTGGTGGAGCCGGAGGTGTTGCTCCTGGACGAGCCCCTCAGCAACCTGGACGCAAAGCTGCGGCTGCGGGTCCGCGAGGAGCTGCGGGAGCTCCAGAGGCGTCTCGGGCAGACCACCCTGTACGTGACCCACGACCAGGAGGAGGCCCTGGCCCTTTCGGACCGCGTGGCGGTGATGAACGCAGGCCGGGTGCTCCAGGTGGGAACCCCAGAGGAAGTCTACCTGCGCCCGCGGAACCGCTTCGTGGCGGAGTTCGTGGGCATGGCCAACTTCGTGCGGGCCCGGTGGGTGGGTCCCGGGCGGGTGCAGGCCGGCGGCATAGTGCTCCGGGTGGGCGAGGGGAGGACCTCCGGAGGCGACGTGCTGTTGGCGATCCGGCCGGAGGAAGTCCGGGTGCGGACGGAGCCCGGGGACGGTGGCCCTAACCTCCTCCAGGGCCGTGTGCAGTCGGTCACCTTCCTCGGGCCGGTCCGGCGGTGTACCGTGGAAACAGACGGGCTGCGGTGGGTGGTGGACGTGCAGCCCGACGTCCGGGTGGAGGCGGCTCAGGAGGTTTACCTGGAGGTGCCGCCCGAGCGGCTGCGCGTGGTGGAAGAAGCATAGGCCGGTCAGTCACATCGGGAGGGGGGATTCACAGTGCGCAGAGCGTGGCTGCTGATTCTCGGTCTGTTGTTGGTGGTGCCCGCGGGATCCGGGGCAGGCCCCGCGCAGCGAGTGGTGGTGCTGTGTAGCCCGAACCCCGCGTGGTGTGACGCCGTCAAGGAGGAGTTCCCCAAGGCGACGGGAATCGCCCTGGACTACGTGCGGCTGAGCTCCGGTGAAGGGCTGGCCCGCCTTCGGGCGGAGCGGCGCAACCCCAGCTTCGACGTGTGGTTTGGCGGGACCGGTGACCCGCACATGGTGGCCTTCGAGGAGGGGCTTACGGAGGCGTACCGGCCGCGGAGCTGGAACGACCTGCGGCCGGAACTGCGGGAGGCCGTGGGCGGGAAGTACATCCCCCTGTACGCGGGGATCCTGGGCTGGGCCCTGAACGAGCGGGTGTTGCGAGAGCGGAACGCCCCGGTCCCGAGGACGTGGAAGGACCTGGCGGACCCGCGCTACCGGGGCCTGGTGGCCTACCCGAACCCGAACACCTCCGGGACGGGCTACACCATGCTGGCCACCCTGGTCCAGCTGTACGGGGAGCAGCAGGCGTTTGAGCTGCTGAAGCAGATCCACCGGAACGTGGCGGAGTACACCCGCAGCGGTGCCGCGCCGGGCCAGCTCACCGGGCGCGGGGAGGTGGCGGTGGGCATCACGTTCATCCACGACGCCGTGGACCAGGTGCTGAAGGGGTTCCCCATCAGCTACGGGGCGCCCCGGGACGGCACGGGCTACGAGATCGGGGGCCTGAGTTTGGTGAAGGGAGCTCCGAACCGCACCGCCGCGGTGACCTTCATCGAGTGGGCCCTCACTCCCGAGGCGCAGCGCCTTGGGCCGGAGCGGGGCCAGTCCTACCAGATCCCGTCCAACAGCAAGACCCCCATCCCGCCCGTGGCGCCGCGGTTTGAGGCTTTCCGGGTGATCAAGTACGACTTCCTGAAGTACGGCAGTGCCGCGGTCCGCGACCGGCTCGTGAAGCGTTGGACGGACGAGGTGTTCCCGCTGCCGAAGTAGCGGACGTGGCCCGGGCCGTCGCGCTCCCTCAGACCCGGTGGGCGGCCCAGCCGGCGGTGGCCGCGTGGGCCGCCGCGACCGTGCTCGCCGCCGCGGCACTGCCGTGGGGCCGCGCGGGCCGCGACCTGGGATCCTGGCTGTGGGACTCCACAGGCGTTGTGCTAGCGTCGGGTTCCCTCCTGGCGGCAGGCGTTCTGCTGGCCTCCTTCGCCGTTCTCCTGGCAGGGCTGTGGCCCGCGCCGGAGCGCACCCGCGGGGTGGCGCTAGCGGCCTTCGGAGCGTGCGGGATGGCGCTGTCCGGCCTGCTCCTCGGGGTGCGGGGCACGCCCACAGGGCCGGCCGGCGTCCTGGCACCCCTGGGGTTCTTGACCCTCACGGGCTTCGGGCTTTCGTCCTCCGGTCGATGGTTTGTAGACCCGTTCCTGTCCGCCGCGGTGCTCTGGGCCGCGGCCTTCGTGGCGTTGTTCATCCTGCTCCCCCTGGCCTCGGTGGTGGTGGCCAGCGTGTGGGTGGACGGCCGCTTCACCCTAGAGGTGGTGCACCGGACCCTGACCTCGCCTGCCTTCCTCGCCCTCGACCACCCCGGGACGCCGCACAACGAGCTCGCGGTGGCGGCCGCGGTGGGCTTGGCGGTGGCGGTGGGGACCTTGGTCCTCGGATGGTACCTCAGGTGGAGCCGCCGGAGCCTTCCCGCGGGCGGGGCGGCCGGCCTCGCCGCAGCCGCACTGGCGAGCCTGTACCTGGGGTTTGGGGCCTTCCGCAACAGCCTCCTGCTCGCGGTGGTGGTGGGCGCGGTGTCTACGGCCCTGGGGTTCGCGTTTGCGCTCCTTTCGGAACGGTCGCAGCTGCCCACGCGCCGCCTGTTGGGGACGCTGTCGGCCCTCCCCATCATCACGCCGCCCTTCGTGTTGGGGATCGCCATGCTGTACCTGTTCGGCCGGCGTGGGTTCGTGACGTACCGCCTCCTGGGAGTTTCCACGGACGTGTTCTTCGGACCGTTGGGGGTAGCGGTGGCCCAGGTGCTGGCGTACACGCCCATCGCGTACCTGGTCCTGGTGGGCGTGGTCCGAGCGCTGGACGCGAGCCTGGAGGAGGCGGCGCAGACCCTGGGCGCCTCGCCCTGGCACCTGGTGCGCACGGTTATCTGGCCCCTCGCGCGCCCCGGCCTCGCGAACGCGTTCCTCCTGGTGGCCATCGAGAGTCTGGCGGACTTCGCCAACCCCATCGTGGTGGGCGGCGGAAAGCCGTTTTTGGCCACCGAGGTGTTCTTCGCCATCGTGGGCCGGTATAACCCGCACGAGGCGGCCACCTACGGGGCGGTGCTGCTGGCCCTCACCCTGACCGTGTTCGTGTTTCAGCAGCGGTGGTTGGGTGGGGCGTTCTACGTCACCGTCACGGGCCGTCCCACGGGTGCTCGGCCGCAGCCCCTGCCGCTGTGGCTGGACTGGGCCCTGTCCGCGGTGTTCGTGGTGTGGATGGTAGTGGTGGTCCTGCTGTACGGGTCGGTGTTCGTGGGGGCGGTGACGCGCCTGTGGGGATTCGACTACACCTTCACCCTGCGTCACCTGCAGGACCTCCACCCGCAGGGCTGGCAGGTCCTGCGGACCACGGTGCAGCTGTCTGCGTACGCCGCGGTGCCCTCCGTGGTGGTGGGGTTTCTGATCGGCTACCTGGTGAACCGGGTGGACTTTCCCGGCCGGCGGGCGCTGGAGTTCAGCTCCATGCTGTCGTTCGCCACGCCGGGGACCGTCATGGGGATCGGGTACGTGCTGGCCTTCAACCAGGGGCCGTTGCTGCTCACGGGCACGGAGCTGGTGATCGTGCTGGCCTTCGTGTTCCGCAACATGCCAGTGGCCATCCGGGCCGCGGTGGCCGCCTTGGAGCAGATCGACCGCTCTTTGGAGGAGGCCAGCACGATGCTCCGGGCGGGTGCGAGTACCACGTTGCGGCGGGTGGTGGCACCCCTCGCCCGGTCTGCCCTCCTGTCCGGGCTGGTGTTCGCGTTCGTGCGGGCCATGACGGCGGTCAGCCAGGTGATCTTCCTCATCACGCCGCAGCACAACCTGGCCACCACCCAGATCCTGTCGTACCTGGAGTACGGCAGTCAGGGTCGGGGGGCCGCCCTGGCATCCGTCCTGACGCTGCTCCTGGTGACCGTGGTGGCGTCCCTCCAGGCATTGAGCCGGCGCCTGGATCCCAGGACGGCCCAGCTGGGGGCGGGGTGAATGCCGTGGCGGAGGGCGTGCCCGTCCGTCTCGAGGGCGTCACCAAGCGCTTCGGCGCGGTGTTGGCGGTCGACTCCGTGGACCTGCACGTCCCGCCGGGTAAGCTGGTGACGCTGTTGGGGCCGTCGGGGTGCGGCAAGACCACTACCCTGCGCCTCGTGGCGGGCTTGGAGCGCCCCACCGCGGGCCGCGTGTGGATCGCAGACGAGGACGTGACGGACCTGCCCGCGGCACGGCGCGGGGTGACCATGGTGTTCCAGTCCTACGCCCTGTTCCCCCACCTCACGGTGTTTGAGAACGTGGCGTACGGGCTGCGGGTGCAGCGGCTCCCGGCAGCAGAAGTCCGGCGCCGGGTGATGGAGGCGCTGGAGCTGGTGGGGCTTCCGGAGACCGCGGAGCGCTACCCGGCGCAGCTCAGCGGCGGGCAGCAGCAGCGGGTGGCGCTGGCGCGGGCGCTGGTGATGCAACCCCGCGTCCTCCTGTTCGACGAACCCCTCAGCAACCTGGACGCGAAGCTGCGGCGGAGGGTGCGGGCGGAGATCCGGATGCTGCAGCAGCGGCTCGGGATCACGAGCCTGTACGTCACCCACGACCAGGCGGAGGCGCTGGCCCTGTCCGACGTGGTGGTGGTGATGAACCAGGGGCGCGTGGAGCAGGTGGGGATCCCGGAGGAGGTGTACCGTCGGCCGAGGACGCGGTTTGTGGCCGACTTCATCGGGGAGGCCAACCTCTTGCCGGCCACCTTCTGGGAGGGTGCGGTGGAGGTGGCCAGCTACCGCTTCCCCGTGGAGCAGGAGGAGGTGCGGGACGGGCCGGTGACCGTGATGGTGCGGCCGGAGGCGGTGGTGGTGTCGCAAGACGCCTCCGGCCTGCCCGGAGTGGTCCGGACCGTGTTCTTCATGGGCATGACCACGGAGCTGCTGGTAGACACGCCGGCGGGGGAGGTGCTGGCCACCCAACCGTACCGGGCAGACCGGAGGATCGTGCCGGGAGAGCAGGTGCGCCTGCGCTTCGAACCGGCCGGTGTGTACCTGCTGCCCGCCGAAGACGGGAGGGGCTAGGTGCACGCAGACGTGGTGGTGGTGGGCGGGGGTTGCGTCGGGGCCAGTGCCGCCTTCTACCTGGGCCGGGCGCGTGTGGGGCGCGTGGTGTTGGTGGAACGCGACCGCGTGGGCAGCGGCCCCACGGCCCGGACCGTGGGGATCGTGCGACTGCACTACTCCCACGAACCGCTGGTGGAACTGGCCCGCCGAAGCCTGGAGCGGTTCGTGCACTTCGAGGAGCTCACGGGCAGGACCGCGGACTTCACCCGGACGGGGTTCCTCCTCCTGGCACCGGCTCCGGAGCTGGAAGGGCTGGCGGCCAACGTCGCCCTGCAGCGGCGGTTGGGCGTGCAGGCGGAGGTTCTGACGCCCGAGGAGGTGGCCCGGCTGGACTCGCGGCTGGACCTGGAGGGCGTGGCGGGGGCCGCGTACGAGCCGGACGCAGGCTACGCGGACGGGTACGCCACTGCCACGGGCTTCGGGGCCGCAGCACGGCAGCTAGGGGTGGAGGTGTGGGAGGGTACCTCTGCGCAACGGCTGCAGGTCACCTCCGGCCGCGTGGTGGGTGTGCAAACCTCCAGGGGCGTCGTGTCGTGTTCTCGCGTGCTCGTGGCCGCAGGGGTGTGGACCGCGGGGCTGCTGAGGACCGTGGGGGTGGACTTCCCGGTGGTGGCGTCCCGGGAGCAGGTGGTGCAGCTGGCTCCGCCGCGATCCTTCGGCCGCCTCGAGCTGGTGGTGGAGGACCTGGTCTTGGGATTCTACGCGCGCCCGGAGACCGGCGGCACCGTGCTGGCCGGCGTCCTGGAGGAGGAACCGGAACAGATCGTGCCCGACCCGGATCACTTCCACACAGGAGTGGATTGGGAGTTCGTGGAGCGGGTCGGGACCCTCTGGTCCAGGCGGTACCCGTCCGGGGCGCAGGCGGAGTTCCGCGGGGGCTACGCCAGCCTGTACGACGTCACCCCGGACTGGCAGCCAGTGCTGGGACCGGTCGAAGGGGTTGACGGCCTGTTCGTGGCCGCGGGGTTCAGCGGCCACGGGTTCAAGCTGAGCCCGTCCCTGGGCGAGGAGCTGGCCCGGTGGGTGTGCGGCCAGCCGCCCACGGTGGACCTGCGGATGTTCTCCCTGCGCAGGTTCTCGGAGGGCACGCTGCTGCGCGGCCGTCACGCGAAGGGCCTGCTCGGATAGGAGGACCTGGCGGAGGGGGTGGGATTCGAACCCACGGGCGGGGTTTTTGCCCCGCCACGGTTTAGCAAACCGCCGCCTTGGACCGCTCGGCCACCCCTCCGGGCCCACCCCATGGTACACGACCGGTGCGCAGCGGTGTCAAATCCACCAGGAGCGGCCATGAGCCACCGGTTCACCCACCTGAGCCCTCTCCCGCCTCGCTGGGTGTCAAAGTGGTGTCATAGGGCTGCCGCACGGAAGTCAACGGGCCTTCCGGTACAGGGCGTGCAGGTTCCGCCAGAACCCACCCTCGTCCGTGGGGCGGGTGGTCACGCGGGTCGGGGCTTCGGGGACGAGCCCGTGCTGGCCCATCCAGGCGTCCAGGGTGGCCTCGTCCAGGAGCACGAACCGACGCCCCTCCCCAGAGGGTTCGGTGGCCTCGAACACGAACGGCCCCGCCGGGCGCATGGGTTGTGGCCACGGCTGGCTCCCCAAGGCGAAGTGTTGGACCAGCAGCAGGCCTCCGGGCCGCAGCACGCGGGCTGTCTCCGCCACCGCCCGGTGCCACTCCCCCACGTCCTGTGCCTGCTGGTAGATCCCCAAGGCCACCACCACGTCGAAGGACTCCGCCCCAAAGGCGGCGAGGTCGTCCATGGTGCACTGGAGCACCCTTCGCGCCGCCTCCTCCGGGCCGAGGTACGGCACCAGCCGCCGGCGGGTGTACGCCACCATGGCCTCGGAAGCGTCGCAGGCGTACACGTCAAACCCCTCCCGGGCCAGCCACTCGGTGTTGCGGCCCGCCGCACAGCCCAGGTCCAGGACCCGGGTGCTCCGAGGCGCCCTCGAGAGGAGCTCCACCATGCGGTCGTCCGGCGGCCGCGTGGCGAACCGCTCCACCACCTCGGGCCGCTCCCAGAAGGGGTCTCGAGCCCTCACGGCGCCTCCGGCGTACCCGGCAAGTGGCGGCACAGCCAGTCCACCACCACGGTACACAGACGGTCTTCCGCACCCACGTAGAAGTGGTCACAGTCCTCCAATACGGCCACCTGCGCGGGTCCCGCACAGCGCTGGACGAACGCGGAAGCGGGGTAGACGTCCTCGGGCTCTCGATCCCCTCGGACGAACAGCACGGGGCAGCGGATCCGCGGGGTCTGCTCCAGGAGGTCTGGACAGTGGCGGGAGTAGTCCAGGAACGTCCGGGCGCTGGTCACGTACCACCACCCGGGCAGCAGGAGCAGCTCGCGCTCGCGACCCTCTGCGACGAGCTCCTCCGCCCTGCGGGTGATCTCTTCCAGCCGGTCGGCAGCCCACAGCCCGCGGGCGGAAAGCCGCTCGGCGAACCGGGGACCTCCCGCGTGGGCGGACAGGAGGACCAGGGCGGAGACCTCCGGGTGGGCGGCGGCGTAGCACGCGCCCAACAGGCCGCCGTTGCTGTGCCCCACCACCGCCGGCGCGGGAAACCCCATTTCAGCGAAAAAACGCCCCGCCAGCTCGTTGTCCTCGAGGCCCTCCGCCACCGTCTGGAGAGCCCCGCCCACCGGCTCTCGGCTGTCGGCGGTGGTGAGGGTGTCGTGGCCGCGGCGGTTGAACGCCAGCACCGCGAACCCGGCGCGCTGGAGCGCGGCGGGCAAGAACCAAGCCGGGCCCGAGTAGAAGTTCATCTGGTTCCCGTGGAAGTACAGCACGCCGCCCCTCGGGGCACCGTCGGGCCAGTACAGGAGGCCCTCCAGGGGGCGGGTGGGCGTGGGGATGCGGACGAGCTCCAGGCGCATCCTACCCGCCTGCCTCGCTACTGCCGAAGCGTTCCAGGATCAACGCCACGTGTTTGATCCCCTCCACGTAGTCCCGCAGGCGGATGTTCTCGTTCGGCGCGTGCACGTTGGTGCCGGGATAGCCCACGCCCGTGCCCACCGCGGGCGTTCCGAAGCGGGCGCACACCACGTCCATGGGGCCGGTGGCCGCCATCATGGGGTAGATGACAGGGTCCTTGCCGTACACCTCCCGCGCCGCGGCGGCCACCACCCGCACGATCTCGGAGTCCGGCGGTGTGCGGGCGGGATCCTCGAGGCCCATGGGGACCACCTCCAGGTCTGCGAACCCAAAGCGTGCCAGGTGCGCCCGGAGCTTCTCCAGGACGTCCTCCGCCCGCTGCCGCGGCACCAGGCGGAAGTCGATCTTCGCCCGGGCCACCTTCGGGAGCACCGTCTTGGAGCCCTCGCCCGTGTAGCCCGCCACGAGTCCGCAGACGGTGCACGTGGGCTGGTACAGGTGGCGCTTGAGCAGTTCCACCCCCGACAGGCCCAGGAGGAACCGGTCCAGCCCCAGGTCGCGCAGGAGGGCTGCGTCGTCGCGGCTCGCGGCGATCCGCCGGAGCCACTCCACCTCCTGCGGCCCCGGTTCCTCCACGTCGTCGTAGAACCCCTCGATGAGCACGTTCTCCTGCTCGTCCTTCAGGGTGCGCAGGGCCCACACCAGACGCCACGCGGGGTTGGGCACGATGGTGGCCATGGAGGAGTGCAGGTCACGGTTGGCACCGCGGGCCACCAGCTCCACGTAGCAGATCCCCTTGACGCCCAGGTACAGGTTGGGCACGTCCTGGTGGTCCTTGCCGCCCGACTCCCACAGGCATCCGTCTGCCCGGAACAGCTCGGGGTGGGCGTCCGCGTACCTGCGCAGGTTGGGGCTGCCGACTTCCTCCTCGCCCTCCACCAGGAACTTGACGGTGACGGGCAGCTGCCCCCGGACCTGCCGGAGGGCCCGGATGGCGGACAGACGCGCCACCAGGTTGCCCTTGGTGTCCGCCACCCCACGCCCGTAGATGCGGCCTTCCCGGACCTCGGGCTCGAAGGGGTCGGACTCCCACTCTTCCAAGGGCTCTACAGGCTGCACGTCGTAGTGCTCGTACACCAGCAGGGTCTTCGGGGAGCGGCCGGGGAACTCCCCGTAGACCAGCGGTGCCGCACCCGGCAGGCGGTAGACGCGCACCTTTGCCCCCGCCTCCCGCAGCAGGTCCGCCACGAGACGGGCGCACTCCTCCAGCCCGACGCCCTGTGCCGCGATACTGGGCTGGCGGACCAGGCGGGCGAGCTGCTCCACGTACTCCTGCACGTGGCGGTCGATGTGGTCGAACACGTCCCGCATGGGGCTACCGCCTACCTCCTACACCGCCCCGGGAAGCTTCCGCGCCGAGACGAGTACAGGATACGGACCCGGTGTGCCCTGGGCATAGCGCTCCTCCCACGGCGTCAGCTGCTCGAGCAGCAGGTCTACGTCCAAACCGAGGTGGCTGGGCCGGTAGGTCACGAGCCGCTCCTTGGCTCGGTCCAACAGCACTCGAGCGCCGGGGCGGTTGCCTTTCTCGTGATGGTAGAAGGCCGCGGCCAGCTGGACCAGGCCCTGGTAGAAACCGCGGTCCTCCGCGGCCGCGGTGCGCCACAGCCCCTCAAAGTGCTCGTGGCAGGCGAAGAACAGGCCGAAGTCGAACAGGACCAAGCCCAGGTAGGTGGACCTCTCGGGTTCCGGCGCGGGAGGCGGATCCAGGAGGAACACCGCGGCCCGGTGGAGCCGGTCCGCCTGCACCTGAAAATACCGGCTGTACGGGCGGTACGCACGGGGTAGGGCCAGGCGGCCGCGCCCCTGCCAGAGGACCCGGGCCTGGACGGCCACGGCGAGCTCCGAGCGGGACCCGGTCCACGCGACAGGCCGCGCCAACCGTGTTGCGTGCTCCTGCACCCACTCCACCGGCAGCGGCCCGCCATCGGGCGCAAGCTGCGCGTACGCGGCCATCCACGCCACAAACCCTGCCTGGCGGGGCTGAGCGGCCGCGCGCAGGGTGAGCTCGCTTAAGGAGTGCTTCAGCCGGACGTACAGGGTCCGCTCCCGTTCCCTTCGAAGGGTCAGCGGGCCGGGCTTGCCTCCAGCGTCCTGCGGAGGGCCTCCGGGTCCGCAACCGGCGGGGCGCAGGAGTTGCCAACGCACACGAAGGCCGTGCTCCCGCCCGCAGCCGCCTCGGCGGCGGAGCGCGCCGGCTCAGGCAGCTCCTGGCCGGGCTCTGCCCAAGAAACGACCCGGTCCGGGTGGGCGGCGGACCACGCGGCGCGGTGCAGGGCCCGGGCCGCGGGGTCGTGGCGCCCGCCGGCCACCACTACGTGCACGGGAGGCTGCAGGGATCGGCTGGCGGCCAGGGAGTAGGTGGCCGCAAAGTAGCCGTGGGCCCGGGCCACCCCTGCAAAGGTTCGCACCACCTCCTCCGCGCGTTCTGCCCACCGGACCTCTCCGCTCAGCGCGGACAGGTCCTGCAAGAACAGCGCCGCCACGCCGTTGCCGGACGGCGTCGGTGCGTCCTGGATCGGCTTGTAGGGTAGCTCCAGGGCGGGGCCCCGCGCCTGAGACCTGGGCACGTCAAAGAAGCCGCCCTCCGCCGGGTCGTGGTACTCTCGATCTAGCAGCGCGGCGACCTCCCGCGCCGCGTCCAGATGTCTCCGCTCTCCCGTCAGGCTGTAGGCCAGCAGCAGGGCGTATCCCATGTGCACCTGGTCGTCCAGGGTCCGGGGGCCCTGCGGCTCGTGCAGGGCGTGCGAAAAGCCCCGTGCTGGGTCAAACCCCTCCCGCAGGAAACGGTCCACGGTGCGCAGGGCGGCCTGGGCGTACCGTTCCACCGCCGTGGCCTGGTGGGCCACCAACAGGGCGGTGGCCGCCATCCCGTTCCAGGCCGCGTACAGGGTGCGGTCCACCGCAGGAGCGCTTCGCGCGCTGCGCCCGTGGCGCAGCTTGCGGACCGCGGATTGCAGCAGCTTCTGGACGCGCGGCACGTCCCAGCCCAGCTGTGCTGCCACCTCTTCCACGGAGGCCGCCACCCACAGGACGTTCCGCCGCGGGTCGTGGTGCATCTCCCCTTGCTCGTGCAGGTCAAACCGTCGCCGCACCACCTCCAGCTCGTCCGGCTCCAGGAGGGCGGCGGCTTCGTCCACCGTCCACGTGAAGTAGTCGCCGTCGTCCCCCGGGCCGGTGTCGGCGTCCTGGCTTGCGCCGAACCCGCCTGCGGGGTCAGCCAGCACGTCCAGGAGGAAGCCCGCGGTACCCTCCACCACCTCCGCGTACAGGGGGTCGCGCCACAGCAGGTAGGCGCGGCTGTAGGTGGCCAGCAGCGCTGCGTTGTCGTACAGCATCTTCTCGAAGTGTGGGACGCACCACCGGGCGTCGGTGCTGTACCGGTGGAAGCCACCCCCCAGCTGGTCGTAGATGCCGCCGTGGGCCATGGCCCGCAGGGTGTGCCGGGCTACCACCTCCATCCACTCCTCCCGCCGGTAGCCGAAGTGGTACAGCACCAAATCCAGGGCGGACGCGTGGGGAAACTTCGGGGCGGTCCCGAACCCCCCGTAGCGGGCGTCGAAGGCCCGCGCGATCCCGTCCAGCACGTCCTCCACCATCTGCAAACTCACGGGGCCCGGGTCGGTGGCGGTCTGCGCCCGACGGAGCTCCTGCGCCAGCTGGGCTGCCACCTCCCGCGTGCGATCCCGCTGCCGGCGGTAGGCTTCCGCTACACCCTGGAGGACCCGGAGGAAACCGGGCCGGCCGTAGCGGTCCTCCTTGGGAAAGTACGTCCCGCCGTAGAAGGCATACCCGTCCGGCGTAAGGAAGACGGTGAGGGGCCATCCGCCCTGCCCACTCAGGGCCGCCACCGCGTTCTGGTAGCGGACGTCCACGTCCGGCCGCTCGTCGCGGTCCACCTTCACCGGGACGAAGTGCTCGTTGATGAAGGCCGCGATCTGCGGGTCGTCGTAGGACTCGTGGTCCATCACGTGGCACCAGTGGCACCAGGCTGCCCCAATGTCCAGGAGTACCGGTTTGTCCTCCCGGCGGGCGCGCTCAAAGGCCTCCTCGCACCACGGGAACCAGTCCACCGGTTGGCGCGCCGCGGCGCGCAGGTACGGGCTTGCGGCACCTCGGAGGCGGTTGGTCATCTCCTCCCTATGGTAGATCACCGACGAGGCAGCCGGGCGGTCAGAGGGGAGACCTACGGGTGAAACGGGGTTCCCGCTTTTCGCGGAAGCTGGCCACCCCCTCCCGGGCGTCCGCGCCGAGGAAGGCCAGGAACTCCAGCGCCGTGGAGGTGTCGAACACCGGGCCCGCCATGCGCAGCCAGTTGTTGAGGGCGTACTTGGTCCACCGGATGGCCTGAGGGCTGCCGGCGGCCAGGCGGCGGGCCACGGCCAGGGCGGTGGGGTAGACTTGGTCGTCCGGCACACACAGAGAGACCAAGCCCAGGCGCTCCGCCTCCTCCCCCGACAACGGCTCGTTCAGGAGCAGGTGGTACTTGGCCTTGGCTAGCCCCACCAGGAGCGGCCACAGGAGCACCGCGTGGTCGCCTGCCGGAACCCCCAGGCGCACGTGCCCGTCCAGTAACCGGGCGGTGCGGCCCACCACGGACACGTCCGCCAGCAGGGCCACCGCCAGCCCCGCGCCCACCGCCACCCCCTCCACGCACGACACCACGGGCTTGCCGCAGTCCAGCAGGTTGTACACGAGATCCCTGGCTTCCTTCCACACCCGGAGTCGGACCGTCTCGTCCCGGATGATGTCCTCGATGAGCTGCAGGTCGCCTCCGGAGGAGAAGGTGCCGCCGGCGCCCCGCACCAGGACCGCGCGCACGTCCTCGTCTGTGTCCAGGTCCCGCCAGATGCGGGCCAGCTCCGCGTGGGCCTCCGCGGTCACGGAGTTCAAGGTGGGAGGGTTGTGGAGGATCACCTCCACGATGCCGTCCTCCACCGGGCACACCTGCAGGGCGCGGTAGCCGGACCGCCACGTTCCCCCTCTCATCCGGGAACCCCCTCGGGTGGGTTTTTGGCTGGACGCCCTCCCCATGGTACGGGATCGCAGCCGGCCAGGGGAGGGGTCGCCGGTCAGGACTGGCGGCGGCTGGCTTCCAGGTAGTTCAGACGCACGTCCGCCACGTGCATCAGCAGCTCGGTCAGCCGATCCCCCTGAAGGTGGTTCTGCAGCAGGTCTGTAAGGGCACCTGCAGCGTCGATGGCCAGCCGGGCCTGTTGCAGATCCACCTGAGTCTTGCCCGGAATCAGGCCCAGGTACACGCGGGCCTGGTGCAGCATCAACATGACGCACCAGCTCAGCACGTCCGCTGCCGAGGCGGACTCTAGGGACGCTACGGGGTTGAACTCCTCTGCCACCGTCGACCTCCCCGTACTCTATACCCGCCCCGCGCGGCCCGTAGACCCGGTCAGGGTTCCCGTGCGGTGGAGGGCTGCGCCCGCGTAAACCACTGTAGCAGCACCACCACCACCACCGCACCCGCGGCCACCAGGTCCAGGGCCACGGACGGGTAGATGAGCAACAACCCGGCTCCCACCAGGATCCCCCGCTCGACCCAGGTGGCCTCCCGGATGAGCCACCCGTTGATGCCCGCGGCAAGGCTGGTGAGGCCCAGCGCCGCGGTCAGGGTGGTCCGGACGACCAAGTCTACGGGCGCGTAGAACAGCAACGCCATCCCGTCGGGGTGCACGGTGAACATGAAGGGCACCACGAAAGCAGGCAACGTGTACTTCCACGCCATCATCATCGTCCGGAAGGCGTTGCCCCCGGTCAGCGCGGAAGCCGCGAGCGGGCTCAGCCCCACAGGCGGGGAGACCTCGGAGAGGATGGCGTAGTAGAAGATGAACATGTGCGCAGCCAGCTCGTGCACTCCCAGCTGGATGAGGGCGGGAGCGATGATCGCCGCGGCGATGATGTAGGTGGCGGTAATGGGCAGTGCGAGGCCCAGGATCCACAGGGCTACGCCCGAGTACACCAGGGTAAGCAGCAGGTTACGGCCAGCCATGTCCACGATGATACCTGACAGCTTCAGGCCCAGGCCGGTGAGCGTGATGACCCCGACCACGATGCCCGCCACCGCGCAGGTGACGGCCACCGTGAGGACCTGCTTGGTGCCGTTGGCCAGGGCGGCCACCAGGGGGGTGATGCTGACCTCCCACGGTCCCATCCGGACGAAGCGGTGTTCCGTGGGGCGCAGGGCCTGTCCGGCGTACACTTCCTCCCAGGCCGGGCGGGCCCGGACGCCCAGGTAGGCGCCGAGGAGCAGGCACAGCGCCGCGGCGGCGGGGGTGGGCAGGCCGGCAAGGTCCCGTGCCGCGGGCACCAGGGGCGATGCCAGCAGCGCTCCCACGAGGGGAGCGACCAGGGAGCGCAGGGCGGGTGAGGAGCGCCGCACGTCCGTGGCCCGACGCACCGCGGCCAGGGACGTCTCCGGCCGCAGGAAACTCGTGAGGCAGGCGACCACGGTGGACCAGAACACAGCGGCGATGGCGGTGAACCCGCGGACCATGAACAGGGGGATCATCACGAGGGAGGCCAGCAGGTACCAGTACCGGCCCGCGAGCCGCCACGGGTTCCCCGCCTGGATCTCCACCTGCCGCAGGCGGAACCGCCGGGCGTCCAGCTCGATCATCAGGAAGATAGAGAGGTAGTAGAGGAGAGTGGGGATGGTGGCCAGGACCAGCACCTGCAGGTACGAGATCTTGAGGATCTCAGCGATGATGAAGGCCGCGGCCCCGAGGATAGGCGGAGAGATCACGGCGCCGATGCCGCCCGCGGACAGCAGACCGCCCGCGGACTCCGGGTCGTAGCCGGAACGCCGCAACAGGGGGTAGGCGATGGCGCCCACCGTCACCGTGGTGGCCACCCCGCTTCCCGAGGGCCCACCCAGCAGGAACGAAGCCACGGTGACTGCCTGCCCCGCGCCCGTACGCCGACGGCCCACCAGGGCGAAGGCCAGGTCCACGAAGTACTTCCCCGCACCGGACTGTTCCAGGAACGACCCGTAGATGGTGAACAGGATGATGAAGCTGGCCGACACGTCCAGGGGCACCCCGAAGATGCCTTCCAGCCCCACGTACAGGTGCCCGATGATCCGATCCAGGTCGTAACCACGGTGCGTCCACGGCTCGGGTAGCCGGTCCCCGAGGAAGGCGTACGCCACGAACGCTGCGGCCAGAACCACCAGGGGCCAGCCGGTGGTGCGCCGGGTGGCCTCCAGGATCGCGACGACGGTCAGAACGCCGAACACGATGTCGTAGGTGCTGGGGACCACCTGCCGGTACACGAACCGTTCGAAATCCCAGAAAACCCAGCCCAGGCCCAGGACCGACAGCACGACGAACGCCAGGTCCACCGGGTGCACCCGGCGGTAGGCGCCCTTCCAGCCCGGGTACAGCAGGAAGGTGAGGATTAACACCAGCAGCAGGTGGCGGGTGAGGTGGATCTGCCGGATGTAGGGAGCCTGCGCTGCCCACAGGTGGTACAGGGAGCTGGCCGTGGCCAGCGCGGTCACGAACCAACCCACCGGGCCGGTCAGCTTGCGCGTGGCGCCTTCGAAGCGCTCGATGAGTTCCTCGACGGCAACGGGTTGGGAGGGGTCTGTCACGGCTGCTCCCCTCCGCGGACCCACCGGAGGGCTTGCCGTACGATCACCCAGCCCGCGGGCGCCCGTACCGCCCGAATGCGGATCCGGTGACCCTCACGCCCCTCGTCGAAAAGGGGCAAAACGGACCGCCCCACCTGCAAGGTCCTCTGCCCTGTGGCGGTGGCCCGCACCACCAGCTCACCCCACCGCTGGTTCACCCCCGCGACCCGGTAGCGGCCCCCGGTCCGCACCGGCCGGTGCGGGAGCCCGTAGTACTCCACGGCGGCCTCCGCCTCTGCTTCCACGGCTTCCAGCACCACGTCCGTGCCCGCCACCGCGAACTGCTCCCACACGCGCGCCCCGTACACGGAGTGCCGGTACAGCAGCTGGAAGGGCCCGGCGGGGTAGAGGGCCACGAGCCGGTTCGCGTCCACGTCTGAAACCTCCAACAACCGTAGCGGCCAAGCGGCCGCGGCCAAGCTACCTCCCAAGAACAGCGACAGCACCCGAACCACAGGCCGCCTCATCGAGAACTCGACGGCAGCCCAGTCCCGGCGACCCGCTCAGAACCCCGGGACCCCGCGCTCCCGGTAGTACCGGGCGGCCCCGGGGTGGAAGGGGATGGGAGTCCGGCCGGTGATCCGGAGCAACGACACCTCTTTCACAGCCGGGTGGACTGCCTCCAGCTCGGCCCGGCGCTCGAACAGCAGCCGCGTCACGGCGTAGACCAGATCCTCCGAGAGTTCCCGGTGAGCTACCAGCACGGCGGGCACGACGACCGTGGTGACGGGACGATCCATACCTGGATAGACCACTGGGGAAATGGTCCCCGGCATGTACATGGGGCCGTACTGCTTCCGCAAGGGTTCCAGGGCTTCTTCGAGAGGCACGACGCGGATGCGGGTTCCCGGCGCAGCGGCGAGATCCAGGATGGGGGGGACGGGCAGACCGGCGACCCACCAGAGGGCGTCGATCTTCCGGTCCCGGAGGGCGTCCGCTGCAGGGATAATGGGCAAGCGCTCCCTCCGGATGTCACGCTCCGGGTCGATCCCCACCGCTCGCATGATCCGCCCGGACGTCAGCTCCACGGTGCCTCCAGGAGGGCCCGTGGAGACCCTTCTTCCCTTCAGGTCGGGTAGCCGGGCGATTCCCGACCCCTCGAGGGTCACGAGCTGCGCGTAGCTGTCGTAGAGGGGTGCCACGGCTCGGATCTGGACCGCCTGCCCCTGGAAGCCCTCCGCTCCCCTCAAGGCGTCGTAGGCGATATCGTTGTGCGCGAAGGCCAGCTCGACGCGTCTGGCCGCCAGCAGCCGCATGTTGTCGGCGAAGCTACCCGTGACCTCCGCGGTGGCATGGACGCCTGGGATGTACTGCGAAATCAAGCGGGCGAGTCCCGCGCCGACCACGAAGGCGACACTCCCCGTGGGAGCCGTGGCGATGGAGATGCGGACCGGGCCCGGCCCTGCCAGGGCAGGCCCGGCTAGCAGCGTGGCCAGCAGAGCTACCACACATGCCGCGCGAGCCACCGAAGTATCACCCCCCGGTCAGAAAGGATCGCTCTCCCGGTCAGTCATTCCACTTCTGGCCCGGCGGGATCTCGCGCCCACCCCCGGACGGTCGGCCCCGGTCCCCGGGAGTACGCTCAGAACCCCGGGACGCCCCGCTCTCGGTAGTACCGCGCGGCCCCGGGGTGGAAGGGGATGGGAGTCCGGCCGGTGATCCGCAGCAGCGTGATGTTCTTCGCCTCCGCGTGCACCGTCTCCAGCTCTGCCTTCCGCTCGAAGATCAGCCGGGTGATCCGGTAGGCCAGGTCCTCCGGGAAGTCCTGGTGGACCACCAGCAGGTTGGCCACGCCGATGGTGGCGACCGGCTGATCCATACCCGGGTAAACCACCCGGGAGATCACCGCGCGGAAGTAAAGGGGGCCAAACTCCTTCCTCAGGGGTTCCAGCAGGTCGTCCATGGGCACGATCTTGACCCGGATCCCCGGGGTACTGGCCAGGTCCAGTACCGCGGGCGTGGGCACGCCCCCGCTCCAGAAGAAGGCGTCGATCTTGCGGTCCTTCAGCGCGTCCGCGGAAGGTGCCACCCCAAGCCGCTCCTTCCGGATGTCGCGGTCTGGGTCGATGCCCGCGGCACGCAGGATCCGCAGGGCGGTGACCTCCGTACCGCTGCCGGGCGAGCCCACGGACACGCGCTTTCCTCGCAGGTCCGCCACCCGGTTGATTCCGGTCCCCTCCAGGGTCACCAGGTGGTTGTAGTTGTCGTACACGGGAGCCAGCACCCGGATGGGGACGGGCGAACCGCGGAAGTCACCCTGGCCCTTCCACGCGTCGTACGCGGTGTCGTTGAGGGTGAAGGCGATGTCCGCCCGTTTGGCGCCGATCAGCCGCATGTTGTCCACCGAGGCAGAGGTCACCTCCGCGGTGGCCTGCACCCCCGGGAGGTGCTGCGAGATGAGCCGGGCAAGGCCGCCCCCCATGACGAAGTACACCCCGCCCGTCCCCCCGGTGGCGATGGAGATCCGGGTGAGGGTGGGGCCGGCCAGCAGCCCGGGGGCGACCAGCACCACCAGGAGCAACGCCGAGCACACGAGCCGAGCAACTCGCATGGTGTCCCCCCTTGCGCCCTGTTCTGTGCGGCCAGTTCGACGCGCAGGCGGCGGCTTCCTCCGGCACACACACGCAGCTGACTTCCGGGGGCTGCGGCCCCGCGCTAAACTAGGGGTCCGTCTAGGGAATCCCGGAAGGTGCAAGGGGGACCGCGCTCCCCAAAACGCGCCAGCGATTTTGGGGTAGTCTGGCCGGGCCGGCCCGATGCTGAGTGGTGAGGGATGAGCGGCGGAGTTCCGTACCGGGAGTGGGAGGAGACCTACGAGGTTTTCCAGACCACCTACCGTTTCAGCTTCCGGGGCCCCGTGGGTCAGCCTGGCCGGTGGGAGGTGGCCATCCTAGACCTGGAGGGAGTCTCGGTGATCCCCCGACGGGTGCGGGGCCGCACGGTGGACGAGGCCCGTTGGCGGGCGGAGGAGGTGCTGCACACGTGGGCCGCGGTCCGGCGGCTCCACGCGGCAGCCTGTCGGGCGGCGGCCCGTGCGACGCCCGGGGCCGAGGTAGTGCTGAACGAGCGGGCCGACGAGCTACAGGTGGAACTCGTCGGCTGCTGGTCCCTGCAGGTTCCCTTCGTGGCCGCCCGGGTAGACGCCATGGACGTGGCCCGGACCGAACAGGAGTGGGAGGCCGCCCTGGAAAGCCACTTCCGGGCCTACGGTGTCCCGTCGGGCGGGCCGGGAGCGCCGGGTTAGAGGACCAGGCCGGTGTGTGAGGGCGCGGTTCCGTGTGCTGTCCCCCATCCGGTTCGCGTGCACCTCCGACTGTGTTCCTGCCCCGCTACGCCCAGGTTGCGCACACCAGGGAGCCAGCCCCAGACGAGATGCCTGTGGTCGGTGTGATGCGGCACCACCCAGACGCCGCCTTGCGGCTGCTCCGGTCGCCGGGCCGCCGACTGCGCACCGCGGGTCCGAAGATCCGCGACGGCACCTTCATGGACGTGCGGGGGCGTTTGGCGCGGGCGGTGCTCGAACTCGGGCAGGACGGCGCGGGCGGAGGCGGCCCGGTGTTGGAACCGCACCTCCGGCAGGAGGAGCTGGCCCATGTGGTGGGGGCCACGCGGGAGAGTGGGAATCGGTGGGTGGGGTGGTTCGAACGGATCGACGCCATCCGTCGGTCCAAGGACCGCATCACGCTGCTGGACCGGGAGCGCCTCCGCCGCCAGCTCGAGTGACCGAGGGGGACGGACCGCCTACGGCCGGGTCCCGAGGCGCTTTTCGAAGTACCGCACGTAGCCCAGGACGTTCATCCGGTAGTTGGCCGCCAGCTCCTGGCGGTCTGCGGCCGCCTGTCCGCAGCGGGCCTCCACCTCCGGCTGTAGGTAGCCTCGCAACCTCTCGGTCAGGCGGTCGGTATCTTCCCCCGCGCGCCACCCTTCCAGCAGCAGGGCCTCGACCTCGCGCAGGCGTCGGCGCAGCTCCCCGAGGACAGTAGCCGGGTCGTCCCGCTCCCCGAAGTGGGTCAGCCGCAGCCGGCGCAGCCGCAACGCCTCCAGGCGGTCCAGAGTTTGCTCCCACGCCTCCAGGTCCAGGTCGGGCGGCGGGGTCGGCGGCCGGACCACCGGGCAGCCCGGCAGCGAGATCCCTGCCGCGTCACCGGTGAACGCCACCTGCGCCTCCTCGTCCACGTACACGTGGTGGTGGGTGGCGTGCCCGGGTGTCTCCACAGCCCGGAGGGCGCGTCCGCCGAGCTGGAACGTCTGCCCGTCTTCTACCACGGTCACGCGGTCCGCGGGCACCGGTGCCACCTCACCCCAGAGGGTGTCCATCAGAGGCCCGTAGATGCGCTGCGCGCTGCGCAGGAGGCGTGTGGGATCCACCAGGTGCGGGGCGCCTACGGGGTGGACGAACACCCGCAACCGTGGGTTCCGTCGGCACAGGACGCCCGCCGCCCCCGCGTGGTCCAGGTGGATGTGCGTCACCGCCACCGCTTCGAGGTCCTCCAGGCGGACACCGTGTTCGGCGAGCCCGGCTTCCAGAGACTCGAGGCACGTGGTGGGCCCCGTCTCCACCAGCCCGGGGCGGTCCCCGAGCAGCAGGTAGCTCCCCAGCACTTCGGGTTGCCCGAAGTGCAGGTCCACGAGCACCGTCCGGTTGTCCACGGTTCGGGTGCGCGTCACAGGGCTCCCTCCGCAGGTCGGTACACCACGGGCGGGCCGTCTTCCCGCACCAGGCGACCGGCTTGGCGCAGCCACTCCAGGTGAGCCGCCGCCTCGCCTACCGCCAGGGGCAGGGGGACCTCTTGCGGGCAGGCCCCGTCGGAAGCCCCTTGGAAAAACAGCTGCTGTGCGAGCCGGAAGGCGGTGGTGCCTTGCCGCGGGACCAGGGCGTACGCGGCCTCCAGCCGCAGGCGGTGGTGCTCCAGCAGCTGGTCCACGCGCCCCGCCCAGTCCACCACGGGGTCCCCGTGGCCGGGCAGGGCGACGATGACGGGAAGGTCCCGCACCTTCCGCAGGGAGTCCAGGTAGTCCGCCAGGGGGTTGGGGCGGCCGCCCGCGTACAGGGAGATGTTCGGGGACACCTCGGGCAGAACGTGGTCTCCGCAGAACAGGCGGCCGCACGCATCTAGCAGGACCATGTGGCCGTCGCTGTGACCGGGCGTCCACAGCACGCGGGCGGAAAACCCGTCCACCTCCAGCACCTGTCCGTCCGCCAGCGGGGTTGGCTGTGGGAACGGTGCCACGAGCTCCCGCAGGCGGGCCACCTGCCGGCCCGCTTCCTCCACCCAGGGGTCCGGCACGCCGTGGGCGCGGAGCATGTCGGTGACCGCCCGGACCCTGAACCCGTAGTCTTCGACCCACACGCGGCGTGCCAGCTGTGCTTCCACATCCAGTAGGTAGACAGACACCCCAATCCGCTCCTGCAGCACGCCTGCGAGTCCGATGTGGTCGGGGTGGGCATGGGTGAGCACCACGGCCCGCAGGTCGGCGAAGCTCAACCCCGCCGACTCAAGCCCTTCCTGGAGGGCCGCGAAGCAGTCCGGCGTCCGCAGACCCGCGTCCACCAGCAACGCGCCGTGGCGCGTGCGCACCAGGTACACGTTCACAGAGCCCAGGGGGAACGGGATGGGCATGCGGACGCAGAACAGGTCGGGTTCCAGGCAGACGACAGGCAAACCCTCCTCCGCAGGCGGCCAGCACCGGCGCCCGCGGTGCAGTGTAGCGGCCGCACGCGCGGTGGGGCAAGCCCGCGGGCAGGAGGCGGTGCCGGTGGTGGGGAAAGCCAGATCCGTGCGGGTGCGTGTAGAAGACCAGCTGGCCGAGCGGCTGTGTCTGGGGGTGGTCCAGGCAGAAGGGGTCACGGTGCGGCCAAACGCTCCCGAGGTGTGGGAGGAGATGGAACGGCTTGCCCTCCGGCTGCAGGAGCGGTACGGAAGACGGTCGCCCTCGGAGATTGAAGAGCTCCGGGCTGCGCGCGAGCTGTACCGCCGCACGGGCGAGGACCCCACCAAGACCCGGCCCTCCTCGGAGGCCCTGCTGCGCCGCGCCCTGCGCGGTCAGCCGCTGCCCCGGGTGAACAGCCTGGTGGACCTGTGCAACCTGTGCTCGCTGGAGTTCTTCCTCCCCATCGGCTTGTACGACCTGGATTGCGTCCGGGGGGAGGAGGTGGTGGTGCGGCTGGGCCGGCCGGGGGAAGCCTACGAGTCCCTGGGGAAGGGGCTCCTGCGGGCGGAGGGAAGGCTCGTGGTGTGCGATGCAGACGGTCCCATCGGGAGCCCCACCAACGACTCCCTGCGGACCGCCATCACACTGCAGACGCGGCGCGTGCTGGCGGTGATCTTCGGCCCCGGCTCGTATCCCCCGTCCCGCATGGCCGTGCACGCGGAACGCCTGGGTGCCCGGCTCCGGAGCTGCGCGGAGTCCGTGGGGTGGGAAGTTCTGGGCGGCCGTCCCTTCGGCTTAGGGTAGGGTCTCCACCCGGTCCACCAGCCGGTCGCACTCCCGCTGTCCCTCGCGCCACCGGTCCAGGGGTTTTGCGCACACCACGTGGACCAGGCGGTCGGGCTGTACGAACAGCAGGCCCACTGCGGCCCACTGGCCGGTCATGGCGCTCCCGGTGCCCTCGAACCGATAGCGGGGCGGGTCGGTGCCTTCTTCCCGCTGGAACTTGGCGACCCCGTGGAAGGGCAGGAGGGAGAACGCTTCCTGCCGCAGGGCGTCCTCCTGGTCCGGGGGCCGTCCTGGGACCACCCGGACGCTGAGGAACTCGGTGTACCGAAGGGCGTCGGGCTCTGGCCCCTCCCCGCGGGGGACGACCTGCAGCCAGCGGCCGTCCCCGGACCGCAGCACCTCCCAGCCGTGCGGGTGCTCCACGGCCACCCTGAGGAGCGGGTCCTCGTACCGCACCGGCGGCGCGGGGCTGCGGCTGCAGCCCACGGCCAAGGCGGCGGCCACCGCGGCGATCCACCACACGCGCATCACGGCCTACCGGGTGAGGTAGTACGGGACGTCCGCCAGGACCTTGTAGCGGCGCAGGCGCCGCTGGCGGAACAGCAACGCGAACTTCAGCATGAGCGCGGTCTGGTTGTGCAGCAGGTGGTGCCACCACTTGCGGGGCACGAACTCCGGCAGCACCACGGTCAGGGCGGTGTCCGGGCCCGCCTCCCGCTGCACTTGATCCAGGTACAGTAAGATGGGTCCTACGACGGACCGGTAGGGGGAGGGCAGCACTACCAGGGGGATGTCGGGGACCCACCGTTCCCACTTGCGCTCGATCTCCTCCCGGGAGCCGGGCTCAATCTCCACGTACACCGCGGTCACGTCGTCGCTCACCGCCTTGGCGTACCGCAGGGCCTCCAGGATCCCTCTGTGCACGTTGTTCACGGGGACGATAACCTTGTGGGCGCGGAAGGGGCGGGGCAGCTTGGCCCGCTCCAAGGAGAGCTGCTGTTTGAGGTCCTCGTAGTGCCGGTGGATGGCTTTCATGAAGGAAACCAGCAGGGGCATCACCGCCAGGGTGATCCACGCGCCCTCCGCGAACTTGGCCACCGCCACCACCACCGTGACGGCGGCGGTCACCACGGCTCCAATGGCGCTGACGGGCATCCGCAGCTTCCAGGCGGGCGGCCGCTGCACAAGCCACCGGCGGACCATGCCCGCCTGGGACACGGTGAAGGTGACGAACACCCCGATCATGTACAGGGGGATGAGGCTGTGGGTGTCCGCGTGGAAGAGGAGGATCAACAGCACCGCCGCCGCGCCCAGGACGAGGATGCCGTTGGCGAACACCAGGCGGTCGCCCAGGTTTGCCAGCTGCCGCGGGAGGTAGCGGTCCCGGGCCAGGATGGAGGCCAGCCGGGGGAACCCGGCGTAGGCGGTGTTCGCGGCCAGGAACAGGATCAGCGCGGTACCGAGCTGTACCAGGTAGTACATCCAGCTGTCGCCCAAGACCCGGCGTGCGATCTGCGAAACCACGGTTTCCGTCTCTGTCGGGGTGATGCCCAGGTGGTGGGCCAGGTAGCTCACGCTGAGAAAGAAGGTGCCCAACATGACCACCATGCCCACCAACACACGGCTGGCGTTGCGGGCCTGCGGGGGGTAGAACTCCTGGACGCCGTTGCTGACGGCCTCGATCCCTGTGAGGGCGGTAGATCCCGAGGCGAAGGCCCGGAGCACCAGGAACAGAGAGAAGGGGTGCACCGCGGCGCCTGGGTCCGGGGAGGGGGGCGCCGGAGGCAGCTCCCCGGTCAGGGCGGACCACAATCCCAGGGCCAGCATGCCCCCGAAAGTGAAAATGTAGAAGTACGTGGGGATGGAGAAGACCGTCCCCGACTCGCGCACGCCCCGGAGATTCACCACGGTCACCAAGGCCACCGTGGCGACCGCGAGCTCCACGCGGAAGCGGAACAAGGTGGGAAACGCGGAGGTGATGGCCGCCACCGCGGCCGAGGTGCTGACGGCGACCGTGAGGACGTAGTCCACCAGAAGCGCCGCCGCGGCCACCAGCGCGGGGCCCATGCCGAGGTTCTCGCGGGCAACCACGTACGCACCGCCGCCCGAGGGGTACGCGTGGATGGTCTGGTAATACGACACCGCTACAACGACCAACAGGCCCACGATGGCCAGGGAAACCGGTATGGTCAGCGCCACGCCGGCGCTCCCCATCAGCACCAGGACCCGCAGGATCTCCTCCGTGGCGTAGGCGTTGCTGGACAGAGGGTCCGCACCGAACACCGCCAGCCCCTTGACCTTGGTGAGCTTCTCGTACTGAAGACGCTGGGTCTCCAGGGGGCTGCCGACGAGGGCCCGCCACAGGGTGGCCGGGAGCGCTCTGGCCCTTAGCACAACAGGCTATATACCCCGCGCCCCGGGGCGGCGCAAGAGCGCCCCCTCAGGGGGTGCGGACCCGGAGGAGGGCCCGGAGGGACTCCCGGCGGAGGTGCTCGGTGTCCAAGGCCCGCAGGGCGGTCTGCTCCAGGAACGCCTGCCAGGCCCCGGGATCGCGGCAGAACACGAGGACGCCCCGGACGGCGGCGAGGGCCAACCCCACCGGTGCGTCGTGTAGCACGGCCACGTCCACGGGTAGAACGGCCTGCTCCTCCAGCTGCGCCGCGAGGTCCAGGGCCGCGGTCAGGGGGTCCTCCGCTGCCTCTGCAAGGTACACAGCCACGTCGACGTCCTCGAAGGGAAGCCCTTGTGGGAAGGAGCCGAACAGGTACGCGAAGGCGGCGCTCCCGCGTTGTCGGAGGCCGCAGGCGACCGCGTGGCCCACCCGCTGGATTTCGTGGTCCGAGGGAGGGGGTGCCGCATGGCCTAACGTTGGCCCTCCCTTGCTTCGGTCAGGTGCCCCCACGTGCTCGAGGAAGGTCTCCAGGTCCCCAAGGTTGGTTCGCAGAGGCGGTGCAGTCGGGCGTCATCCACGCGCCCGGAGGCGTGCACCAGGAGGTTCCGCAGGCGCGCCAGGCCAGCCAGCCGGGCGGCCAGGTCTGGCGGGATCAGACCGGGCTCGCCCAACATCTGGAAGCAGCCGGGGTAGCTCTCGGGTGTTCGCCCGTGCCGGGCGCACAGCTGGGTGCAGATGGCCGCGGCAGCTTCCACGCACACGATCCGCGCGTAACGGGCCGCACGGGTCTTCTCCGGGTTGCCCGCGAAGGCCGCTTCCGGGAGCTCGAGGTACGCCCGCAAATGTTCCGCTTCCCCTCCCCGCGGACGTCCGCCGCGCGGGTCCGGATGAGGTCGAGGTTCAAAGGAGCCCCGCTCAAGGCTCCTCTCGGAGGTCCAGGACGCGGGCGGCCGTCACCCTCCTCAGGTGCTCGGGGGGGAGGGCGACCAGGGCGTCGGGCGCTCCCGCTCCCGCGTACACCACGTCGGCGGTCAAGAGGGCGTCGTCCATCATGACTGGCAGTGGGGTGGCGTGTCCGACGGGCGCCACCGCCCCGGCTGGAAAACCCGTCACACGGACCACGGTCTCGGGGTCGGCGGGTCGGACCCGGTTGGCGCCGCAGGCGCGGGCCAGCTTTTCCGTGCTGACCCGATGTGACCCCGACACCAGCACCAGCACGGGATTGCCGTCTGCCAGGAACAGCAGGGACTTTACAATGCGGTCTGGTGTGGTCCCGAGGGTTTGGGCCGCTTCCCGGGCTGTGCGGGTGCTCCGGTCGAACCGGTGCACGTGAAAGGGAACACCCAGGCGGCGCAGGTGCGCGGCCACCCGCTCGGTGGGGTCTGCGGCGACTCCCAGGGCCTCCCGGCACGCCACCAGGTCTTGCTGGATTTGGGCCCGCAGCGCTTCCGGCGAGTCGAAATCCTGCACCGGCCGGATCCACCGGACCACCTCCACCTCCACCCACTCCGGGGTGGACTCCAGGACGCGATCCAGCACGTGGATCTCCAGGGAGGGGTCGGCCTCCCCGAAGGCGGGCACCGGGCCGAAGTGCATCGCGGCGGGGTAGGTCTGGGCGCCGATGCGGACCCAGCAGGCGTAGATCCCGTGCGGGATCTGCAGGCCGTCCGGGATTCGCAGGTTGACCGTGGGGAACCCGAGCTGCTTGCCGCGCCCTTTGCCGGGCACCCGCTCGGCCCGGAAACGCAAGTTCACAGCCTCCACGACACCACCCACTTTACGAACGCCCGCAGCGCCTCCACCCCAAGTCCCGCCAGCACCAGCACCACGCCCGCAAGCCCGGTCCCCACCAGCAGGAACACCCCGTCACGGTTCATCAGCCCGACGCCCAGGGCCAGCATGGCCAGCCCGGGCAGGGTGTTCAGGAACGGGAGCGGCAGGAACAGGACCACCCCCATCAGCAGCACCACTGCCGAGGAGGCCCGCAGCAGTGCCCGGTCGCTGAGGGGAGTCCACCGGGGCCGGGAGAACCTCTCCACCCGCTCCAGCAGGCTGACACCGCGGCTGCGCAGCCCCTGTACGGTTCTGGGCGACAGCCGGTATCTGGCCAGCGGGCGAGGCAGCCACGGACGGGTCCGGCCTGCGGCCATCTGCAACCCCCCAACGATGTACAGGAACCCTACCGTTGCCGCGGACCCGGGTGGGAGGACGGGGATCACGGTCACCAGGCTCAGGAGGATGATGAGCAGCCCGAACCCCCGCTCTTCAAGCCGCTCCGCCAGCCCGCCCAGGGTGACTGGGTCTCCAGGGCCCTCGCAAAGGGCCTGGTCCAGGATGCGGGAGAGGGGCAACTCGCCGGGCGGAACGTCGTCGGAACCGGCAGCTGCCGGGGCGCGGCTGTCCATTCCGTGAGTAGTGTATCCAACCGGGGTCAACCGAAGCGGCGCAGGGAGAGGAAACCGATGGGCAGGCGGCTGGAGCCCTCCGTGGCCAGGTCCGCGGCCGCTTCCCCCACCACGGTGGTGAACTTGAACCCGTGGCCGGAGCAGGCGGAGCACACCACCACGTTTGGGGATGATGGATGCAGGTCCACCACGAAGTGCTCGTCCGGGGTGTTGGTGTACAGGCAGGTGGTGGCGTCCTCCACCCCGCCGTCCGCCTCGGGCAGGCGATCCGCCAGCCGGGCCCGCAACCACTCCTCCTCACCGGGGTACACCGGGGGAACGCCATCCGGGTCCACCTCGTCGCCGCCGTGGTGGCGGGCAGCCTTGAACCCACGCCCTGCCACCGCGGGGATCCCGTAGAAGAACCCCTCTGGGGTCTCCCACACGAACACGGGGCAGCGGTCAGGCTGGAACCACTCCGGCCGGCGCGGCCGAAACCAGAACACCACCTGGCGCTCCACGGAAAGACGGACGGGACACCGAGCCAGGTGTGGCATCCACGCGCCAGCGGCAAGGACCAGGCTTGTGGCCTGCTCGATGCCGGCGGCCGTGAGGACCCGCACGCGCGAGCCGTCGCTGTCCCACTCCAGAACCCGGGTGTGGAAGCGCAGCTCCGCCCCGCAGGCCGCGGCCTGCTCCTGGTGGGCGCGCACGCACTCCTCGGGAAAAAGGATCCCCGCCCGCGGCTCGTACAGCGCCTGTTCGTCCGGGGAAAGCCGGAAGCCGGGAAACCTCGCCTTCACCTCCGCGGGACCTAACAGTTCGTGGGGTAGCCGGAACTGCCGGGCGCTGCGCAAGGCCCCGGACACCAGCTGGCCTGCGGGCGGGCCCACCAGGAGGCCGCCGCACACCTGCAGCAGCCGCCGGCCCGTGCGGGCCTGTAGCTCGTCCCACAGCTCGTACGCGCGCAGCAACAGCGGCACGTAGTCGGGGTGCTCGAAGTACGCCTGCCGGATGATCCGGGTGTGGCCGTGGCTTGACCCCCGGTCGTGCACGGGCCCGAACCGCTCGAGGCCAAGGACCTTGAGCCCCCGGCGGGCGAGGTGGTACGCGGCGGCGCTACCGACCCCGCCCAACCCCACCACGATCACGTCGTACCGCACTACCCCTCCTCTCCCCGCGGGACCCGCTGCGCCGTCCACCGACCCGGAGACCCGCCGGGGCCGCGGTAGACGCCCCAGCTCCGCCCGCCCTGCACGGTGCCTTCGAAGGTGAGGACGGCAATCCCTCCCCGCAGCACGCCCCACCGCACCCGGGACCCCTCCACCACCCCGTCGATGCGCGCCTCAGAAAACCAACTTCCCGCGACCTCGATGCGGCCGGAGATCCGGTTGCCGCGCTGCGTCACGTGGACCCGGAAGGTGCCGCGGCTTTGCCCGTCTTCGGACTCCCACAGGCCGTACCACGTGCCGGCCACGTGAGGCGGCCGGGCGCACCCCACCAGCAGCGCCACAAGCAGGCACGCTGACATCCAGGTCAGTCGCCGTGGGGGATCCACACGTCCTTGACCTGGGCGGCCTGCCGTAAGAACTCCTCTCCCTCTGCCCAAAGCGGGTCCAGCCAGTCGCGTGCCTGGGTGCACGTCCACGTGCGCTTCAGGTTGCCCGCGGACTCCTGCTCCACCGCCCGGGCGCCCTCAGGGGTGCCGAAGTACCAGACCGCGTCCACGTCCTCGTGCTGGGCCAGCACCACGGCCAGGGCCTCGCGGTCCCCGGTGAGGATGTTCACCACGCCACCCGGCACGTCGGAGGTGTCCAGGACCTGGTAAAGGTCGGTGATCGCCAGCGGGTGACGGGGTGACGGCACGGCCACCGCGGTGTTGCCCAGGGCCACCGCGGGCCCCACCAGGGAGACGAAGGCGAGCAGCGGGAACTCGTCGGGGCAGGCGATCCCCACCACCCCAACGGGCTCGTGCAGGGCCAGCACCAACCCCTGAGGGTGCGCGAGCGCGTCCACCGCGCCGCCGAACTTGTCACACCACGCGACGTAGGTGAGCAGGCGCTCCACCGCCCGCTCGACCTCCTGACCCGCGAGCTCCGGCTGTCCCGTCATGGCGGCGATCCGAGCTGCGAACTCCGCGGCCCGGGCCTGCAGGGTTTCCGCCACCCGGTACAGCACCTGAGCGCGGGTGTGAGCGGGAGCTTGGCCCCAACCCTGCAGGGCCGAGCGGGCGGCCTCGACCGCGTTGCAGATGTCCTTGAAGTTGGCCTCCCCGACCTCTCCCACCAGCTCCCCACCAGGGCCGTACACACGGCGCACGTAGGGGGTGTCGGGCCGGACCCAGCGTCCGGCCACGTACAGCTTGGCAGTCCGGCCCATGGGCAGTGCTGGCTGCGCGGCCGGGCCTGCGGCGGCGGGGGTAGTCTCCGGGGCGGCCCACCCGGCCCCCGGCCAGCGGAAGGGGCTCGGCTGCGCGGGCTCCAGGTACTCGTGCATCCCCTCTGGCGCGAGCCCGCTCGCGTCGAACAGGTTGACGGCGTTCAGCCAAACCGTGCGCGCCGAAAGGCGCCGCGCTACGTCCAGCGCCAGGCTCACGTTCTCGGTCCACAGGCTGGCTGCCGCTGGGCGACGGACGTCGTTGGCCAGCGTGACGGCCTCCTCGGCACCGCGGAAGGTCGTGCTGACGAGCACGGGCCCGAAGATCTCCGCCCGTTCGAGGGTGCCGGCCGGTGGGACGTCGCTGAACAGCGTGGGTGGGAAGAACGGACCCTCCGTGGTCACGCCCCAAGAGGGCTGCCACATGCGGGCTCCCTCCTGCACCGCCACCTGGCAGAGGTGGCGGAGGCGCTCCACCTGCCCGGGCACGGCGGGGACACCCATGTCCACCGTCCTGTCCAGCGGGTCGCCGACCCGGAGCTTCTCCATGCGCGCCCGCAGCTTGGCCAGCAGCCGGTCCGCGATACCTTCCTGGACCAGTAGGCGCGAGCCGGCGCACCACCTCTGCCCGCTGTCAGACCCGACAGCGTCTACCACTCCTTCCACCGCGGCGTCGAGGTCCGCGTCTTCGAAGATCACGAAGGACAGCTGGCCGCCGAGCCGCAGGGAAACGCGCCTACCGGTGCCGGCGGCGAGCTGGCGGATGCGCCGGCCCACCTCCGCAGAGCCCGTGAAGGCGACCTTGTCCACCGCGGGGTGCTGGACCACCAGCTCCCCGGCGCGGTCGTCCCCGGTGACCACGTTGACCACGCCCGGAGGCAGCCCCACCTCCGCGAGGACGTCGCACAGGGCCAGCGCGGTGAGGGGCGTGTGCTGTGAGGGTATCAGCACCACGGTGCAGCCCGCGGCCAGCGCCGTGGCCAGATCCCAGGCGGCCCCGAGCAGGGGGGAGTTCCACGGGAGGATCTGACCGACCACGCCCACCGGCTCCTGTCCAGGAAACCGGCGGGCCCGGAGCTGTGCCCAGCCTGCGTGGTGGTCGAAGTAGCGGGCCGCCAAGGGTACGTCCACCTCCCGGCTTTCCCGGATGGGTTTGCCGCTGTCCAGGGTCTGCAGCACTGCCAGCAGGGCCGCCTGCTTCTGCACTTGGCGCGCCGCCGCGTACAGGAGCCGAGCCCGCACGCGGTCCGGGGCCTGTCTCCACGCGGGCAGGGCTTCCCGCGCCGCGCGCAACGCCCGGTCCACGTCGTCCGGGCCCGCGTGCGGGACCGTGCCCAGCAGCTCGCCCGTGGCGGGGTTGCGGGTGTCGAACCACTGGCCGCTGGCGGGCTCTGCCCACCGGTTGCCGATGAAAAGCCCGAACCGACGCCCGCGGGCGTCCAGCCACTGCAGGGCAGGCCGCGGGTCTTCCGCAGTAGGCCCGTAGGCCAGCGTTTCGAGAGCTTCGCGGGCGTGGCTGTTCACCGGAGGGATGGATGGGCCGGGGAGGACCGGCCCGTGAGGTGGTCGTTGAGGTGCCGGTTGACGTCGAGGAGCAGGCCACTGGCGCCCAGCCGGAAGGTGTCGGGGCGGGCCCACTCCTCGCCCAGCTCCTCCCGCATCAGGACCAGCCACTCCAGGGCCTGGCGGGCGGTGCGGATCCCGCCCGCGGGCTTGAAGCCCACCCGGAAGCCGGTGCGTTCGTAGTACTCGCGCACCTGCCGGACCATCACGAGGCCCACGGGTAGGGTGGCGTTGACCGCTTCCTTGCCGGTGCTGGTCTTGACGAAGTCTGCACCCGCCATCATGCACACGAGGGCTGCCTGCGCCACATGTCGAAGGCTGGGTAGCTCCCCGGTCCCGAGGATGGTCTTGAGGTATGCGGATCCCGCGGCCTCCCGGAACGCCCGCACCTCTTCGTAGAGGGCCTGCCAGTCGCCGCGGATGGTGTGGGCCCGGCACACCACCACGTCCACCTCGTCCGCGCCCGCGCGCACGGCGTCCTCCACCTCCGCCACCCGGGTGCTCAGGGAGGTCTGCGCGGCCGGGAACCCTGCCGCCACGGAGGCCACACGCACTCCGGACCCCTCCAGGGCTTCGCGGGCCACCGGCACGAGCCGGGGGTACACGCACACCGCGGCCACCCGCACCTGTCCGGGGCTGAAGCCGTAGCCCTCCAGGACGTCGAGCGGCACGGGCTGCCGGGCTTTCGCCGCGAGGCGGCGGACGAACCCGGGAGTGTCGTCCCCCGCGAGGGTGGTGAGATCCAGGCACTGGACGGTCCGGATGAGCCAGCCCACCTGGGCCGGGCCATGTACGCTGCGCTCCGCGAGCAGCGTCTGCACCCGCCGTTCCGCGGCGGGCCGGTTAACCCGGACAGCCGCCACCCAAGCCAGGTCCAGGGCGGTCCCTGGGTTGCGCAGCGCCGCCGGCTCCCGCACCGTGGTCGCCATCCTGCGCCGATCATACACCCCATGGGGGCGTACGGTGGTTCGGCATGGGACGAAGGTTGGCACAGTGCTTGCTACGGAGGAGCTCCGCGGAGGATGGGGAAGGGGGAATCGGACGACCGGGATGGGTGAGGAACGCATGGAGCGGCGGATGTTCGTGCAGGGGCGCATCCCTTCCCAATGGCTGGTGGACCAGATGCCGGAGGCCATCTGGGCCACGGACGGAGCCCTGCGGTTCGTGGTGGTGGGCGGGGCTGCGGCCAAAGCCCTCGGGCTGGAACCGGAGCAGGTCCTGGGCACCAGCGTGTACGACTACTTCGAGACCACGGATCCCACCTACCCGCCCCTGGCCGCGCACCTCCGCGCTCTGCAGGGGCACGTGGAGAGCTACCGGGTGGAGCGGGGAGGCCGGGTGTTCACGGTGAGCGTGGGCCCCGTGCGGCACGCCATCGGCCGGGTGGTGGGCGTGGTGGGCTGTGCCACGGACGTCACAGAGCTCGCGGCGGCCGCAGAGCGCGCCGCCTCCCGCCTCATCCTGGAAGCCCTGCCGGTCTGCGTGTTGCGGGTGGACGAGCAGCTCCAGGTGACCTTCGCGAACCGCGCCGCTCGCGCGATCCTGGGCCTGGAGCAGGAAGGCCCCACGCCGCTCGGCGAGGTCCCCGCGCTGGCACCCGTGGAGGAGCTGGTCCGGAGGGCCTGGCATTTGGGCGAGGTCGCGACCGCGGAGCTCGGCGTGGCCGAGGAGGAACCGCGCGTCGTGCGGTGGCAGGTGGCTCCGGAGGTGGACCCTGACGGCGGCCGGCGCGGCGTGGTGCTGGTGGGTTCGGAGTTCACCGACACCGCTCGGAGGTTGCGGGCGGCGGAGCAGGAGTCCGCACGGTGGGAGCTGTGGGCGCAGGCGGTGGCGGAGCTCACGCGGGCGGGCGACTTGGCGGCACTGGCGGACCGGCTGCTGGCGCAGGCGCGCGTGGTTTCCGGCGCGCGGCACGGCGGCGTGGTCCTGTGGGAGAAAGAAGCGCACCGGCTGGTAGCCCGGGCGGTGACGGGCGTGGGGCCGGAGCCTGTGTGGGACCGCCTGTGGGAACAGGCCTCGGTGGGTGAAGCGGTCTGGCTGGAGCCCGCCACGGAGGACGAGGCCCGGGCTTTGGGGTTTGCGGCGGGAGGGTTCCGTCGGGTGCTGGTGGTGCCGGTCCGCGGGCCGGAGGTGGAAGGCGTCCTGTTCCTTGCGTGGGAGCAGGAAGACCCCGAGCCTTCCGAGGACGCCTGCCCCTTGGTTCGCCTGGCCCGCGTGGCGGGCGACGTAGGCTCCGTCCTGCGGCGCCTGCACCGCAGCGAGAAGTCCGCCGACCGGCTTTCCCGCAGAGAGCGGGTCAGCTCTGCCGTGGTAGATGCGCAAGACCCCGCGGACGCCGCAGGCCGCCTGCTCCAAAGCCTGGTGCAGGTCCTGGGCGCCAGCGGTGCCGCGGTGTACGCCGCGGAGGGGGAGGTGTGGATCCGCCGGTGGCAGGTGGGGGAGCGTCACCCGGCGGCCACCTTCGGGCTCCAGGAAGGCGCGGCGGCGGAGGCTCTGCGGACCGGCCAGGTGCAACGCGTGTCCCCGACCCGCGGGGACCCGGCCTTCGTCGGGTACGGCGCGGAGGGCGTGGTGGTCCCTGTGGGCGGGGCCGTGCCCGCCCTGCTGGCAGTGGAAAGCGCCGCGGACCGAGGGTTTGCTTCAGAGGACGTGGAGCTCCTGGAGGCGGTCTCAGGCCAGCTGGCCGCGTTGGTGCGCTGGGACGGGGAGGTCAGCCGACACCGCGGGGAGGCTGAGCGCTACTGGAAGCTGCTCCAGGAGACCCCCGGGGCCACCGTGCTCCTGGACGGAAGCCGGGTGGTCCGTTACGCCAACGGGGCAGGTGCCGCGCTGTTCGGGTACGCCCCGGATGAGCTGGGGGGCCGCCCGGTGCTGGAGCTGGTGTACCCCGACGACCGGACGGAGGCGGACGCTGCGTTGAGCCGGACGTACGGGCAGCCAGGCGAAAGGGTCACCTTCACCGTGCGGTTTTTGCGCCGGGACGCGAGCGCGTTCTGGGCGGAGGTGGTGGCGTCCAACCGGCTGGACGAGCCGCGCGTGGGCGCGGTGTTCCTGACCTTCCGGGACGTCACCGCCCAGCGGGCGCTAGAAGAGGAGCTCGCGCTGCAGGTGGCCGACCTGCAAGCTTTGCGCCGGTTCCTGGCGGCGGTGCGGGGAGTCCAGACGAGCGGCGAAGCCGCGGGGCGGTTGGTAGAACACGCCGCCCAGATGCTGCGGGCGGACCACGCGTCGGTGGCCCTGGCGGAACCTGACGGCGAGTTCTACACGGTGGCCTCCGTGCACGGCGTGCTGGCGGAGCTTGTGGGCACCAGCTTCCCGCTTGGGGGCGTGCACGGCGACTTGCTGAGCACAGGGCAGACCCTGCGGTCCGAACACCTGCCGGAGGACCCCTTCTTCGGCCAGGATCACGGGCTGGGTTCGATCTTGGGGGTGCCGTTGCGCGCCTCGGGCCGCGTGCTGGGCTCCCTGGTGGTGGCCCGGAGGGTTGGTTCGGCAGCCGGCCCGTTTGACGACCACGACGCCGAGCGATTGGAGCAGCTGGCGGATGTGGCCGCGGACGTGCTCGAGCGCGTGGAGGCCACCGACGCTTTGGAGCGCGCGTACGCGGACGTGGTGCTCTCCCTGGCCCGGGCCATGGACGCCCACGACGGGGTCGGACCCGGCCACGGAGCCGTGGTGGCCCACTGGGCGGAGGCGTTGGCGCGCCGCATGGGGTGCAGCCCCGCGGAAGCCCGGGAAGTCCGGTGGGCGGCGTTGCTCCACAACGTGGGCAAGGTGGCCATCCCGGAGGAGGTCCTCCGCAAACCGGGGCCGCTTTCGCCGGACGAGCTCGCCCTCGTGCAGCGTTACCCGGTTGTCGGCGAGCAGATTCTGGAAGCAGTCCCCCGGTTCCGGGGCGTGGCGAAGCTCGTGCGGCACCACCGGGAGCGGTGGGACGGGAACGGCTACCCGGACGGGCTGAGGGGCGAGGAGATCCCCCTGGGCGCGCGGATCCTGGCGGTGGTGGACGCGTACAACGCGATGACCGACCACCGCCGGTATAGGGTTGCAAGCAGCCACACGGACGCGGTGGCCGAGCTGCAGCGCCACGCGGGCACGCAGTTCGACCCGGGCGTGGTGCGCGCGTTCCTGGAGCTGTTGGAGGAGTCGCGGTCCCTTTGAGGACCTGAAAGCGAGGGCGACCGTTGGCAAACGCTCGCGCGGGCCCGGGCGAGGCGAAGCGGCTGTCGCGCCCACCGGGAGGGTACCTGGCGGTGCTCCACCGCGCGGCGGTGACGCTCACCGAGCCGGCTCCCCTGGGGGAGGTGTTGCAGCGCATCCTGGAGCAGGCGTGCGCGCTGGCGGAAGCACCCCAGGGAGTCGTGGCCCTGTACGACCCCGAGCGGGGGCGGCTGTGCGTGCAGGCGGTCACGGACGCCCTGCGGCCGTGGGTGGTTCCGGAGATCCCGTTGGGGGTGGGCCTTCTGGGCCGCGTGTGCCAGCTGGATCGGCCAGTGGTGGTGGAGGACTACGACGGGTGGGAGGGGCGGGTGCCCGGTTTCCCCACGGGGGTCACAGGCTCCGCCGCGGCCCTACCGCTCCGGTACGGCGGGCAGGTGGTAGGTGCGCTGGCCGTGGCACACCGCAGCGGGCACCGTCGGTGGCACCCGGGGCAGCTCCAGCTGCTGGGGTACTTCGCGGACCTGGCCGCGGTGGCGGTGGAGGCCGCCCGGCAGCGGGAGGTGGCGCAGCGACGCGCCCGAGAGCTGGAGCTGCTACACCGGCTGCACCTGGTTCTGGACGAACAGGACAGCGAGCAGGCGCTGCTGGACGCCGCAGTGAGCGCGGTGCAGCAGACCCTGGGGTACGACCGCGTGGGGGTCTTCCTGCTGGAAGGCTCAGAGCTGGTCCTGCGGGCCCACACGGTCCCCGCAGATCAGCGTCCCGTACCGCGGATGCTCCTGCAGGCGGGTGTGAACGGCCGCGCCGGACGCACGCGGGCGGCGCAGCTGGTGTCAGACGTCACCCAGGACCCGGACTTCCTGGGCTCGGTCCAGGGGGTTCAGTCCCTGGTGGCGGTGCCCTTAGAGGACCGGGGCGATCTGTTGGGGACGTTGAGCGTGGAGACCCTGGCCCCGCGGCGGCCGTCCCCGGAGGACGCCCGGTTCCTGGAGGAGGTGGGGCACGTGCTGGCCCACGCTCTGGCACAGGTGCGGCTGCAGGAGGCGGTGCGGCGCAACGAGCGGTGGTTCCGGGCGCTGGTAGAGCGCAGCGGGGAAGCGGTGGTGGTCCTGGACCCGCAGGGCTACGTCCGGTACGTGGCGCCCTCGGTGGCGGCTGTGCTGGGCTACGCCCCGGAGGAGATGCTGGGCAGGCGGGCGGTGTCCCTGGTCCATCCGGCAGACCTGGACTGGCTGCGGTCGGGCCCCGGGAGGGTGCTCGAGGAACGCGGGGGCGAGCTGCGGGCGGTGGTCCGCGCACGCCACAGGGACGGGCGGTGGGTGGAGCTGGTGGCCTGCAACCTTTCCGCGGACCCTGATGTGGCAGGCGTGGTGGTCAACTTCCGGGACGTGACGGAACGGTGGGAGGCGGAGCAGACCGCCCGGATCCGCGCTCGCCAGCACGCGGCCCTGGCGGCCCTGGGCCAGCTGGCGTTGGAGGAGGACCTGGACACGTTGCTGCAGAGCGCCACCGAGCTGGTGGCGCAGGCCCTGAGCGTCGAGCTCTGCAAGGTCCTGCAGGTGCTCCCGGGAGGAGAACTGGCCGTGCTGCGGGCCGGCGTGGGCTGGCGAGAGGATCTGGTCGGCACCGCCACTGTCCCCCTCGGGATGGAGTCACAGGCCGGCTACACGCTCCTGCAGGGTGCGCCCGTGGTGGTGGACGACCTGCAGCACGAGGGTCGGTTTTCCGGCCCGGCCCTGCTGCGCGACCACGGGGTCCGCAGCGGCATGAGCGTGGTGATCCCGGGCCGGGCGTCCCCCTGGGGCGTGCTGGGTGCGCACACCCGCCGCAAGCGGCGGTTCAGCGAGGACGACGTGCACTTCCTGGAAGCGGCCGCGGCTCTCCTGGGCGCGGCCATCCGGCGCCACGAGGACGAGTCGAACCTGCGCCGGCAGGCCGCGGAGCTGGAAGCGGTGGCGGAGCTCGGCGTCAGGCTCCGGGGCGCCTCCTCCCCGGAGGAAGTGCAGACCGTCCTGGTGGACTACGCGGCCGCGGTGACCGGCTCCGCGCACGGGGCGGGGGTGCTCGCAGCGCCGCCGGACGGACGCTGGACCGTCGTCCGAGCCGTGGGCGCCTACAGAGGGTGGGAGGGCGAGCGGTGGGAGGCCCTGTGCGGGCAGCCGGTCACGGGTGTAGGGCCGTGGGCAGAAGTGGAGCTGGTGGCCGGAGGCACACACCTGGGGTGGCTGGTGGTGGCCCGCCGGCCGGAGGAGCCCGCGTACGACGACGCGAGCGTGCGCGTGCTCCGGGCGGTGGCGGAGCTGGGTGCGTCGGCGCTTTCGCGGGCCTGTGCCTTCGCGGAGCTGGAGCAGGCGTACATCGACGCGGTGCTGAGCCTCGCGAGGGCCGTGGACGCCCGGGACGCGTACACCGCAGACCACAGCGAGCGCATGGCGCGTTGGGCGGAGACGGTGGCGCGCAGGATGGGCTGCTCACCATCGGAGGTGCGGGAAGTGCGGTGGGCCGCGCTGCTGCACGACATCGGGAAGCTGGGAGTCCCCGACGCCGTCCTCCGCAAACCCGGGCCCCTGGCCCCCGAGGAGTGGGAGGTGGTGCGCAGGCACCCCGTGCTGGGCGAGGAGATCCTCAAGCCCGTGCGCCGGCTAGCGGGCGTCGCCAAGCTGGTCCGGCACCACCAGGAGCGGTGGGACGGGAACGGCTACCCGGACGGGCTCCGAGGGGAACAGATTCCCCTGGGCGCCCGCATCCTGGCCGTGGTGGACGCCTACACCGCCATGACGGATCACCGCCCCTACCGGCCGGCGCGGTCCCACGAGGAGGCCGTGGCGGAGCTCCGGCGCTGCGCGGGCGCGCAGTTCGACCCGGAGGTGGTCCGGGCGTTCGTCGAGGCCCTGCAGTCGGAGCAGACGCCGAGTCGCAGCCCGTCCTCGCCCGCCGAGCCGATCCCGGGTGCTCAGGGATCCGCCTGAGAGCCTGCCGCTGACCGAACCGGAGGCCTCCTGCTACCGGCCACCCAGAAAACGGTCCAGGCGGCCAACGCCAACACGGCGAGCGCGAGGCGGTTGGCGTCCCAGACGGGCAACACCCGCGTGCGGTCGTCCCGGATCTCCACCACCGCCACCGGCCGTACCACGAGCGCCGCACCGGCGCCTCCTCCTTCCGCTTGGTCGCGCTCCTGCTCCCCCTGCTCGTGCTCGTGGCGCTGCCGGAGGCTGCCACCGAAGCCGAACCCGTAGGTCACCTTGGCCACGGGAACGAAGGTGCGGCCGTGAGCCTGGACAGGCTCGCCGAACGCCGCCCGGACTCCCACCCGGTCCGAGAGCTGCCTGAGCTGTTCCACGATTCCGTCCAGCACGAAACCCCCTCCCCAGGCGTTTGCCCCCAAGTCTACGCCCGAGGCTTGGAGCTCAGGCGGCGCGGCGGGCCTCCCACCACTTGAGGACGAGCTCGATCCACCAGCGGTCCTGTTCGTACGCGCGGCGGTGATACGTCCTGTCCCAGCTCATCTGGTCCCGCAGCTTTTCCAGGGTTGTCCGGTGCGCCTGCAGCACCGAGTGCAGCCGCTCCCGCTCCTCCCGCCGGCGCTGAAGCTCCCGCCACAGCACCTGCCGGTGCTCGTCCGCTGCTCTCGCGGTCTGTCGCGCGGCCCACCGTTCCTGCGCGGACGCTCTGCGGTGTTCCCCCTGCGGTCGCATCCGTGCTCCCTCCGTCCCGAGCGTAGGCGGCCGCGCGGCACGGAGCGATCCGGCCTCGCCCGGAGCCGGACCCGGTGTGCATCCGAGTCCTCTCCGGTGGAAAATCGGGCGGCCGCCCGATGACGTGCGGTGGCCTCCGCGCTTACCATCCGGCGCAGATTTCTGCTGGGAAGGAGGAGTCGCGGTGCGCTGGCGTGTCGCAGGGGTCGCGTTGGTGGTCTCCGGACTCGTGCTGGGCTGGTCGTTGGGAGGGCCGGGGAGGTCCTCGCCGGGCGAGCACGCGCACAGCTCCTCGGCGGGGATGTTCATGGATTTCCTGATGGGCGGGCCGCAGGCTGCGGAAGCGGCCGCGCGGGTGGCCCGGGCGCTTCCGGAGGCTCCCGAACCTGCGCTGCAGGCGCAGGTGTCCACCAAGGATGGCCGCACGGTGCGGGAGTACACCCTGGTCATCCAGGAGAAGGTGTTCGACTTCGGGGGCGGGAACCGCTGGCGAGCGTGGACGTACAACGGGACCGTCCCCGGCCCGACCCTCCGGGTGCGGAAGGGAGAGATCCTGCGCGTCCGCGTGATCAACCGACACAACCGGACGCACAGCTTCCACGCGCACCTGTCTCGGTACCCCCTGGAGATGGACGGCTCGCAGGCCAACATCATCACCGGCCGAGCACCGCGGGCCATGATCCCCCCGGGCGGGGAGTACACGTACGAGTTCCTGGCGGAGGAGGCGGGGGCCACCTACTACCACTGTCACAGCGCCGACCGAGAGTTCGCCATCAACCAGCACATCCTGCAGGGTCTGTACGGCGCCATCGTGGTGGAGGATCCGGCTATGAAGCCCATGCGGGAGGGCGTGGTGTTCATGGCCGAAACAGGCTCCCTCCGCTCGGGGCCAAACCCGCCTTTCTACGTGATGAACGGCAAGGGGATCCCCGGGGGAGAGCTGGCTTTGGAGGAGATCTACAAGAAGCAGGGGTTGGCCGGCGTGGTGGCCCAGCTGGGCAAGACGGTGCCGTTCTTCAAGCTGAAGGCGGGCGAGGCCATCAAGCTGCACGTGTACAACGTCGGAAACCTGGACCACACCTTCCACGCCCACGAGGTCCCGCACGTGTCGCTGGCGGTGCTGCAGGGCCGTCCCTGGCCGGGCAACGTGGTCCCGTTACTCAGCGGCACGCTGGACACCCTGTTGTTGGAGTTCCGGCATCCCGGCCTGTGGCTGTTCCACTGCCACGTGGTGAACCACGCGGACGCAGGGATGATCGGCGTGTTCGTGGTGGAGCCCTGACATGGACGCCACGGAGCGTCTGCTGCTCCGTTCCGCGTGGTGGTTGAGCCTGGCCGCCTTCCTGGGGGCGGTGGGGGCGGTGCTGGCGCTCGTGGGCAGTCCGGTACAGGTGACGGAGAAGGAGGCCCGCCAGCCCGCGGTGCAGCGGGTGGAAGTGCTCATGCGGGAGTTCAAGTTCGAGCCGGCACAGCTGGAGGTCCGGGCGGGCCGTGTGGAGCTGGTGTTGCGCAACGAGGGGCTGATCCCCCACGACCTCGCCATCCCCGCTCTCGGGGTGAAGACCGAGTACATCGCGGCGAAGAAGGCCAAGGTGCTGGTGCTGGACCTCAAGCCGGGAACCTACTCGTTCGAGTGCACGGTGGGGGGGCACAAGCAGGCGGGGATGCACGGTACCCTAGTGGTGCGGTGAGGTGTTCCCGCAGGCCGGGGTCGCAGCGGGCGCCGGCCCGGGGCCCGCCGCGGAGGGGTGTATGCGCAGGCTCCGGGCGCGGGACGTGATGACCTCACCGGTGGTGACGGTCCGGCCGGACACGCCGGTGGTGGAGGCCGCGCGGATCATGGCGCGGCGTCGGATCAGCGGGCTGCCTGTGGTGGACGAGGAGGGCCGGCTCGTGGGCATCGTCACCGAGGCGGACCTGCTCCTCAAGGAGGCCGGGCCGGGCGGCCTGCCCCTGCTGGCGGTGCACACAGACAACCCACCCCCGGAGGTGCAACCGCTGCTGCGGCGCTACGAAGGGCGCGTGGTGGCGGACGTGATGACCCGGGAGGTGGTCACCGCCCAGGAAGACACGCCCCTGCACCAGGTGGCCGCCCTCATGGCCCGGAAGAACGTGAACCGGGTGCCCGTAGTCCGCGGCCGGCAGGTGGTGGGCATCGTCAGCCGCAACGACGTCCTCAAGGCCTTCCTGGTGGACGACGAGGAACTGGCCGGGCGGGTGCGGGAAGCCCTGCGGGAGCTGGAGGTGCCCGAGGGAGCGGTCCAGGTGGAGGTGCGCGACGGGGTGGTGCGGTTGCGCGGCCAGCTGAGCTCCCCCGCGGAGGCACGGTTGGTCTCCCTGTGCGTGCGCGGCCTGGACGGGGTCGTGGGCGTGGACACCACGGAGCTGGCGCCGCAGCCGGAGGGGTAGCGGTGAGCGACCGGGCCACCTTCCTGGGGTGGGAGACGGAGGTGGTGCTGAGGGATGGGACCGCGGTGCGGCTGCGGACCGCCCGCCCCCAGGACGAGGACGCCCTGATTGCCTTCTACCGGGGTCTGTCGGAGCAGTCCCTGGTGTACCGGTTCTTCACCCGGATCTCCGACGCGGCCCTGGTGGAACAGGTGCGGCGCCTCCTGTACAACCCGAGGGCCGTGAACCTGGTAGCGACGTTCGGAGATCCTCCCCGGGTGGTGGCCCACGGACTGTACGCGGTGGCGGACTCCGACCGGGCGGAGGTGGCCTTCGCGGTGGCGGACGAGTTCCAGGGCCGTGGCGTGGGGACGCTGCTGTTAGGGCAGCTGGCGGAGGTCGCGGCGCGCCAGGGGATCCGGGTGTTCGAGGCGTCGGTGCTCCCAGACAACCACCGAATGCTGGAGGTGTTCCGGGAGTCCGGCTTCCCCGTGGAGGTGCACGCGGAACCCGGGGAGCTGCGGGTGACCTTCCCCACAGAGCTGACGGAGGAAGCGCTGCGGCGGTTCGAGCGACGGGAGCAGCTGGCGGCGCAGGCGGCGCTGCGGTTCTTCTTCCAGCCGCGGGGTGTGGCGGTGGTGGGCGCGTCCAGACGGCGCGGCACCATCGGGGGGGAGATCTTCCGGAACCTGCTGCAGTACGGGTTCGAGGGCCCCGTCTACCCGGTCAACCCGCAGTCCGGCGTGGTGCAGAGCGTCGTGAGCTACCCCACGGTGGAGGCCATTCCCGGCCCGGTGGACCTGGCGGTGGTGGTGGTCCCCGCCGAACAGGTGGTGGACGTAGCCTGGCAGTGCGCCCGCAAGGGCGTGCGGGCCCTGGTGGTGATCTCCGCGGGGTTCGCGGAAGCCGGGGAGGAAGGACGGGCGCGCCAGGAGGAGCTGCTCCGGGTGTGCCGTGCCACGGGGATGCGGCTGATCGGGCCCAACTGCATGGGAGTCGTGAACACCGACCCCACGGTTCGCCTGAACGCCACCTTCGCCCCCGTGTTGCCACCACCCGGCCGCGTGGGGTTCCTGTCCCAGAGCGGCGCCCTGGGGTTGGCGGTGATGGAGTATGCGAACCAGCTGGGGCTGGGCCTTTCGACCTTCGTGTCCGTGGGCAACAAGGCCGACGTGTCGGGCAACGACCTGCTGAACTACTGGGACGAGGACCCCAACACCGACGTGATCCTCCTGTACTTGGAGTCGTTCGGCAACCCCAGGAAGTTCTCCCGCATCGCGCGCCGGGTGAGCCGCCGAAAGCCCATCGTGGCGGTGAAGAGCGGCCGCACGGGGTCGGGGCTGCGGGCCACCGCCTCCCACACGGGCGCGCTGGTGGCCGCCTCCGACGCCACCGTAGACGCCCTGTTCCGCCAGGCGGGGGTGATCCGCACCGACAGCCTCGAGGAGATGTTCGACGTGGCGGTGCTGCTGGCCCACCAGCCGGTACCCGAAGGGCCGCGGGTGGCCATCGTCACCAACGCGGGCGGCCCGGGCATTCTGTGCGCGGACGCCTGCGAGGCGGAGGGCCTGGTGGTGCCGGTTCTGAGCCCGGCCACCCAGGAGAAGCTGAAGGCGTTTCTGCCCCCCCACGCCGCGGTGTCCAACCCCGTGGACCTCATCGCCTCGGCGCCCGCGGAGCACTACCGGGAGGCAGTGGCCGCGGTGGGCTCAGACCCCGCGGTGGACGCGGTGGTGGTGATCTTCGTACCGCCCTTGGTCACGCAGGCGGAGGACGTGGCGCAGGCCATCCTGGAGGGTGTGGCCCGGTGGCCGGAGCGCAAGCCGGTGCTCACGGTGTTCATGTCCGCCCGAGGGGTCCCCGAGCTGCTGCGCCGGAGTGACCTTCGCATCCCCTCCTACGCCTTCCCGGAGTCCGCGGCCCGGGCCCTGGCACACGCGGTGCGGTACGGGCAGTGGCGCAGGCGCCCTGAAGCCGCCCCCGCCCGCCCCCCCGACGTGCAGCGGGACGAGGCGCTGGCCCTGGTGGCCACCGCAGTGGAGCGGGGAGCGGGGTGGCTCGGGCCGGCGGAGGCGGCAACCCTCCTGCGGTGCTATGGAATCCCCCTGGTGCGCCAACGGCTCGTGCTCACCCCGGAGGAAGCCGGAGAGGTGGCCGAGCAGCTCGGAGGGCCGGTGGCCCTGAAGGTCGTCGCCCCCGGGGTGGTGCACAAGACCGAGGTGGGCGGCGTCCTGCTGGACCTGCGGGGACAGGATGAGGTGGAACGGGCCGCGCGGGAGATGGTGGCGCGGGTGAGCTCCGCAGGCCACCACGTGGAGGGGTTCGTGGTGCAGGAGATGGCCCCGCCGGGTCTGGAGCTCATCGTGGGCGTGGCCTCGGACCGGCACTTCGGGCCGGTGGTGGCGTGCGGGGCGGGGGGCGTGTTGGTGGAGCTGTTGCGGGACGTTTCCCTGCGCCTCGCTCCCCTCAGCCGGAGCGACGCCTCGGAGATGCTACGGGAACTGCGGACGTTCCCTCTCCTGCAGGGCTACCGCGGCAGCCCGCCCTGCGACGTGCATGCGGTGGAAGACCTCTTGGTGCGGGTAGGCGCTCTGGCTGAAGACGTGCCGCAGGTGGTGGAGCTAGACCTCAACCCCGTGCGGGTGTACCCGCAGGGGGTGCGGGTTCTGGACGCGCGGGTGCGGGTGGAGCCGGTGCGTCCGCCCACGTGGACGGCTCGCCGGTAGCGGCACTCCAGAGGAGGCTCGCTGCTGCCCCATGCGCCAGGGTATCGCGGGCCGTCCTTGTGCAACTACCCCTTCCGGGAGGGTGCCGCTCTGGCGAGGGCTGCCCGCACCCGGACAGCCACCGCAACCGCCAGGGCGGCTTTGACGAGGTCCGGGATCACGAAGGGCAACACACCCACCTGGACCGCACGGGCCGGGCTTGGGACAGCTCCCGAGGCCACCAGCCAGGCGGCGCCCAGCAGGTAGATAGGGACCACCGCGAGCACCGCGCCGGCCGCCAAACGCAGCGGCGAGTTGGTACCCGCCTCTGGGAGCCCCGCGGCGGCGCCCGCCACCGCCGCAGCCACGGGGAACGCCCACAGGTAGCCGGCCGTCGGCCCGACCAGCACCGACGCCCCTCCCCGCAGCTGCGCAAACACCGGCAGGCCGGCCACGCCCAGCGACAGGTACAGCAGCTGCGAGACGAAGCCGCGGCGGGCTCCCAGGGTGGCGCCGGCCAGCACCACCGCGAACACCTGCAGGGTGAAGGGGACACCCGAAAGCGCGGGCAGGGTCAGGCTCAGCTGCGCGCACACCGCCGTCAGGGCGGCCAGCAGGGCGCACACGGCGAGGTCGCGGGACTTCAACGGTGGACCTCCGTCGGCGAACGGTCAGGGCCGGTGGCGAACGGTCAGCACGGGAACCGGGCTCGTGCGCACCACGTGCTCCGCCACGCTCCCGAACAGGATCCGGTCCACGCCCGTACGGCCGTGGGTCCCCATGACGATCACGTCTGCACCCACGTCCGCGGCGGCCTCCACGATGCGTTGCCGGGACAGCCCTGCCCCAAGGCCCGTCCGTACCAGGGTCTCGCAGGGCGGGAGCTTCTGCGCCCGGGCGGCCAACTCCGCCCTGGCCCGCTCCTCCAACTGCCGGGCGATGGCGTCCCCCACGGGCTCGAAGCCTCCACCCCAGGGCACCTCCAGGAGCGTCTCGTACGTCACCTCCACCACGTGGACCAGCACCAACCGCGCGTCGAAGGCCCGGGCGAGGAGGTCGGCCCACGGCAGGGCCGCGTCGGCGGCGGGGGAGAAGTCGGTGGGCGCGAGGATGCACCGGACCCGGGCGGGCCGGTCGTCCTGCCGGACGGTCAGGACGGGCACCGGGCTGTGCACCACCACGTGCTGCGCGACGCTGCCGTACAACAGCCTGGGCAGGCCCGTGCGGCCGTGAGTCCCCACGCACACGAGGTCCACCCCGAGGGTCTGTGCAGCCCGGACGATCCCCTCCCGGGGGGCGACTTCTTCCACCACCGTGCGGGCCGAGGGAAACCGCGCACGTAGCTCCCGCATGGACTCCTCCGCGGCGCGGCGTACGTCCTCCACGAGGCGCGTGGCCAGATCCACCGCGACCCCCGTGGGGCCCACCAGGAGGGCAGGGTCCAGGGAGAAGGCGTGAAACAGCACCAGCTCCGCCCCGAACCGGCTGGCCAGGAAGTCCGCCCACCGCAGGGCTCCCTCGGAGGCAGGCGAGAAGTCCGTCGCAGCCAGGATCCTCCGCACCGAGACGCTCACACCGGGCTCCTTTCCGAGGCCGCAGCCACGCTGGCCCCCTACGAGTGTACGGGAAACGGTGGGCGACAGGCCACCGGATGCGGCTCCGATCCGCCCCGCAACAGAGCCTGACCTGCGGGTCGGGTACAGACCGGAGGCGTGCCTCGGGCCGCGCCCCCGCGGTTTCGGTCAGGGGCTGGATTCTCCCGGACGTCTGCGGCGGGTTACGTTGGCGCCGGAGGTGATGACCGTGGCGAGGCCAGAGCGGCAGTTCTTCGACGACCCGCCGTTCGTGCGGGAGCTGTTCAACAGCACACGGTTCGCGTGGGTGTGGTTGCTGCTGCGGGTCTGGCTGGGCTACAAATGGGTGGATGCAGCGTTGCACAAGGTGGGCCACCCCGACTGGGTGCAGACCGGGGCGGCGGTGCGTGCATTCTGGGAGCGGGCCATCCAGGTGCCGCCCCCGCCGGCACGGCCGCCCGTGGCGTTTGACTGGTACCGTGACTTTCTGGGCTGGCTGCTGAGCATCGGTGCGGAGGGGTTCTTCGGCAAGCTCATCGCCTACGGGGAGCTCCTGGTCGGTGTTCTGCTCATCGTGGGAGCGTTCGTGGGTTTGAGCGCGTTCTTCGGCGCGTTCATGAACTGGAACTTCATGATGGCGGGCACCGCCAGCACCAACCCCATGATGTTC
>JANXBY010000008.1 GCA_025060455.1 Armatimonadota bacterium
CGGCGATGCGGGTGAGCACGGGCCGCATGTCGGTGTCCGTGGGGGAGATGGCCTCCTGAGAGGTGATGGTCCCGCCGAGGCGCTTGAACACGTCCGCGAACACGTTCGCGAGCCCCTCCGCGTACGGGCTGCCGTCGTGGACGGTGGCCGCCCGGCGAACACCCAGGAAGTGGTACGCGAACTGCGCCGCCGCCCGCCCCTGAACCAGGTCGTTGTGGGCGGTCCGCAGGTAGCAGGCGTACTCAGGACCACGCTTGGGGTCCGTCAGGCGCGGCGCGGTGTTGGAGGGGGACACGGTCACGATGCCCGCCTTGCACAGGATGGGCGCACCCGGGACGGCCTCGCTGGAGCAGCTGCTCCCGACGGCCGCCACGATCTGGCGGTTCGCCGCCAGCTTGGTGGCCGCGGTCGTGCCACCCTCTGCGTTACACCCGGTGTCCTCGCCGATCAGCCGCACGGGGTGGCCGGCCACGGTCTTCTTGTCGTCGATGGCGATCTCGATCCCGCGGCGGCTATCCACCCCGAGGCTAGCGTCCGGCCCGGCCACCACCAGCCAGTACGCGATCACGATGGGCTGTCCGCGGGCCACGCGGACCACGCCCCACTCGTCCGTTACCGGCCCCATGCGGACCGGGGCCGCGTAGGTCACCGCCCACGACGTGACGGCGACCACCGCGGCGACCAACACGGCCCAAGTGGCTCTGCCCTTGCTCATCGCATCAGACCCCCTTGTTGCAGATTTTCATCACTGGAGAAGCAGCCGGCGAAGACTCCCTGCTCCCTTCGCAGCTCACCCCCTTTCGAACGCAGGTTTGCGACCGGGTTTCCAGCAAGCTACGCTTCGCTACACGCCTGCCGACTCCTGCCCGAGGCGCGGAAACCATCCTAACGGGCCAGCTGGCCCACGGGCACCAGCTGGACCCCCGCCCCCTCCAGCTCCGCCACCATCTCCGCCAGGACTTCCGCCGTGTAGGGCCGGTTGGCGTGCCCGATTCCCACCGCGGTGCCGTCCCGGATGGCGTGGGCTATTAGCTTTCGCACCTGGGCCCGCACCGCCTCGGGCGACGGGTCGTTGTCCAGGAACACCGCCCGCCGCGCGACCCGCACGCCCAGCTCCTTGGCCACCACCTCCGCAAAGCTACGGGGCGTGGTGCGTGAGTCCAGGAAGAACAGCCCCTCCTCCCGCAGGACGCGGAGGACCGCCCTCACCACGCGGCCGTTCGCGGTGGCCTTGGATCCCATGTGGTTGTTGACCCCCACCGCGCCGGGCACTTCCTGAAGGGCGGTCCTCACCGCGCGGGCGATCTCGTCGTCCGACATGTCCACCCGCACCGCCGGTTCGCCGATCCGTGCGGCAAGCGCCGGGTCCTCCGGCTCCATGGGCAGGTGCAGGAGTACCTCCAGCCCTGCCTCCCGGGCGCGCCGCGCCAGCTCCGCGGAGCGGGGCAGGCCCGGGAGCACGGCCAGCGCCACCGGCCGGCCCACCCGCAGCGCGCGGTCCAGCTCCTCCAGCCGCATGCCGGCGTCGTCCAGCACCACCGCCACCAGGGCCCGCACGGTGGGCTGGCCCTGTCCTGCCACCAGCCGAACCTGTAGCACAGGGAGAACCTTTCCCTGGTGTTCGAGCCCCAGCTCCACCACCTGCCCGGTGCCGTCCGGGCGGCTGGCCAGCAGTACCCCGCCCGCGTCCTCTGCGGCCTTCACCAGCGCTCCGGTGGCGGCCTTCACGTTCACCCTGGGCGGCAGCACCACCCGGTATCGGGTGTGGCGCCAGCTCAGCGCCCCGTCTGTCCGCCGCTCGCTAGCCACCGCCTGCCAGCGGGCGTCCGGGGGCAGCGCCTGCAGGACCTTGCCGCGGAAACCTGACGCCTCCGGTTCCACGTCCGCCCGGGCGGCGAGCGTGGGGGACGGCGAAGGTAGAGGCGTCTGCTCCGGACGGGGCGTGGGAGGCCCCGCCTGCTGCGGGGGACGCTGGCTGCAGGCGAACGCCAGCCCGGCCAGCAGGCCCGCCACCAACACAAGTGCCACCCGCACGGTGTGTGGCCTCCGCCTGCGACTGCGTGTGGACCGGTGTCCCGTAGCCACTGCTCCCCCGCGGACGACGCCTGGGAGTTAGCCACCCTCCCCGAGGCGAGCTACCGGCGGGCCCGCAACACCTCTGCGGCCTTCCGCAGCTGCTCCAGCCGGATGGCCTCCAGTTCCCGATCCGTCTTGCCCTCCACCCGGTCGCCGGCCACCACGTCCGGCTGAATTCCGTTGCGGTGGATGTCCCGCCGCTTCGGGGTCAGGTACTTGGCGGTGGTGATGGTGGCGCCGCGGCCTCCCGGCAGGTCCACCACCGTGGTGATGACCCCCTTCCCAAATGTTCGCTGCCCCACCAACACCCCGGTGCCCGTGTCCTGCAGGGCTCCCGCGAGGATCTCTGCGCAGGAGGCGGTGCCCTCGTTCACTAGGACCACCACGGGCCTGCGATACTTTTCCCGGGGCGTGGCGTTCACGGTGCGGATCCGGCCGTCGCGATCCACCTCGTGCACGATGGGACCCCTCGGGACGAACCAGTCCGCCACCGCGGTGCACTGGTCCACCAGCCCTCCTGGGTTGAAACGCAGGTCGAGGATCATCCCGCGGGCGTTCTGCGCCTCCGCCCGCCGCACGTGGGCGCCGAACCGGTCGGCGGTGTCCTGGTTGAAGGCCAGGATCCGCACGTACGCGGCCTGGGCAGAACGGACCACCTGCTGTTCTGTCTCGGTCAAGGCCTCCTCGCCCTGCACGCTCACCACCTCGATGCGCGCCCGGGTGATGGAAACCTCAAAGGTGCGATCTCCGCGCTGAATCCTCAGTTGGACCGTGGTACCCTGGGGACCCCGGATGCGGGCCACGGCTTCCTCGATGGGCATGTCCCGGGTGGGCACGCCGTCCACGTGGGTGATGTGGTCCCCGGCCCGTAGGCCCGCACGCGACGCCGGGGTGTCGGGGATAGGCGCCACCACCAGAAGCCGGCTGTCCTTCTTCTCAATGAAGATCCCAACCCCGTAGAAGAACCCGCGGAAGTCCTCCCGGAAGCGCCGGTAGCCCTGCGCGTCGAAGAAGGCGGTGTAGGGGTCGTCAAGGGCCTGCAGCATGCCGCGGGCCGCAGCGTCATAGAGCTTCCGCCAGTCCAGGTTGCGCTGGACGTAGCTGCGCTGCAGGTGGTCCGCTAGGGCCTGCAGCATCCGCTGCCCCTCGCCGCGGGGGTCCGCGGCAGAGGCCTGCCGGAGCCCCAGGGCGTAGCCCGCGGAGAACACCAGGGACAGCACCACCAGCGCTGCCAGCCCGGAGATCAACGGGTTCCGACGTCTCATGCAAGTCCCCCTTGGCAGCCGCCCGCCGCTCCCCTCACCGGAGCGGGTCCACGGGCCGGCCGTTCACCCGGATCTCGAAGTGGAGGTGGGGACCGGTGCTGTAGCCGGTGCTCCCCACCCGCCCCACGACGTCGCCGCGCCGCACCCGCTGCCCAGCAGACACCGCGATGGAGGACAGGTGGCCGTAGAGCGTCGCGAGGCCGCCGCCGTGGTCGACCACGACCAGTTTACCGTATCCCCCGAACCACCCCGCGTACACCACCGTCCCCGCGGCCGCCGCCTGCACCGGCGTCCCCCAGGGCGCCGCGATGTCCACCCCGTGGTGGGCGCGCACGATCCCGAACAACGGGTGGCGGCGCAGCCCGAACCCTGAGGTGAGCGATCCCCGCGCAGGCCACACAAGACCGAAGCCCAGCCGCCAGCGGGGCACAGGCCCTCGGGGACCGGCAGGCGCCATCTGCCGGAGTAGGGCCTCCAGCCTGCGGGAGTCCTCCTCCAGCTCCTCCACCAGGCGCTCGTACGCCCGCCGTTCCCTCTGCACCCTCGCCAGCAGGGCGCGCTTGCGCTCCTCCTCCTCCACCGCCGCCCGCTGCCGCTCCTCCACCGCCGCCCGCAGCCGTTCCACCTCCGCCTGCTCCCGGACCAGCTGCTGGTGCAGGTCGTAGTAGCGCTTTTGCTCCTGTGCGGTGGCGCGGATCAGCTCCGCGTCCTGGCGCACCAGGCGCCCCAGGAACTCGAAGCGGGTGAGAAACGTGGCCAGGTCCCCGGACTGTAGCAGCACATCCACGTAACCGGCGCGGCCCCACCGGTGGATGGCCCGCAGCCGTTCCTCCAGCCGCCTCTGGAGGTGGTGGAGGCGGGTCCTGGAGGCCGCCTCCCGGGCTCGGGTGGCGCGCTCCTGCGCCCGTACCACCTTCAGGCGGGCCTGCAGAGCCCGGAGCTCCTCCTCGAGGCGTTCCCGGGTCTGCTCGATGCGCTGCAGCTGGCCCAGGATGCTGCGCTCATGGGCTCGGGCCTGTCGGAGTTCCTGCCGTGTCCTCTGCAGCCTCTGGCGGACGTGCTCCAGCTCCTTCTGGCGCTCCTGCAGCACGCCCGCCTGCGCCGCGGCGGTGCCCAACCAGACCGCCACCGCCAGGGCCAGGGCTTGCGAGGACCGCGACCTCACTTGGCCAGGAACCGTCGCAGGGACACCGCAGCCCCCAAAAGCCCCACGAAGGCGCCCGCGGCCACCAGCCACGCCACCAGGAGGGGGACCACCCGGAGGGTCGGCAGCACGGGGAGGAACGGCCAGGCCTGCTGCAGCCGAGCCACCGCCCACGGGTAGAACGCCGTCCAGAAGGCCGACGCACACGCCGCGGCCACCAGACCCTGCAGCAGCCCCTCCACCAGGAACGGCCACCGCACGAACCAGCTCGTGGCACCCACCAGCCGCATGATCTCCACCTCCTCCTTCCTTGCGAGCACCGTCAGCCGCAGGGCGTTGGCGCTCACCACCACCGAGACCGCGCCCATGGCCAGGGTCACCGCGGCTCCCGCGCCCCGCACCAGGCGGGTCAGGGCCAGCACCCGTTCGGTGGCGTCACCCCCATGCGTGACGTCCGCCACGTACGGCACCGACCGCAGCGCCTCGGCCACCCGGGGGAGGTCCTGCGCCCGGTTCGGGTAGACCTCCAGGGTGTCGGGCAGAGGGTTTTTGCTCACCGCCGCCGCCAACTCCACCCCACCCAGCGCTTCCTCCAACCTCCGCAGGGCCTGTTCCCGGGGCACGAAGGACACGGCGCGGACCTCCGGGATGGCCGCGGCGGCCCGGCGGGCGGCCTCGCGCTGTGCGGGCGACAGGTCCTCCCTCAAGTACGCCACCGCCACCAGCTGTGCCTCCACCCGAAGGGCCAGGGCTTCCAGGTTCCACAGGCTCACCACCGCTCCCCCAAAAGCCAGCAGAGCCGCCACGATGGCGCTCACCGCAGCCATGGACATCAAGCCGTTCCGCCAGAATCCCACCGCCCCTTCCCCCGTCAGGTAAGCGGCGGAGGACAGGACGGCGCGCAGGTGCGGACGGGCCTGTGGGATGCCCTCCGGGACCGCGGTCGACGGTTCAGAGAGCCGCGCGGGGCCTCGCATACCGCCCCCACACCTCGTCCCGCACCACGCGGCCGTCGTGGAGCTCCACCACCCGGCGCCGGAGGATGTCCACCACCGTCTTGTTGTGGGTGGTCATGATCACGGTGGTGCCGCGAAGGTTGATCCGGGAAAGCAGCGTCACGATCTCCCACGAGGTGTCCGGGTCCAGGTTGCCCGTGGGCTCGTCCGCCAAAAGGATCCGCGGCCTGTTCGCCAGAGCCCGTGCAATGCTCGCGCGCTGTTGCTCCCCGCCCGACAGCTGGCGGGGGAATGCGTCCGCACGATCCTCCAGCCCCACCAGCTCCAGGGCCGCGCGCACGCGGCCCGGGATCCACTCCGGGGGTGTGCCCACCGCGCGCAGGGCGAACGCCACATTCTCGTACACCGTCCGGTCCGCCAGCAGCTTGAAGTCCTGGAACACCACCCCCAGCTGGCGCCGGAGCCATGGCACCTGGCCCGGGCGAAGCCGGTGCACCTCGTAGCCCGCCACGTGAACCCGCCCGCGGGTCGGCACCTCGTCCCGGTACAGCAGCCGGAGGAGGGTAGACTTCCCGGCGCCGGTGGGACCCACCAGGAACACAAACTCGCCTTCCTCCACCGAGAGGGACACGTCCTGGAGGGCCACCCGCCCGCTGGGGTAGAGTTTGTGAACGCCTACTAGCTCGATGAGGGGCACGGCCTGCGCTCCGTCGACCGCTGCGTCGCTTGCCACAGACCCCGAAGTTCACGCGAGCCGCGCGGCGGCGCGGCCTCTGGTCCCGTGTGTTCGCCTCCGAGGGCGGGAATCCTGCCGCGGACTTCCACGTCCGCCTACCGGCGTGGGAGCAGGCCGTCCAGCTCCCAGCCCACCAGGGCCGACAGCAGGGCCGGGTGCGTGAGATCCATCTGCAGGGGGGTTACGGACACGAACCCGTGGCTCAGGGCGTGGCTGTCGGTGCCGGGCTCCGCGTCCTCCGGAGAGGTACGCTCTCCGGCGATCCAGTAGTACGGCCGCCCGCGGGGGTCCGTGCGCCGCTCCAGGCGGCTTCGGTAGCGCCGGCCGCTCTGCCGGGTCACCTGCACCCCGCGGATGCGCGACGCGTCCAGGTTCGGGACGTTCACGTTGAGGAGGGCGTCGGGTGGCATCCCCCGTCGGCATACCTGCTCTGCCAGGGCCGCGGCGAAGGAGGCCGCCACCTCGTACTGCGGGTCCGCTTCCGCGTCCAGGGAGACCGCGATGGCGGGGATCCCCAGCACCGCAGCTTCCATGGCCCCGGAGACGGTGCCCGAGTACGTGAGGTCGTGCCCGATGTTAGGCCCGAGGTTGATCCCGCACAGCACCACGTCCGGCCGTGCGGGAAGCAACCCGTACACCGCCAACAACACGCAGTCCGCGGGCGTCCCCGTGGCGGCCCACGCCTCCGCTCGGGCACCCGGGATCCTGGCCGGCTGGACCCGCAGGGGCTTGTGGAGGGTGATGGAGTGGCCGCTGGCGGAGCGGTCGTGGTGCGGCGCCACCACGGTGACCTCCCCCACCCGCTCACAAGCTCGCACGAGGGCATGGAGTCCCTCTGCCTCGATGCCGTCGTCGTTGGTGACCAGGATCCGCACGGGCCCAACGCGGACCTTACCCGCTCCCCACGGAGGACTCAACCCACGCGCGGTACGTGGCCAGCGCGTCCTCCACGGGTAGGGCCACGACCTCGGGTACCTGGTAGGGGTGGAGGGAGGTGATTCGGCCCCGCAGGGCGTCGAACCGCTCGCGGGTGGTCTTCACCACCAGGAGGACCTCCTGCGCCTCCTCCACCGCCCCCTCCCACCGGTACACGGACCGTACCCCACCCACCACGTTCACGCACGCGGCCAGCCGTTCCTCCACCAGGGTCCGGGCGATGCGCCAGGCGGCCTCCGCGTCCGGGGCGGTTACCAGGCACACCAGCATCGCGGCCCGTCAGTCCTGGTCACGCCACCAGTCGGGGGAGACGTCGCGCTCAGTCTTGAACACCCGCACCGTGGGCCGGGCGGGGGCTCCCGCGCGCTCCCGGGCGACCCGCGACCGCAGCTGCTCGTACTCCCGGAGGTCGGTGAGGACCTTGATGGTGTTCCACACCACCTCCTCCAGCTGCGGGTTGGCGCCCTTGAGCAGGCTCAACAGCGGCTCCACCACGGTCTTGTCGTGCAGCTTGCCCAGCAACCGGATGGCCAACCGCTGGATCTCCGCGTCTTCGTCCCGCAGCAGGGCGAGCAGGGTGTCCTTGGCCCGGGGGCCCTCCACCTCAAACAAGGCCCGCAGGGCGAACTTGCGGACCTTGGGGTTTCCGGCCGCCGCGGCCCGGCGGAGGGCCTCCAACGCCTCCGGGGTGGAGGCCAGCTTGCGGAATGCCGCGGCCACCTCCCTGGGGAGCTGTACGTCCCGGTCTCCGGAGGGCGCCTCCAGCACGCCGCGCTCCTCCAGCCGCGGTAGGGTGTTCACCACCGTCTCCTGCAACCGCGGGTCGGTGAGGAACAGCCGCACCAGGGGCTCCACCGCGCGGTCGTCGCCCAGCTTGCCCAGCAGTGCCACCGCGTACGCCCGCACGTACTGGTTTTCGTCCCCCAGGCTAGCCAGCAGAGGTTCCACGGCCCTGCCCTTGATGTCCTCGATGATTCGGAGCACCTGGTTGTGGACCCGGCGTCGCAGGTTGCGGTCCTTGAAGGTCTCCAGCAGGGGACGGACCGCGGGCGCGCCGATGCGCACCAGGGCCTGGCTGGCGGCGTTCTGCAACGTCCGCTCCCTGCGGCCCAGCACCCGGATCAGCCCCTCCACCGCTCCGGGGTCCACCGCCTGCTGCACCTGGGTGACGGCCTCCTGCACCACCTGCTCGGATCGGTCGCCGAGGGCGAACCGGATGCCCTCCAGGGCCCTCGGATCCCGCACCCGGAGCCGCCCCAGGGCGTGCACCGCGCTCTTGCGCACGTACTCGTCCGGGTCGTCCAGGATCCGGCTGAGGGCGTCAATGGCCTCCGCCACCAGGGCCGCCGGCGCCTCGGGCGCCTCCAGCTTGCCCAGGGTCAAGGCGGCGTCGCTCCGGACCGTGGCGTCCGGGCTCCGCAGCCGCTCCGTCGCGTCCTTCAAGAGTTGCTGCCAGCTGTCCTTTGCCATCGCACAGCTCCTTCGGCGCCCGTGCCCTGCGGGCGCGGCGTTGCCTTGTTTCGAACTCGAACAAGGGTCCGGAGGTGGCGCCCGGCGCTATTGTCCCACGACCGAGCGCCCCGTGGCAAACCCGCGCGTTGCCGCGCGGGGGAAAGGGCCGTATACTGAGTACGAACAGGCGCTCGACCATGGCCGGCCAGTCCGTGGGAAGCCGCAAGGGTGCGGTGCGGTTTGCCAACGCCGCGGAGGAGGAGTTCGCCCGCATCCTGGACTACTACGGCATCCGGTGGGAGTACGAGCCCCGGTCGTTTGTCCTCAGCTGGGACCGTCAGGGCCGGCCCCGGGAGCGGTTTACGCCGGACTTCTACCTACCTGACTTCGACCTCTACATTGAGCTCACCACCCTGAAGCAGGCTCTGGTCACGCGCAAGAACCGCAAGGTCCGGCGCCTCCGGCAGCTGTACCCGCACGTGAACCTGCGGGTGTTTTACGGCCGTGACTTCCGGAACCTGCTGCGGAAGTACGGGCTGCGGCCGCGGGCGGAGGCTGCCGGTGGCCTTCGCTCCGGCTCCTCATGAGCGGCCTGCGGAGCCTGCACGAGGACATCCAGGAGGTCCTGTTCGACGAGGCCACCCTGCAGCGGCGGGTCCGGGAGCTGGCCGCGGAGCTGGAGCGCGACTACGCAGGGCTCCGGCCCCTGCTGGTGGGCATGCTGCGGGGCTCCGTGTACTTCCTGGCGGACCTCAGCCGTGCTCTGTGCATCCCGCACGAGATCGACTTCATGGCCATCGCCGCGTACGGCTCCCGCCACGCGGCCACGGGGGCGGTGCGCCTGCTCAAGGATCTGGACGAGGAGATCACGGACCGGCACGTGGTGCTGGTGGAGGACATCGTGGACACAGGGCTCACCGCGGCCTACCTGACCCGCCTGCTACGCGCCCGCCGGCCCGCCAGCCTGGTGATCTGCACCCTCCTGGACAAACGGGTCCGCCGCATCGCGCCCAACCTGCCCCTGGCCTACGTGGGCTTTGAGGTCCCCGACCGGTTCGTGGTGGGCTACGGCCTGGACTACCGGCAGCTGTACCGCAACCTCCCCTACATCGGGGTCCTGCGGGACGAGGTGCTCCGGGCCGCGGAGGTTCCCTGAAACACGAAGCCGCCGGTCACAAAAAGGGGCCGCGGCTACTCCGTCTGCGCGCCCACCGGCTCCCGACGCCCCTCGAACACCACTTTGCCGTCCCGCACGTCCGCGATTACGTGGTCGCCCGCCCGGAACCGGCCCCGCAGCAGCTCGTCCGACAGGGGGTCCTCCACGAGCCGCTGGATGGCCCGCCGCAGGGGGCGCGCGCCGTACTGCGGGTCAAACCCTTCCTGCACCAGCAGCTCCCGGAGGGCGTCGGTGAACTCGATCTCCATGCCCTGGCCCCGCAGCTCCCGCCGGACCCGTTCCAGCAGGATCCGCACGATGGAGTGCATCTGCTCCTTGGTGAGGGGCCGGAACACGATGATCTCGTCGATCCGGTTCAGGAACTCCGGCCGGAAGGTGCGCTTGAGTTCCTCCATCACCAGATCCCGCATGCGCTCGTAGGCGCGCTGCTGCTCCGCCCGTTCGTCCGTGGTGGCCCGGAAGCCCAGGACGGGCGCGTCCCGCTCGATCTGGGGAGCGCCCACGTTGCTGGTCATGATGAGGACGGTGTTCTTGAAGTCCACGATCCGACCCTGGGCGTCCGTGAGTCTCCCGTCGTCCAGGATCTGCAACAGCACGTTGAAGATCTCCGGGTGCGCCTTCTCGATCTCGTCCAGCAGGACCACGGAGTAGGGCCGACGCCGGACCTGCTCGGTGAGCTGTCCCCCCTCCTCGTAGCCCACGTACCCCGGGGGAGCACCCACCAGCCGGGAGACGGTGTGCCGCTCGCTGTACTCCGACATGTCGATGCGGATCAGGGCGTTCTCGTCGCCGAACAGGAACTCCGCCAGGGCGCGGGCCAGCTCCGTCTTGCCCACGCCCGTGGGGCCCAGGAAGATGAACGACCCGATGGGCCGCCTGGGGTCCTTCAACCCCGCCCGGGCCCGCCGCACCGCCCGTGACACCGCGGCCACGGCCTCCTCCTGGCCCACGATGCGCTCGTGCAGCTTCTCCTCCATCTTGAGGAGCTTTTCCGTCTCCTCCTGCATCAGCTTCGTAACAGGGATGCCGGTCCAGCTGGACACGATCTCCGCGATGTCGTCCTCCGTGACCACCGTGAGATCCCGGCCCCGCTGGCTACGGCGGCTGGCCTCCAGCTCCTCCAGCTTCTGCCGCAGGGCCTTCTCCCGGTCCCGCAGCTGGGCGGCCCGCTCGAAGTCCTGGTTCTTGATGGCCTCCTCCTTCTCCCGGCGGGTCTTCTCCACCCGCTCCATCGCCTGCCGCACCTCCGCGGGGAGGAAGGAGGCCTGCAGCCGGATGCGGCTGGCCGCCTCGTCCATGAGGTCGATGGCCTTGTCGGGCAGGAACCGGTCGGTGATGTACTTCTCCGCCAGGGTGGCGGCGGCCACCAGGGCCCCGTCGCTGATGCGAACCCCGTGGTGCGCCTCGTAGCGCTCCCGCAGGCCCCGCAGGATCTCTACTGTCTGCTCCACCGTGGGCTCCGCCACCAGGATGGGCGCGAACCGCCGCTCCAGGGCCGCGTCCCGCTCGATGTACTTGCGGAACTCATCCAGGGTGGTGGCCCCGATGCACTGGAGCTCCCCCCGCGCCAGGGCCGGCTTGAGGATGTTGCTGGCGTCGATGGCCCCTTCCGCGGCCCCGGCCCCCACCAGGGTGTGGAGCTCGTCCACAAACAGGATGACCTCGCCCTGGGCCTTGCGGATCTCGTCCATCACCTTCTTCATCCGCTCTTCGAACTCACCGCGGTACTTGGTGCCCGCCACCAGGGCGGCCAAGTCCAGCTGCACCACCCGCTTGCCCCGCAGGCTCTCCGGCACGTCGCCGCGCACGATGCGCTGCGCCAGCCCCTCCACGATGGCGGTCTTGCCGACCCCGGGCTCGCCGATGAGGGCGGGGTTGTTCTTCGTCCGGCGGCTCAGCACCTGGATGACCCGTTCGATCTCCCGCTCCCGCCCGATCACGGGGTCCAGCTTGCCCTCCCGGGCCATCTTGGTCAGATCCCGGCCGAACTCGTCCAGGGTGGGCGTCTTGCTGGAAGGCCGCGTGTACGTGGACGTCCCCTCCTCCCCGAGCAGATACACCACCTGGGCCCGCACCCGCTCCAGATCCGCACCCATGGCCTCCAGCACCCGGGCCGCGACCCCCTCGCCCTCCCGGATGAGGCCCAACAGCAGGTGCTCGGTCCCGATGTAGTTGTGACCCAGGCGGCGGGCCTCGTCCAGAGCCAGCTCTAACACCTTCTTGGCGCGCGGGGTGAAGGTCACCTCCTCGTACGGGGTGCGGTCGCCGCGGCCGATGGCGCTTTCGATCTCGGCCCGGATGCGCTCGGGGGAGATGTGCAGGCTCTCCAGGACCTTGCTGGCCACCCCTTCCCCTTCCCGCACGATCCCGAGCAGGATGTGCTCGGTCCCCACCGCGCTGTGGTTCAGGCGCTTGGCCTCGTCCTGGGCCAGAATGATCACGCGCCGGGCGCGCTCGGTGAACCGTTCGAACATCGGCATCCGCTTCCCCCTACCGGTTTCGACCACCCCGATGGTGGCCCGTCACGGTGTTCGCCTGCCGCCTCCCAAGCATCCCTCCACCGGACCGTTTCGCACCCCGGCCCCTCCTCTCCTTCAACTCCGGCCACCGATCCAACGTGACCGGTTGCCCCGTCATTCCCGCCGCACCCTCCCGAAACAGAGAACCGCCGGCGGCCCGGCGGCTCTCGCCCTGCCCAGACCCCGAACCCGGCCCTAGTAGCCCAGGCCCGTGATCTGCAGCCGCAAGAACCCCGCAGGGACCTGCACCTCCACCACGTCTCCGGGACGCCGGCCCAGCAGGGCCCGCCCCACCGGCGACTCGTTGGAGATGCGGTCCCGGGACGGGTCCGCCTCCGCGGTGCCCACGATCCAGTACTCGTACTCCTCCCCGCTCGCCAGGTCCCGCACCCGCACCCGCGAGCCGATGGTCACTTCCCCGGACACGCCGTTGCCCTCGATCACCTTCGCGGTTCGCAGAAGCTGCTCCAGGGCCAGGATGCGGCCCTCCACGAAGGCCTGCTCATTCTTGGCGTCCTCGTACTCCGAGTTCTCGCTGAGGTCGCCGAACGCCTTCGCCTGCTTGATCCGTTCGGCCACCTCCTTGCGCTTCACGGTCTTGAGGTACTCCAGCTCCTCCTCAAGCCGCCTGAGCCCTTCGGGGGTGAGGAACGTCTCCTTCTTCTCCATACCGACTCCCGGTCGCACCGGCCTGTGCCGGCAGACTCCGCAGGGCGCGTGGGCAAGAACCGTGCCGCGGGAAAAGAAAACACCGTGGGCCCGCGCCCACAGCGTCCCTGCGTCCTCGCCTGTATTATACCGGGGCGTGCCCTTTGCTTCAAACCGGGGGAGGGACCGCAGCGTGCCGCCGCCTGCGGATGCGTTCTACCTCCTCCTCCCCGATGGCGCGTTCGAACCGCCGGAAGCCGGCCAGCCGGAACCCGTGCCGGTGGGCAATACGGGCGATCTCCTCCACGCGCTCCAGGGACAGCTCGGGGCCCAGGGTGTACGACTCGTACCGGCCCTCCAGGGCGAGGGCGATGGTCTCCGCCATACAGGCCTCGCAGGTGCCGGGAGGGAATCCGAAGTCGAACCCGAAGTCCACCTCCCCCGGCACCTGGATGACGCCGCCGTCCAGGACCAGCACGTCGTCCCGCCGCGCGTACACCTCCCGCGACACGTTGCGGGGCCGGGCCACGTCGCACACCACCGCGCCCGGCTTCAGGTCCTCGGGCTCCACCAGCACCGTGGTGGCGCTGGTCACCGTAAGGACGATGTCCGCGTCCCGCACCGCCTCCCGGACCCGGTCGGTGGCCTCCACGGCGCACTTGGACTCCGCCCGGATCTGGTCCGCCAGGCGCTCCAGCCGCTCCCAGCCCCGGGCCACGAGGGCCAGGGAGCCCACCTGGCGGGCCAGCAGCCGGGCGCAGGCGGCCCCGATGGCACCCGTGGCGCCCACCACCGCGGCACGGGCCCGTGCGGGTGCGATGTCCAGCCGGCGGGCCGCCGCCAGGGCGCCCTCCACCGCCGTGGCCGCGGTGTAGGAGTTGCCCGTGGTCACCGGGATGGGGGAGCGGCGGGCTACGGTCACCCCCCGGTCGCCCACAATCTTGGTGAAAGCGCCCAACCCCAGAATCCGCGCCCCGAGCCGCTGGGCCATCTCCGCACAACGCGCCAGGCGGCCGTACACGAACTCGGGGTCTGACTCCAGCATCACCCGGGGCGTCATGGGAAGGCCGATGAACCACCCCTCCGCCTCCGGCCCTGCCTCGGACCGGATGCCGGTGATGTGGGACACCAGCAGGGGCGGGACGTGGCGGAACGCCGCTTCCACCCACCGGGCAGGCAACCAACGTGTGAACGGGAACTTGCGGGCGAAGTCCCCCACCTGCAGCGGGTGGATCACGAACGCGAACCGTTCCACCCTAGGCGGTCCTCCCCTCTCGCCAGCGCTCGTAAAGCGCCCGCAGCCCCTCGGACCGCGGTGGGTTCACCCACTCCACCCGCGGCCGGAAGCCCAGGCGGCCCATCCACTCCACGTACTCCTCCGGCAGGATCTGGTCGGGAGGCTTGCCCGCGAAGGCCACCACCAGCGCCTGGAACACGTTCGTGCCGAGGGACCGGCCGGCCAGCTCCGGGGTCACCGTCACCAGCAGGGCCGCCCCGCGCCGCCGCAGCTCCTCCACGTCCTGCCGGGTGAGGGTTTGGCTCAGCACCACCTTGTCGGGGAGGTGGTCGGGCATGTACCGCCGGATGAAGTGGAAGTCCCCCGCCACCACCTCCGCCCAGTGGAAGAACCGGCCGTACCGGGGAGTGTTGTGCTCCTGGCGGCTGCCCGTGGGGTACAGCCACCCCAAGGGCAGCTGGGTGAGGAAAGGCAGCAACAGCGCCGCCAGCACCCTTACCGACCACAGGGACCGCAGGGGGAACGGCAGGCCCAGGGCAAACAGGAAGTCCCCGTACACCACCTGCGCGCCCGCGCGGGCGAACGCCTCCGCCATGCCGTAGCGGTCCACGGAGCTCACCTGCAGGACTCGGCGGCCTTCCAGCCGGTAGCCGACCACCTCCGGCAGGTAGTGCAGCACCACGTACGGCTCCCACGCCTGCTTGAGCCCGCTCCCGTCCACCACCGGTGTACGCCGGACCCGCCGGGCCACGCGTACTGCGTCCCGGAGGTAGTAGCGGCGGCGGCCTGCCTGCAGGAACAGGTCCATGCCGCCGAGCCCGATGGCGTCCACCTGCCCGTCCAGGGACTCCAACAGCTGCGCGCACCGGCGCAGGTCCCCATCCGTGCCCACCCGCTCCACCACGACCCGCTCGCCCAGCAGCTCCAGCTCCAGCCGGCTGTCCCGCCGGGAGGAGCCCAGGCTCACGCTCACCACGCGCTTCACGAGGCCAATGTACCACCACGGAAACGTGCGGAGGGCGACCGGGTTCCTGGAATCGCTGGCGCGATTCTCAGGGGGTTTAGCGGACCTCCGCGCGGCGGTTGCGCAGGAACAGGATCCGCAGCCCCTCCAGGGTCAGCAGGGGGTCGTGGTGGTGGATGCAGGTGAGCTCCTCCGCCAGCAGGCGGGCCCAGCCTCCCGTGGCGATCACCGTGGCAGGCTCGCCCAGCTCCCGATGGATGCGCCGCACGATCTCCTCCACCTGGCCCACGAAGCCGTAGTACACTCCGGCCTGCATGGCCGCCACCGTGGTGCGGCCGATGGCGCTGCGCGGCTTCTCCAGGTCGATCCTCGGGAGCTGTGCCGTGTGCTCCGCCAGGGCGTCCAGGGAGATGCCGATCCCGGGGGCGATGGCACCGCCGAGGAAGTCGCCGTCCCGGGACACGGCGGTGAAGGTGGTGGCCGTCCCGAAGTCGCACACCACGCTGGGGCCGCCGTACTTGGCGAAGGCCGCCACCGCATTGCAGATGCGGTCCGCCCCCACCTCCCGCGGGTTCTCGTACAGGATGCGCATGCCCGTACGGATCCCCGGCCCCACCACCAGGGGCCGAGTGGCGAAGTAGCGCTCGCACAGCCGCTCCATGGTGTCCACCAGGGGAGGTACGACGCAGGACAGCGCCACGTCGGTGACGTCCTGCAGGCGCAGACCTGCGTGCTGGAACAGGTGCGCGAACAGAATCCCGTACTCGTCCTCCGTTTTCTCCCAGTCGGTGGACACCCTCCAGTGGACCCGGGGCTGTGGGTCGCGCTCCGGGTCCGGGTAGACCGCCAGCTTGATCTGCGTGTTGTTCACGTTGACGGCCAGCAGCACGGCGTCTCCTGGTTACGCCAACCGCGCAGCCCGCAGCGCCCGGTACACGGGCACGGTCACCACCACGGCCAGCATCGCCTCTGGCAGGCCGTGGGTGGCGCCCACCAGGAACGCAGCCCCGGGCGGTAGGAGCTGAGGGAACCGGAGGACGATCAGGCCCAGCACCCCCACGGTGTTGGTCAGCGTCCCCACCACCGCCGCCGCGGCCACGGGCGCGTCCTTCTCCCGCAGCGCTCGGTAGGCGGCGGCAACAACCACCAGACCCACGGCCACCCCCACCCAGGGCCTGGGACCCGTGGAGGAGGCCAGCACGTGGTACAAATCCACCAGCCAGCTCCGCGCCACCCGGTTCGCCTGCAGGGCCGCCTCGAAGGCCACCGCGCCCGGCCCCAGGACGGTGAACACCGCGGCCCCGCACACCACCGCCGCCACCGCCCGCGAAGCCCTGGAGGCCAGCCACCGGAACGCGTACGCGGTTAGGACGCCGATCAAAATCCTTGGGAGGAAGGCCACCAGCGGGTCCTTGAAGAAGGGTAGGGTGGCCCGCGTGAAGCTGAAAAACCCGAACACCGCGCCCACCAGCGCGCCCGCCACGGGCCCCCGAAGGAGCCCCGCCAGGATCACGGGGATGTGCATGGTGGTGGCCGCGCCCGCGGGCGTGGGTGCCGGGATGAAGCCTACACCCGGGACGGTACCGAGCACCGCGCTCACCGCTCCCAGGGCTCCGATCACCGTGAGGTCCCGTGCGTGCAGACGAAGGCCCGGGACCGGTGCAGGAGTAAGCCGAGCTGCTCCCACGAGGCACCTCCGTTCCAGTCTGGCGTCCCAGTACCGGACGGACCGATGTGGAGTTCGGTTCGCCGGGGTCCGGCTCCTGGGCGGATGCCGGCCCACCCACAGCCTAGCTGCGGGGCAGGCTTTCCTGCAACCCCAAAGGCGCTACCGGTCCGCCAGCCCGGGGATCCCGTGTAGCCCCCGGGCGGCCCATACCGCCCTCCGGATGGCCTCCGCCACCACGGCGGGGACTGCCGCCGCCACCACGTCGTACGCACCCTCCACCTGCCCCGTGCTGAGGGCGAAAAAGGTGTCGCCGTCCAGGGTGGTGTGGGACGGCGAGACCGCCATGGCCAGGCCGTGGTGGGCCACGCGGGCCAGGCGGTTGCACTCCACCTTGGACAGCGCCACGTTGGTGGCCACCACGCCCACCACGGTGTTCTGTCCCAACATGCGGGGGGGCACGTACCCGCTCTGAAGCAGCGCCGCAGACCCCACCAGCTCTCCGGTGGCAGGGTCCCGGGTACCGGCGAGCACCGAGCCGTCCGCGGCCACCACGTCGCCCACCGCGTTCACCACCACCAACGCACCCACCACCTGTCCTCCGGGCAGCGTGATACTCCACGTCCCCACGCCGCCCTTCATGGCGCCCGCGGGGCCGAACAGCTTGCCCACCGTGGCTCCGGTCCCCGCGCCCACGCTGCCCTCCTCCGGAGGGTCGGCGGAAGCAACCTGACACGCCGCGTACCCCATGGCGGCGTCCGGCCGCACGTCCGGCCGTCCCAGCCACAGGTCGAAGATCACCGCCGCGGGCACGATGGGGATCTTGGCCACCACCACGTCGTAACCGGCTCCCCGCTCTTCGAGGTACCGCATGACTCCGTCCGCGGCGGCCAGGCCGAAGGCGCTGCCGCCCGTGAGCAGCACCCCATGCACCTCCCGGACCCGGTTCAAGGGGTGCAACAGGTCGGTCTCGCGGGTGCCCGGCGCGCTACCCCGCACCTCCACGCCGGCCACCGCGCCCGCCTCAAACAGGACCACGGTGCACCCGGTGGCCGCCTCTAAGTCTGTGGCGTGGCCCACCAAAAGCCCCTCCACGTCCGTGATGGCCGGCACCGTTCCCCTCCTGCTACCGTGTCGTACCGCCCCAACCCACCTCGCCCGCCACCACGCGCTTCCGACTGCCGTCGGGGAGCCGCACCACCAGCGCTCCGTCCTCGTCAACGTCCTCCGCGGTCCCCTCGTACACCCCGGAGGCCACGTGCACCCGCACGCGCCGCCCGAGGGTGGTGGCCCTCTGCCGCCACCACTGCAGCAGGGTGGCCCAGTCACCACCTCGGAACAGCTCGTACACCAGCTCCAGCTCCGCCAGGAGGGCCTGCAGCAGCGCCGTACGCTCCACGGGGCCTTTGGCGAACTCCACCAGGGAAGCCGCGCCCTCCGGCAGCTGGCCCGGTGCCACGGCCACGTTGATCCCCACCCCCACGACCACCCACCTGGCTTCCGGCCCAGACTCCACCAGGACCCCCCCGACCTTCTTGCCGTCCACCACGAGGTCGTTGGGCCACCGGAGCCGTAGTTGCACGCCGCAGCTTCGCTCCACCGCGCGGCTGCAGGCGACCCCCACCGCCAGCCCCAGCCGCGGCAGCTCGTAGGGTGCGGCGATGGGGCGCAGCACCACGGACAGATACAGCCCTCCCGGTGGGGAGGCCCAGCGGCGCCCCAACCGGCCTCGGCCCTCCGTCTGCGTTCGCGCCACCACCACCGTCCCCTCCGGCGCGCCCTGCTCCGCCAGGGTGCGGGCCACGTCGTTGGTGGACGTCACCTGCTCGAACCAGTGCACGCGGCGCCCCACGTACCGCGTCCGCAGGCCGCGCCCCACCTCCTCCAGCTCCACGGGACCTCCGCTCAGCGCCGTACCACCCGCTGGTCCGCCACGGAGGGCAACAATGCGGCCACCGGCGTGCCGTCCGGGAGCACGAGCTCCGGCGCCACCTCGAACAGCGGCACCAGCACGAAGGCGCGCTCCCGCATGCGCGGGTGCGGCAGCACCAGGTCGGGCGTGTTCACCACCCGGCCGCCATACAGGAGCACGTCCACGTCCACCGTGCGCGGCCCCCACCGCACCGTCCGCACCCGCCCCAAGGCTGCCTCCACCCGCTGCGCGCACCGCAGCAGCTCGTGGGGATCCAAGGAGGTGCGGACCTCCACGACCACGTTGAGAAACGAAGGCTGGTCCGTGTAGCCCACGGGGTCGGTCTCGTACCACGAGGAGCGCCGCACCACGTGCACTCCCTGCTTCTCCAGCAGCCGCAAGGCCGCGCGCAGGTTTCCCTCCCGGTCGCCCAGGTTGGAGCCCAAGGACAGGAACACCCGCTCCTCCACGCCTCACACCGCCGACGGACCCACCCGCGGCCCGCGGCGCCGGTGGACGCGCACCGCGGCGTGCCCCACGGGGCCGCCCAGGTCCACGTGGGGCTTGCGGACCTCCACCGTCACCGCCTCCACCCGGTCCATCTCCAACAGGCGGTGCGCCACCTCCTCCGCCAACGCCTCCACCAGGGCCTTGGGTGGCCCCAGCAGCACCGCCTGCACCCTCCGGTAGACCTCCCGATAGTCCACGGTGTACCGCAGGTCGTCGCTGTGCCCGGCGGAGTGCAGGTCGCACTCCACCTCCACGTCCACGAAGAACACCTGTCCCCGCTGCCGCTCCTCCTGCAGGACCCCGTGGTATCCGTAGAAGGCCATGTCCTTGAGCACGATGCGATCTACCATCGTCTGCGCGCCCTTTGCGTCAGCGACCTACGCCGGCGGCCAGCCCCGGACCAGGGCGTCCGCCACGCGCACCACCCGGGCCATGGTCCGCACGTCGTGCACGCGCACCACGTCCACCCCCGCGGCCACCGCCAGGGCCACCACCGCCGCCGTCCCCTCCACGCGCTCCGGGGGCGGCAGCCCGCCCAAAACCACGCCGATGGTGCTCTTGCGCGACGGGCCTAGCAACACCGGGCAGCCCAGCTCCCGGAACACCCCCAGGTGTCGGACCAACTCCAGGTTGTGCTCGGGCCGCTTTCCGAACCCGAAGCCCGGGTCCACCACCACACGGTCGCGGGGGATCCCATGCGCCTCCGCCCACCGCACCCGTTCCGCGAGGAAGTCTCGGACCTCCGCCACCACGTCGCGGTAGCGCGGGTCGTCCTGCATGTCCTTCGGCGTGCCCTTCATGTGCATCAGCACCACGCCGCAGCCCGACTCCGCCACCACCCGGACCATCTCCGGGTCCCACCGCAGGGCGCTGATGTCGTTCACCAGGTCCGCACCGGCCCGGAGGGCCTGGCGGGCCACCTCTGCCTTGGTGGTGTCCACGGAGATGGGCACGTCCACCACCTCCCGCAAGGCCCGCACCGCGGGGACCACCCGCCGCAACTCCTCCTCCAGGGGAACGGGGTCTGCACCGGGACGGCTGGACTCTCCGCCCACGTCCAGAAGGTCGGCGCCCTCGGCCACCATCTGCCGTCCCACCTGGACCACCTTCTGCAGCCAGTCCGGACCGGTGAGCAGGCCGTCCCCGCTGAAGGAGTCCGGGGTCACGTTCACCACGCCCATGATCAGGGTGCGCCGCCCGAACTCCAAAAGCCGTCCGCCGCACCGCAGCCGCATCACTCCACCAGCCTCGGCTCCAGCACCCGGTCCACGACCAGGTTGTCGGCCCTGAGGGCACGCGCCGCCACCTGGGCCAGCGCCTCCGCGGGCACCAGCCCGACGAACTCCGTGCCGCGGACTTCCACCCCGAACCGGGCGGCCTCCGCGCAGACCGCCTCGTACAACACGTCCAGGGGTGTCGCGCGGTAGTCCAGCACGTTCACGGAAACCTGGACTCCTCCTCCGGGCAGCGCCCACCCGTTAGCCTGGATCCCGGGGAGCCCGCCCGAGGACTGCCGGATGCGCCGCGCCACCGCCCGCGCCACCTGCACGTCGTCCGTGGCCAGGGTGAAGTTCCACGCGATCAACACCTCCCGCGCCCCCGTGGCCGTGGCCCCGGCGGTGGGGTGAACCCTGGGCTCGCCCACGTCGGGGTGGCGGTCGGGCTGCGTGATGGAGGCCTGCAGCGCCTCGAACCCTCCGCGCCGGATGTAGGGCAACCAGCGGCGCTCCGGGCGCAGGGCGGAGTGGGCGTAGAAGTACACGGGTACGCGGTACCGGTCCCACAGCGCCTGCGCGAAGGTGCGGCTCAACGCCACGCAGTCGTCCATGGTAACACCCCTCAGGGGGACGAAGGGCACCACGTCCACCGCACCGATCCTGGGGTGCAGCCCCTGGTGCTGCCGCAGGTCGATGCGCTGCACCGCCACCGCCGCCAGGGCCAGGGCGGCTTCCACCACCGGCTGGGGCGGCCCCACGAAGGTGAACACGGAGCGGTGGTGCGCCCCGTCCCACGAGTAGTCCAGCAGCCGCACCTCCGGCACGGACCGAACAGCCTGCGCCAGCTCCTCCACCACCTCGAGCCGCCGGCCCTCGCTCACGTTGGGCACGCACTCCACCAGGGGCCCAGGCACCGGAACCTCCCGTCGCGTGTATCATACGCTGGGAGTGTGTGGCGGTGGACCGACGCCGCGCGGAGCGCTTGAGCCGGCTGCTCTCCTTGATCCTCCGGCACCGGCCGGAAGCCTTCGGCCTGGCCCTGGACCCCCACGGGTGGGTTGACCTGGAAGCGTTGCTGGAAGCCGTCCGCCGCCAGAGGGGCTGGGAGGACGCCACCGTGGCGGACGTACAGGCAGCGGTCAACCTCCCAGGGCGCCGAAGGTTCGAGGTGAGGGACGGACGGATCCGGGCCCTGTACGGGCACAGCGTGCCCGTACAGCCGGAGGGTTCCCCCCAGCGTCCGCCCGAGTGGCTGTACCACGGAACCGCGCCGGAGCGGCTCAGGACCATCCTCACGGAGGGCCTGCGGCCCCAGGCGCGCCGGTTCGTGCACCTCTCCCTCACCCCGCTGCAGGCCCGAGAGGTGGGGCTGCGGCACAGCGCAAACCCCGTGGTTCTCACGGTCCTGGCGCGGCGGGCCCACGAGGCCGGCGTGGCCTTCTACCGCGCCAGCGCCGACGTGTTTCTGGCGGAGGCAGTCCCTCCTCAGTTCCTCCTGCCGCCGGAGGACCGCCGGACCGTGGCGCCTGCTACTCCCGCACCGGCGAGAAGTGCACCACCGTGACCCAGTCCTCGAGGGTCACGGGACGCCCGTAAATCGAGGAGAGGAACTCCAGCAGCTCCTCGTGGCGCCGGAGCTCCGGGTGGTCCCGCTCGATCTCCCGCGGGGTGAGGTCCTTCACCTGCTTGTACTCGGTGCGGTCGATCACCGCGCTGAAGATCTTCTGACGCTCTCCGAACCGGCGCCCCACGGTCACCCACACGATCTGGCCCTCGCGGTACTTGTCCCGCTTGTCGCCGAGCCGGATGGTGGCCGTCTTGCGCCCCTGCCGGAGCTGCTCCGCAAACACGCTCGAGTAAAAGTTCAGCGCGTACACCTCGCCCTCCTCACGGCCGCACCATGGTGACGGTGGCGGTGCGGTCGCCCCGCCGCTTGGAGCCCCGCGCCACCTCCCGCCCCTGCAGGGTGTAGCGGATGGACACCCGCTGCAGGTCTGCCAGGGCCGGGGTGGTGATCTGGGGCGGCGGGCTAAAGAGCCGGTCCGCGGCCACGTCGGTGGCGTCCCGGAAGAACTGCGGCCACTGCGACCGGTCCTGGGGGAGGGCCCGCACGCCGTCCATGGCCACCTCCAGCTCCGCGGCCCCGCCCTCCAGACGCACCGACCGGACGGTGTTCTGCCCCACGAAGCCCTCCGTGAGGTTCCGCACCACCGCCTCCGGGCTGGGAGGCCGGCGGGACGCCTCGTACCGAGCCTGGAGGGCCCCCAGGATCACCGCCAGCACCACTACCGTGCCCACGTACACCAGCGTGGGCCGGCGCAGGTCCTCCCTCGCCTTCCTCTTCGCCAACGCACCACCCGCCAGGGTGTTTTGGAGTTTGCCCGGAGTATACTATAGACGCCTGAGCTGCGAGGGAGGTGGTGCGCGTGCAGCGGGCGGCCCTCATCGTGGTGGACGTGCAGAACGACTTCTGCCCGGGCGGGGCGCTGGCGGTGCCCGAGGGCGACCGCATCGTGCCGCTGGTGAACTCCCTGGCCCAGGCGTTCGCGCGAGCCGGGCGTCCCGTGGTGGCCACGCAGGACTGGCACCCGCCGGACCACGTGTCTTTTCGGGACCGGGGCGGGCCGTGGCCGCCCCACTGCGTGCAGGGCACTTCCGGGGCGGACCTGCACCCGCAGTTGCGCCGGGAACCCATCACCCACATCGTCCGCAAGGCTTACCGGCCTGACCAGGAGGCGTACTCCGGGTTCCAGGGCACCGGGCTGGCGGAGCTGCTGCGGGGCCTGGGGGTGGAGGAGGTGTATGTGTGCGGCCTCGCCACCGACTACTGCGTGCACGCCACCGCCCTGGACGCCGCGCGGGCGGGATTCCGCACCGTGGTGGTTGAGGACGCAACCCGGCCCGTGTACCCGGACCAAGTGGCCGACCGCCGCAGGGAGTGGGAACAGGCGGGCGTTCGGGTGGTGCGAACCGAGGAGCTGGTGGCCACCGCTCCCGCTTGACCGCGCGGGTCAGCTGGCCTCCGGCTTGGGGCGCAGGGACGGCACCACAGGCGGCGTGGGGGCGGGGCGGGGTGCCGGCTCCCGCTGCGGAGGAGTCGCTTCCGCCTCCAGGGGCTGCCCGGCCAGCAGCCGGTCCAGCTCCTCCGCGTCCAGGGACTCCTTCTCCAGCAGCGCCCGTGCGATGACCTCCAGCTTGTCCCGGTTCGCCTCGAGGATCTGCTTGGCCCGGCTGTAGCACTCGTCGATGATCCGCCGGACCTCCTTGTCGATCTCGTAAGCGATCTCCTCGCTGTAGTTCCGGCTCTCCACCAGGTCCCGCCCGAGGAACACCGGCCCGTGCCGCTTGCCCAGAGACATGGGCCCCAGCTTCTCGGACATCCCGAAGTCCGTGACCATCTTCCGGGCCATGTCCGTGGCCTGCTCGAAGTCGTTCTCCGCGCCCGTGGTGACCTCCCCGAACACGATCTCCTCCGCCACGCGGCCGCCCATGGCCACCGTGATCTCGTCCAGCAGCTCCGCCCTCGTTCGGGTGTAGCGGTCCTCCGGAGGCATCCCCATCACGTACCCCAACGCCATGCCCCGCGACACGATGGTGACCTTGTGGGGCGGGTCCGCGTGCGGCAGCAGCTTGCGCAGCAGGGCGTGTCCGGCCTCGTGGAACGCCACCAGCTCTCGCTCCCGCTGCGACAGGACCCGGCTGCGCCGCTGGGGCCCCGCGATGACCCGCTCGATGGCCTCGTCGAACTCCGCCATGGTGATGCGGCGCTTGTTCCGGCGGGCCGCCAGCAAGGCCGCCTCGTTCACCAGGTTGGCCAGGTCTGCCCCCGAGAACCCCGGCGTGCGCTTGGCCAGGACGTCCACGTTCACGTCCTCTGCCAGGGGCTTGCCCCGCAGGTGGACTTCCAGGATGGCCTTGCGCCCCTTGGTGTCCGGGTTGTCCACCACGATGCGGCGGTCGAACCGCCCCGGCCGCAGCAGGGCAGGATCCAGGATGTCCGGACGGTTGGTGGCCGCGATCACGATGATGCCCGCGTTGGGGTCGAACCCGTCCATCTCCACCAGGAGCTGGTTGAGGGTCTGCTCCCGTTCGTCGTGGCCGCCGCCGAGCCCTGCACCCCGCTGGCGCCCCACCGCGTCGATCTCATCGATGAAGACCAGGCACGGGGCGTTCTTCTTGGCCTGGTCAAACAGATCCCGCACCCGGGAAGCGCCCACCCCTACGAACATCTCCACGAACTCCGACCCGGAGATGGAGAAGAAGGGCACGCCCGCCTCTCCCGCCACCGCCTTCGCCAGGAGGGTCTTCCCGGAGCCCGGTGGGCCCACCAGCAGCACGCCCCGGGGGATCTTGGCCCCGAGGGCCTGGAACTTCTTCGGGTGCTTGAGGAACTCGATGATCTCCTGCAGCTCCTCCTTGGCCTCGTCCACGCCGGCCACGTCGTCGAAGGTCACCTTGGGCTTGGACTCGTGGTGCAGCCGGGCCCGGCTCTTGCCGAAGGACAGGGCCTGGTTGCTGCCCGACTGGGCCTGGCGGATCATGAGGAACCACAGGCCGATGATCAGCAGCAAGGGCAGGAAGCTGCTCAGGAGGTTCGGCCACGGGGAGTTCCGGGCGGGTGCCTCCACCGCGAACGGAATCCCCTTCTGCCGCAGGAGGGCCTGGATCTGCAGCGTGGCCTCCTTGGAGTAGGTGGTCCGGAAGGGCTGCCCGTCCCTCCGCTCCCCGGTGATGGTGCTGTTGTCCTCGTTGAACACCACCTTCCCCACCACCTGGCCCTGTTCCACCAGGGTGAGGAACTCGCTGAAGTCGATGGAGCGGGGCACGGTGCGGGTGCTACGGTACATGGGCACCAGCACGAACAGCACCACCGCCACCACCAGCGCCCACACCACCAGGCTGCGCACGTACCGGTTCGTCACCGACTGCCTCCTGCGTTGAGCTCACGTACGCCGGCCGCTCCCTCCGGCGGGCAGCTGTTCCCCCAGTATACCATCGGCGCGTTCGCCGTCGGATGAAGGGCCTGCCTCCAGGGGCCAGGCCCGCACCCTCAGGCAACGGGCCGCGTCCGGGGCGGGCCGGGCGCCGTCGGCCACCCGGTAGCCCACCACCCACAGCACCTCGCCCTCCTCGGTGGCCAACACGGGCACGTGGTCCCGCACCCACCGGGGAACCTTCAGGTCCACCAACAGGTCCTGGAGCTTACGGGTCCCCACGTTCAGGCGGATCCGATCCCCCGGCTGCCGCGAACGGACCACCAGGCGGCGGTGTGCCCACCGCTCGTCCAGCTCCGCCTCCCACCGGCCCTGGCGGGGGAATGTGGCCCTTGGCTCCACCGCGGCCTCCACCATCACGCCCAGCTCCGGCGAGACCACCCGGCCGGGCACCGCGAGCTCCGCCGGCTCCCCGGCCGCGGGGCCGCCCACGCGGCCCACCCAGAAGCTCCCGGACTCCCGCCGCACCCGCAGCCCTCCTGGAAGCGTCAGCTCCTGGCCCGCCTGCCCCGTCCGCAGCAACCGACGTGCCTCCTCCACGTGAACGAACGACCCGGCCCTGAAGTTTCCCGCCAGCTGGCGCAAAAGGCGCCGTTGCAGTGCCACCGGCAGCTGCAGGAAGCGAGGCAACGACACCCTCCAGCCCCCGTCCCCCGGCTGCGCCAGCTCCCGGAACGTGCGGTGGACCCACTCCGCCCACACCACCTCCTCCTCGCGCACCACCTCCGCTAGCTGACCGAGAAGCTCCACAAGGCGCGGGCTCTCCGCCACCAGGGCGGGCAAGAGGTGGTGGCGGACCCTGTTGCGCGCCCGCTGAGGATCAAGGTTCGTCTCGTCCTCCCTCCAGCTCTCGCCGCAGTCAGCGAGGAACTCCCGCAGCGCCTGCCGCCGGCACCACAGCAGCGGCCGGACGACTTGGATCCCATGGGCCACAGGCCGGCTCGGCAGGATGCCCGCAAGGCCTGTCACCCCTGTGCCCCGCAGCAGGCGCAGTAGCACCGTCTCCGCTTGGTCGTCCAGGGTGTGAGCGGTGGCCACCACCTGCGCGCCGGCCTCCCGGGCGAGCTCGGCCAGCGCCGCGTAGCGGGCCGTCCGAGCCCGAGCCTCCAGGTTGGCCGCCCCCAGCCCGTGCAGCCGCCGTACGAAAAACGGCAGCTGCATCCGCCGCGCCAGGTCGGCCACGAAGGCGGCGTCCTCCTCCGCCGCCGGCCGCAGCCCGTGGTTTACGTGCCCCACCGCCACCTCCCACTTCCCTTCCCCGCTCAGGCGGCTCAGCAGGTGCACCAACGCCACGGAGTCTGCGCCCCCGGAGCAAGCCGCGAGAACCCGGGTGCCGGGAGGGATCAGGCGGTGGTCCTCCACGGTGCGCCGTACGGTCTCCAGCAACCGCCGGTGGGTGGTGGAGGGTTCGAAGGCGCCTCGCCCCGTGGCCAAGTTCCTCGCCTCTGGTGGCGGCGGAGGGCTTCGAACCCCCGACACCGCGGGTATGAACCGCGTGCTCTGACCAGCTGAGCTACGCCGCCCCAGGCCGAGTATACCGTACCGGTCCGCCGGGGGCTACGGGAGGAGGTTCCGAGCACAGAAAGAGCGGGAGTCCCGGCCCACCGCCGGGACTCCCCAGGAATCTACCCCATCTCCTCCCGGTGGGCTGGGGTGCGAGGTTGACTCAACGGCGCACCACCTCCTTTCATCGTGGCCACCGGGCCCCGGCGGAGAGATTCGCCGGCGCCTGCTTGCGGGCAACGTAGCACGCGGCGTTGGCGGTGTCAAACCCGCAGGGTACCATGCACTCGATGGCGCGACACCCCTTGTGGTGGCTGGCGGCGCTGGTGGTAGCTTCCGCGGCGCTGCGCCTGTGGCGGCTCGGGGAGCCGCCCACGCAGGTGTTTGACGAGATCTACTACGCCCGCACGGCGCGCCAGTACCTGCTCGGCCAGCCCATCTACGAGTGGACGCACCCTCCCCTGTCCAAGCTGTTGGTGGCGGTGGGGATCCGCGCGATGGGGTTCGAGCCGTGGGGGTGGCGGCTGCTGCCCGCCCTGTTCGGCACCGCGCTGGTGCCCGCGCTGTACGCCCTGGGGCGTCTGGCCACGGACCGTCCGTCGGTGGGCCTCGCCATGGCGGCGCTGGGGTTTTTGGACTCCATCTTCGTGGTGGAGTCCCGCATCGCCAAACCCGAGGTCTTCCTCGTCACCTTCAGCGTGGTGGCCTACGCCTGCGGTTGGGCCGCGGTGCGGTCCGGGAGGTGGGGTTGGCTGGCGGCCGCGGGCGCCAGCGCGGGAGCCGCGTGCGCCACCAAGTGGACCGGCCTGGCCAGCGTGGCGGTGCTGGGCTTCCTAGTGTGGCGGCACCTCCGCAGACGGTGTCCGTGGTGGGTCCTCGCGGCCAGCCTGCTGGCACTCCCCGCGGGCGTGTACGCGGCGTCTTACCTGCCGCACCTGGCCCGCGGGGAGACGATCGCCGACCTGGTGCGGTTACACCTCAACATGTACCGGTACCACTCCACGCTACAGGCCACGCACCCGTACGCGAGCCCCTGGTGGTCCTGGCCACTCCTGCTGCGTCCCATGTGGTACTACTACCAGGCCGAAGGCGGGTGGATGAGGGGCGTCTTCGCGGTGGGCAACCCCCTGGTGTGGTGGGCGGTGGTGCCCGCAGTGGCCGCGGCCGCCTGGCAGGCCCGGCGGTCGCCTGCGCTGGCGTTCGCGGCGGTGGGATTCGTCCTCACGTACGTCCCCTACGCCTTCGTGGGACGGCTGCTGTTCGTGTACCATTTCACTCCGGTGCTGCCCTTCGGGTACCTGGCTCTGGCCAACGCCCTGGATCAGCCCAGGCTCGCGGGCTGGAGGACGGCGTACTGGCTGGCGGCGGCGGTGGTGTTCCTGTACCAGCTGCCGGTCCTGACCGCGTACCCGGTCCCCGCCACGTGGCTGCGGTGGTGGGCGTGGGTGCGCTCGTGGGTGTAGGCAGCGTGCCAGAAAGCGGGGAGCAGAACGGAGGCGGGGAACCCATGACGCTCTTGCTGATCCTGGTCTCGGTCCTGCTGGGAGCAGCGGGTCAGGTGCTGTTGAAGATGGGGGCTCTCCGGGTGGGCCCGGTGTCGGACGTGGGGGCGCTGCTGTGGCGCATCGTCACCACCCCCCACATCCTGGCGGGCTTCGCCCTGTACGGGGTCGCTAGCGTGCTGTGGATCGTGGTCCTGTCCCGAGCTCCCCTCAGCCTGGCCTACCCCCTCCTGTCGGTGGGCTACGTGGTGGTACTCCTGGCCTCCGCGTACGTGTTCGGGGAGGCCATCCCGGCCTTGCGCGTGGCCGGCATCGCCGCCATCATCCTCGGGCTGGTGTTGGTGAGCAGCAGCGCGTGAGGACCTCCGACCCGGCACCCCTCCGCGGCGGCATCAGCGCCTTCCTGCCCTGTCACAACGAGGAAGGCAACGTGGAACGGGTGGTGGCCGCGGTGGTGCGGGCCCTGGAGGTCCTCCAGGTGCCCTTCGAGGTCATCGTGGTGGACGACGGCAGCACCGACGGCACCGCGGAGGTGGCCCGGCGCCTGGCCGACTCCGACCCCCGGGTGCGGCTGGTCCAGCACCCACACAACCTGGGCTACGGTGCAGCGCTGCGCACGGGTTTTTCGGCTTCCCGCTACCCATGGATCTTCTTCACCGACGGGGACGGGCAGTTCGACCCCCAGGATCTCGTGCGGTTGCTGCCCCACGCCTCCTCCGCGGACTTGGTGGTGGGTTACCGCCTGCGGCGCCAGGACCCCCCGCATCGGAGGCTGGTCGGGTGGCTGTGGAACCTGTTGGTGCGGGCGTGGTTCGGTGTGCGGGTGCGGGACGTGGACTGCGCGTTCAAGCTCCTGCGGAAGGAAGTGGTGGAAAGCCTGCCGCTGCGGGCCACGGGGGCGTTCCTCAGCACCGAGCTGCTGTGCCGGGCCGCCCAGCGGGGCGCACGGATCGTGGAGGTGGGCGTGCCCCACTACCCCAGGCGCTGGGGCCGTCAGAGCGGAGGTCGTCTGGACGTGGTGGTGCGGGCCTTCGTGGAGCTGTGGCGCCTGCGGTCGGAGCTGCGTGGGGCCCGTCGTGACGGAGGCGGGACGAGCTGACCGCTACCCTGCGACGTCGACTCCCTCCGCGGGGAACACCACGGTGCGCGGGGAGGTGGCCCACACCCGCACCCGGGTGCCGGGCTTGAGCACTTTGTCCCCAGACAGGCGGCAACGGACTACCTGCCCAGAGGCCAGGCGCACCTCGTACACCGTCTCGGGGCCGCGGAAGCGCCGTCCCACCACCACGCCCGGCCCGTCCGGGCTGGGCTCCACCGCCAGCTCCGCGGGACGCACCATCACCTCCACGGGCGTGCCCTCAGGAAGCCCGTTGCACGGGAAGTCCCCCAGCTCGGTCCGCGCCACGTGGTCATACACCCGCCCGGGCAGGAACTCCGCCTCCCCCACGAAGTCCGCCACGAACCGGCAGGCCGGGGCGTGGTAGATCTCCTCCGGAGGGCCTACCTGCCACAGCCTGCCCCTGCTGAGCACGCCGATGCGGTCGGCCACCGCGAACGCCTCCTCCTGGTCGTGGGTGACCAGGATGGCCGTGCACCCCTCTTCCTTCAGGATGTGCCGGAGCTCCTCCCGCATCCGCCGCCGGAGCTCAGGGTCCAGGCTGCTCAGCGGCTCGTCCAGCAGCAGCACCGAAGGCCCGGGGGCCAGCGCCCGGGCGAGGGCCACCCTCTGCTGCTCGCCGCCGGATAGCTCGTGGGGGAACCGGTCTGCCAGGTCCCGGATGCCCACCCGGTCCAGCACCTGGTGCGCCCGGCGCAGGCGTTCGCTTCGGCTAAGCCCGCGCAGCCCGAACGACACATTCTCCAGGGCGGTGAGGTGCGGGAACAGGGAAGGTTCCTGGAACACCATCCCCACGCCGCGGGCCTCGGGGGGCACCCACCTGGGACCGGCGACCACCTGACCGGCCAGCTCCACCCATCCCTCGTCGGGGTACTCCAGACCGGCCACGATGCGCAGAGCCGTGGTCTTCCCGCAGCCGCTGGGGCCCAGCAGCACGAGGATCTCGCCCGTGTGAACGGACAGGGTTAGCCCGCGCAGGGCCTGGATCGCCCCAAACCGCTTCGAAACGCCGACCAGGCGCACCCGCACGCCCGCGGCGCCCTCCGTGTCCCCTGCGTGCGCGACCACCGCAGCCTCCGTACCGGGTTTAGGCTAGGCGAACCCGACCGCCCGGTCAATCCGACGCTCGACCGATGGGCCGCCCCGAAGACGGCCTGACTGCCTCTGCCCGGGATCGGTGCACCGCCCGGTCCAACAGCAGGACCGGGAGCAGCCCCACCAGCACAATGGAAAGCCCCGCGGTGGAAGCCTCCATCAGCCGCTCGTCGCTGGCCAGCTGGTACACGCGCACCGCGAGGGTGTCGAAGTTCAGCGGCCGGAGGACCAGGGTGGCAGGCAGCTCCTTCAGGGCATCCACGAACACCAGCAGCGCCGCGGTGAACACGCTGCCCCGCATGAGGGGCGCGTGGACCCGCACCAGCACGCTGGCGGGCCCGTGGCCGAGGGTCCGGGCGGCTCCCTCCAGCGTGGGCCCGATCCGGCTGAGCCCCGCTTCCACGGCGCTCAGGGCGGCGGCCAGAAACCTGGCCAGGTAGGCGTACACCAGGGTGAAGGTGGTGCCCATGAACAACAGACCCGTGGAGAGCCCCGACCGGCGCAGGTACGCGCTCACGACGTTATCCAGCCACCCAAAAGGCACCAACACGCCCACCGCCACCACCACGCCGGGCACCGCGTAGCCCAAGGACACCACCCGGGCGGCCAGGCGCATCAAGGGCGTTGGTGCGAGTCGCAGGCCGTAGGCCACCAAGGCCGACAGCAACACCGCGGCCACCGCTGCCGTGGCTGACAGCGTGAAGGTGTTGGCCGCCAGGCGGACGAACGTGGGGCCCCATAGGGGGTCGCCTCCAACCCACGCCATCCACCCGAGGTACAGCCCGGGGATCCCGAACCCCGTTGCGGGAGGGAGCAGGCAGGCGCCTGCGGCCAACCACGCCCCAGGGCCCTCCAGCGCCCTGGGCCGCGCCTCCCTCGGAGCTCCCGGCGGCCTGTGGTATCTCCTGCGTCCCCGGGAAAGCCGCTCGGCGGCCACCACGGCCAGCACGAACCCCATCAGCCATACCGCCAGCTTTGCCGCACCGGTCACGGACCCGAAGCTGAACCACACCAGGTAGATTCCCGTGGCGAAGGTGTCCAGCTCGAAGTACTTCACCGTGCCGAAGTCCGCCAGCACCTCCATACCCACCAGGCTCAGCCCTGCGGCGATCCCCGGGCGAGCCACGGGCAGCCCCACCCGGAGGAACGTCGCCCAGGGCCCGTAGCCCAGGGTACGGCTGACCTCCCACACCACGGGCGACTGCTCCAACAGCGCGGCCCGGGTGAGCAGGTACACGTAGGGGTACAGAACGAAAGTCAGGACGAACACCGCGCCGCCCAGAGACCGAATCTCCGGGAACGGGTAGCCTCGGGACCAACCCCACCACGCCCGCAGCGCCGACTGCACGGGTCCCGAGTACTGCAGCAGGTCCGCGTACGTGTACGCCACCAGGTAGGCGGGCACCGCCATGGGCAGCAGCAAAAGCGCCTGGCAAGCCCGCCGTCCGGGGAAGCGGTAGGCGGTGACCAGCCAGGCGGTGCCCACGCCGACAAGGAGCGTCCCCGCGCCGACCCCCAGCAGCAGCCACAGGGTGTTGCGGACGTAGCGCGGCAACACCAGCCGGACGAACTCCGCCCACGTGCCCTCCGTGGGTGAGAACACGCTGCTCGCTACGGTGAGGATCGGCAGGGACAGCGCCGCCGCGACGAACAGGCCCGCGGCGGGAAACAGGCCCAGCCATGCGCGCCGGACCCTCACGGCTCCGCCCGCAGCAGGCGCTCACCTCCAGCCCGCCGCCACCATCAGCTGTAGCGCCCGGCCGCCGTTGGCCGCGTAGGTGGCCGCGTTCAGCGTGTCCTCGCGGAGGGTGGCCGGTGCGATCGCGGCCATGGGGTTGGCGACCCCGCGCACCGCGGGGAACTCGAAGTTCCCCTTGGCGAACACCTCCTGCGCGAAGTCCGAGCTGAGGAACTCCAGGAAGGCCACCGCGGCCTGCCGGTTCCGCGAGGTGGCCACCACGCAGGCGCCGCTGAGGTTCACGTGCACCCCGCGTTCCTCGGGCCCCTGGTTGGGGAAGAACAGCCCCACCTGCTGGGCCACGGCACGGTCTGCGGGGTTGGGGGAGTTCAGCAGCCGCAGGTAGTAGTAGTGGTTGACCAGCGCCACGTCCCCTTCTCCCGCGGCCAGGGCCCGCAGCTGGTCCAGGTCGCCTCCTTGCGGGGGACGGGCGAAGTTGGCCACCACGCCCCGGGCCCACCGGGCCACGAAGGCTTCCCCGTGCCAGGCGATGAGCGCACCCACCAGCGACTGGTTGTACACGTGGCTGGAGCTGCGCACGAGCAGCTTACCCTTCCAGCGGGGGTTTACCAGATCCTCGTACGTGGAAAGCTGGGACCGGCTCACCCGTGCCCGCGCGTATGCGATCACCCGCAGCCGCTTGGTGAACCCGAACCAGTGGCCCTGTGGGTCCCGAAGGTGCTCGGGGATGCGGCTTGTCAGCAGCGGGGAGTCCACCCGCTGGCAGATGCCCTGTTGCTGCGCGCGGTACAGCCGCCCCGCGTCCACGGTGATCAGCACGTCCGCGGGGCTGTTGGCACCTTCTGCGCGGATCCGTTCAATGAGCTGGTCGGCGTCACCCTGGATGAGGTTTACCCGGATCCCCGTGCGGCGGGTGAACTCCTGATAGATGGCCTCGTCGGTGTCGTAGTGCCTGCCGTTGTACAGGTTCACCTCTCGAGCCTGTCCGGACGCGGGGTGGTGAAGGGTTGCGACGAGGGAGAGCGCGACTGCGGCAAAGCAGAGCAGCAACCGGCGGGCTGGCACCGTGGGCACCTCCATTCTTGACGGTTCAGGTCAGGATTAGGCTATTCTAAGCACACGGGATTGTCAACCCTAATTGCTGCTCTCAGACAGGCCTTTTTCAGGGTGGACGCGCACGCGGCCTGCGGCTTCGCGGCCGATGGCGTGGCGGAACCCCTCGGCCTCGAAGAACACGGGGCCGTTGAAGGGGGCCACCTCCACCACCCGCACCCTCGCGTCGGGGACCAGGTGAAGCGAACGCAGGTACGCCACCAGCTCCGGGTCCTCCTCAGGGATGGCCCACACCACGCCAGATTGGCCCTCCCGGAGATCCAGGAGGGTGGTGGCGGGCACCGCCTCCACCGACCCGTCCGGCCGCGGGATGGGCAGGCCGTGGGGACAGCGGGTGGGCGAGCCCAGCACGTGCTCCAGCCGCGCCTCCACCTCGGGGCTGATCACGTGCTCGAGCTTGCACGCCTCCTCGTACACCCGCTCCAGGTCTAGCCCCAGCACGTCCGTGAGCAGCCGCTCCGCCAGCCTCAGGCGCCGCACCACGCGCACCGCCACCTCGCGGCCGGCGGCGGTGAGCCCCACCCCGTCCTCCGAGCTGCGCACGTAGCCCTGTTGCTCCAGGCGCTTGAGCATCTCCGAAGCGGACGGCACCGACACCCCCATGAACTCCGCCACCTTCGAGACCGTGGCCGGCGGCGCGGTGTGCTGGAGCGCGAACACCGCCTTCAGGTACATCTCTGTCCGCTCGGTCTTCGCGATGTCGTGGGTGGACACAGCCCGCCTCCCCCGAAACCATAGCACGACGCCCGGCCCGTTGGCGGGTGCAGGGCGCTGTGGCAAGCTGGGGCCGTGGCGCACCGCAGGCTGGCGTCCTTCCAGCGCCACGTGCGGCTGGTGCGGGCCGCCCGGTCGCAGTACGCCACCTGGGGGTACACCCGCATCTTCGCGGACCTGCCTGGCGAGCGGCCGCCCCGCTCCCTCCACCTGGCGGGCTTCGCCCCCTCCCGGCCCGACCTCACGTGCCGCGACCCCGCCCACCGGCTGCTGGTGGTCGAGGCGGAGACGTGCGACACCCTCGAGCTGGAGGAGACCGCGCGGCAGTGGCAGCTGTTCCGTGCGTACGCGGACAGCTGCGGGGGCGAGTTCCACCTGGTGGTGCCGGAGGAATGCCGCCCCCAGGCGGAGGAGACCCTCCGGCGTCTGGGCCTGCGGGTGGACCGCCTGCTGAGCTTCCCCCTGGCGGAGGCGTGACCCTCAGGCCGGCTGCAGCGCCTGCAGGCCTTCCAGCGCCTTGCGGATGTCCGCCTCGGGGTAGTCGAAGTCCCGCATCCGGCCGCTCAGGTACTCCTCGTAGGCCGCCAGGTCGAAGTGTCCGTGCCCCGACAGGTTGAACAGGATGGCCTTGGATTCCCCGGCCTCCCGGCACGCGATGGCCTCGTCGATGGCCCGCCGCACCGCGTGGGCGCTCTCCGGGGCCGGCGGGATGCCCTCCGTCCGCGCGAAGGTCACCGCGGCCTCGAACACCGCGGTCTGGGGGTACGCCACCGCCTCGATGTAGCCCTGGTCGTACAGCAGGCACACCGTGGGTGCGTCCCCGTGGTACCGCAGCCCGCCCGCGTGGATGCCGGGCGGGATGAACGCGTGGCCAAGGGTGTACATCTTCAGCAGCGGGGTGGTGCGCGCGGTGTCCCCGAAGTCGTACAGGTATCGGCCCTTGGTGAGGGTGGGACACGCGGTGGGCTCCACCGCGACCACCCGCAGATTCCGGCCGCGGAGCTTGTCGTGCAGGAAGGGGAAGCTCAGGCCCGCGAAGTTGCTACCGCCCCCGATGCAGCCGATCACCACGTCCGGGTAGTCGTCCACCAGCTCCATCTGGCGCTTGGCCTCCAGGCCGATGACCGTCTGGTGCAACAGGACGTGGTTGAGCACGCTGCCCAGGGAGTACTTGGTATCCTCGTGGGTCGCCGCGTCCTCCACCGCCTCGCTGATGGCGATCCCGAGGCTGCCGGGCGAGTCGGGGTCCTGTTCCCGGATGGACCGGCCTGCGTGGGTGCGGTCGCTGGGGCTCGGGATCACCTCCGCGCCCCACGTCTCCATGAGGATGCGGCGGTAGGGCTTCTGCTGGTAACTGACCCGCACCATGTACACGGTGCACTCCAGCCCGAACATCCGGCAGGCCATGGCCAGAGCCGACCCCCACTGACCCGCGCCGGTCTCCGTGGTGAGCCGCCGCACCCCCTCCTGCCGGTTGTAGAACGCCTGCGCCACCGCGGTGTTGGGCTTGTGGCTTCCCGCAGGGCTGGTGCCCTCATACTTGTAGTAGATCCGGGCAGGGGTGCGGAGGGCCGCCTCCAGGCGGCGCGCGCGGAATAGAGGCGTGGGCCTCCACAGCCGGTAGATCTCCCGCACGGGCTCCGGGATCTCGATCCACCGCTCCGTGCTGACCTCCTGCAGGATGACCTCCCGGGGAAACAAGGGGTCCAGGTCTGCCGGTCCCACGGGCTGCTTGGTCGCCGGGTGCAGGGGTGGCGGCGGGGGAGACGGTAGGTCCGCCAGGATGTTGTACCACGCCTTCGGCACCTCGCTTTCCGGCAGCACCACCTTGGTGACGTCCTTCACGGTGTCCTCCCGACGTACGGCCTTGACCGACGGGGTTCGACGCCCGGGGTCGGGCGCCCTGCCAGGGCGCGCGCCACGAACTGCGGAAACCCCTCCGACAGGCCCTCCCGCCCGGCCAGCCCCAGCACCCGCAGGATAGACCGCATCCTGCGGCTGGCCTGCCCCGCGCTTGCCACCCGCACCGCCACCTCCGCCCACCAACCCAGTTCCACCGCCCGGCCTGCCCCGTCGGCACGTACCTTCTCCACCACCACCTCCGCACCGCCGGGCAGGGTCCACGCACGGCCCCTCAGGTGGTGGATGCGGAAGTGGGGCTCAAACCCCAGCGCCCTTGCCACGCGCTCCACGTCCCGCCGGGTCCCTTCATACAGGCACACCTTCCCCTGGCCCAGGGCCGGCCACCGCACCACCAAGCCTCCAGCCGATCGGGTTCGCGCCACGCTGAGCAGCAGCCGGCAGCGCCGGTGGGGCCTGCGGTCCTCGCGTAACCGCAGCACTTCCGCGGCCGGCCCTCCACCCGGCCGACGAAACACCGTGTCGGTGAAGGCGTACCGGAAACGCACCCACCCACCCGCCTCCTTCAGCCGGCCTTCCAACTCCGCCGAGGATTCCAGGGGGAAGCGCACCTCTGCTTCGTACCGCAGCCCGCGGCGTCTGGTAGCCACCGAGCTCAGGGGACAGCCGGAAGCGCTGCTGCGCGTTTAAAGAGTGCAGAGGTGGTCTCGCGTGGTGCACCGGCCCGGCTCTGCCGTGCGAGCCGCGCCAGTTCCTCCCGGCCTTTTGCCAGCTGGCTGTCAAAGCCCCGATCGAGGTCCGCCACCGTGAGGTCCACCTCCGCGTCTGGCTGCAGCCCGCGCCCTTCCAGCTCCTCGCCCCGCGGGGTCAGCATCCGCGCGATGGCCACACTGAGCCCCGCACCGCCCGGCAGGGGAAACGTCACGCTCACCAGCACCGCCCCCGCGGTGCGCACGCCCACCAGGGGCGCCCGTCCGTGGTCCCGCAGCGCGGCGCTCAGCAGCTCTGCGGCGCTGGCGGTGTCGTCGTCCACCAGAACCACCATGGGGACAGAGGTGTCCAACACAGGCCCGGAGCGCGTCACGTAGCTCCGCCGCCCCTCCTCCCGGCTTTCCAGGGTGTACACCAAGGACCCGCGCGGGAGGAACAGCTCCGCCACACGGTTCAGCTCGCTCACGAATCCTCCCGGGTTTCCGCGGAGGTCCAGCACCAGGCCCCGGATCCCCTGCTGCTGGAGTTCCGCTACCGCGCGCGCCAGCCGGGCGCTGGAACCCTGGTTGAACTGGCCGAACCGGACGTAGCCAACCCCTCCCTCCAACACCGCGTGCTCCACCGCGGGCACCACGATGGGCTCGCGCACGATGGGCACCACCACAGGCCCTGGCTGGCCGGGCCGCTGTACCGTCAAGGTGACCTGCGTCCCCTGGGGGCCGCGGATGCGGCTGGACACCTGGTCGGCGGTCATGCCCTCGGTGCTGATCCCGTCGATGGCCACGATTCGGTCAAAGGGCCGCAGCCCGGCCCGCTGGGCAGGGCTTCCGGAGAACACCAGCCGCGCGTAGAACCTCCCGTCCTTGCTCAGCAGGAGGATCCCGATGCCCGTGAAGGCGGCCTCGTTTTGCTGCTGGCGTCGCAGCTCCGCCAGCCGCTCTGGGGTGATGAAGCCCGTGTGGGAGTCCCGGAGGCTCGCAGCCGCCGCCCGCGCCGCCGCGAACTGCAGGTCCCGCTCGGTGAGCCTGCCCGCGGCGGCGCGCACCGCCTGGTCGAACCTCAGCTGGAACTGTTCCCGGGCGTGGTCCTCCCCGCGTGCGAACAGGTCCGCCAGCGGGGTGGTGATCCCTGCCTGCTGGAGGGCCTGCCGCAGCCCGTCCACCGCTGCCCGGTACAGCTGCACGGGGTCCGGCCGTGCCACGTGTTCGTCCCGCAACAGCTCCACCACCCGGAACACCAGGGACGCGTCCGCGGCCTGCGCCGGGGACAGAGCAAGAAGCACCGCGGCGGCCAGGCACACCGCCGCCGCGGGTCTGGCCACGAACCTCCACATACGCCCTCCCACCACCTGGAACCGTACGCAACACTGTTTGCGGCCATTGTAACGCCGCGATGCACGGCCGTCCTACGCCCGCAGCACCACCGAGTCGCCGGGCCCGCACCCCAGGCGAGCGCGGGCGTCGCCTTCCCGCACGGCCACCTCGGCGAAGCCGTCACTACCGACCAGCACCACCAGCTGCCCTACCTGCGCGTCCCCGTACGTGCGCACCTGCCAGGCCGCGTGGACCTTGCCGGCCGCTTCCACCCACACGCACTCCGGAAGGTCTGCCAGCCACTCCCCGGGGATGTTGGTGCTCAGGTTCCCGAAGGCGTCCTGCAGGCACACCTCGCCCTGGAGCCGCCCGGCCTCGCGCCGAGGAGGTACCGCGGGCAGCTGGACCGGGTCGCCCACCGGCGGGCCTGCGTCCTCAAAGGGGAACCCCAGGGCCAGCCAGCGCGCCGCGGGCGCGAACACGTCGCGTCCCCAGAAGGTGGCCGACACCCGCGTCCGGCGCAGGTCCGGGTGGACGAGCTCTCGGAACTCGGGCTGGCCCAAACTGCACGCCGCGGGCCACAGCAGGCCGTTGTCGGGGCCCACCAGGAGGTGGCCCCCGGCCTGCACCACCAGGGCCCGCCGCTCCGTCCCCACGCCCGGGTCCACCACCGCCAGGTGCACCGTGCCCGGGGGGAAGCTGCGGACCGCGGACCGCAGCAGGTACGCGCCCTCCCGCACGTGGTGCCTGCGAACCGCGTGCCCCAGGTCCACCACCGCCAGGGTCGCCCCCGGGGCCGGAGCCAGCAACACGGCTTTGACCTCCGCCACGTAGCGGCTGTCCGGCCCGAAGTCGGTGAGCAAGCTAACCAGGCCCGACCGCAACCTTCACGCGGGGAAGAGGAAGTACACCACGAAGGCCGCCGCGGCCCCCCACATGAGCGGGTGCACCTGCGCGGCTTTGCCGCTGAGGGCCTTCAGCACCACGTACGTGATGAACCCCGCGCCGATGCCGTTGGTGATGCTCCACGTGGACGGCATCACCAGCATGGTGACGAAAGCAGGGACCGCTTCCTCGTAGTCCGTCCAGCGAATGTCCCGCGCCACCGTCATCATGAAGAACCCCACCAGGATGGGGGCGGGCGCGGTGGCCTCCTTGGGGATCACCCCGGCCAGGGGGTTGAGGAACATGGCCAGCAGGAACAGCACACCCACCACCACGGACACCAGCCCCGTGCGGCCGCCTTCCGCCACCCCGGCCGCGCTCTCGATGTAGGTGGTGTTGCTGCTGCTGTTGGCGAACCCTCCGAAGGCCGCGCCCAGGGAGTCCACCAGGAGCACTTGTCGGATGCGGGGCAGCCGGCCCTGCTGGTCCAGAAAGCCCGCCTCCGCGCCGATGCCCACCACCGTGCCCATGGTGTCGAAGAAGTCCGCCAGCATGATGGAGAAGGTCACCAGGACCACGGTGGCCACCCCCAACGTGGCGAAGAACCCGAAGTCCACGCGGCCGAACACCCGGTCCAGGCCCCACAGGCCCGCGGGAGCTCCGAACCACCGCTCCGGCAACACCGCGGCAGGCCCGAACGCCTTGCCGCCGCCCCACAGGACGTTGGCCACCACGGCGATCGCCGTGGCGAGGAGGATGCCGTACAGGAGCGCACCTCGCGCCCGCCGCGCCAGCATCCACCCAGTGAGCAGGAACCCGACCACGAAGACCGCCACGGGCAGGGTGTGCAGCCGGCCCAGGGCGAGGGCGGTGGCCTCTCCCCTGGCCACGAACCCACCGTTCACGAACCCGATGATGGCGATGAACAACCCGATCCCCACCCCGATGGCCCGCTTCACGGATAGGGGGATGGCCGCCATGACCGCCTCCCGGAACCGGGTCAGCACCAGCACCAGGATCACCAAGCCCTCCAGGAGGATCACATGTCTTCTCCGTGGTTTGCTTCCAGGGGATACCTCCCGGCCAGCACCAGGATCACCAAGCCCTCCAGGAGGATCACGGACATGGCCTGCGGCCACGGGAGTTTGAGCGCGCCGACCAGCTGGAAGGTCACCACCGCGTTCAGCCCCATCCCGGGGGCCATGGCGAAGGGGTAGTTGGAGGCCAGCCCCATGAGGATGCTGAGCACGCCCGCGGTCAGGCAGGTGACCGTGAGGGCGGCCGAAAACGGCATCCTCGCGCCCGTGGGGTTCGCCACGGAGCCCAGGATGCTGGGGTTCACGATGATGTAGGCCATGACCATGAAGGTGGCCAGTCCGGCCCGCACCTCCGTGGCCAGGGTGGTGCCGCGCTCCCGCAGCTGGAAGGTCTTCTCCAGCCAGCCCACCTGTGTGGGAAGGGCACGCGCCGCCTCCGCCAACCTCACCACCTCCTGTCCGGCCCCGGCGGGCACAGACCGCCCGCGGCCCGGTCCCATGGTAGACGGGACCCGGACGGGGATCCAGGGAACGTTCGGGACTTACTCCTCCTCGAGGTTGAAGGCCCGGTGCAGGGCCCGCACCGCCCGGGGCACGGAGGCGGCGTCGATGACGCAGGAGATCTTGATCTCCGAGGTACTGATCATCTGGATGTTGATCTGCTCCGCGGCCAGGGCGCCGAACATGGCGGCGGCCACCCCGGGATTGCTCACCATCCCCGCGCCCACCACGGAGACCTTGGCCACCCCCTCCTCGCTTTCCACCTTCGTGGCGCCCAGTTCCCGGGCCACCCGCTCCGCGCCCTCCACCGCGGCCCGCGCGTCCCCGCGGCTCACGGTGAAGGAGATGTCCGCCCGTCCGCCCCGGCTGGCGGTCTGGACGATCATGTCCACGTTCACGTGGGCCTCCGCCAGCACCCCAAACAGCCGATGCGCCACGCCGGGCACGTCGGGAAGGTCCTGGACGGTGATCTTGCACACGTCCAGGTCGTGGGTCACCGCGTTCACGGACCGTACCGGCTCCATGGGCTCCTCCCCGATGATGGTCCCCTCGGTGTCCTCAAAGGTACTGCGCACGTGTAGCCGAACCCTGTGCAGCTTGGCGTACTCCGCGGCCCGCGTCTGCACCACCACGGCTCCCGAGGACGCCATCTCCAGCATCTCGTCGTAGGTCAGGTAGGGCAGCTTGCGGGCGTTGGGCACCAGGCGCGGGTCCGCGGTGAACACCCCCGGGACGTCGGTGTAGATCTCACACACGTCCGCCCCGAGGGCCGCGGCCAGTGCCACCGCGGTGGTGTCGGACCCGCCCCGGCCCAGGGTGGTGAGTTCCCCGGAGGCCGTCACCCCCTGGAAGCCCGCCACCACGGGGATGCGGCCGCGGCTGAGCTCGTCCAGGAGCCGCCCCCGCTCCACGTCCAGGATGCGGGCCTTGGTGTGCACGGGCTCCGTGAGGATTCTGACCTGCCAGCCCGTGAGGGAGGTGGCCCGCTCCCCCTCCTCCTGCAGGGCCATGGCCAAAAGGGCGATGGAGATCTGTTCGCCCACCGCCAGCAGCATGTCCAGCTCCCGCGGGGAAGGCCGTTCGGTGATCTGGCGGGCCCGGGCGATCAGCTCGTCCGTGGTGTCCCCGGGGGCGGAGACCACCACCACCACCTGGTGTCCGGCCCTCCGCGTGCGGGCCACCCGCCGTGCCACGTGGAACATGCGCTCCGGGGTCGCCACGGAAGTGCCGCCGAACTTCTGCACGATCAGGCTCATGGCCGCCGCGTCCTCCGGTGTGCTCTACTCGATGACCCGCAACAGGGGACTGCAGCCCCTCACCACGGGCATGCGCTGCAGCCGGTGCAGGACGGACCGCAGCGCCCGCTCGGGCGCAGGGTGGGTGCGCAACAGCACGTCCGCCTCGTCGCCCCGGCTCTGCTGCACGATGGAGTGCAGGCTCACCTGCTCCTCCCCGAAGGCGGAGGCCACCTGGGCGAACACCCCAGGCCGGTCCACCACCCGCAGCACCAGGCACGCGGCCAGGACCCGGTCCGCGGCGCTGCGCACCGCCTTTTGGTGGTAGCAGGTGCAGCTCACCCGGCCGTGCGCCCGGTACCGGCGGTTGCGCGCCACCGCGACTAGGTCCGACAGGACCGCGGAGGCGGTGGGGTCGCCCCCGGCCCCACGGCCGTACAGCAGCAGCTCGCCGGCCGCCTCAGCCCTCAGCCACACCGCGTTGAACTCCCGGCGCACCGCGGCCAGGGGGTGCCCGCGGGGCAGCAGGGCGGGGTAGACGGCCGCCTCCACCTCTTCCCCCAGGTCACGGGCGTGGGCCACCAGCTTGAGGGCGAACCCGATCTCCTTGGTGTAGGTCACCTCCCGCTGGGTGAGCTGCGCGATGCCCTCGCAGTGCACGTCGCTGCGCACCACGCGGCTGTTGAAGGCCACGCTGGCCAGAATGGCCAGCTTGGCCGCGGCGTCGTGCCCTTCCACGTCCTCGGTGGGGTCGCTTTCCGCAAAGCCCAGGCGCTGGGCCTCGCTCAGGGCCTCCGCGAAGGACAGCCCCTCCTCGTCCATGCGGGTGAGGATGTAGTTGGTGGTCCCGTTCAGGATGCCCACGATCTCCCGCACCCGGTCGCCCGCCAGGGATTCCTTGAGGGTTCGGATGACGGGGATCCCGCCCGCCACGCTGGCCTCGAAGAACAGGTCCGCCCCCGCCTGCTCCGCTGCTTCCAGCAGTTCCCGGCCTCGGCTGGCCATGAGCTGCTTGTTGGCCGTGATCACGGACTTACCCAGGTTCAGGGCTTCCCGCACGTAGCTGCGGGCTGGCTCGATGCCGCCGATCAGCTCCACCACCACGTCCACCTCCGGGTCCCGCACCACCTGCCATGCATCGTCGGTGAGCAGGTCCCGGTCCACGTGGACGCCCCTGGGTTTGTCCAGGTGCGCCACCGCCACCCGCCGCAGTACCAGGGGCATCCCCGCCCGGTGGGCCAGCTCGGCGGCGCTCGCCTGCAGCCGGCGCACCACCGCGCTGCCCACGTTTCCCAGCCCCAACAGGCCCACGCGGAGCATCACGCCGATTCTAGCAACGGGCCCGCCAACTCCGTAACCGGCTGAGCCTTCACCCGCCCTCTGCGGGCGTGATCTGAAGGAGGGCCGCGAGGGCCTCCACGGTGGGATCTACCCGGATCGGAAAGGGGGTTCGGTCCGCGCTGCTCGGGTCCTTCAGCCCGTGTCCGGTAAGCACCGCCACCACGGTCCCGCGGACCCGCACGCCCTCGCGCGCCAGGCGCAGCAGGCCGGCCACGGAGGCCGCGGAGGCGGGCTCCACGAACAGGCCCTCCTCCTGAGCCAGGCGCGCCTGTGCGTGCAGGATTTCATCGTCGGACACCGCAAAGATCCGGCCCCCGGACTCCGAGACGGCGCGGATCGCTCCCTCCCAGGAGGCGGGCCGGCCGATCCGGATGGCGCTGGCCACCGTCTGGGGCCGCTCCACCGGCCGGCCGAGCACCAGGGGCGCGGCTCCCTCCGCCTGCACGCCCCACATCTGGGGCCGTCGGTGGGCCGGCAGGGCCTCGCAGAAGCCGCGCCAGTACGCGGTGATGTTGCCCGCGTTGCCCACCGGCAGCACCACCACGTCCGGCGGCCCGCCCAGCTGATCCACGATCTCGAAGGCCGCGGTTTTCTGTCCTTCCAGCCGGTAAGGGTTCAGGGAGTTCACCAACGCCAGCGACAGCCGCTCGCTGGCCTCCCGGACCAGGCGCAGGGCGGCGTCGAAGGAGCACGCAACACTGGCAACCAGCGCCCCGTGCACCCGTGCCTGGGCCAGCTTTCCCTCCGCCACCGCCCCCTCCGGCAGCACCACCAGGCACCGCAAGCCCGCCCGGGCGGCGTACGCCGCCGCGGAGGCGGCGGTGTTGCCGGTGGACGCGCACACCACCGCCTGGGCGCCGGCTTCCAGTGCCTTGGCCACCGCCACCACCATCCCCCGGTCCTTGAAGGAGCCGGTGGGGTTCGCGCCCTCCCACTTGAAGTACAGCTCCGCGTCCGGAAGGTCCCGGGCGACGGACACCGAGGGCACCAGGGGCGTGTTGCCCTCCCGGAGGGAAAGGGGCGGGGTGCGGTCGCTGACCGGCAGGCGGTCCGCGAAGGCCTGCAGCACCCCCGGCCAGGGCCTCATGCCGGACGCCCCGCGGCGGGGTAGGAGCCCAGGCGAACCACCCACAGGCACTGCGCCCGCAGGGACTCCAGGGCGCGCCGGACCCGGTCCTCTTCCTCGTGGCCCTCGAAGTCCACGTAGAACACGTACTCCCACACCGCCTGACGGGCGGGCCGGCTTTCCAGCTTGGTGAGGTTCAGGCCCTCCTCCGCGAACGCACCCAGGGCGCGGTACAGAGCCCCGGGCCGGTGGGCGGTGGCGAACACCACCGACGTCTTGCTGGGATCCCGGCGCGGGGGGGCGTCCTTGGCCAGGGACAGGAACCGGGTGTAGTTCATGGGGTTAGTCTGGATCTCCTCCGCCAGAACTTCCAGCCCGTACAGCTCCGCGGCGCGGCGGCTGGCGATGGCCGCGGTCTCCGGGGATGGGTGGCAAGCCAGCATCTGCGCGGAGCCCGCGGTGTCGTAGTACGGCACCACCTCCACCCCCAGACGCCGCAGGAAGACCTCGCACTGGGCTAGGGCCTGTGGGTGGGAGTACACGCGGCGCACCCGGTCCAGGCGCGTCCCCGGCACGCCCAGGAGGCAGTGCGACACCCGCAGGGTCACCTCGCCGGTGATGCGCAGGGCGTGGTGGAACTCCAGCAGCAGGTCGTAGGTCTCGTTGATGCTGCCCGCCTCGGAGTTCTCCACGGGGACGATTCCCGCCGCCGCCTCCCCGTCCGCCACCGCCTCAAACACGTCCCGCAGGGTCCGACGAGGCAGCACCTCCACCGGCCCGAAGTGCTGCAGGGCGGCCTCCTCGCTGAACGCTCCCCGCTCGCCCTGGAAGGCCACCGGCCGGTTCACGACGCCAGCTCGCGGGCCCGCCGGGCGGCCCGCTCCACGGCCTCCACGAACGCTCCCCGGACCCCGTGCTCCTCCAGGGCACCCACCCCCGCCATGGTGGTGCCGCCCGGCGAGGTGACCCTCCGCCGCAGCTCCGCGGGATCCAGTCCGGTCTCCCTCAGCATCCGAGCCGCACCGAACACCGTCTGGACCACCAGGTCCCTCGCCACCTCGGGCGCCAAACCGGCGCGCACACCGGCCTCGATCAGGCTCTCCACCAGGAAGAACACGTACGCGGGACCGCTCCCCGAAAGCCCTGTGACCAAGTCGATGCGTTCCTCTGGGACCTCCACCACCGCGCCCACCGACCCGAACAGCTGCCTCGCCAGATACGCATCCTCCTCGGTGGCCCACCGCCCGAGGGCGTATGCGGTAACACCCTCTCGCACCGCGGAGGGGGTGTTGGGCATGGCGCGAACCACCGGCAGGTTCGGGAACGCCCGCTCCAGGGAAGCCAGGGTCAGGCCCGCCACCACGGACACCACCCGGTGGCCGGGGCGGACGAACGGCCGCAGCTGCTGGGTCGCCTCCGGTACGTCCTTCGGCTTCACCGCGAGCAGCAGCACCTGGCTGGCTTCGCACAGCTCATCCTTGCGTTGCGTCACACAGACCCCGTACCGCGCCCGCAGCCAGTCCAGCCGCGCCCGGTTGGACCGGTTGGTGACCCACACGCATTCCGCAGGCCACCCTGCGGCGCGCATGCCGCTGACGAGGGCCTCCGCCATGTTCCCCGCGCCCACGAATCCGACCGTGGGGTAGGTCTTCCCGTCCATCATCAACTTCACCTCAATGCGACGCGCCTCCGCCCGCAAGGGCGGAGGCGCGCTCCGCGGTACCACCTTGCTTCCGGCCTCCCCTCAGGAGGTCCGGCGCTCAGGTTGCGCTAACGGGCAACTCCCAGCGGGGTTCTCCACTTCCGTGGCTTTCCCCCGCAGCTCCGGGGTGGGTGTCCGGGCGCCCCTCCGACCGGCCTCGCACCGGCTGCCGGCTCGCTTTCGGCGGCTGCTCCCGGCTGGCCCCGTCCTCGCCGAGTTCGCACCGTTTGTAGCATAGGCGATGCGGCAGCGTCAACGGCGCTGGGACCGGTCAGATGGCGCGCTCGAAGTACAGGTGCACGCGCTCGGTGACAAAGCCCAGGCGCCGCGCCAGGGCCACGGCAGCCGGGTCCAGACCCCAGTGGTTGAGCCGGGCGGGGTGCTCGCGCGTGTGCAGGAACGCCACCGCCGCGGCCGCGAGGGCCGTGCCGACGCCCCGGCGGCGGTGACCCTCACGAACGGCCACCCACAGGTCGCCGATCCCTCCGCGCAAGACCACGTGGGCGTAGCCCACCGGGACCCCCATCCGCTCGCAGACGAACGTGCGGGTGTGAGGCCTTCCGATCCGCTGGGCCACTTCCGCCTCCCGCAGCCGCTCCCCATACGCCTCGTGGTGCAGGCGGGCGATGTCCGGGGCGTCACCTGCCTCCGCCCGGCGCAGGACGTAGCCTTCCGGGGCGTCCGGCGGGCGCGGGCGGTCTCTGCGGACCACGGTGCGCAGGGCGTTCACCAGGGAGAACCCATGGTGCCGCGCCAGGGCCAGGGCCAGCAGGTTGCCCTCGTGGGTGCGCAGCATTACGGACTCCTGGCGCGCGGCTTGGTGCCGGTCCACCAGCAGCCGCCAGACGCGCCGCAGCAACACCTCGTCGGTGGGGCTCATGGGCTCCGGGCGGCCCCGGACCTGCACGGGGCGGGCCACGAGCTCCTCCACCAGCATGCGGCGCCCGTCCCGGCCCGCCACCAGGAAGCCCGCGGGCTGGCCGTTGACCACCAGCAGGTGGACTTCCTTCTCCGACTGCACCCACCAGAAGTCCTGGGGGCCGATGGGGCCGTACTTGTCGAAGCAGGCGGAGTACCCGCCGCCGTGTACCGGCTCGTACAGGCGGACCAAAAGGTCCGTGTCCTCCGCGGTGGCCGGACGGAACTCCACGCGCACCGCTTCCCCCGGGCGTTCAGGTCCGGCTGCGCACGCGCCGGGGTGCGGCGGGCTGCGCCCGCTGGGGTCCCCACAGGCGCTCCAGCCGGTAGTACGCGCGCTCCTCCGGGCCGAACAGGTGCACAACCACGTCCCCGTAATCCATGAGCACCCAACGGCTCTGGGGCGTGCCCTCCCGCCCCACCAGGTGCGCGCCCGCGGCCTCCATGGCCTCCTCCACCGCCTCCGCGATGGCCCGCAGCTGCACCACGCTCTCCCCCGTGGCGATCACGAAGTAGTCCGCCACCAGGGTGTACTCCCGGAGGTCCAGAACGACCACGTCCGCGGCGCGTTTTTCCTCCGCCGCGCGGGCTGCCACCAACGCCTTGTCGTAGCCACCCACTTGGTCTACGCCGTCCCCCCCCCTTCGCGGTACAGGCCGTGCTTGACGATGTACTGCTCCACCGCCTCCGGTACCAGGTAGCGGATGGGCTTGCCGTTGCGCACCCGCCATCGGATCTCTGTGGACGAGATGGCGAGGGCCGGGATCTCCAGCAGGTGGATGCGGTCCCGGTAGGCCCGGCCGATGCTGCTGTTGTGCCAGTCCTCGCGGTTGAGGGAGTAGCCCGGCCGGCTGGCGGCGATGAACTCGCACAGCCGCAGCAGCTCCTCGGTGCGGTGCCACTCGCCCCGCAGGATCTGGTGGATGGCGTCCGCCCCGGTGATGTAGAACAGCTCCACACCCGCCCAACGGGCCCGGAACGCGCGCAGGGTGTCCACGGTGTAGCTGGGCCCGGGACGGTCGATCTCCTCCCGGGAGACGTCGAAGTAAGGGTTCGTGGCGGTGGCCAGGAACGTCATCCGGAACCGGTGCTCGGGGTCGGTGACCTCGCCCGGGTCCTTGTGGGGCGGATGGCGGTTGGGAACGAAGATGACGCGGTCCAGCCCCAGCTGCCAGCGCGCTTCCTCCGCGGTCACCAGGTGCCCCAGGTGCACGGGGTCGAAGGTGCCGCCCATAATGCCGATCCGAGCCACGCTCAACCTCCCACGCCCGCGGGAGCAGGGTGTGCAGCCCGGGCCGCGTGCACCAGCTCCCACAGCCGTCGGGCCAGCGCGGGGACGCCCTCGCCGGTGGCACCGGAAGTGAGGAACACCTCGAACCCGCGCCGGACCAGGACTTCCCTCAGCTCCTCCGCGCGCCGGCGGCCCTCCGGTAGGTCCACCTTGTTCAGAGCCACCACCCGGGCCCGTTCCACCAGGTTCGGGTCATAGGCGGCCAGTTCGGACCGCAGGACCTCCAGATCCCCTATGGGGTCCTCAGACAGCGCCGCGTCCAGCACGTACACCAGCACCCGGGTGCGGGACGCGTGGCGCAGAAATCGCTGGCCCAGCCCCGCTCCCCGGTGCGCTCCCTCCACCAGGCCGGGTAGGTCGGCCAGGACGAACGACTGCCCAAGCCCCAGGAAGACGACCCCGAGGTTGGGGTGCAGGGTGGTGAAGGGGTAGTCGCCGACCTTGGGCCGCGCCGCGGACATGCGGGCCAGCAGGGTGGACTTGCCCGCGTTGGGCTTGCCCACCAGCCCGGCGTCGGCCACCAAGCGCAGTTCCAGAACCAGCGTCCGTTCTTCCCCTTTCTCACCAGGTTCCGCGTAGCGCGGGGCCCGGTGGGTGGGGGTGGCGAACCGTGCGTTCCCGCGGCCCCCGCGTCCGCCCCTGGCCACCACCGCCTCCTGCCCGTGCTGGGTGAGGTCCGCCAGCACCTGGCCGGTGGACGCGTCCTTTACCACGGTCCCCACCGGCACTGGGATGACCAGGTCGGGAGCGGACCGCCCCGTGCGGTTGCCGCCTTCTCCGTGCCCGCCCCGCTGGGCGCGGAACACGCGGCGGTACCGGAAGTCCAGCAGGGTCGACAGCCCCTCGTCCGCGCGCAGGACCACGTTCCCGCCACGGCCGCCGTCTCCGCCGTCCGGCCCGCCCTTGGGCACGAACTTCTCGCGACGGAAGCTGACGCAGCCGGACCCCCCGTCTCCTGCCTTTACGTAGATGGTGGCCTGGTCCACGAACACCGACATGGGAGTCACGCCCCTTGGGCGTCGGCCAGCGGGCCCTAGGGAAACGAAACGCCCGGACCGCGGAACGGCCCGGGCGTGGTGTGCGTACGCGCCTGGCTCACGCGCTGGTTGGGATCACGCTCACCTGCCGGCCCGACCGGCCCCGGCGCTCGAACGCGACCACCCCGTCCACCAAGGCGAACAGGGTGTCGTCGGAGCCGATGCCCACGTTGCGGCCCGGGTAGATCCGGGTCCCCCGCTGGCGGACCAGGATGCTGCCCGCCCGGACCCACTGCCCCGCGAACCGCTTGACGCCCAGGCGCTGCCCCGGGCTGTCTCGGCCGTTCCGTGTGCTGCCTCCGCCCTTCTTCTGCGCCATACCGCCTCCCCTAGGACTCCACCACCTCGATGCGCTCGATCCGCAGCGCGGTGAACGGTTGCCGGTGGCCGCGCTTACGCCGGTACCGGACCTTCGGCTTGTACTTGAACACCAACACCTTCCGGCCACGGCCTTGCTGCACGATGCGGGCCACGACCCTGGCCCCGGGCACCCACGGGGTCCCCACCAGAGTCCGCTCGCCAGCCACCAGGAGCACCCGGTCCAGCACCACCTCCTGGCCGGGATCCCCCGCGATGCGCTCCACGCGCACCGTCTGGCCTTCCCACACGCGCAGCTGTTTGCCGCCGGCTTCGACCACCGCGTACACCGTACACCTCCGCTCTGCGGACCCAGGGGATTCTACCAGGACGCCGGACCCCGGAGCAACTCGAGGGTGACTCAGCGGCCGGCGCGGGCGGGGCGGGCGGTCATCCAGCGATCCGCCCAGCGCTGCACCAGGAGCTCTGTGAAGCGCCGTGGGCGAGGAAGTCCGGTCCCACCTGGAGGTGAAAGCCGTCCAGGCTGGACCGCAGCGCCGCGTAGGCCCACCGCCGGCCCCCGTAGGCACAATTCTTGCTCGCTCGCGCCGGCGATGGCACAGCCCGCTGCCCAAAGGGAATCGGCGTCTTTAGCCCTGCGCCTGCTGGAGCTAGCGGCGTGGGTGACGGAGGCCCTGGATCCCGACCGAGTGCTGCACCGGGCCGCGGAGGGGTTGGTGGGCGTGTTCGGAGCCCACTCGGCGGTGGCCTACGCCTACCACCCCCGCGAGCGGGCGGTGGAGCTGCGGGCCGCGGCAGGAGCAGCGCCTCGCCTGCGGCCGTACGTGCCCATCCGGACGGACGGGGTGACCAGCCGCCTGCTGCGGGTGTTGGGGCCGGTGGCGGTCCCCGACTGCACGCGGGACCCCGGGGTGAAGCAGGAGCTGGTGGCCGCGGGTGTGCGGGCGTTCGTAGGGATCCCGTTCGTCAGCGACCGGACGGTGCGGGCGGTACTGTACCTGAACTTCCCGCAGCCGCAGGACTTCAGGCCGGAAGTCCTGGCCCTGCTCGCCGCCTTCGCCCGCCAGGTGAGCGTGGCCCTGGACAGGGCGGAGGCGTACCGGGCCTTGCGGGTGGTGCGCGACCGCATGATCGTGAGCCTGGCGGAGGCGGTGGACGCCCGTGACCACCCCACCGGCGGCCACTCGCGGCGCATCCAGGCTCTGGCGCGCGCCATCGGACAGGCCCTCGGGCTGGACCCGGAGCTCATGGACTACCTAGAGAGCGCGGCGCTGCTCCACGACATCGGCAAGATCGGCGTCCGCGACGCGGTCCTGCTCAAGCCCGGGGATCTGTCGCCGGACGAGCGGCAGGAGGTGGAGCAGCACTCCCTCATCGGAGCCCGCATCCTCGCCGCGGCAGGGCTACCTGACGAGGTGGTGGAGGCCGTGCGCCACGCCCACGAGTGGTTCGACGGTACCGGCTACCCCGCAGGTCTCGCCGGGGACCGCATCCCGCTGCTGTCGCGGATCGTGGCGGTGGCGGACGCCTTCGAGGCCATGACCGCAGACCGTCCGTACCGTCGTGGCACCACCTGGGAGAACGCCCTGGCGGAGCTGGAACGCCACACGGGCCGGCAGTTTGACCCGCGGGTGGTGGCCGCCCTCCGCGAGGTGCTGTCCGACCCGCGAAGGCGAGCCCTCTTGGCGGAGGAGATGCACGCCGTCTCCCGCCCAGGCCTGGACCCCACCGCGGAGCTGCATCCTGCGGAAGCCTCCCAGCTGCTGGCCAAGGGTTTTTACGCCCTCGCCTGGTACTTCATCGAGGGCCTGGAGCAGACTGCAGGCCCTCAGGTGGCGGAGCGCATGCTGGACCAGCTGCCTGTGATCCCCCTGTTCGAACCCTCCGCCTCCCGCGACGGCGGAGTGGCGGTCTCCCACGCCACGGTGCTGCGGCGGCTGGAGCAGTACCGGCAGCAGCTGCAGGACATGGTGGCGCAGGCACAGGCGGTGTGCGGGGAGCGGATCTGCCGCAGCCTTCTGGAGGAGGCGGTCCGGAGCCTGCCTGAGGAGCTTCAGGACACGGGCATCTTCCTCCTCCGGGGCGCCGCATCCGCCCTGCGGTAAGGCGGCCTGCCGGGAGGTCAGTGCGCCTCTGAGGCCTGGCGCTGACGCGTGGCTTCCTCCACCACCTTCTGCACGATGTGGGGGGGCACCTCTTCGTAGTGCGAAAAGCTCATCTCGAAGAAGCCCCGGCCGCCCGTGATGGACCGCAGGTCGCTGGCGTACCGCAGCATCTCCGCCATGGGGACCTGCGCGCGGACCGTGGTGGTGCCGTCCCCGTTGGGCTCCATGCCCTGGATCCGTCCCCGTTTGCCGTTCAGGTCTCCGATCACGTCGCCCACCAGGTCGTCCGGGATGGTCACCGACACGTTCATGATGGGCTCCAGGAGCACCACCCCCGCCTGCTCTGCAGCCTTCTTGAACGCCAGGGACCCTGCGATCTGGAAGGCGATGTCGGAGGAGTCCACGGGGTGCGTCTTCCCGTCCACCAGGGTCACCCGCACGTCCACCACCGGGTAGCCGGCCAGCACACCCTCCTCCATGGCCTTCCGAACCCCTTTGTCCACGGAGGGCCGGAACTGCTGCGGGATGGCGCCCCCGAATATCTTGTCCACGAACTCGTAGCCGGCCCCGCGGGGCAGCGGCTCGATCTCGATGGTGCACACGCCGTACTGGCCCCGGCCGCCCGTCTGCTTCACGTAGCGGCCTTCCGCGGTGGCCTTCTTCCGGATCGTCTCCCGGTAGGGCACGTGCGGCTGCCCCAGCTGGACGTCCACGTGGAACTTGCGCCGGAGTCGGTCCGCCACGATCTCCAGGTGCGACTCGCCCAGCCCCGACAGGATGGTCTTCTTGGACTCGGGGTCGTGCTCCACGTGCAGGGTGGGATCCTCCTCCACCAGGCGGGCCAGGGCCTGGCCCAGCCTGTCCTCGTCCTGCTTGCTCTTGGGCTCGACCGTCATAGCGATGGCGGGCTTCGGGAACTCCACGGGACGCAGCCGCAGGGGGCGGTCCTTGGCGCAGAGGGTGTCGTTGGTCTGAGTCTCGCTCAGCTTGGCCACCGCACCGAGGTCGCCCGCGGGGATCTCCGGCACGGGGATCTGCTGCTTGCCACGCAGCAGGTACAGCTGGCCCACGCGTTCGGCCCGTTCCTTGGTGACGTTGTACACCTGGGAGTCCGACCGCAGGGTGCCGGAGTACACGCGGAAGTACGACAGTCGGCCGACGTACGGGTCCGCCATGGTCTTGAACACCAGGGCCGCCAGGGGCCCCGTGGGGTCCGGGGGCAGCGTCTCGCCCTCCAGGGAGGTCTCCGGAGGCCGGTCCGCGGGGCTGGGGGCCAGCTCCACCAGGGCGTCCAGCAGCTCGCGGGCGCCCACCGCCTGGAGCGCCACCGCGCACAGGACCGGGACCACCCGGCCCGACCGCACCCCCGCCCTCAGACCCCGCCGCAGCTCCTCCTCGGAAAGGTCGCCGGACTCCAGGTACTTCTCCAGCAGGCCGTCGTCCGATTCCGCGGCCTGCTCCGCCAGCTTCTCCCGCCAACGCAGGGCCTCACCCCGGAGTTCCTCGGAAAGCTGCGCCTCGGTGGCCCGGCCACCCTCGTACGTGGAGGCCCGCAGGGTGACGAGGTCCACCACACCCCGCAGGTTCGCCTCCGCACCCAGGGGAATCTGGACCGGGACCACGTGGGTGCCGAACCGGGCCTGCAGGGCCTCCACGGTGCGGGAGAACTGTGCGTTCTCCCGGTCCAGGCGGTTCACCACCACCAGCCGGGCTAGCCCGTGCTGGTCTGCCACCTTCCAAAGCTTTTCCGTCTGCACCTGTACCCCGCTGAGGGCGTCCACCACGAACAGCGCCACATCCGCCACCCGCAGGGCCGCGTAGGCCTCACCCACGAAGTCGGGGTATCCGGGCGTGTCCACCAGGTTCACCTTGTGGTCCCGCCACTCCAGGGGCGCGGTGGCGGCGTTGATGGTGATCTTCCGCCGCACCTCCTCCGGGTCGAAGTCCGTGGTGGCGGTCCCGTCGTCCACCCGCCCCAGGCGCTCCACCACCCCCGCGCAGAACAGCAACGCCTCCACCAGGCTCGTCTTGCCCACACCTCCGTGCCCCACCACCGCCACGTTTCGGATGCGGTCCACCGGGTAGGTCTTCACGGCCGGCCCCTCCCGCTCAGTATCCTGCTTCCCTATCTACCACGTTGCGCAGCGGCTCTCCCGCCAGGTACCGCCGCAGGTTGTCGCAGAACAGCTCCACCACGCGGTCCATGTACCCCCGGAAGCTGCCTGCCACGTGCGGGCTCAGCAGCACGTTGGGGAGCTCCCACAGGGGGCTTTCCGGAGGCAGGGGTTCGCACGTGAAGGTGTCGAGGGCAGCCCCCCTCAGCCGCCCCTCCCGCAGCGCTTCCACCAGGGCCGCCTCGTCTACGAGAGCGCCCCGCCCGACATTCACCAGCACCGCGTCGGGCTTCATCCACCTCAGCTGCTCGCGCCCCACGAGGCCCCGGGTGGAGGGGACCAGGGGCAAGGCCAGAACCACGTAGTCCGAGCTCTCCAGGAGCTCCCGCAGCCCCTCCGGACCCACCACCCGGTCCACGAACGGCACCGGTTCAGGACGCCGCCGCAGGCCCAACACCCGCGCCCCGCAGGCCTTGCACAGCCGCGCCACCTCCTTGCCCACGGCCCCCAGCCCCACGACCCCCACCGTGCTGGCCGACAGCTGGCCACCCTCCTCCCGCTGCCACCGCCGGTGGCGCTGGTGCTCCAGGTGCACGTGCAGGTTGCGGGCGAACATGAGGAGCCAACCCAGCACGTGTTCGGCCATGGGGGTCGCATGCACGCCCCGGCTGTTGGTGATCAGCACCTCTGACCGCCACAGGGCACCCCCCAAGAGGTGGTCCACCCCCGCGGACGTGACGTGCACCCACCGCAGCCGCGCGGCCCTCGCCACCCAAGCGTCCGGAACCGCCCAGGTGACCAGGATGTCCGCCTCGGGCAGGTGCGGTTCCACCTCCTCCCGCCGGACCGCCCGTACCTCTACCCCTCGGCCGCAGCTGCGGACACTGTCCACGTGGTGCGGCTGCACCCGGGCGGTGCACAGGACGGTAACCGGTGCCGCGGAAGGAGCCCTACACACCATGGCCGACCGGCTGCCGGCCGGAAGCTTCCCGCAGGCGGCGCACCACGAACTCCCGCCCCAGGGTAGCCAGCAGCGCCCCGGCCTGCGGCCCGCTGTCCTTGCCGAGGAACGCCACGTACACCGCCCCGAAGGCCTCCTTGGCCGAAAGGCCCAGCTCCGCCTTCAGGGTGTGGATGGCAGCCTGCACCACCTCGGGCTCGAGGGCAGCGCCCTCCAGGTGGTCCGCCAGACGGGCCAACAACTCCCGCTGCGCGGCGGTGAGGTCCGCGCACTCCGCGGGCACGGCCTCGCGGACCGCGATGCGGTAGTGGGACGGAGCCCACTTTTCCAGCCAGCGGCGCGCGTCCTCCACCCGCGCCCCCAGCTCCTCCCGGTCCGCGTCCGTGAGGGGGCCGCCTTTTTCCCGCTCCACCTGCTCTTCCACCCGCACGTGCGGCATCTGCACCCAGAAGGCCACCTTCGAAAACCGAGGCCGCACGAAGGGTTGCGGAGGGGTGGGCTTGAGCCATGCGTAGTGGAAGGTCCTGGCCAGGTCGCGCACGTCCTGCACCTCGCCCGGCGTCCGGGCGGGCAGCTGCCCGAAGTACGCCGCCGCCGCCCGGTCGTACTCGTCGTACAGGCGCGGGATGGCGTCTCCGCTGGGGTCGAAGTCGATGGCGGTCCGGTAGTAGGCCCGCACCACCAGAAACCGCACGAGCTCGGGCCGCAGCACCTGCAGCAGCTCCCGGGCGCCGACCCCGCCCCGGCTGCTGGCCATCTTCTTCCCGCCCAGGAGGAAGAACTCGTACGGGATGGGGAACGGGACCTCCACCCCGAAGATCCTCCGGGCCACCGCCGACGCGGTGTCGTGGCTGCCGCCCCGGGTCATGTGGTCCTTGCCGGCGCCCTCCACCTTGACCCCGAACAGCGCCCACTTCGCGGCCCACTCCGTGCGGTACGCGAGCTTCGCGCCTCCCCGGAAGGGCACCCGGCGGCCGCGGTGGCCGCACCCCTGGGCCCAGGTCACCTTGTACGGCCGGCACTCGTAGGTCACCTGCTGCCCGTCCCAACCCAACACCACCGTGGTGCCGATGCGGCCGCACGCCTCGCACAACACCTGCACCGGGTGGCGCTCCGCGCGCCGGCTGCCCGTGATCTCCCGTTCGATGGCCACGATCTCCGCAGCCCGGTCCAGGGCGGTGCGCAGGGCCGGGTCGAACGCCCCGCTCCGGTACAGGTGGCTGGTGCGGTAGGTTTGCGGCTCGCAGCCCACCGCCCGGAACACGGACTCAAACTCGCCGGCGAAGTGGTCCGCGAAGCTCCGCGCGTCTCCCTCGTGCCAGGGGACGTCGCAGAGGGGCTTCCCCATGTGCGGGCGGTAGGCCTCCTCCGGTACGGAGGGTGGAATCCCGTCCAGCGGGTCGAAGTCGTCGAACCCGTATAGGAACTCCACGGGATACCCGCGCTCCCGCAACCCGCGCGCCACCGCGTCGTGCAGGATCACCCCCCGCAAGGACCCCACGTGCGCGGGACCGGAGGGTGTCCACGCGTCGTTCACCACGTACGGCGCGGACCGCTCCTCACAGATGCGTTCGACGAGGACGTCTACCCACACGACGACTCCGCACCACAGCCCTGCGCGCTCCCGAGGCGGTGTTCACGCACGCGCCCCTAAGGATACCCGTGCGGTGGGCACGCGTGCCACCAGCCACCGTCGCGCGGGACCCGCCACGAAGAAGGAGCCGGTCACCACCAACACGTCCTCGCTCCCGCACCGTGCCAGCCCCTGGGCCACCGCGTCCTCGCAGCCATCCACCGCGTGGACCCGCGGGTGCATGGGGCGCAGGACCGCCGCCAGCTCCTGAGCCGGCACCGCCCGGACGTGGTGCGGTGTGGTCACCACCACCTCGTCGGCCAGTGGGACGATCTGCTCCGCGGTCGGCCGGAGCTCGTGGCCCCGGACCATGCCCAGCACCAGCACCACCCGCCGGCCCGCAAACAGCTCTTCTAGGGTTGCCCCCAGGGCGCGCATGGAAGCGGGGTTGTGGGCCACGTCCACCAGCACCCACGGGTGCTCCGCCAGCAGCTCCTGCCGCGCCGGCCACCGCACCGCCGCCAGGCCCGCGCGCACCGCTTCAGGGTCCAGCCTCCCTCCGTCCAGAGCCAGCCACGCCTCCGCAGTGGCCACCGCCACCGCAGCGTTGGTGGCCTGATGGCGGCCCAGCAGCGGGACCCCTAGATTCGGGTAGCGAGCGCGGGGGGTTTGTACCGACAGCCACACCCCTGTGAGGTCGCTCCGGTCCACCGAGAACGCCACCTCGTCGCCCACCCGCACCCTCCGCGTTCCCAGCTGCCGGCAGGTCTCCTCCAGCACCTCGTCCGCCTCGGGCAGCTGCGGCGCCGACACCACCAGCCCTCGCGGCCGGATGATGCCGGCCTTCTCCCCCGCGATCTCCCGCAGCGTGCGCCCGAGCACATCCGTGTGGTCGTACGAGATGGGCGTGATCACCGACACCTCCGGGTGGCAGGCGTTGGTGGCATCCAGGCGGCCTCCGATCCCCACCTCCAGGACCGCGCGGTCCACCCGTTGGTCCACGAAGTACCGCACGGCCAGGGCCACGGACACCTCGAAGTACGTGGGCCTGCCCCACGGGTCCGCGTCGCCCGCCTCCACCGCGGGGACCGTCTCCTGCACCAGCCGGGCGACCGCCTCCTCCGGGATCAGGGCGTCGTTGATCCGGATCCGCTCCCGGTAATCCTCCAGGTGCGGCTTGGAGTACAGCCCCACCCGCTGGCCGTGGGCCTGCAGAATGGACACTAGCATGGCCGCGGTGGAGCCCTTGCCCTTGGTGCCCGCCACCAGCACCGTCCGGAGATGGTCCTGCGGGTCGCCCACGCGGCGCAGGAGGGCCTGGATCCGCTGCAGCTTGATCTGCGCGTAGGCCATGGCGGTGCGCTCGTAGTTCAGCAGCCCTTCCAGCCAATCGAGGGCCTGGACGTACGACCAGCTTTCCCTCACCGGGCACCTCCCTCCACCTGCAGCCTCGCCGCCTCCAGGGTGTTGCGCAGCAGCATGGCCACCGTCATGGGGCCCACGCCACCCGGGACCGGGGAGAGCCAGCCCGCCACCTGACGCACACCTTCGAAGTCCACGTCGCCCACGATCCGGTCGCCCTGGCGCGTAATCCCCACGTCGATCACCACCGCGCCCGGCTTCACCATCTCCGCGGTCACCAGGCCCGGCCTGCCCACCGCCACCACCAGGACGTCCGCCTGGCGTGTGTGGCCTGCCAGATCCCGGGTGCGGGAGTGGCACAGGGTGACGGTGGCGTGCTCCGCCAGCAGCAGCAGCGCCGTGGGCTTGCCCACCAGGTTGCTGCGCCCCACCACCACCGCCCTCGCGCCCGCCAACCGTACGCCCGTGGAGCGCACCAGCTCCAGCACCCCCAGCGGGGTGCACGGGACCAGCTGCGGCCTACCTAGGCTGAGACGGCCCATGTTGTACGGGCTCAGGCCGTCCACGTCCTTTCGGGGGTCCAGCCGATCGAACACCGCCTCCGGGTCCAGTTGCTCGGGCAAGGGCAGCTGGGGGAGGATGCCGTGTACATCCTCCCGCCCGTTCAGACGGTCCACCAGCTCCAGCAGCTCTCCCTGCGTGGTGTGGGCGGGAAGGTGGAAGGTCTCCGACCGGATGCCAACCTGTCCTGCGGCGCGGGCCTTGTTCCGTACGTACAGGGCGGAGGCAGGGTCGTCGCCCACCAGGATGGCGGCAAGGGCGGGGCTTGTGCCGTGCCGAGCGGTGAACGCCTCCACCTCCCGGCGGACCTCGTCGCGGATGCGCGCGGCCAGGGCGCGACCGTCCAGGATCTCGGCCATGCTGCAGGCTCCCTCCGAAAGGCGCGGGTGCGCTGCCCGACGCCGGGCAACCGAACCCTACCTTACCACAGGGGGACCCCTCAGGGCCCACGGGGTGCGGGGGCGAAGTCCGCACAGACGCGGCAGGCCGCCTGCGGGTCGCTGCTCACCACCACGTCGTCCGCGTTGACCACCACCGCCCGCAGGTTGAACCGAACCGGCCAGTCCTTCTGGGTGACCACCGGGTTGAAGCGCCGCTCCAGCTCCTTCACCACCGCTTCCGGCACCGGGAGTCCGTTGACCCGCAGGCGGTCCACCCGGAAGTACAGCTCGGGGCCTCCGTTCACCACGAACACGCCCCGCAGGTCCATCGGCAGCTGCGCTCCCCAGAGAGGAACCACGCCCCGCCCGTACACCCAACCCCGCTCGCTCCACAGGCGCACGCGCTGACCCGGGGTTAGCTGGGAGAAGAACAGCTCCAGGCTGTCAAAGGTGACCCGCAGGTGGAGGGCGGTGTCGCGGACTCCGTCCAGCTGGAACTGTCCCCGCCGCAGGGCCTGGGGGTTGAAGCTGGCACCCACCAGCCTCACCCACGCCTCGTCCACCCGGAAGCCGCCGGTCAGGGCGGCCCGGGCCGCGTATATGGTCACCCGGGCGTAGCCGCCTTCGTACAGGTCGGGGACCGCATCCAGCCGGAGGACTCGGGCGTCCCGGAAGAAGCTGGCCACCGCCTGGCGCAGGAGCGGGTCGTCCTGGGATGCGGCAGGCTGCGTGGGCACCAAACCGGCCAGGGCGAGCAGGATCAGGGCGGCGAAGGTCCTGCGCCGCACCCGAGTCCCCGCCGAAGCCGGCGTTGCACGAACCGTGCCCGAAGCGGCCACGCGCCCGTCCCAGCCGGTGGGGTGGGCTGGAGCGGGAGACGGGAATCGAACCCGCACCACCAGCTTGGAAGGCTGGGGCTCTACCATTGAGCTACTCCCGCCCCCGAAACAGCCTCGGGCGCGCACACCTGGTGGGCGGGGAAGGATTCGAACCTCCGAAGGCGTGCAGCCAGCTGATCTACAGTCAGCCCCCTTTGTCCGCTCGGGCACCCGCCCAACCACCTGCGATTCTAGGTTTGAAGGCTTCCGGGGTCAAGAAACCGGCAGCCGCACCCGGAGCGGTTAGCAGGGTTGGCTAGCCAGCTGCTCGCGCAGGTACTCCGCCAAGACCAGGGCGTTGTTGTGCCGCTGTCTCGGGCCGCGAACAGCAGCGTCACGTTGCCCGCGCGGGCCCGCTGCACCAGCTACGCCACCCCCTCCCGGTGCTGCTCCAGCTCCTGGTGGTACCGGCGCCGGAACTCCTCCCACCGGCGTGGGTCGTGACCGAACCACCGCCGCAGGCTGTCGCTGGCAGCCGGCTCCCGGGCCCACAGGTCCACGCGGGCCGCCTCCTCGGAAAGCCCCCGCGGCCACAGCCGGTCCACCAGGACCCGGAACCCGTCTGAGGGTTCGGGTGGGTCGTACACCCGACGCACCCGGATCATCCCCTCGATTATCCCCGGGCCTGTCCCTGCGCGCACCCTGGACCCACGCGGCCTGCAGGTGCAAAAATGGTTCGCGGACGTCTGTCGGGAGGTCGGCATGGCGGCGGTTGTCGGAGTGCTGCTGGCCCTGTTCCTCATGGGCAGCGCGGTGTACGTGGCGTGGCGGTTGGGTGCCCTCACCTGGCAGCAGGCAGTCGAAGAGGTAGACCGGGAGCTGTCCGGCGAAGTCCCCATCCCGCGGCCAGACCTGGTCCTGGACGTGGGGGACCACAACCCGCCCGCGCGCCTTTCGTGGAACTGGGCCGCCGCCCTGCTGGGGCCCTTTTGGTACCTGTGGCGGGGGCTGTGGGCGCACTTCTGCGCCCTCACCGCCGTGGTTCTGCTCACGGGAGGGCTGCTGGCGCCCTTCGTGTGGCTGTACTGCGCCCTGAAGGCCAACGAGGACCTGTGGGAGCTCCGCAAGGCCCGCTGGAGCGCGTACTGAGGGTGGCAGGGCCCGGGCCCCTCAGCGCTGAGGGTACAGCCGCCGGAGGAAGCCCTCCTTCCGGCGCCAGTCCTCGGTGACCTTCACCCAAAGGTCCAGGTAGACCGGCCCGCCCACCCACGCCTCCACCTCCGGCCGCGCGCGCCGGCCGATCTCCCGGATCACCCGTCCGCCCGCCCCCACTAGGATCTTTTTCTGAGACGGCCGCTCCACGTGCAGAGTGGCCCGGATGTACGTAACGCCGCCTTCCTCCGCCTTCCGGAACTCCTCCAGCTCCACCGCGATGGCGTGCGGCACCTCTTCCCGGGTGAGCTCCATGGCCTTCTCCCGGATGATTTCCCGCACCAGGGCCTGCACCGGCTGGTCCGTCAGGTCGTCCGCGGTGAAGTACGGTGGCCCTTCCGGTAGCCGCCGGACCAGGGCCTCTACCAGCCCGTCCAGCCCGTCGCCCCGCAGCGCACTGGTGCGCAACACCTCCTCGGGGTGCAGGCGCTGTGCCAGCCACCGTTCCCACGTGCCCATGTCCTCCTCGGTGGCCACGTCGCGCTTGTTCAGGGCCACCAGCAGCGGGACCCGCACCCCTCGAGCGGCCTGTGCGGCCTCCTCCGCCTCCTCCCCGGGCGTCCGGGAGGCGTCCAGGACCAGCAGGGCGACATCCACGTCCTCCAGGGCCTTGCGGGCTTCTCGGACCATCTGCTCGCCCAGCTTGTGACGGGGGCGGTGCAGCCCCGGGGTGTCTACGAACACCACCTGCGCGTGGGGGAGCGTGAGGATCCCGCGCAAGGGGCTTCGCGTGGTCTGGGGCACGGGTGTGGTGATGGCCACCTTGGCACCCACCAGGGCGTTCAGCAACGTGGACTTGCCGCTGTTGGGAGGGCCGAACAGCGCCACGAACCCGGAGCGGTGCCCGGGCATCCCCTGCTGCGGCCCTGTGGGCTGGACCACGGCCGTGGTGCCTTCGGTCACGACCGGTGTTCCCGGGGGCTGCGGAAGGCCCGGGGCAGCAGGTCGGGGAAGGAGTACACCCGCGCCCGGCCCTGCCGCGTCAGGACCACGAACTGAGTGCCGAACTCCGCCATCACCTGCCGGCACGCCCCGCACGGCGCGAGCTCGCGCCCGTCTGGCCCGGCCACCGCCACCGCCACCACCCGCCGCGCGCCCTCGGACACCGCCTTGTGGATGGCCACCCGCTCCGCGCAGTTGGACAGCCCGTACGACCCGCACTCCACGTTGCATCCGGTGTACACCCGCCCGCGGTCGTCCAGGACCGCGGCGCCCACCCGGAAACGGGAGTACGGTGCGTAGGCGAACTGCCGCGCGCGCCGGGCAGCCCGGGCCAGAGCCTGTGCGGTGCCCCGATCCAGCTCCCTCACCGCGGTGCGGGCTCCGCGTCCCGCGGGGCCAGCTTCTGTACCCGCAGGCGCGCGATGCGCTGGCCTTCCAGCTCCTCCACGCGGATCGTCACGCCGTCGTAGGTGATCTGCTCCCCCTGCTGGGGCACGTGCCCCACACGGCTGTACACGAACCCGCCGAGGGTGTCCACCTCGCCCACCGGCAGGTCCAGGCCCAGCCGTTCGTTGACCTCCTCCAGGTGCATCCGGGCATCCACCAGAGCCGTGTGCTCGTCCAGCATGACCAGGGGTTCCCGCTCCTCCACGTCGTACTCGTCCCGGATCTCTCCCACGATCTCCTCCAGGACGTCCTCGATGGTCACCAGGCCCGCGGTGCCTCCGTACTCGTCCACCACCACGGCGAGGTGGATCTTGTTCTGCCGCATCTCCTGGAACAGCTCGCTTACCTTCTTGGTCTCCGGCACGTAGTAGGCGGGGCGCATGACCTCTTCCGCGGTGACCTGGGCCTGGCCGTCCCGGAGGTAGCGGAACAGATCCTTGACGTGTACCACGCCCACGATGTGGTCGATGGTTTCCCGGTACACGGGAATCCGGGAGTGCCCTTCCTCCAGGACCAGCTCCACGATCTCCGGAAGCTGTGCGTCGTGGCGGACGGCCACCACGTCCACCCTCGGCACCATGATCTCCCGCACCAGGGTTTCCCGGAACTCGAAGATGGAGTGGATCATCTCCCGCTCGCCTTCCGCGAGGCCGCCGTTGGCCTCCTCCATGCGGGCCAGCAGGTCCAGGTCCTCCTGCTGGCTCAAGGGAGCGTGCGGCGACACCCGCAGGCCCAGCGGCCAACCCACTCCACGCGCCACCATCCCCACCAGGGCCACGAGAGGCGCCACGAGCCAGCCGACCACCCGGACGGGCACCGCACACCACAGGGCGACCGCGTCCGGCCACCGGACGGCCACCGTCCGCGGGAGCGCCTCCGCCACCACCAGCAGCACCACCGCGGAGGCCGCAAACGCCAGCCACGCTCCCACGGCGCCCCAGCGGGCCACCAGCTCGCTGGCCAACACCACGGCCGCGCCCACGCTCGCCAGGGCGTGTCCGGCCCGTAGGGTGCTCAGGGTGCGGGCGGGCACCTCCAGCAGCCGCAGCGCCACTGCCGCCCTCAGCTGCCCTTGCTCGGACAACTGCCGCAACCGCTGGCGGTTGGCCCTCGGGAGCGCGACCTCAGCGAGGGAAAAGAAGGCAGCCACCCCGGCCAGGACGGCGAAGAGCACAAACCGTCCCAGGCTACTGCCCGTATCTTCCACGGAAGGCGTTCCTCCTAAGGACACCCACCTTTGTACGCGGTGGGGGCGGGGCGCTCCGCCGGCCAGCATTCTACCACGGCTCCGGACGCCTGCTCAACCGAAGACGTCCGGCGCCCAAAGCGCGCCAGGTGGCTGCCGCGGCTGCCGCGAGCGCCCCCACGCCGGCTACCGCGACCTTGACCCATGCCCCGTGCAACCCCGCCCGCGCCAGTAGGGGCGGGCCCAGCACCACGGCGCCCACCCCGGCTGCCGCGGCCGCGGCCACCACCACCGCCGCCGCGCTCACATCCTTCACCCGGCCGGCCACCTCCGACCGGTGCGGCCAGAGCCCGTCCACCAGGAGTTCCACCGCGGTGTTCGCCAACTCCAGGGCCAGCACCAGACCGCAGGCCAAGAACAGCACCGCCACCTCCACCGCGGAGGCGTCCACCCACAGGGCGGCGGCCAGCACCGCGGCCGCAACCGCGCACTGCAACCGAAAGTTCCGCTGCGTCCGCCACGCGTGGGTGAGCCCCAAACCGGCGGCCCGGAACGCTTCGCCCACCGTGCGGTTCACCGCCGCGTCCCCTGTTGGGCCCACGCGCGCAGCAGCCGCCGCTGCGCGGCCCACATGGCCCGGCGGCCAGGCGGTGTGTGGTCCTCGTAGCCCAGAAGGTGCAGGGTCCCATGGATGGCCAGGAGCGCCACCTCCCGTGCCAGGGAGTGGCGGGCTCGGCGGGCCTGTCGGGCCGCCTGCTCCACGGAGATCACCACGTCGCCCAACATCCCCCCCTGGCCGTTCTGGGGGAACGCCAGAACGTCCGTGGTACGCTCCTCGCCGCGGTACGTCCGGTTCAGGGAGCGCACGGTGGCGTCGTCGGCCAGCAGCACGCTCACCTCCACGGGGCCGGTAACTCCCTGGTCCCTGAGGGTGAGCCGTACCGCGCGGCGCGCGGCCCGTGCCAGGTCACGGGCCCGCACGGGGCCTCTGGCCCGGTACAGGGAACGTACCGAGACGGCGCTGCCTGCGGCGGCGGTGCGCCTCAAGGCTGACCTCCGGGTACTCCAGGCGCGGGTGGAACATGGACACCAGCAGCCGTGTGAACACCTGGGTGATCCGCTCCAGATCTCGGAAGGTGAGGTCGCACTCGTCCAGCTGGCCGTCCTCCAGCCGTTCGTGCACGATGCGTCGCACCAAGTCCCGGATCCGCTCGGGGGTGGGGTTCTGGACGGATCGGGCTGCCGCCTCCACGCTGTCCGCCAGCATCACGATGGCGGCTTCCCGGGTCTGCGGCTTCGGGCCCTCGTAGCGGAAGGCCTCCGGGTCCACGGGCCCCTGCTGCTGCTCCACCGCCCGGTGGTAGAAGTAGGCCATCAGGCTGGTCCCGTGGTGCTGGGCGATAAAGTCCGCCACCGCCTTCGGGAGTCGGTACTGGCGCGCCAGCTCGAGCCCGTCCCGCACGTGGGCCGCCACCGCCAGCGCGCTCAGGGTGGGCGTCATGCGGTCATGGGGGTTCTGCCCGCCCACCTGGTTTTCCACGAAGAAGCCCGGCCGCCGCAGCTTGCCGACATCGTGGTAGTAGGTGCCCACGCGGGCCAGAAGCGGGTCGGCTCCCACGGCCTCCGCCGCCGCCTCCGCCAGGTTGGCCACCACCACGGTGTGGTGGTACGTCCCGGGCGCCTCCAGCTGCAGGCGGCGCAACAGCGGGTGGCTGGGGTTGCTCAGCTCCAGCAGCTTGATGGGCGTGACCAGCCCGAACGCGTCCTCCAGGTACGGCAGGGCGCCCGTAGCCAACACCCCGCACAGCACGCCACCCGCCACCCCCACCCCGGCGTTCAGCACCGCGTCCCCGAGGGGTGTGGCGGCCAGCAGGTCCGCCCCCAGGGACACAGCCGCGTTGGCCGCGCCCACGAACAGCCCCGCGTAGGCTAGGTCCGTCCGGCGCTGGATGCGGCGGACGCTGAAGGTGGCCACCACCGCGCCCGCGTACGCCACCGCCACCAAGCGCAGATCCTGGGTACCCAAACTCCCCGCCAGCACTGCCAGCACCCCGGCGGCGAACACGGCAAGGCGGGGGTTGAGTAGCACCGCCAGCAGCATGGCCACCGCCGCGGTCGGAACCAGGAGCGGGTGCAAGGTGGAGGCCACGAGCCGCGTGCCTGCCGCCCCCAGCCACACTAGGAGGACCGCCAGGGATAGCAGTTTGGAGCTAGACCACACCTCCGGCTGGAAACGGCTGAGGTAAGCCCCCAAGGTGGCCACCACGAAGGAGACCAGCAGGACCGTGCCCGCGATCTTGTCCCACGGCCACGGACCCGAGGCCAGCCCCAGGGCCCGCAGCTTGCGCATCTGCTCTGCGGTGACCACCTCGCCGCGGCGCACCACCACCTCGTCCTTCAGCACCCTCACACGCACCGGCTCCACCCCGGCCCGGGCCGCTTCCCGGGCCCTGCGGGTCTGCGACTCGTCCACCACCAGGTTGGGCCGTAGGGCGCGGTCCGCCAACCACCGGGCGAAGGGCAGGGCCTGGCCCCGGACCCCCTTTTCCCGCAGCACCGGGTCCAGCTGCCGCCGAGCGCCGTCGAGATCCTCCGGCCTCAACGGCCTGTCCATGAGGCGGTACGCGGCCGAAACTGCCGCCTCCCCGGCGCTCACCAGCTGCGCCCGGTCCAGCTGCAGGGCCGCCTGTAGGGCGTCCCCCTGCAGGCCCAGCCGCTGTAGCCGCTGCCGGCGGGCTTCGCGCATGAGCGCCCGGTCCGCCCGCACCGCAAGCACCGCCTCCAGCAGACCCCGGGCCTCACGCTCTGCCCGCTCCAGGGCGTCGGGGACCGTCCGGTACACCACGGGTACTGCCGCGGCCACCTCGTCCCTCACCGCCTGTGTGCGCTCCCAGTCCACGAACTCGACCGTCCGGGGGGCCACCACGTCCTGGGGGCTCACGGCTCCCACGTGAAGGGGAACTGAGGGGGTGAAGTACGGTAAACAGCCCACCACGGCGAGAGCCACCGCGAGGGCGAGCAGCAAACCGGCGGGCTGCCACCGTTCTGGGATCCGCACCCGGTGCGCCTCCGTTGCCCCGCTATTCTAACAGCCGGCCCAGGGCGCGCACGACCGCGTCGCGATCCTGGGCGCGGCGCACCACCACCAGGATGGTGTCGTCACCCGCCACGGTGCCCGCCACCTCCGGCATGCGGGCCTCGTCGATGGCCGCGGCCACGGCGTTGGCCCTCCCCGCCAGGGTCTTGACCAGCACCAGCCCCTCTCCCCAGTCCACCCCGGTCACGAACTCCCGGAACGCCGCCTGCAGCTTCGCCCGCGCGCCCGGGGCCACCGCCTCCCTCAGGCCCTGGGGCGGCGCGTAGCGGTACCCGCCCTGGGGTTCGGGGACCTTGACGAGGCCCAGCCGCTTGACGTCGCGGGAAACCGTGGCCTGTGTGACCCGCAACCCCCTCTCGCGCAGGGCACGCACCAGTTCCTCCTGGGTCTGCACCGGCTGCGAGGCAACGATCTCCAGGATCAGGTGCTCGCGCTGGGCGCGATTCATAAGCCCTGGAGGAGTCGCCCCTCCCGGTAGGCGACGTAGATGGGCGGCTCTGCAGCGGCGGCCAGCCACGCCCGGGTCGTCTCCACCTCCCGGCGGGCGGCTTCCAGCTGTTCGGTGACCCGCTCGGGGGCCGGCCCTCCGAGGGACCGGCGCGCCCGGGCGGCGTCTTCCGGGTGCAGGGCGTGGTACACGTCTCGCTCCGCCGCGGGACAGCAGCGTTGCAGCACGTCCAGGGGCAGCTCCCACAGCTCGCAGCCCCGGGCCTCCGCCTCCCGCACCGCCTGCCCGGCCTGTTCGTGCGCGGTCCGGAACGGCACTCCGCGCCTGACGAGGTAGTCTGCCAGGTCGGTGGCGGTCAGGTAGCCGCCGTGGAGCGCCTGCCGCATGCGGTCGGTCCGGTACCGGACCCCTGAAGCCAGGACCCGGGCCGCCTCTAGGCACCCTGCGGCGGTGTCCAGCGCATCGAACAGCATCTCCTTGTCTTCCTGCAGGTCGCTGTTGTACGCGAGCGGCATCCCCTTCAGAACCGTCAGCAGGCCGGACAGGGCCGCCACCCCCCGGGCCGCCTTGCCGCGGATCAGCTCTGCCACCTCCGGGTTCTTCTTCTGCGGCATGAGGCTCGAGCCCTTGGCCACGGTGTCCAGGAGCTCCACGAAGCCGAACTCCGAGGAGCTCCACAGCACCACCTCCTCCGCCCACCGCGAGAGGTGCACGAGGAGCACTGCGGCGCCGAACGCCGCCTCCAGGACGTAGTCCCGGTCAGCCACCGCGTGCAGGCTGTTGGGGGACACCACCGAAAAGCCCAGCCACCAGGCGGTCCGCTCGGGACGGATGGGCAGGCTGGTTCCGGCCAGCGCTCCGGCCCCCAGCACGGACACCCCCGCGTGGTGGTGCGCCGCCTGCAGCCGGCGGGCGTCCGCGTTCAGCGCCCAGACGTGCGCCATCAGGTGGTGGGCCAGGCTAACTGGCTGCGCTCGCTGCAGGTGGGTGTACCCCGGCATCCACGCCTCCAGGTGTGCGGACGCCTGCTCCACCCACACCTCCTGCAACCCCACCACCTTTGTGACCAGCTCCCGTAGGCGGTCCCGCACGTACAGGCGCAGGGCGGTGGACACCTGATCGTTGCGGCTGCGGGCGGTGTGCAGCCGGCCCGCGGCGTCTCCCACCCGCTCCCGCAGCACCCGCTCGATCCAGGTGTGGACGTCCTCGTCCTCGCCGTGGGCCGCCAACCGCCCCTCCTCCACGTCCTGCAGGATGCCCGCGAGCCCTAGCAGCACCGCGCGGGCGTCCTCCGCGGCCAGGATGCCGGCCTCCGCCAGCATCCGCGCGTGGGCCAGGCTGCCCACCAAGTCGTGCCGGACCAGCCGCCGGTCGAAGGGGAAGGAAGCGGTGAAGCGGTGCAGGGCGCGGTCCAGCTCCGCGCCGAACCGGCCGCCCCACAGTCTTGCGGGCCTGTGGTCCTCCATGCGCGCGGTTACGACACCTGCTCTTCCACCTTCAGGTCCCGGACCTCCGGGTGGACGCCGGTGAACACCCGCGTGGGAAGCCCGAACAGGTGAATAAACCCCTCCGCGTCCTTCTGGTCGTACGCCGCGTCCTCCCCGAAGGTGGCCAGGTCGTGGCGGTACAAGGAGTACGGGGAAGATCGCGCCACGGCCACGCAGGAGCCCTTGAACAGCTTCACGGTGACCGTGCCTGTCACCCACCGGTGGGAGACCTCCAGGAAGCCGTCCAGCGCCGCCCGCAGGGGCGAGTACCACTGCCCGTAGTACACCAGCTGCGCGTAGCGGGGGCTGATGAGCTCCTTGAAGTGCAGGGTGTCCCGGTCGAGGGTGAGCGCCTCCAGATCCTTCAAGGCGGTGAGGAGGACGGTCCCCGCCGGGGTTTCGTACACCCCCCGGCTCTTCATGCCCACCAGCCGGTTCTCCACCACGTCCACCCGACCTACCCCGTGGGCGCCGGCCACCGCGTTCAGAGACTCGATGAGGGAGGCAGGGCTCATCCTCGCCCCGTCCAGGGACACCGGAAAACCGGACTCAAACCCCACCTCCACGTACTGCGGCACGTCGGGGGCGTCCGCGGGGTCCACGGTGAGCTGGAACATGTCCGGCGGCGCCATGGCCGCGGGGTCCTCCAGGACCCCGCCCTCGTAGGAGGTGTGCCACAGGTTCTGGTCGATGCTGTAGGGCTTTTCCGGGGTCGCGCTCACGGGGATGCCGTGGCGGCGGGCGTAGGCGATCTCGTCCTCCCTGCTGCGCAGCTCCCACTCCCGCCACGGTGCGATCACCCGCAGGTGCGGGGCCAGGGCCTGGTAGGCCAGCTCGAACCGCACCTGGTCGTTGCCCTTGCCGGTGCAGCCGTGGGCCAGGGCGTCACAGCCCGTGCGCAGCGCCACCTCCACCTGCACCTTGGCGATCAAGGGCCGCGCCAGGGCCGTGCCCAGGAGGTACCGGCCCTCGTACACCGCGCCCGCCCGCAGGGCGGGGAAGATGTAGTCCCGGGCGAAGGTCTCCCGGACGTCCACCACGTAGCAGCTGCTCGCGCCGCTGGCCAGCGCCTTCTGGCGGACGGCCTCGAAGTCCTCCAGCTGCCCCACGTTGGCCACCACGGCCACCACCTCGCAGCCGTAACGCTCCCGCAGCCACGGCACCATCACCGAGGTGTCCAGGCCGCCGGAGTACGCCAGAGCCACCTTCCGGACTTTGGCCACGCCCGCTCACCTCCTCTCGTGGGGATGTCCCACCCCACCCGCGGCCGCCGGATCGCCGACGGCTCCCAGGGCCTGCTCGAGGATCTCCACCGCCTGGTCCACCTCCTCCGCGGACACCACCAGGGGCGGGCACAGCCGTAGGGTGCGAGGCCGCACCGCATTCACCAGGAGTCCCCGCTCCCGACAGGCAGCCTCTACCATCCCCGCGTCCACCTCCAGGTCCACCGCCACCAGCAGCCCCACCCCGCGCACCTCCCTCACGGAGGGATGCCGCTCCGCCAGCGACCTCAGCTGGGCCTGCAACCGATCACCCACCCGGGCCGCGTGGTCTACCAGCCCTTCGGCCTCCAGGGTTTCCAGCACCGCGCACACCGCGGCGGCGGCCAGGGCGTTGCCGCCAAAGGTGGAGCCGTGGTCGCCCGGCGCGAAGGCGGCCGCCACATCCTCCCGCGCCAGCACCGCGCCCACCGGCACCCCACCGCCCAGCCCCTTGGCGAGGGTCACCACGTCCGGCTGGAGGCCGTAGCGCTGGAACGCAAACCACGCCCCCGTGCGGCCGACCCCTGTCTGCACCTCGTCCAGCATGAACAGGATCCCCTCCTGCCGGCACAGGTCCTGCAGCCCCCGCAGGTAGTCCGGGTCCGCGGGGATGACCCCGCCTTCACCCTGCACGGGCTCCATGAGCACCGCACAGGTAAGAGGCCCCACGGCCGCCTGCGCGGCGGCCAGGTCGTTGTAGGGGACGAAGCGGAAGCCCTCCGGCAGCGGATCAAAACCTTGCTGGTAGCGCGGGTTGCCGGTGGCCGCCACGGTGGCCAGGGTGCGGCCGTGGAAGCTGTTGTGGGCCACCACGATCTCGTACGCCTGAGGGCTTCTGTGCGCCTTGGCCCACTTGCGGGCCAGCTTGATGGCGGCCTCGTTGGCCTCGGCCCCGCTGTTGCAGAAAAACACCCGGTCCAGGCCCGACCGCTCCGCCAGCAGCCGCGCGGCCTTGGCCTGCTCGGGGATGTGGTACAGGTTGGACACGTGCACGTACCGGGCCACCTGCTCGCACACCGCCCGCACCAGGACGGGGTGCCCGTGGCCCAGGCTGGTCACCGCGATCCCCGCCACGAAGTCCAGGTACTCGCGCCCGTCCAGATCCCACAGCCGCGCCCCCTGCCCGCGAACGAACGCCACCGCTGCCCGCCGGTAGTTGCGGAACAGGTAACGGTCCGACCACTCGAGGACGGTTTGGGTGTCCATCATGCCTCCGGCTCTCGCTTGCGGATCATGGTGCCGATTCCCGTATCGGTGAACAGCTCCACCAGCAGCCCGTGGGGCACTTCCCCGCCGATGATGTGCGCACTGGGCACCCCTCCCTCCAACGCCGCCAGGCAGGCTTCGACCTTCGGGATCATGCCCCGGGACACCACGCCTTCGGTGATGAGGGTGCGCGCGGCTTCCGGGGTGAGCTCGGATAGAAGCTCCCGCCCCTGCGCGGTCTCCCGGTAGATCCCCTCCACGTCCGTGAGCACGATGAGCTTGTCGGCCCGCAACGCCACCGCCAGGGCTGCCGCCGCGCTGTCCGCGTTCAGGTTGTAGCTCACACCGTCCGGCCCCAGCCCCAGGGAAGCCACCACGGGCAGGTAGCCCGCGTCCAGCAGCACTTCCAGCACCCGGGGGTCCACCTGGGCCACCTCGCCCACCAGGCCCAGGTCCACGCCGGGTGCGTGCTTGCGTGCCCGCAGCAACCCCGCGTCCTTCCCGGACAGGCCCACCGCCCGGCCCCCGGCCCGGTGGATGAGGGTCACCAGGTGTTTGTTCACCCGCCCCGCGAGCACCATCTCCACGACCTCCATGGTTTCCTCGTCGGTGACCCGCAGGCCGTTCACGAACCGGGTGGTCTTGCCCAGCCGGTCCAGCAGCCGGGTGATCTCCGGGCCTCCTCCGTGCACCAGCACTGGCCGCACGCCCGCCTGCTGCAGGAGCACCAGGTCCTGGGGAAGGGTGCCCAGGGACGGGGCCTCCAGCACGCTCCCGCCGAACTTCACCACCACCGTGCGGCCCTTCCAGGCGGCCACGTAGCGCAGGGCCTCCGCCAGGGAGCGACCCAGGTGGTGTGCGGGGGTTGCCAAAATCCTCACCGCTCCCTTCTCCCCTCACGTGATGTAGCTTCCGTTGATGCGCACATACTCCTCGCCGATGTCACACGTCCACACCTGCGCCCGTCCCGGCCCCAGCCCCAGGTCCACCCGCACCAGCACCTCGGGCTGCCGGAGGGCCTGCGCCGCCCGGTCCGACACGCCTTCCACGGCGACGCCGCCCCGGACCACCTGCACGTCTCCGAACCACACCGCCACCCGCCGTTCCTCCACCGCCGCGCCGGAGTAGCCCACCGCGGCCACCACCCGTCCCCAGTTGGGCTCTCCGCCGTGCAGCATGGTCTTCACCAGCAGCGAGGTGGCGATGGCGAACGCCGCCCGGTCCGCGTCTGCGTCGTCCGCGGCCCCTTCCACCAAGACCTCCACCAGCCGTTGCGCCCCTTCTCCGTCCCGCACCACCATCTTCGCCAGGTCCTGCGCCACCGTGGTGAGGGCCTGGGTGAAGCGCTCGAACTCCTCCCCGCCCTCCACCGGTGGCGCCCCCGCCTGCCCGTTAGCCAGGACCAGCACGGTGTCGTTGGTGCTGGTATCTCCGTCCACGGTGATGCGGTTGAAGGACGCCGCCACCGCCCGCTGCAGGGCCGCCTGCAGCACCGGCGCCGGGACGGTGGCGTCCGTGGTGAGGAAACACAGGGTGGTGGCCAGCCTGGGGTGAATCATCCCCGCGCCCTTGGCCATGCCACCCACGGTCACCGGCACCCCGCGGAGGGTGGTCACCACCGCGGAGGTCTTGGGGAAGGCGTCCGTGGTGAGGATGGCCTCTGCGGCGTCGTCCCCGGAGCGGGACAGCGACTGGGCAGCCAGCAGGATCCCCCTGCGCACCGCGTCCATGGGTAGCGGCACCCCGATGACGCCCGTGGACGCCACCAGCACCTGCTCGGCAGGCACTTCCAGGGCTTGCGCGGTGCGCTCCGCCATCTCCCGGGCATCCTGCCAGCCCCGTTCTCCGGTGCACGCGTTGGCGTTGCCGCTGTTGACCACCACCGCCCGCGCCACACCCCGCCGCACCACCTCCTGGCACCACAGCACCGGGGCAGCCTTGATCCGGTTGGTGGTGAACACCCCGGCCACCGTGGCCGGGCTCTCCGACACCAGGAGCGCCAGGTCCAGCTTGCGCTGCTTGATCCCGCAGTGCACCCCTGCCGCGAGGAACCCTTGGGGTGCGGTCACCCCACCCGACGTGCGCTGCCACCACCGCGGCTGTGTGAGCATGGGACACCTCGACGGGGACGGCTTAAGGGAACAGCGCCGGAGCCCACAGGCCCGCGGTCTCCGGCAGCCCGCACATCACGTTCATGTTCTGCACCGCCTGCCCTGCGGCCCCCTTCACCAGGTTGTCCAGCGCCGCCACCGCCACCGCCAGCCCCCGTTCCGCGTCCACCCGCACCGCGACGTCGCAGAAGTTGGAGCCGTAGGTGGCCTTGGTCTGCGGCAGGTCGTCGTCGAGCACCCGCACGAAGGGCTCGCCCGCGTAAGCCTCCCGGTACAGGTCCAGGGCCGCGTCTGCGGAAACCGGGCGCGCCAGGGGGGCGTAGCAGGTGGCGAGGATCCCGCGGGTCATGGGGACGAGATGGGGCGCGAACAGCACCCGCACGGCCGACCCCGCCTCCGCCAGGGCCTGCTCGATTTCCGGCTGGTGACGGTGCACGCCCACGTTGTACGGCTTGGTGTTCTCGTTGACCTCGCCGAAGTGGGTGGCCGCGGACGGGCTGCGCCCCGCACCCGACACCCCCGACTTGGCGTCCACCACCACCGGTCCGCCGATCAGACCCGCCTGCGCCAGCGGCGCCAGGGCCAGCAGCGCGGCGGTCGGGTAGCACCCAGGGTTGGCCACCAGCCGCGCCCCCCGCACCCGGGGGCGGTACAGCTCGGTGAGGCCGTATACGGCCTCGTCCAACAGCCCGGGCGCGGTGTGCTCCTGCTTGTACCATCGCGCGTAGGCAGCGGGATCCTTGAGCCGGAAGTCCGCACCCAGATCCACCACCCGGGTCCCTGCGGACAGCAGCTCCGGCACCACTTGGAGGGCCATCCCGTGGGGCAGGGCCACGAACACCACGTCCGAGTCCCGGCCCACGCGGGCAAGCTCCGCGGGCTCCAGGGTCAGATCCACCATCCCCCGGAGGTTCGGGAACACCGCCCCCATGGCCCGGCCCTCATGGTGGGAAGCAGTGAGGTGTGCCAGCTGCACCTGCGGGTGGCCGGTGAGCAGCCGCACCAGCTCCCCTCCCGTGTAGCCGGACGCTCCCAGGACGCTGACCCTGACCGCCATGCGAATCAGTATACGCGCTCTCGCATGAAGATTCAAACCCCCGCTCCCGGGGGGTAAACGCCCGGCAGCCGCCGCAAGAGCAACTCCGCCAGCAAGGGCACGGGCAGGCCGACCACGTTCCAGAAGTCGCCCTCCACGGCCCGCACGAAGGCGCTGGCGCGCCCTTGGATGGCGTACCCGCCCGCCCGGCCTCGCCACTCGCCGCTGCGCACGTAGGCCTCCACCTCTCGGTCGTCCAGCCTCCGGAAGTGAACCCGGGTGGTCTCGTGGTGCAGCTCCTCCCACTCGCCGGTCAGCAGGCACAGCCCGGAGACCACCACGTGGGTGCGGCCGGACAGCATCCGCAGCATCGCGGCAGCTTCCTCCGGCGAAGAGGGCTTGCCCCACGTCCGCCCGTCCAGCACCACGGTGGTGTCCACCCCGAGCACCGGCCGGCCCTCCGCCGCGGGAAGCACCGAGTGGGCCTTGCCGCGGGCGTGGGACCGCACCATCCCCACAGGGTCCGTGCTGGGGCCGTCGTCTTCCTCGAAGGGAGGGGGGATCACCACGAAGGGGATCCCCAGCTGGGCCAGGATGGCCCGGCGTTGCGGTGAGGTGGAGGCCAGAACCAGCAGGTCTTCCGCCACGCCTTTGAGTGTACTGCGCGCCGCCGCAAGAGGCGCTTCCGGCAGGGCCTGTACCTCCGCCCGGCGAACTGTGGGTGTGTGGTTCTGGACGCCGCCCTACCTCCCTGCTCCCTGCGGGAGGTCCCTCCTCTGGCGCGGGCCGCGGAGGAGCTGGGGCTGGGGTGCCTGTGGAGCACGGAGACCCAGCACGACCCGTTCCTGCCCGGCCCTCTGGTGTTCGAGCACACCCGCCGCTTGGCCTTCGGCACCGCCGTGGCGATCGCGTTTGCCCGCAGCCCCGCGACCCTGGCGTACACCGCGTGGGACCTGGCACAGGCGGGCGGCGGCCGGTTCGTGCTCGGGCTCGGCACGCAGGTGCGGGCGCACGTGGAGCGGCGGTTCGGGATGCCCTGGCCCGACTCCGTGGTGGGCAAGCTGCGGGAGCAGGTCCTCGCGGTGCGAGCCTTCTGGAGGTGCTGGCAGACGGGCGAGCCCCTGCGGTTCGAGGGCCGGTACTACCGGCTGAACCTGATGTCGCCCTTCTTCAACCCCGGTCCGGTGGACCACCCAGAGATCCCCATCTACCTGGCCGGCGTGAACACAGGCCTGGCGCGGCTGGCGGGCGAGCTGGCACAGGGGTTCCACGTGCACCCCCTGCACAGCCCCGAATACCTCCGACAGGTGGTGCTGCCCGCTTTGGAGGCGGGAGCGGCGCGCGCGGGCCGACGTCCGTCCGAGGTGTCGGTGACCGCCAACGTGTTCGTGGCCACCACCGACGCGGACGTGCAGTTCGTGCGGTCGCAGATCGCCTTCTACGCCTCCACGCCCTCCTACCGGCCGGTGTTCACCCTCCACGGGTGGGAAGACGTGGCCCGCCGGCTGTCGGAGCTGGCCTCCGCGCGGCGGTGGGACGCCATGGCCCAGCTGGTCACCGACGACATGGTGGCCGCGTTCGCCGTGGTAGCCGACCGGAACACTCTCCCGGACGCCCTGCGGGCCCGCTACTCCGGCCTGGCTCACCGACTGGTCCCGTACCTGCCCTTCGACCCCGCCTCCCGCGGTGAGCTGTGGGCGCACGTGGCTTCCCGGTTCCGGTAGGCCGGGAGTTGGTGGAACCCGGTTCGCGCCCGGAATCACGAGACGCGAACACCGTGCAGCCCGTAGAGGCACGAGTGTGAGGCCTTCCGTGGTGCCTGGGGAGGGAGTCGAACCCCCGACACGGGGATTTTCAGTCCCCTGCTCTACCACCTGAGCTACCCAGGCCCTTCTGGCGGGAGCGACGGGATTTGAACCCGCGATCTCCGGCGTGACAGGCCGGTGTGTTAACCTGGCTACACCACGCCCCCGCTCCCGCCGAACGGTAGTCTACCGGCCCTCCGTCCGCGGGGCAAGGGTGCGCCGCCGCCACTGGAAGAGTACCATTCTTCCCGGACGTCTGCGCAGGAGGAAAGAATGCCGCGCGGGAGCCGAGAGTTCGTGAGCCCCGAGACCGTGGGCCTGCTGGTGGACCTGTACGAGCTCACCATGGCCCAGTGCTACTTCCGCGAGGGGAAAAACGAGCCCGCCACCTTCGACCTGTTCGTGCGCGCGCTGCCGCCCCAGCGCGCCTTCCTCCTGAACGCGGGGCTTGAAACCGTCCTGGACTACCTGGAGGGGCTGCGGTTTGGCCCGGAGGCGTTGGACTACCTGCGCAGCCTCGGGCTGTTCGACGAGGAGTTTTTGGACTACCTGCGGCGTTTCCGGTTCCACGGCCACGTGCGGGCGCTGCCGGAGGGGGAGGTGTTCTTCCCCCCGGAGCCGGTGCTCCAGGTCACCGCGCCCCGCATCGAGGCCCAGATCGTGGAGACCTTCCTGCTCAACCAGGTGAACTTCCAGGTGATGGTGGCCAGCAAGGCGGCTCGGGTGGTGCTGGCGGCCCAGGGGCGGCCGGTGGTGGACTTCAGCCCCCGACGGGACCACGGCACCGACGCGGCCCTGAAGGCGGCCCGGAGCAGCTACCTGGCGGGGTGCGTGGGGACCTCCAACGTGCTGGCGGGCATGGTGTACGGCATCCCCGTGTACGGCACCATGGCCCACTCCTACGTGATGTCCTTCGACAGCGAGCTGGAAGCCTTCCGGGCCTACGCCCGCCACTTCCCCGACCAGTGTGTGCTCCTCATCGACACGTACGACACCCTGGAGGGCGCGCGCCTGGCCGCCCAGGTGGCGGACGAGCTGCGGGCCAGCGGCCACCGCCTGCGGGCGGTGCGCATCGACAGCGGAGATCTGCTGGAACTCAGCCGGCAGGTCCGCCGCATCCTGGACCAGGCAGGCCACCCCGAGGTCCAGATCCTGGCCAGCGGGGATCTGAACGAGTACCGCATCGCCGAGCTGGTGGCGGCAAAAGCTCCCATCGACAGCTTCGGCGTCGGCACGGAGATGGGCACCTCCTACGACGCCCCCGCCCTGGGCGGCGTGTACAAGCTGGTGGAGGACCAGGCCGGCTACCGGATCAAGCGCAGCACGGGCAAGGTGACCCTGCCGGGACGCAAGCAGGTGTGGCGGGTGTTCCGCGACGGGGTCCTGTACGAGGACGTGATCACCCTGGCGGACGAGCCCGGCCCACCCGGGGCAGAGCCGCTCCTGGTGGAGGTCATGGTGGACGGCGTGCGGTCGGTGCGGGAGAGCCTCGCGGAGGCCCGGGAGAGGGCTCGGGGGCGGCTGTGGTCGCTGCCGGACCACCTGCGGGACCTAAAGGACGGGTCCTACACCGTCCGTCTGGGGCCCCGGCTGGAAGCCCTGTTCCACCGGATGGCTTCCGCGTAGACGGCCTCTTTGCTCACCCGAACCGGACGCGCACCCGGTCCCGGTCCTGTGGGTAGTACCGCAGGAACTCCTCCACGGACATTTCGCGGTCGTTCACCCAAACCCGCAGCCGGCCCGGTCTGTCCCCGCACCGGTCGCCGTTGCGGAACCGGCGGCCGTCGGGCAGCACGAGGGTGTCGGGCTCCAACGACACGCCGATGGACCGGAAGAAGGTGGCGAGGGTGGCCTGACGCCCTTCCTCGTCGGTCTCCGGGTGCACGTGGATGACGCCGTCCCCGTGCGTGTGCACGTTGCCGGGGCTAGGCGGGAACGCCAGAGCGCGGCCGCACACCTCGACCGTGAAAGGGGCGTGCCAGTGCGCGCCCGCCCTGGGGTAGGGCGGCCGCGAGCGGATGGCGTGGGCCACCACCGCCACCCCCAGCACCACCATGGCGCCGAACGCCCACGGCCACAACCGGTCTGCGGCCCGCCGGGCCTCCTGGGGAGCTTTCTGACGGTCCTTCCGTCCGGCCACGCGTTCGACACCTCCTGATCCATCCGAGCTCGCTGCAGCAGCCCCCGCCTACACGGGGTAACCCATGCTCTGCAGCGCCAGCCGGCCTTCCTCCGTGAGCCGCTCGGGGGTCCACGGCGGCGAGAACACGATGTCCACCTCCACCTCCTCCACCCCGGGCAGTTGCCCCACCTTCCACCGGATCTCCTCCGCCAGCACGGGGCCGATGGGGCAGCCCAGGGCGGTGAGGGTCATCTGGATGCGGACCTTGCCGTCCTCCTGGGCGATGTCGTAGATAAGCCCCAGGTCCCAGATGTTCACCGGGATCTCCGGGTCGTAGCAGGTCTTGAGCACCTCCACGATCTCTTCCCGCGTGGCCATACCCTGCCTCCCACGGATACCTGCCCTTTAGCCTACCACAGCCTGCGCACGCGCCCGGAGTCACGGTATGATCGGGACGTGCGCCGTTTCCACCAGCCCACAGCCGTGGTTTTGGGTTACGACGAGACGGCCTTTCCCCAGGAGGCGGTGCGCCGGGTGCGGGAAGCCTGGAGGGCGTTCGTACCCACCCGCACTCTGCGGTTCCTGCGGGCAGACCACCAGGACCCCGCCGCGGTCCTGCTGACCTTCGGATCCTTCTCCAGTCCTAGGGACCTGCGGCGGACCCTGGAGCTGGTGTGCTCCGACCGGGCGCGGGCCGCCCGGGCGACCCTCTGCGACCTGTTTGCCGCTTGCCGCAAGCCCCACCCCGAGTTCCAGTTCCGGTACGACCTTCAGGGCACCATGGTCCGGGGACGGTTCGTGCCCACCGACGCCGGGGAGGTGGACGCCGCGGTGCAGGGGCTGGCGGAGCTGGCAGCCGAACTGGAGCGAGCAGGCCTGCCACCGGGAGCCACGGTGGTGGTGGCCAGCTACCGGGAGCGTTGGCTGGCGGAGGGCGCGCACGGGTTTGACCCCACAGCAGGAACCACAGTGGTGTACCGGTACCGGGCCAGGTGCTGGCAGCGGGAGGGCGGACAGCGGCCGTGAGGTGGCGCGCGTACCTCCTGGCATTCCTGGCCGCTGCGCTGGTGGTGTGGCCCACGGTGGCGCGGTGGTACACCGACTGGCTGTGGTTCGTGGAGCTGGGCTACCCCGGGGTGTTCTGGATCCCGTTCGTCTCCAGGGCAGGACTGTTCAGCTTCGTGGCCGCGGTGGTGTGGGCGGTGCTGTACATGAACCTGCGGGTGGCCATCCGGGCTCTTCCCCCGCCTACCCGCGTGGAGCTGAGGCTGGACGGCACCCGCTACGTCCCCCGCCCCGGCCTGCGCCGATGGCTCGGGGTCGGGTGTGCGGCGGCGGCCGTCCTGGCGGGGTTGGCCAGCACCGATCGGTGGGTGTCCTTCCAGCAGTTCCTGCACGCGGTCCCCGCCGGCGAGCAGGACCCCATCTTCGGACGGGATGTGTCCTTCTACATGTTCCGGCTGCCCTTCTGGCGGTTCCTGCAGCACCTGGCGTGGGGCTGGTTGCTCGTGGCGGGCTTGGCCTGCGTAGTCGTCTATCTCGCGGCGGCCACCACACGCCCCAGCCTCCGGGGCCTGCTGCGCCTGCCCCCCAGCGCGCGAGCGCACCTCTCCCTGCTGGCAGGCCTGCTCCTCCTGGTGCGTGCCGCGGGGTTCCGGCTGGACGCGTACGAGCTGCTCACCTCCCAGCGCGGGCTGGTCTTCGGGCTCACCTACGCGGACGCCCACGCCCGCCTGCCCGCCCTGCAGCTGCTGGTGGTGCTGGCGCTGGTGTGCGCGGGTCTCCTACTGTTGAACACGTGGCTGAGGACCCTCCACTTCGCGGCCGCGGTCCTCGGGGTGATGGTGGCCAGCTGGTTCGTGGGCGTGGGGCTGGTCCCCGCGGCGGTCCAGCAGCTGGTGGTGGCGCCTGCGGAGCTCAGCCGGGAGGAGCCGTACCTGCGGGCCCACATCGACGCCACCCTGAGGGCCTACGGGCTTCACGCCGCGCGCACGATCCGGTTTGAACCTCAAGACCGGCTGCCCGCGGGTGCCGTGCAGCGCCAGCGGACGACCCTGGACAACATCCGCCTGTGGGACTACCGGCCGCTGCTGGAGACCTTCCGCCAGCTGCAGAGCCTCCGGGCGTACTACACCTTCGCGGACGTGGACATTGACCGGTACCGGATCGGCGGCCGCCAGCAGCAGCTCATGCTGGCGGTCCGGGAGCTGGACGCCAGCCGGCTCCCGCCCCAGGCCCGCACGTGGGTGAACCAGCACCTGGTGTACACGCACGGGTATGGTGTGGTGGCGGCGCCTGTCCACCGCGTCTCGGAGGAGGGGCTGCCGGAGCTTTGGCTGCGCGACCTGCCGCCCCGGTGGGAGGCTCCCGAGCTGCGGGTGGACCGCCCGGAGGTGTACTTCGGCGAGCTGACCCGCACGTACGCCATCGTGAACACCCGCGTTCCGGAGTTCGACTACCCGCGGGGCGACGAAAACGTCACCACCCGGTACCAGGGGCGCGCGGGGGTTCCCCTGCGGGGCTGGCTGCGCCGCCTGGCTTTCGCCACCCGGTTCGGAGACTGGCGCATCCTCCTGTCCACGGACATCACGCCCGAAAGCCGCATCCTGTTCGCCCGCGCGGTGCCCGAGCGGGCGCGGCGGCTGGCGCCCTTCCTCCGTTACGACCGAGACCCTTACGTGGTGGTGGCGGACGGTCGCCTGTTCTGGGTGGTGGACGCCTACACCACCACGGACCGCTACCCGTACAGCCAGCCCTTCGGGCCGTTCAACTACCTCCGCAACTCCGTGAAGGCGGTGGTAGACGCCTACCACGGGGACGTGCGCTTCTACGTGGCGGACCCCGCAGACCCCGTAATCCGGGTCTACGACCGCATCTTCCCGGGGCTGTTCCGCCCCCTGGAGGAGCTGGAACCATCCCTGCGGTCGCACCTGCGCTACCCGGTGGACCTGTTCGAGGTGCAGGCTCAGGTGTACGCCACCTACCACATGCGGGATCCGCGGGTGTTTTACAACCGGGAGGACGTGTGGGCGGTGGCCAACGAGATCTTCGCAGACCAGCCGCAGCCGGTGGAGCCGTACTACGTGACGCTGCGCCTGCCCGGAAGCCCCTCGGAGGAGCCGGAGTTCGTCCTGATCCTCCCCATGACCCCGCAGCGCCGGGACAACATGGTGGCGTGGCTGGCAGCGCGGAACGACCCGCCGCACCTGGGCGAGCTGTGGGTGTTCACCTTCCCCAAGGATCGCGTGGTGTTCGGCCCCATGCAGGTGGAGTCCCGCATCAACCAGGACCCGTACATCAGTCAGCAGCTGACCTTGTGGAACCAGCAGGGCTCCCGGGTGATCCGGGGCAACCTTCTGGTGGTGCCGGTGGAAGGCTCCCTACTCTACGTGGAGCCCATCTTCCTACAGGCGGAGCGCAGCCAGCTTCCCGAGCTGCGGCGGGTGGTGGTGGCCCACGGGCCGAGGGTGGCCATGGCGGCCACCCTGGACGAAGCCCTGGCGCAGGTCCTGGAGGAGAAGCCCGCCCCGCAGCCGCCGGCTCCGCCACCCGGAGGATCTCGGGACTTGGCCGCGGAGGCGTTGCGCCGGTACCGGCAAGCCCAGGAGCTTCTACGCCGCGGCGACCTGGCGGGCTTCCAGCGGGAGCTGGAAGCGCTGGGCCGGCTGTTGGAGGAGCTGGCCGGTCGCCGCTAGACCGGGGAGAACTGCTGGCGTGACCGTCGGACACGAGGGATCGCCGCCCCCGCGGGCGAACCCTTCCCGCGAGAGGGGGTGGGAACCGTGCAGGCCCCGGGGCACACCATGATGCGGGTTCCTCTCACACTGCCGCACTTCCTGGAACGTGCCGCGCGGCTGTTCCCCGCGGTGGAGATCGTCTCCCGGCTCCCGGACCGTTCCCTGCACCGGTACACCTACGCGGACTTCTACCGGAGGGCACGGCGGCTGGGCGAGGCCCTGTTGCGGGAGGGACTGCGGCCTGGGGATCGGGTGGCCACCCTCATGTGGAACCACTTCGCGCACCTGGAGACGTACTTCGGGGTCCCGTGCGCGGGCGGTGTCTTACACACCCTCAACCTCCGGCTCCACCCCTCCGACCTTGTGTACGTGGCCCGTCATGCCCAGGACCGGTTCCTGGTAGTGGACGATGTGCTGCTGCCGCTGGCGGAGCAGGTGTGCGGGGAAGTCCCCTTCGAGTGCGTGTACGTGGTCCCGCTCACGGGACGGCCGGTGCCCACGGACTACCGCAGCTACGAAGACCTGCTGGAGTCCGCCACGGGTCACTGGGACTACCCGATCCTCGAGGAGGACGCGCCGGCGGGCATGTGCTACACCTCCGGGACCACCGGCCGTCCGAAAGGCGTTGTCTACAGCCACCGTTCCCTGGTCCTCCACACCCTGGCCGCCGCCCTCCCCGACTGCCTGGGCCTCAGTCATCAGGACGTGGTCTGCCCCGTGGTGCCCATGTTCCACGTGAACGCGTGGGGCATCCCCTTCGTGGCGACCCTGTTGGGCTGCAAGCAGGTGTTCCCCGGCCCACACCTGGACCCCGTCAGCCTGCTGGACTTGTTCGCGGCCGAGGGTGTGACCGTGACCGCGGGTGTCCCCACCGTATGGCTGGGCGTCCTCGATGCCCTCCGCAGGGAGCCGGACCGGTGGCGCCTCCGGCTGCGCACCGTGGTGGTAGGTGGGTCCGCGGCACCGGAATCCATGATCCGTGCCTACGACGAGCTCGGTATCGCCGTGCTGCACGCGTGGGGCATGACGGAGATGAGCCCCTTGGGGACTGTGAGCCGGCTCAAGAGCACCCTCACGGCACTCCCGGAAGACGAGCGGTACGCCTACCGTGCCAAGCAGGGACTGCCTGCTCCCCTCGTAGAGGTCCGGGCCGTCTCCGACCGGGGAGAAGTCCCGTGGGACGGCCGCACCGTAGGCGAGCTACAGGTCCGGGGGCCGTGGGTGGCCGCGTCGTACTTCGGAGGGGAAGAACCGGACCGCTGGACGTCAGACGGGTGGTTCCGGACCGGGGACGTGGTGACCATCGACCCGGAAGGCTACGTGAAGATCGTGGATCGTACCAAGGACCTCATCAAGTCGGGCGGGGAGTGGATCAGCTCCGTAGATCTGGAGAACGCCCTCATGGGCCATCCCGCGGTGAAGGAGGCCGCCGTCGTGGCGATTCCACACCCCCGGTGGGGCGAGAGGCCCCTGGCCGTGGTGGTCCTCCGGGAGGGGCAACACGCCGCCCCCGAGGAGCTCCGGGCGTTTCTGGCGCCCCGCTTCCCCAAATGGTGGCTTCCCGACGCCTTCGTGTTCGCGTCGGAGATCCCGAAGACCTCCGCGGGGAAGTTCCAGAAGGCGAAGCTGCGGGAGCAGTTCCGTGACTGGTCCTGGGACTGAACTCGGGCGTGCTTCCCCGAAGGAAACGCGCGAGGGGAGAAGCCTGTAGCTTCTCCCCTCACATGACTCCCGGCAGCGACCTACTCTCCCGCGCCGTTGCCAGCGCAGTACCATCGGCCCTGGAGGGCTTAACTTCCGTGTTCGGGATGGGAACGGGTGTGGCCCCTCCGGCATTGCCACCGGGAAACCGCAAAACGCAACCCCGCCGGAAGCAGGCAGCCTCAACGGACGTGCCTTGACAGAACCGCGGCTGCTTCCAGCGTGGCAAAGCTTCCGCACGCGAGAGCTGGACCGCCTGGCTCCTTTCAGCTACCCCCGAAGGGGCGCTCCCTTCAAGCCCTCGGCCGATTAGTACCGGTCGGCTTCACGCGTTGCCGCGCTTCCACCTCCGGCCTATCAACCAGGTAGTCTCCCTGGGGCCTTACCCGGTTGACCCGGTGGGTGGCCTCATCTTGGGGCGTGCTTCGCGCTTAGATGCTTTCAGCGCTTATCACGACCGCACATGGCTACCCGGCGCGTGCCGCTGGCGCGACAACCGGTACACCAGAGGTGCGTCCACTCCGGTC
>JANXBY010000029.1 GCA_025060455.1 Armatimonadota bacterium
TCGGTTCACCCCTGCCTCCTACTTTACTAGGGACCAGTGCCCCCGGACCGTTGACCCGCAGGCAGTTCCGGGACAGCATGGTGTCAAAACCGCGGGGGGGCTGCGATGACCGCCAAGCTGATCGCCCTGTGGGGCTGGCCCAAGGACGTGGAGAGCTTTGACCACCACTACCGCACCGTGCACCTGGAGCTGGTCAAGCGCTGGCCGAACCTGGAGTCCTACTCGGTCACCCGCCTGACCGGCTCGCCCACGGGAGGGGAGGTGCCCTACTACCAAATATTCGAGGCCACCTTCGCCAGCGAGCAGCACCTCCAGGAGGCGTTGCGCAGTCCCGCCATGGCGGACGCAGGCAGGGACGCCATGGAAATGGTGCGCCGCTACGGGGCGACCCTGACTCTGCTCACCGGTACCGTGGCCTCACCGGGGTAGTTGAAAGGCGAACGTCTGTCCGCTAGCATCTAGGCTGCCGTGGTACCCGAGCTCGTAGAAGTCCGGGTCAAGAGCGTCCTCAACCGCGTGTGCGGGATGGGGTTTGAGTGGTCCGTCAACCCCTACCGGGGCTGCGCCCACGGCTGCCCCTTCTGCTATGCGAGGCGCACCCACTGGTTCCTGGACGAGGACGGGGTCGGCCGCTGGTCCACCAGGATCTTCGTGAAGGTGAACGCACGGGAGGTGTTGAGGCGTGAGCTGGCGCGTCCCTCCTGGAAGCGCGATTTGGTGGCGGTGGGAACCGCCACGGATCCCTACCAGCCCGCGGAAGCCCGCTACCGGATCACCCGGAGCATCCTCCAGGTGCTGGCCGAGTTCCGCACGCCTGCAAGCCTCGTGACCCGCTCGCCCCTGGTCCTCCGGGACGTGGACGTGCTGCAAGACCTCGCCCGCAGGGCCGGCGCCACCGTGTGCGTGAGCCTGGTCACCCTGGACCCGGAACTGGCCCGTCAGCTGGAGCCCACCGTCGCCCTGCCCCGGCACCGCCTGCAGGCCGTGCAGCGGCTGTCGCAGGCCGGCATCCGCACCGGCGTGATGCTGGCACCCGTATTGCCCGGGATCACGGACGACCCGGACAACCTGGAGGCGGTGGTGCGCGCCGCGGCAGAAAGCGGGGCCCACTTTGTCGCCCACAACGTCCTACACCTGGGGGAGGTCACCCGCGAGGCGTTCCGGGCCTTCCTGGAAGCCCGGTACCCCCACCTAGTCCGCGTGTACCAGGCGCTGTACCCCCGGCGGTACGCTCCGTCCGGCTACCGACGGGAGGTGGCGCTGCGGGTCACGCAGCTCAAGCGGAAGGTGCGGTTCAAAGCCGGTGGGGTTCTCCAGCCGCCCTCGGCTCCCCAGCAGCTGGCCCTGCTCTGAAACGTCAGGCGGCCAGAGCGGCCAGGAAGTCGGCCAGGGCCGAGGCGACCACCTCAGGTGCCTCCATGGTGGGGAGGTGGCCAGCACCCGCCGCCACCACCAGCCGGCCTCTCGCGAGGGCCTCCGCCATGGCTTGCGCAGAAGCCAAGGGCACGACGCCGTCCTGCTCGCCTGCCACCACCAGGGCGGGTAGGTCCAGACTCTGGAGGAGCGGCCGGCTGTCGGGCCGCGCCATCATGCCTTCCAGGCATGCCACCAGGACGTGGTCCGGCACTCGGCGGGCCAGCTCCCACGCCCGTGCCAGCACCTCCGGCCGGTGGGTGCGGGTGTGCTCGCCCACCAGGTTCGGGAGGAAGTCTTGCACGAAAGCCTGGCCGCCTTCCCGCCGGATCCGCTCGATCCCCTGCCGGCGGCGCGCTCTGGCCTCCTCGGTGTCTGGCTCTGCTCGGGTGGCCACGAGGACCAAGCCCAGCAGGCGCTGCGGCCACCGGGCTGCCACGCGAAAGGCCACGTAGCCGCCCATGGAGTGGCCTCCCAGCACGAACCGGTCTAGTCCCAGTGCGTCCACCAACCCCACCACGTCTTCCGCGAGGGCGTCCATGGAGTACGGGCCCGGAGGAGCGTCAGAGTCCCCGTGACCTCGCAGGTCCGGCGCCACCACCTGGCAGCGGTCCTCCAGCCGGACCGCCACGTCTTCCCACAGCTCCGAGGACAGGGGGAACCCGTGCAGCAACAGCACGGGTAGCCCCCGACCCCACTTGCGGTAGTGCAACCGCAACCCGCGGACGGTCACCGTGGAGCGCTTCACGGCGAAGGCGCCCGGCACTCCGACTGGAAGCCGATGCGGGAGTGCGTGCCGTCGCAGAAGGGCTTGTTGGCGCTGCCCCCACACCGGCACAGGGCGATCACGTCGCGGTCCACCCTCCACTCCCGCCCCTCCG
>JANXBY010000047.1 GCA_025060455.1 Armatimonadota bacterium
AGCTCATCAGCATGGGCGTGGTAACCGCGTGGACCCTCCTCACTGGGTCCGTGATGTTCGCCCTGATCCGCGCCACCATCGGTCTGCGGGCCTCCCGGGAGGAGGAGCTGCAGGGGCTGGACATCCCGGAGCACGGAGTGCCCGCCTATACCCACGAGCCGGCCCTGGCGGGCGCAGGGTCTTGAGCGTCGGACGAACAGACTCGGAACGAAAGGAGGTCAGGCCGTGGAAGCGTGGATCGCGCTGGCGTCGTTCGTCGCGCTGTTCTGTGCGTGGGTCGTGCTGCCTAGCCGGCTGCTCCGTCGGGCGCAGCGGGTGGAGGACGAGGTTTGACGGCCGGCCCCGCGCTGTGCTATAAAATGGACGACAATTGAACAGCGTTGGTCGTGCGGGCCAGGACGCCCCGTGTCCATCCCGGACTCGGGGTGTCTTTGTTTTCGTGACTCAAGAACCCGTAAAACTCCAACGGACGGAGGTGCAGACGATGGTTCCGAGGACGCCCAGCGACGTGCTGGCCCTCATCAGGGAGAAGGACATCCAGATGGTGGACCTGAGGTTCACCGACCTGCCGGGCACGTGGCAGCATGCCTCCATCCCGGCTTCTCAGCTCGACCTGTCCACCTTCACCAAGGGGGTCGGGTTCGACGGCAGCAGCATCCGGGGCTTCCAGGCCATCCAGGAGAGCGACATGCTCCTGGTGCCCGACCCGAACACCGCCTTCGTGGATCCCTTCCTGCAGGTCCCCACCCTCGTGATGATCTGCGACGTGGTGGACCCCGAGACCCGCGCGCCCTACTCCCGCGACCCGCGGTACGTGGCCCGCAAGGCCGAAGCGTACCTGAAGGAGACCGGCATCGCGGACACCAGCTTCTGGGGCCCGGAGATCGAGTTCTTCATCTTCGACCACGTGACGTACGAGGTGGCGCCCCACCGCATGGGCTACTGCATCGACAGCCGCGAGGGGATCTGGAACAGCGGCAACGGTGAGGGCAAGAACCTTGGCTACAAGATCCGGCCCAAGGAGGGCTACTTCCCCACCCCTCCCAGCGACACCTTCCAGGACATCCGCAGCGAGGCGGCCCTGATCCTGGAGCAGATCGGGATCCCCGTGGAGATGCACCACCACGAGGTGGCCACCGCGGGCCAGGCGGAGGTGGACATGGAGCGCGACACCCTGGTCCGCATGGCTGACAAGGTGATGGTGTACAAGTACGTGATGCGCAACGTCGCCCGCCGGCACGGCTGCACGGTGACTTTCATGCCCAAGCCGCTGTTCGGCGACAACGGCAACGGCATGCACACCCACCAGAGCCTATGGAAGGACGGTCGCAACCTGTTCTACGGGGAAGGTGGGTACGCGGAGCTGAGCCCCCTCGCCCTACACTATGTGGCGGGTCTGCTCACCCACGTGGACGCGCTTCTGGGGCTCACCAGCCCCACCACCAACTCCTACAAACGTCTGGTGCCCCACTACGAGGCGCCCGTGAACGTGGCCTTCAGCAAACGCAACCGGAGCGCATGCGTGCGCATCCCCATGTACTACTCGGGGGCGGAGTCCGCGGCCAGCAAGCGCATTGAGTTCCGCCCGCCGGACCCGAGCTGCAACCCGTACCTAGCGTTCGCGGCCATGCTCATGGCCGGGCTGGACGGTGTGCGCCGCAAGCTGGACGCGTCCTCGTTCGGCCCCCTGGACGTGAACACCTACGAGCTGCCGCCCGAGGAGGCCGCCAAGGTGAAGAGCGTGCCCGGCTCCCTGGCTGCGGTGCTCGACGCGCTGGAGGCGGACTGCGAGTTCCTCCTGGAGGGGGACGTGTTCACGCGGGACCTGATCGAGACGTGGATCGCGTACAAGCGGCAGCGGGAGTTGCACGAGGTGAACATCCGGCCCCACCCCTACGAGTTCTACCTGTACTTCGACGTCTGACTCCCCCGGGCCCGGGGGCCCTGCTCCCGGGCCCGCACCCTCACAAGCCAGCCATCCGCAGCAGCAGGCGCCACGACTCCTCGTCCACGGGGATCACCGACAACCGGGGCTGGCGCACCAGAGCCAGGTGTGCCAGCCGCGGCTCAGACTTCACCTGCGCCAGGCTCACGGGTCGGGGAAGGGGCCTCACCGCCTGGACGTCCACCACCACGCGCCGGCCCGTGGGGTCCTGCGGGTCCGGGTACGCCTCCCGCACCACCTCCACGATCCCCACTGCCCTCCGCTCGTCCCCCGTGTGGTAGAAGAGGGCCAGGTCGCCCCGGCGCATCCTGCGCAGGTTGCGCACCGCCTGAGGGTTGGTCACCCCGTCCCAGGTGTCCACCCCGGCGCGCACCTGGTCTTCCCACGACCACTCCTCTGGCTCGCTCTTCAGGATCCAGTACGCCACCGTCTCCTCCCGTGCCCCGTCCGCGGCCTCCATGCTACCATGGCGGCGGTCTGGCCCAGTGAGGAGGTCGCGTTGTCCCTCGAAGGCCTGCTGCACCTGACCCACGGCTGGCCGCGGCTGCGGGCGCTGCGGGAGGAGCTGGTGCGCCTGCCCGCCCGGGCGTGGGCCCTGGTGCCCGCAGACGGCGGCAAAGCCCTCCTCCTGGCCGACCTGCTGGCAGGAGAACCGGAGCGTCCCGCGTTGGTCCTGGTGCCCGGCCGCGAGTCCGCGGAGTGCTTGCTGGAGGACCTCGTAGTCCTCGCACCCGCCCTCCGGGACCGTGTGCGGTTCCTGCCGCCACTGGAAGCGCTGCCGCACGACCCGCTTCCGCCGGCCCCCGAGGTGGTGGGCGAGCGTCTACGGGCCCTGGCGGAGCTCGCAGGCGGACGGGCCGTGGTGGCGGTGGCGCCCGCGGCAGCGGCCTGCCGACCCGTCCCCGCTGCGTCGGCCCTCCGGACGGTCCGCAAGGTCGTGCGGGTGGGTGAGGAAACGCCCATGGGGGACGTGCTCCAGTTCCTCCAGGCCGGAGGCTACGAACGCGTGGACCTCGTCCAAACACGGGGCACGTACGCGGTCAGGGGCGGCATCGTGGACGTGTTCCCTCCGGATGCGGACCTCCCCTGGCGGCTGGAGTGGTTCGGTGACGTGGTGGACTCCATCCGCCGGTTCGACCCGGAGACCCAGCGCTCCCAGGCCCACGAGCAGTCCGCGGAACTGCCGCTGGCGCACGAGCCGGAAGGCGATGCCCTGCTGCTGGACCTGCTCCCTCCCGACGCCCTGGTGGTGCTGGACGAACCGGCGGAGCTGGAAGCTCAGGTCCGGTCGGTGTACCGGGCGGCCCGGCAAGCGGAAAGCCAACCCCACAATGGACCACACTACCTCCCGTGGGACGCGCTACTGTCCGCGGCCGCGCAGCGCCGGCTCCTCGCTGCCAGCGCCCACCACCGCGCGCCTGACGGCTGGCGGGCGTACGAGGTCCCCGTGCAGCCCGTGGAGGCGTTTGCAGGCCAGACGGCGCTTCTGGCGGACGAGGTGGCGAAGTGGTTACGGTCCGGCCAGCGGGTGGTGGTGGCCAGCGCGCAGGCGCAGCGCATCCGCGAGATCCTCCTGGACCACGGGGTCCCCGTAGACCCATGCTCCCGGCTGGAAGCCGCACCCGCGCCGGGGCTCGCGGTGTCCGTGACGGCTCCCCTGTCGCGCGGGTTCCGGGTGCCGGAGCTGCAGCTGGTAGTGGTCACGGACGCCGAGATCCTGGGGTGGAAGCGCCGTCGCCGGCGCCTGCGGATCGCCAAGGAGGGAGCCGCCCTGCGGTCGTGGTCGGAGCTGTCCCCGGAAGACCTGGTGGTGCACCTGCACCACGGGATCGGCCGCTACCGCGGGGTGGTGCGCAAGGCGGTGGGCGGAGCGGAGCGCGACTACCTGCACCTGGAGTACGCGGAGGGCGACGCCCTCTTCGTGCCCACCGACCAGATCCACCTGGTCCAGCGGTACGTGGGCGTGGAAGGCCACCCGCCCCGCATCCACCGGCTCGGGACCGCGGACTGGGAGCGCGAGAAGCGCCGGGTGCGGGAGGCCACGCAGCAGGTGGCCCGGGAGCTGCTGGAGCTGTACGCCCGCCGCGAGGCCGCCCGTGGCCACGCCTTCTCGCCGGACACCCCGTGGCAGCGAGAACTGGAGGCGTCCTTCGAGTTTGAGGAGACCCCGGACCAGTGGAAGGCCATCGAGGACGTGAAGCGGGACATGGAGTCCCCACGGCCCATGGACCGCCTGGTGGCGGGGGACGTGGGGTACGGCAAGACGGAGGTGGCGGTGCGCGCTGCCTTCAAGGCGGTGATGGACGGCAAGCAGGTGGCGGTGCTGGTGCCTACCACGCTGCTGGCTCAGCAGCACTGGCAGGTGTTCCGCAGCCGGTTCGCGGCCTTCCCCGTGCGGGTGGAGATGGTCAGCCGGTTCCGCTCCCCCCGGGAGGTGCGCCGGGTGCTGGAGGACCTGGCCACGGGCGCGGTGGACGTGGTCATCGGCACCCACCGGCTGCTGCAGAAGGACGTGCGGTTCAAGGATCTGGGGCTGGTGATCATCGATGAGGAGCAGCGGTTCGGGGTGATGCACAAGGAGCGCCTCAAGCAGCTGCGGGCGTCCGTGGACGTGCTCACCCTCACCGCCACCCCCATCCCGCGGACCCTCCACATGTCCCTGGTGGGCCTGCGGGACATGTCTCTCATGGAGACCCCGCCCGACGCCCGCCTGCCCATCCGCACCACCGTGGCGGAGTGGAGCGAGTCGCTGGTGCAGGAGGCCATCCGGCGGGAGCTGGCGCGGGGCGGCCAGGTCTACGTGGTGCATAACCGCGTGCAGACCATCGAGCGGGCCGCCCGGCGCGTGCAGGCCCTGGTGCCCGAGGCGCGGGTGGCGGTGGCCCACGGCCAGATGCCGGAGTCCCAGCTGGAGCGGGTCATGCTGGACTTCGTGGCGGGCCGCTACGACGTCCTGGTGTGCACCACCATCGTGGAGATCGGCCTGGACATCCCGCGGGTGAACACCATCCTGGTGGAGGATGCGCACACCTTAGGCCTGGCGCAACTGTATCAGCTGCGCGGCCGCGTGGGGCGGGCAGACCAGCAGGCCTACGCCTACCTCCTGTACCCGAAGGGCGCACAGCTGGGCGAGGAGGCCAAGGCCAGGCTCCAGGCGCTGCGGGAGTTCGTGGCCCTGGGCAGCGGCATCCGCCTGGCCATGCGGGACCTGGAGATCCGGGGGGCCGGCAACCTCCTGGGGCCCGAGCAGCACGGCCACATGGCCGCGGTGGGGTTCGACCTGTACACGCGGCTACTGGAGGAGGCCGTTCGCCGCCTGCGGGGCGAGTTCGTGGAGGAGGCCCCCGACCCCGTGGTGGAGCTGCGGGTGTCCGCCTTCGTGCCGGAGTCGTACGTGCCGCAGGAGCGCGAGCGGCTGGCGGTCTACCGCAAGCTCGCCACCGCCCGCGGCCTCCGCGAGGTGGCGGAGGTGGAGGAGGAACTCGTCGACCGCTACGGCCCCCTCCCCGAGCCCGTCCGCAACCTGATCCAGGTGGCCGCGTTGCGGGAGATGGCCCGGGCGCTGGGCGTGTCTGCGGTGGTGCGCGAGGACCGGGGAGTGCTCCTGCGGGTCCGTGGACCGCTCCCACGGGACGAGGTTCGCTGGCTGGCCCTGGAGTACCGCGGACGGGTGGAGGTGGCCCCAGAAGGAGTCCTGGTGCGGGCCCCGGAGGCGGACGACCGGGCCTTCCATCTGGTCCGGGACGTGCTGGACACGTGGCTGGCGTTGCGGCACAGGAGGCCGCAGCCGGTGACCGCCTGAGGAGGCAGGGCATGGACAGACGCTGGCGTGTGCTGATGGCCGCGGCGGCAGTCGTCGCGGTGGCTGTGGGAGTCGTGGTGGCGGTGCGGTGGGCCCGTCGGGCCCCGGTGGTGGCGGCCACCGTGAACGGGGAGCCCATCTACACCGCGGAGGTCGACCGCTACGTGCGGGACATCGGCGCACGGTTCGGGGTGGACTTCTCCAAGGGAGAGGCGGCCCGCCAGCGGGCACAGGTCGCCCGCAGCGTCCTCGACCAGCTCATCGAGCGGACCCTGATCCTGCAGGAAGCCCGGCGGACGGGCAAACTGGCCTCGGACTTGGAGGTGGAGGAGCGGCTGCGTCAGATCGCCCAGGCCTTCCCCTCCACGCAGGAGTTCGAACGCGCGCTGCAGCAGCAGGGGATCTCCCGCGCGGAGCTGCGGGAGCGGGTGCGGTTCGAGCTCACCGTGCGCCGCCTGCTCGGCGAGGTGAAGGTCCCCGCGGTGAGCGAGCAGGAGGCGCGGTCGTACTTCGAGGCCCACCGGGCCGGCTTCGACGAGCCCGAGCGGGTGCGCGTGCGGCACATCCTGCTGCGCACGGAGGCCGAAGCGCGGGTGGTGGTGGCGCGCCTGCGGGCCGGGGAGCCGTTTGACCGCCTGGCCCGGGAGCTGAGCCAGGACCCGGGCAGCCGGGACCGGGGAGGCGACCTGGGTTTGGTGGCTCCCGGACAGACGGTGCCGGAGTTCGAGCGGGCGGCCTTCTCCCTCCGCCCCGGGCAGACAAGCGATCCGGTGCAGACGTCGTTCGGCTACCACGTGATCCAGGTCACCGAGCGCCTGCCTGCCAAGAAGGCCACGTGGGACACCGCCCGGGCGCAGGTGGTGGAGCTGTTGCGGGAGAACAAGCGACGCGAGGCCTTCGAGGCGTGGGTGAAGGACCTGCGGAAGCGGGCGAAGGTCGTGGTGCACCTGTGAGCCGTCCCACCTTCGAGGACCTGGTGCGTGTCATGGCCGCCCTGCGCGGACCCGGCGGGTGTCCGTGGGACCGGCAGCAGACCCACACCTCCCTGCGGCCGTACCTGCTGGAGGAGGCGTATGAGGTCCTGGATGCCATCGAGGCGGACGACCCCGACCGCCTCCGGGAGGAGCTGGGCGACCTGCTGCTGCAGGTGGTGTTCCACGCGCAGATCGCCGCCGAACGCGGGCAGTTCACCGTGGACGACGTGGTGGCCACCATCCACGACAAGCTGGTGCGCCGCCACCCCCACGTGTTCGGCGGGGTACAGGGCGTGGACACGCCCGAGCAGGTGAAGGAGCGGTGGGAAGCCCTCAAGCGAGCCGAGCGGGGCAGCGCGGGTTCCGCCCTGGACGGGGTGCCGTCCTCGCTTCCGGCCCTGGTGCGGGCGCAGAAGCTGTACCACAGGGCCTCCCAGGCGGGGTTCGAGTGGCCCGACGCCCGCAGCGCTCTGGAGAAGGTCCACGAGGAGCTGGCGGAGCTGGACGAGGCCGTGGCCTCCCGGGACCCCGCGGCCGTGCACGAGGAGGTGGGGGACGTCCTCATGACGGTGGCGAAGGTGGCAGCCTTCGCGGGGGTGGACGCCGAACAGGCCCTGCGGGACGCCTGCGGCAAGTTCACCCGGAGGTTCCGGTCTCTGGAGCGCCTAGTGGCAGAACGCGGGCAGCGCATGGAGCAGCTCACCCTGCCCGAGCTGGAGCACCTGTGGCGGGAGGCGAAACACTCCGCGGGTTAGTCTTTAGTCTGTCGATGAAACAGGGGACGTGCGGAGCCAGAATGGGGTTCCCGGGAATCGCTGCAGCGATCGCTGGTACGGTCTAGCCGTGCGCCTGGACAGGTTCCTGCAGGTCAGCCGGCTGGTGCGACGCCGGACCCTGGCGGATCGGCTGTGCACCCATCACCGGGTGCGCGTGAACGACCACGTGGCCAAGGCGTCCACGCGGGTCCGGGTCGGGGACGTGATCGAGGTGGACTTCGGCGGGCGAAGGGTGGTGGCCCGGGTTCTCAAGGTCCCCGAAGACCCCCGGGCACGGGACGCGGGCTTCGTGGAGGTGCTGGAGCGGGGCCCGTCGGAGGAGGCCTGAAGGAGGAGCCATGTCGTCCATCGTGGCGGTGTACGCACGGGAGGTGTTGGACTCCCGGGGGAACCCCACCGTGGAGGTGGACGTGCACCTGGAAAGCGGCGCCACCGGCAGGGCTGCGGTCCCTTCCGGGGCCAGCACGGGCACCCACGAGGCGGTGGAGCTACGGGACGGAGGCCCCCGCTACCTCGGTAAGGGCGTCCGGCAGGCGGTGCGGAACGTGCAGGAGCGCATCGCGCCCCACCTGCTGGGCCAGGAGGCCGCCAACCAGGCCGCGGTGGACCGGCTGCTATGCGAGCTGGACGGCACGCCCAACAAGTCCAACCTGGGTGCGAACGCGGTCCTGGCCACCTCCCTGGCGGTGGCCAAGGCCGCGGCCGCGGAGCAGGGCGTGATGCTGTACCGGTACCTGGGGGGCGCGCTGGCGGACCGGCTGCCCGTCCCCCTCATGAACGTCATCAACGGCGGCGTGCACGCGGACAACCCGCTCGACCTGCAGGAGTTCATGATCGTCCCCCTGGGTGCTGCGAGCTTCGCGGAGGCGCTTCAGGCGGGGGTGGAGGTGTACCACCACCTGCGGGCGCAGCTGCGGGAGCGCGGGCTGCGCACCGCGGTGGGCGACGAGGGGGGGTTCGCACCCGACCTGTCCAACGCGGAATCTGCCCTGGACGCGCTGGTGGACGCCATCCAACGCGCCGGCTACCGCCCCGGTGAGGATGTGGCCCTGGCCCTGGACGCGGCATCTACAGAGCTGTACCGGGACGGCCGCTACCACCTCGAAGGCCGGGTGCTCACGGGCGAGCAGCTGGTCCGCTACTTCGAACACCTCGTGGACCGCTACCCGCTGGTGTCCATCGAGGACGGGGCTGCAGAAGACGACTGGGACACCTGGGCGCTGCTGACCGAGGCCCTGGGTGGCCGGGTGCAGCTGGTGGGCGACGACCTGTTCGTCACCAACCCTGCGCGCCTGCGGGAGGGGATGGCGCGGGGCGTGGCCAACGCGGTCCTCGTGAAGCCCAACCAGATCGGCACCCTGACCGAGACCTTCGCGACGCTGCGCACCGCGCTGGAGGGCGGGTACGCGGCCATCCTGTCCCACCGGTCCGGCGAGACGGAGGACGCCACCATCGCGGACCTCGCCGTGGCCTGCGGCTGCGGGCAGATCAAGACCGGCGCTCCCGCCCGCAGCGACCGCACCGCCAAGTACAACCAGCTGCTGCGCATCGAGGAAGAGCTGGGGCCAGCTGCGTGCTTCGCGGGGCGATCCGCGTTCGCCCGCACGCGGCCGTGATCCCCGGCCGCGGCAGGAGTCTTACTCCGGGCGTCGTGGCGCTCGCCGCCGCCTGCTTGGCGAGCCTGGCCGCCACGGCGGTGCTGGGGCGGTGGCTCATCCTGGCCCCTCAGGGGGCCGCGGAGCTGCTGGCCGCACGCACGCTGCCTCCCCGGCCCGTACACGGGCTGCCCTTCGCGGAGGAAATCAACCGAGCCGCGCAGCGCCACCGCCTGGACCCGAGCCTGGTGGCGGCCGTGGTGGCCGTGGAGTCAGATTTCTCGCCCCACGCCCGGTCGCCCAAGGGTGCCCGGGGGCTCATGCAGCTGCTGCCCGGCGCCTGGCGCGAGGCTGCGCCCGCGGGCTGCCGCGAAGACCCGTGCGCGTGGCGGCCGGAGCCGAACCTGGACGCGGGCAGCCGCTATCTGCGCCTCATGCTGGACCGGTTCGGGGGCGACGTGCGGCTGGCCCTCGCGGCGTACAACGCCGGCCCTGCACCCGTGGCGGCCCACGGGGTACCGCCGTACCGCGAGACCCGGGGCTACTTGCTGCGCGTGGGCATCGCGTGGTGGGAGTTGCGCCGCACGGGCACTCTGCGTCCCCTGCCCCGTGCCCTCCTCCGGTCCCTGGATCGCCTCCCGGTGGTGGTGGGTGCGTCCGCCGCGCTGGCCTGCACCCTGGCCGCGGCGGTGGTGTGGCGGGCCGGCCGCCGCCCATAACCCGTACCGCGGCTGCAGGCAGGAAACCACCGGGATCTCCGCGAACCGCTCCAGAGGAAGCCGCCCGCCTACGGAGCGCAGTCGTGTCCACCGACGCAGCAGGACGGCACCACCCGCGGCGGCTGGTCTGGGCCCTGGGTCTCGCCGGGGCCGGCCTGTTCGCCTTCTCTTCCGCTCAGGCAGCCCTGCGCCTGTACCACCTGACCCGCCAGGTGGCCGAGCTGGAGCACCACCGTAACCGCCTGATGGCGGAAAACCGTGGCCTGCGGGAGGAGATCCGGCGGCTGCAGGACCCCGCCTACGTGGAGCGGCTGGCCCGCGAAGAACTAGGGCTGGTGCGTCCGGGAGAGATCGCGGTGGTCCTGGTGCCCCAGTCCACCCCGACGCCGCGGCCCCGACCCCGGTAGACCACCCAAGAATCGCTGGCGCGATTTTGGGGACCGCGGCCCTCTCCGCGCCTTGCGCGTTTCACGCACAGGCTCCCGGCCTACAGCCACCCTGCCCGCCGGAAGCCCCACGCCAGAGCGCCCACCGCGCCCGCCATAACACCCAGCACGAAGGGGACCCCCCACGGCGCCCCGAAGGGCGGCCACGTGCGCTCGAAGTTCATCCCGTAAAAGCCGGTGACCACCGCCAGCACTCCGATCACCACGGTGAACGCGGTGAGCCGGTTCACCACCTGGTTCAGGCGGTTGGACACCGCGGAGAGATACACGTCCAGCGTCCCGGTGAGGATGTCCCGGTAGGTGTCCAGCATGTCCGTGACCCGCAGCAGGTGGTCGTACACGTCCCGCATGGGGTAGCGCAGCTCTTCGGAGGACAGATACGGCAGGTCGGTCCGTGTCACGAGGTGCAGCACGTCCCGCTGCGGGCCCACCACCCGCCGCGCTTCCAGCAGGGTGCGCTTCAGGCGCAGGAGAGAGGCCAGCGCCTCCGGGCCCGGCCGGGTCAGGACCGCTTCCTCCAGCTCGTCCAGGGCCTCGCCCACCTCGTCCAGCAAGGGGAAGTAGCCATCCACCACCACGTCCAGGAGGGCGTGCACCACGTGGCCCGGGGTCGCACGCGGGTCCAGCCGGCGCCGAGCCTCGTCCACCACCGGTTCGTCGCCCGGGTGCACCGTGACCACGTAGTTGGGACCCACGAACACGTCCAGCTCCCGGAACTCCGCGCCGGCGGGGCTGGACCGCACGGGGTTGAGGATCAGGAACAGGTGGCCGCCGTACTCCTCCGCCTTCGGACGCTGCCGCTGGTTGCGGGTGTCTTCGATGGCCAGGGGGTGGAAGCTGAAGACCTCCTGCATGAGGCGGACGTCCTCCTCCTCGGGCCCCCGCAGGTCGACCCAAACGAGGGGTGCGGACCGCAGCAGCTGCGGCAGCTCCTCCACCGCCGCGGCGTGCGGCAGCAACACACGCCCGGACATTCACACCACCGCCCGATCCCTGGGCCTTCTTTCCCGAACCGCCGGGCTTACACGTGGCTCAGCATGTACCGGCGGCACAGCCCCGCCACCACAGGGATCTCGAACCGCTGGCCCTGGTAGGCGCGCACCGCGTACACCACGGACAGGATGGCCCAGGCCAGGAACATCAGGGTCCCCGTCAGGAAGCTGAACAGGAACCCGACAAACGGGACGAAGCTGAGCACCGCGCCGGCCACCGTCAGCCCCACCCACAGAACGAACCACGCGATGCCGAACAGAGCCTGCCAGCCGTGGTAGCGCAGGAACGGGTCCTTCCTGAGGTCGGTAACCACGACCACCAACGCCACGACCCACACGGGATACCCCAGGGCCGCCAAAAGCCGGTTCTCGCTTCCCACCGTCATCACGCCCCACCTCCCTCCCGGTCTTTGTCGTACCCTGCTGCGTGGCAGGCTTCTTCGCCCCCACCCCCAGGTCCTTTACAAAGCAAAAAGCCCGGCGCGGCTAACCGCGCCGGGCCCGGGTCCCCTCCGGTCACCGCGCCGCGCCGGCCAGCACCTTCTCCGCGGGTGCGGCCACCTCTACGTTCACCTTCCGCGGGAGCGCGCTCTCCACCACGGGGATGCGGATCTCCAGGACGCCGTGCTCGTACCGCGCGGAGGCCTGGTCCATCTTCAGGTGCTGCGGCAGGGTCAGGGTCCGGTCGAACCGGCCGTAGGCCACCTCGCTGAACAGGTAGTCGTCCCGGGGCACGTCCAGCCCGAGCCGGCGCTCACCGCGAATGGTGAGCACGTTGTCCGTGACCGTCACGTCCACGCTCTTGGGGTCCACCCCGGGTAGGAAGCACCGCAGCACCAGGGCGCCGCCGTGGTAGAAGGCCTCCATGGGCGGCACCCACTCCGCGCTCCGAGCCCCGGAGGTCAACGCCGCCTCCGCGGTGCCCAGCACCCGGTCGAAGAGATTGCTGATCTCCCGCTGGATGGCGCGGATCTCCTCGAAGGGGTCCCACCGGTTCCACCGGCTCAGCATCCCCATCACCTCCTCTCCCGAGTGTCAAATGGAGCGTGCCGCTCCCGATGCTTTTCCTAGCGCGGTGCGCGCCCTTTGTCAAGTACTTACCTTGACACCGGTGCGCACGCGGGCGCCGAGGCCGTCTCCCCCCGGACGGCCCGGTCCGCCCGCAGCATCCCGCAACCGCTGTCCGGATCCCGGCCTGGGAGGCCCACATCTTCGGCACCGCGCTCCAGTTTCGCGCGAACCTCGGAAGGATCTAAGGAGGGCCACCGCGCGAGCACCAGGGCGGCGGCCCCGCTCACATGCGGGGCAGCAAACGACGTCCCCGCGGCGCACGGGTAGTCTTCCGGGTCGGAGGCCGAAGGACTCGCGGTTCGGACGTCAGCGGAACAGACGCCGCTCGCAGCCCCGCCCGGCGCCGTCAGGTCCACCTCGGGCCCCCTGCTGGAGTAGTACGCCACGGTTCCCTCCGGGCCCGTAGCTCCTACCGCCACCACCGCGTCCAGGTTCGCGGGACACACCACCGTACCGGAGCGCGGACCGTTATTGCCCGCGGCCGCCACCACCAGCACTCCCCGGGCGACCACCTCCTGCACCGCGGCGCGCAGCCCCTCCGGGCACGGCGCCGCCGTCTCGGTCCCCAGGCTCAGGTTGGCCACCCTCGCCCCCCGGTCCGCCGCCCACCGCAGCGCCTCCTCCACGTCCAGGAGGCTGCCGTTTCCCTGTTCGTCCAGCACCCGGGCCACCAGGATCTGGGCGCCTGAGGCTCCCCAGGTGACGCCCGCAATGCCTCGCCCGTTGTTGGTCTGCGCGGCGACGATGCTGGCCACCATGGTGCCATGGCTGGTGCAGTCGAAGTTCGGGTCGCCCGGGTCTGTGGGGTCCGGATCGTCCGCCACGAAGTCGTACCCCTCCGCCGCGCCCGCCACGTCGGGGTGTTGGGCGATCCCCGTGTCCAACACCGCCACCTTCACTCCAAGACCGCGGGTCACCTCCCAAGCGGCAGGAGCCCGGATCTGCCAGAGGGCCCACTGCTCGCGGAACAAGGGATCATTCGGGGTCACCTCCAAGGCACGCACCCGTACGTCGGGCTCCACCCGGGCGACCCGCACGTCCGAGGCAAGGCGGTTTGACACCCCGGTTGTGCCCACCCCCGGCCGCGGACGGGCCAGCAGAGCCCGAGACCTCCTGCGTACCTTCACCACTTCCGCGCCCGCCGCGGACGCCAGCTCCTCCGCCTGCTGCAAGGGCACCCCTGGCTTCAGCCGGACCACCAGCGCTGCCGGCGGCGTGCTAGGCTGGCGGCGGCCGGCCCCCAGGGGCCGGTGGCGCGCTAGGGCCTGGCAGCTGGCGGGGGTGGGAGTCGGCGTGGGTGCGACCGTAGCCTGCCCGCAGCTGGCCAGCAGCACCGCCGGTAGGAGGAGCGCCAGGGCCCTGCTCAGCTGGCCCCAGACCCCAGCTACACGGGTCGGTCCAGCCACTCGAAGTCCACCACGTGGAAGGTCGCAAGCCGCCGGCTGCCGGAGGGCAGCCAACGGACCTCGATGGGGTATGCGAAGTCCGGCTGCAGCCGGCCGTGCTGCAGCCAGTACCGGGCGTGCGGGTCGCCGAGAATGCTCGGGTTGGCTCTCGCCACCAGCCGCACGGGCCTGTCCACCAGCTGCACCTCCTCCAGCTCCGGGACCTCGCCTAGCCGGCGTAGCACTTCCCGTGCCGCTCCGGCGTCCGGCAGGGGCCACAGGTTCACCAGCCCCACATTGCGGCGCAGAGGACCGACCACCTTCACGTTCGCCAGCTGCGTCCCCAGGCGCAGGTCCCGCACTGCCTCCAGGACTACCTCGTTGGCGCGCGCGACCGCGCGGCCGTGGTAGTCGGGGTTGGCCAAAGGCTTGAGGAGGTGCTTCAGCTTGCAGCCCTCGCGCCCGGGGTTCTCCCCGATCTTGGTGTCGACCGGGTGGATCCCCAGCTGCAACGCCAGCTCCCGGATCTGGGGCTTGTCCAGATCCAGCAGGGGTGCGTAGTACCCGTTGCACACCTTCACGCCCATGTGGCCCCACGTGTCGGACCGGTTGGCGCCGGTGACCACCAGGCGGCCCCGGGCCGCCGCCTTGACCAGGCCCAGCTTGATCTCCCGCGTGCACCGGTTGCAGGCAGGCCCTGCGGCCATGATGCGGTCCTGAAACGCCTGCCCCAGAAGGCACCGCTGTGGCAGCCCCAGCTTCTCGGCCATCTCCAGCACGATCTCGTTTCCTCGGCGGTACGCGTACTGCCCCATGTTCACCGTCACCAGCAGTACCCGGTCCGGTCCCAGCGCCTCGCGGCACAGGGCCGCGGCCACGCTGCTATCCAGCCCGCCGCTGAAAGCCACCACCACCGGCTCGCCGCGGGTGACCTCCTGGACCTCGTTCACCAACGACTCCAGCGCGCCCACGGATTCAATGTAACCGCGCCTGGTAACCGAATGCCTGTTCGAAAGGTCACCGGTTCGACATTCTCGAATAAAACTCCAGCTCGGGAATACGGAACCCGAAGGGGGGATGGTCGGTGAGACGGTTTGCGGTCGTGCTGGTGGCCGTCGCGGCGGCCTTCGCGTTGGGGCTGCCTGCAACCGGCGGGCCCGCTGCACCTGCCCCTCAAGCAGGCGGGACCCTCATCATCGGCCGGGGAGCCGACTCCGTCACCCTGAGCCCGTACGCCTCCGCCTCGCCGGACGCGGAGGTGATCGCCCACGTAGCGGAGACCCTCTACCAGCTGACCCCGGAAGGGCGGATCGAGCCGTTGCTGGCCGAACGCATGCCGCAGCTTTCGCCCGACGGGCGGTCCATGACCATCCGGCTACGCCGCGGGATCCGTTTCCACGACGGCACGCCGTTTGACGCCGCCGCGGTGAAGTGGAACTTCGACTTCATCCTCAACCCTGAAAACCGCGCCCCCTTCCGGGCCATCCTCCTCGGCGAGGTCAGCAGCGTGGACGTGGTGGACACCTACACCGTCCGGCTGAACCTGCGCCGCCCCTTCGTGCCCCTCCTGGCGCACCTGACCCACGACTTCCTCGCCATCCACAGCCCCACCGCGGTCCAGAGGGCCGGCGGCATGCGGCCACCCACCGGAGAGCCCTACGGCCGCCAGCCTGTGGGGACCGGTCCCTTCCGCTTCCGGGAGTGGGTGCGTGGGGACCGCATCGTCCTGGAGCGGAACCCCGACTACTGGGGACCGCGCAAGCCCCTGCTGGACCAGGTGGTGTGGCGCGTGATCCCGGACGACGGTGCCCGGGTGCTGGCCCTGGAAGGTGGGCAGATCCACGCGGCCGTCCGCGTGCCGCCCCGGGAGACCACCCGCCTGGCCCTGAACCGGGCGCTCCGCATCGACCGCACCAGCAGCGTTCGGACCATCTACATCGCCTTCAACAACCAGAAGGCCCCCTTCACGGACGCCCGGGTCCGGCAGGCGTTTAACTACGCGGTGAACAAGCGGGCCATCGTCCAGACGGTGCTGGGCGGGGCTGCCCGGGTGTCCGACGCGCCCATCTCCCCCGGGATCGTGGGCTACAGCCCCATCCAGACCGGGGGCTGGCCGCACGACCTCGAGCGGGCCAAGCGGCTTCTGGCCGAGGCGGGACACGGAGCCGGGCTCACCGTCACCCTCCTGCACCCCACGGGCCGTTACGTGCAGGACGCCGCGGTGGCTGCCGCCGTCCAGGCGCAGCTACGGGCTGCGGGCATCAACGCGCGCCTGCAGACCATGGAGTGGGCCGCGTATCTGGCTTTTACCAACCAGCCCGTGGACCGCACGCCCGTGGAGATGTTCATGCTGGGCTGGGGCACGGTCACCGGCGACGCGGACTACGGCCTGTTCAGCCTCTTCCACAGCAGCCAGTGGGCGCCCGCGGGCTTCAACCGGTTCTTCTACCGGAACCCACAGGTGGACCAGCTGCTCGAAGAAGCCCGGGCCATGACCGACCCGCAGCGCCGTGCGGCCACCTACAAGCAGGCCATGGAGCTCATCTGGCGCGACGCGCCGTGGCTGTTCCTGCACAGCGAGTCGCAGGTCACCGGCCTGCGCCGCGAAGTCCAGGGACTGGTGGTACACCCCACCGAGCGGATTCTGGCCCACACCGCGTGGCTGGCGCCCTAGGAGGCTGTCCTCATGTAGCGTGGCGACGTGCGAAGGGGTGGCGGCTGACCCGGGTCCCCCAAAATCGCCGGCGCGATTTTCGGGGTGGCCTGAGGCGGGCCAGTGGTCGTGGGCGCGGGGGCCGGCCAAGCCGGCCCCCGCGCTGTACCATAGGACCGGTGACCTCCAGTGTGGCGCTACGCGGCCAAGCGCGTCCTGTTGAGCCTGCCCGTGCTGCTGGGCGTGTCCGTGGTGGTGTTCGTGGCCATCCGCCTGATCCCTGGAGACCCCGCACAGCTCATGGCGGGCCAGGCCGCCACCGAGGAGGTCGTGCGTCAGATCCGGCAGTCCCTGGGGCTGGACCAGCCCTTGCCGGTGCAGTACCTGTACTTCCTGCGCAACGTGCTACGAGGCGACCTCGGCCGCTCCCTGTTCAACGGTGCGCCCGTGGTGGAGGAGCTGGGGCAGCGCTTCCCGCGCACCGTACGGCTCGCCCTGGCCAGCATGGCCGTGGCGTCCCTGATCGGGATCCCCGCGGGGATCCTGGCCGCCACCCGCCGGCTCACATGGGTGGACACCGCGGTGATGGTGGTGGCGCTCGTGGGCGTGTCCATGCCCGTGTTCTGGCTGGGGCTCAACCTGATCCTGGTGTTCTCCGTGCGCTTGCAGTGGCTTCCCGCGTTCGGCTACGAGACGTGGCGCCACCTGATCCTGCCCTCCCTCACCCTGGGGGCCGCCTCCGCGGCCATCGTGGCGCGCATGACCCGGTCCGCCATGCTGGAGGTGCTGGGCCAGGATTACATCCGCACCGCCCGCGCCAAGGGGCTCTCGGAGCCGGTGGTGGTGAACCGGCACGCCCTCCGCAACGCCTTGATCCCTGTAGTCACCATCCTGGGCCTGCAGCTGGGGACGCTGCTGTCGGGCGCGGTCCTCACGGAGACGGTGTTCGCGTGGCCCGGCATCGGACGTCTCCTGGTGGACGCGGTGCTGGCCCGCGACTACCCCATCATCCAGGGGACCACGTTGCTCATCGCCGCCACCTTCGTGGCCCTGAACCTGGCGGTGGACCTGCTGTACGGCCTGCTGGACCCCCGCATCCGGTATGAGTAACGCCCAGCAGCCCTCCGCCCTGGCCACCGCCGGCGTGGCGGCGATCGCGGCCCGCCCGCGCGGCTTCCTGTCCACGGGGACCCTGGTGTGGCGGAGGCTGCGCCGCAGCCGGTCCGCCATGCTCGGGCTCGGGGTGCTCGTGGCGTTCGGCGCGTGCGCGGCGCTGGCGCCCTGGCTGGTTCCGTACGACCCCTACGCCGCGGACCTGGAGAATAGCCTCAAGCCTCCCAGCGCGCGCCACTGGTTGGGCACCGACGAGCTGGGGCGCGACCTTTTGAGCCGGATCCTGTACGGAGCACGGCTGTCCATGGTCATCGGCACCATCGCGGTGGCCATCGGCGTCCTGCTGGGAGTCCCCCTGGGGCTCCTGTCGGGTTACCTAGGCGGGTGGTTCGACCTGCTGGTTCAGCGGGCCATCGACGTGCTGCTGGCCTTCCCCAGCACCGTGCTGGCCATCCTGCTGGTCACCATCCTCGGTGTGGGCCTGGTGAACGTCATGATTGCGGTGGGGATCGTCTCGGTACCCACCTACACCCGGTTGGTCCGCGGACAGGTGTTGTCGCTGAAGGAGCAGGAGTTCGTGGACGCCGCCCGCGCCCTGGGCGCAGGCAGCCTGCGCATTGTGTTCCGGCACATCCTGCCCAACACCCTGGCCGTCCTCATCGTCCAGACCACCCTGCAGGTGGCCAGCGCCATCCTGTCCGCGGCAGCCCTAGGGTTCCTGGGGCTGGGCGTCCAGCAGCCCACCGCGGAGTGGGGCGCCATGCTGTCCACCGCGCGGCAGCACATCCAGCTGGCCCCGCACACCCTCCTGTTCCCGGGGCTTGCCATCATGCTCACGGTGCTGGGGTTCAACCTGTTCGGCGACGGCCTCCGGGACGCCCTCGACCCCCGCCTCCGCACCTGACGGTGTCTGACGCCTGGTGTCAGACACCGCGGAAGTACTCCACCGTCCTCCACCAGCGGGACGCGCGGCTTCCACCCGAGCAGCGTTCGCGCGCGGGAGATGTTCGGGCAGCGCCGGCGCGGGTCGTCAGCGGGCAGCGGCGTACACCACCGGCACCTCGGTGCCCGCGACGAGGTCCTGCACGTAGCAGAACCTCCGGTCTGCGTGTCGTCCCCGTATCCCGTGCGCGGCTCGTCCCCCAGGGCCCGCACCACGAAGGTTGAAACCGCGCTGGTCATCTGGCCGCATGCGCGGCGCGTACACGTTGCCCTGGGACCCGGCCCCTACCGAGGCAGGCCGAGAAGTTGCCGAACCCAGGGAAATTGCAGGACCGACTTGAACAGGTTGAGATGCCAGTCGAAATGCCCCCGCGTCTGGACGCGACGTTCATGACGCGCTAGGTCGGACCGACTCAGCGTGTCCCGACGGAGGCATTCCGCGATGGCCTCGACAGCCGCCTCGGCCCCGACCACAGCGTAATGGATGCCGCCTCCGGTCGTTGTCTTGACCTGACCGGCCGACGTAACAGGTCGTGCAGTCTAAGGGCCGACGAACGGACACGTGGGCCTGAGCCGCCCGCAGGAAGTCCAGGGGCCGCCCCAAGCCCAGCCGCCGGTGGAACTGGAGGTTCACGCCGGTCGCCAAAACCAGGCGGCCGGCTTGTTCCCGAAAGCGGGCCCCGTCCGGCCGGCGCTCGCCTTCGAGGGTGACGCCGGCAGGCCCAACCTGAATGCTCTGGACCCGGTGACGGCCGGACGACGACACTCCGAGTGGCAGCCCGCCGGGCCAGGGCCTCGTCCAGCCGGTCTCCAAGGGCAGCATAGTTGGTGCGCGTCTGCCCCAGCATGGGGGTCGTTGTGTTCCCCGACTTTTTCTCCGATTCTCCAGGCCGCGCGGTCGCCCCGCGCCTGATGGCCGCCGGAGCGCGCGGGCTGGTGCCCAAGGATGCCCCGCCGGACGTCCTGGTGCGCGCGGTGGCTTCCGGCGGCTGGTTCGTGCAGGGCCCTGCGGGTGCCCCGCGGTTTGAGGGGCTCCGGTGCCTGGCGCGCGCCGGACCCCTGGACGGCCCGGTGCCCAAACTCACGCCCCGAGACCAAGGAGTGCTGCGGCTGATCGTCTGCGGCCTCACGGATGCTCAGATCGCACGCACCCTCCACGTGGCCACGCCCACGGTGAAGAACCAGCTGCGCAAGCTGTACCAGCGCCTGGCGGCACGCCACCGGGCCCAGGCGGTGGCAAGGGCCGTGGTGCTGGGGTTGCTGGAGGAAGGTCTCTGACACCTGGTGTCAGACACCCTAGAATGGCGGCGGAGGGGTGCCGGAGCGGTTGAACGGGGCGGTCTTGAAAACCGCTAGGGTGGAAGCACCCGCGTGGGTTCGAATCCCACCCCCTCCGCCAGGGTCCCTCGGCGCTACGGGCGGAGGCATTCCCTCCGCACGGTCACCCGGTCCACCCGGTCCCTACGGACCCGGGGCGCCACTCCGGCCTCCGTGGGCACGCGGACGGTGCCGTCCCGCTCCAGGACCACGGGCGGCTCGATCAGGTCCTCGTGGAAGTACCGGTCTGAGGCGGACAGGTCACCCGGCAGCCGGAAGTTCGGAAGGGAGGCCAAGGCCAGGTTCGCCAGCCGGCCGATCCCCGTCTCCAGCATGCCGCCGCACCACACCGGCATTCCGTGGGAAGCGCACACGTCGTGGGTCTCGACCGCGTTGGCCAGGCCCCCCAGCCGCGCGGGCTTGATGTTCACCACCCGGCAGCTACCCAGCTCCGCGGCCTTGCGGGCGTCGTGGGGGTGGACGATGGACTCATCCAGGCAGACGGGGGTGCGCAGCCGAGCCTGCAGCTTCGCGTGGTCCACCAGGTCGTCTTCAGCCAGGGGCTGTTCCACCAGCAGCAGGCCGAACTCGTCCATGGCCTCGAACACCGCGGCGTCGTCCAGGGTGTAGGCGGAGTTGGCGTCCACCTGCAGGGGCAGGTCCGGGAACCGGCGGCGCAGCTCCCGCACCACCTCCACGTCCCAGCCCGGCCGGATCTTCACCTTCACCCGCCGGTACCCCTGTGCCACGAACGCCTCCACCCGCCGCACCAGGTCCGCCACCGTGGGCTCGATACCGAGACTGACGCCGACTTCCACCCGGTCCCGCACCCCGCCCAGCAGGTTCCGCAGGCTGCGGCCCCGCCGCTGGGCGAACAGGTCCCACACCGCGGCCTCAAGGCCCGCCTTGGTCATGTGGTGGCGGCGGACGAACCGCAAACGGTGGCGCACGTCCCGAGGGTGCTCCACGGGTTGACCCAGCAGCGCGGGGACCAGGAAGTCCCGCAGGACGTGCCACGCGGTCTCCACGGTCTCCTCGTTGTACAGCGGGGCGGACATGACGGGCGCTTCGCCCCAGCCGGCCAACCCGTCCGCGTACGCGCACACCAGCACCGCGCGCTTGGTCTCCTCGCGGCCGAAGCTGGTCTCAAAGGGGAACCGCAGGGGCAGCTCCACCACCCGGAGCTCCACCGCCTCCAACCTCATCCGGACCGCTCCAGCACGTAGAACCCCCTGCCCGCCTCCTGTGCGAAGTCCACCGCCGCGTAGCCCTCCCGAAAGCACCGGAGGAACGCCTGGCGCACCGCCAGCCTCCAGGACAGCGCCAGCCGCAGGTCGCGCTCCTGCAACGCCCGAACGGAGTGCGGCACCTCCAGACGGAGCAGGCGCCCCGCCGGCCGGCCCACCGGCCCCGGGCCATCGCCTGATGCTTCCAGGACCGGCTGCGTTTGTGCGAGGCTCATTCCCTCCCACCGCCCCTCCACCCGGGCCACCACCGGCTCGCTGCGAAGCCACCAGTCCACCTCCAGCCGGTCGGTGGGCAGGCCCCGGTTCAGGTCGTCGTCCATCTCCCCGTAGTAGTTCACCTCGTACCGCTCCGCGCGGGCGCCCAGCTTGCGGAGGTTGAAGTGCGCGTTGCGGCTCTGAAGAGGGTCAAACGTCCACACCACCCTGCGGTATCCGTTCGCGAGCGCCCACTCCCGCTGCGCGAGTTTGAGCCGGTAGCCCACCTCGCGGTCCTGCAGGCCCGGCAGCACCGCGGTCATGTGGGAGTGCAGGACCCGCTCGCCCTCCCGCCAGCCCACGAAGGCGTAGGAGAAGCCCACCAGCCGGCCCCCGGAGAACGCACCCAGGACCAGCCCGCCGTTGCGCACCGCGGCCAGGAGCTGGTGAGAGGGGACCACCTCGCGGTCCGGCATTCCCCACACCGCCTGCTGCAGGCCCTCCACCGCCCGCAGCTCAGAGACCTTGGTCAAGGTGCGGATCTCCAACCCCACGGGGCTTGGGTTCGACTCCGGGGCGGCCGTCGCCTGCCGGCCCACGACCGGCGGACCCGCACCGCGGTGCCCCGACGTAGAATAGACGGGCGCACACAACGCGTCTGCGGGAGGTCCGATGAGCGCATTGCCCGACGCCGTCCGCGTGCTGGAGTTCGAGGGCCCGTTCCGGGGAACCCGGGTCACGGTCCACCCGGTGCTGATTCTGGACCCGCAAGGCCACCTCCTGGTGGACACCGGGCTGCCCGGCCAAGGGGAAACCCTGCGCCGGCTGTTGGCCCAGCACGGGGCGCAGCCCGCGACGGTCCGGTGGCTGGTCCTCACCCACCAGGACCTGGACCACATCGGCAACGCGCCGGAGCTGGTGGCGGAGAGTGGTGCTGAGGTGTACGCCCACCGCGCGGACGCGCCGTTCATCCAGGGGCAGCGGCTCCTGCTGAAGCTGGCACCCGAGCGGCTCGCCACCCTGGCGCCCGAGGCGCGGGCGTTCTTCGAGGAGTGGGCCAAGCACCCGCCGCAGGTCCGCGTGTCCCACCTGGTGGAGGACGGCGACAAGCTGCCCGTGGGGGGTGGAGTCCGGGTTGTGTACACGCCGGGCCACACGCCGGGGCACCTGAGCCTCTACCTGGAGGCACACCGGGTGCTGGTGGCAGGCGACGCCCTCGTGGTGGCAGACGGCCAGCTGCGGGGGCCGCGTCCAGAGGTCACCCTGGACATGGCGGAGGCCATGCGGTCGGTGGCGAAGCTCGCCGCCCTGGAGCCCGAGTTCGTGGTGTGCTACCACGGTGGGGTCTACGGCCCCGGGGCCGCCAGGCGCCTGCAAGAGATCGCCTCCGTAGGAGCCTGAGTCACCGAGCCGTGCGGTGGTTGGCTGCCGTTGCCGCGGCGTTGGTTTTCCTGGCGTTCGCGCAACCGGCCGGCTCGCCTGCGGCGTGCGCGCACCCGCCCCGTCCTCCGGCGCTTCCGGAAGGCCGCGTGGTTCGGGTGGTGGACGGCGACACGGTGCGGGCGCAGCTACACAGCCGGGAGGAACGCGTGCGCCTGCTGGGGCTGGACGCGCCCGAGCGGTTCTCTGGCCCGCGTCTCGACCAGCAGGCAAGGCAGCTGGGGCTTCCCGCAGAGGAGCTGCGGCGGTGGGCCGACGCGGCGTATGCCTTCACCCGCCGCCACCTCGCGGGGCAGCGGGTGGGCGTGGAGCTGGACCAGGAGGAGCGGGACGAGTTCGGCCGCCTGCTGGCGTACATCTGGGCCGGGCGGACGCTGTTCAACCTGGAGCTGGTGCGCCGGGGTTACGCGTGGGCGCACCCGGTGCCGCCGAACCTTCGGCACGCCGCCGCGTTTGCCGCCTGCGAGCAGGAGGCCCGTGAGCTCCGCCGCGGCCTGTGGGAGCGGTAGGCCTCCCCAACCACCGGGCCGTCGGCTGCCTCTGCGCGGCGTGGGCCTGTCGCGCCGCGTGCTACGGGGACCGCGCGTACAGGTTCAGGGGGTGGCGTTCCCAGCGCGTGCCCACCACCCGCCTCAAGCGGTCGAACATCTCCATGTCGTACTGGCCCACCAGGGTGATGGCGATCCCCGTGGCTCCCGCCCGGGCGGTCCGGCCCACTCGGTGCACGTAGGTCTCCACGTCTTCGGGCATGTCGAAGTTCACCACGTGGGAAACCTGCGGCAGGTCTAGCCCCCGGGCCGCCACGTTGGTCACCACGAGGACGGGGACCCGGCCGGAAGCGAACTCCCGCAGCGCCGCAAACCGGGCGCGCTGACGCATGCCGCCGTGGAGGGCAGCGGTCGGTTGTTTTCTGGCCAGCGCGTCCGCCAGCTTCTGCGCCCCCCTCTGGGTCCTCCGGAACACCAGGGCCGACTGCACGGCTTCTGTGCGCAGCAGCACCCTCAACGCCTGCAGCTTGTCCTGCTCCGCTACCTCCACGTAGAACTGCCGCACCCCCTCGACGGTGGGCACCGGCCCCTGGATGCGCACCCACACGGGATCCCGCAGCGTCCGGCCCACCAGCCCGGTCACCTCTGGAGGGAGGGTGGCGGAGAACAGCGCCGTCTGCCGGTCGCCGGGCGTGGCCCGGAGAATCCGCTCCACGTCCGGTAGGAACCCCATGTCCAGCATGCGGTCCGCCTCGTCCAGCACCACGGTGCGGACCGAGCCCAGACGGAAAACCCCCTGGCGGAGGAAGTCCAGCAGCCGGCCCGGCGTGGCCACCACCACGTGAGGGTGCTGCCGGAGGGCGTCCCTTTGTGCCGCCATGGACGCACCGCCGTACACACGCGCCACGCGGACGCGGTGCCCCTGCCCGAGGCTGCGCAGGTGGTCCCCGACCTGCAGCGCCAGCTCCCGGGTGGGCACCAGGACCAGGCCCTGCAGGCCGCCTGCAGAGGCTCGCACCCGCTCTACCAACGGGATGCCGTATGCTGCGGTCTTGCCCGAGCCCGTCTGTGCCTGCACAGCGACGTCGCGACCGGCCAGCAGCAGGGGGACAGCGCGCACCTGAACAGGAGTGGGCGCCTGCCACCGCAGGGCCCGCACCGCCGCGAGGGTCGGCACGCTCAGCTGGAGGGCTTCAAACGAAGCAGGGGTTGCGGTGTCGGATCCCCTGCTGGCTTCCAAAACACTTGCAGACATCTTCAAGGCCTCCTTCGGCGGGTGCCGTGGGTTTGTTGGGTCGGCATCCTCGTGTCCCGCCCGACCCAGCCCGCAACGAAGAAGGCCTTGCGAAACACACCGGGACTTGTTCGCCGCCCCGGCCTGGCATGACGACTCGGCTCACTCTAACACACCGGCGCTAGAGGTGCAACCGGCCCCGCGGGCAGCTCCGCCGTGGCTATAATGGGGGCGTCACGAGGGGGTGACCCATGGGCCTGCCGGAGTTCCGCAACGAGCCCTTCACCGACTTCCGCGTGGAGGCCCACCAGCAGGCCATGCGTCAGGCCATCGTCGCGGTGGAGCGGCAGCTGGGGGCGGAGCTGCCCGCGGTGATCGGTGGACAGCGCCTCCGGGTGCAGCAGACGTTCGAGTCCCGCAACCCTTCCAAGAAGGACGAGGTCGTGGCCCGGGCGCCGATGGCCACCGCGGAGATGGTGGACCGCGCGGTGGACGCCGCCTGGCGCGCGTTTCCCGCCTGGAAGAGCGTCCCGCCGGAGGAGAAAGCCGCGCTGTTTTTGCGGGCCGCGGAGCTGCTGCGCCGCCGCAAGTTCGAGGCCGCGGCGTGGATGGTGCTGGAGGTCGGCAAGAACTGGGCGGAAGCGGACGCGGACGTGGCGGAGGCCGTTGACCATCTGGAGTACTTCGCCCGGGAGATCCTCCGCTATGCAGAGGGCAAGCCCACGACCCCTCACCCTCAAGAGATCTCGTACTACACGTACGAGCCGCTGGGCGTGGTGGCGGTGATCCCGCCGTGGAACTTCCCCCTGGCCATCCCCATGGGGATGGCGCTGGGCGCCATCGCCGCGGGCAACACCGTGGTTCTCAAGCCCAGCAGCGACGCCCCCGCCACCGCGTACGTGTTCCTGGAGGTGATGGAGCAGGCAGGCCTTCCGCCAGGCGTGCTGAACGTGCTGCCGGGCTCGGGTTCCGTGGTGGGGGAAGGGGTCGTGACCCACCCGCGGGTCCGCATGGTGGCCTTCACGGGCTCGCGGGAGGTGGGCTGCCGCATCTACGAGCAGGCCGCCCGGGTCCATCCGGGCCAGAAGTGGCTCAAGCGGGTGATCGCGGAGATGGGCGGCAAGAACGCGGTGTTGGTGGCGGAGGACGCGGACCTGGAGGAGGCGGTGGCCGCGGCGGTGGTCTCGGGCTACGGGTACCAGGGCCAGAAATGCTCCGCGGGGTCGCGTCTCGTGGTCACCGAGCCGGTCTACCAGCAGGTGTTGGAGGCGTTCGTGGAGCAGGTGCGATCTCTCCAGGTGGGGCCGGCCAAGGACAACTACCCCGTGGGGCCGGTGATCAACGAGCGCGCCTACCGGTCCATCCTGGACTACGTGGAGGTCGGGAAGCGGGAGGGCCGGCTCCTGTGCGGCGGGGAGCCCGCGGACGGAGACGGGTACTACATCCAGCCCACGGTGTTCGCGGACGTGGACCCAGGGGCACGGATCGCCCAGGAGGAGATCTTCGGGCCCGTGGTGGCGGTGATCCGCGCCCGCGACTTCGACCACGCCCTGGAGATCGCCAACGGCACCGACTACGGGCTCACGGGGGCGGTGTTCACCCGAGACCCGGACCGGATCGCCAGGGCCCGGAGGGATTTCCACTGCGGGAACCTGTACATCAACCGGAAGTGCACGGGAGCCCTGGTGGGCGTCCACCCCTTCGGGGGCTTCAACATGAGCGGAACGGACGCCAAGGTGGGGGGCCCCGACTACCTCCTGTACTTCCTGCAGCCCAAGGTCACCAGCATCAAGTACCGGTAGAAC
>JANXBY010000021.1 GCA_025060455.1 Armatimonadota bacterium
TCCATTCGGGTGGCGGAGCTGGCCCGGGCGCTCGGCGAACGCCTGGGCCTTCAGGGCGACACCCTGTGGGGTTTGCACGCGGTGGCCCGCGTCCACGATGTGGGCAAGGTAACCATCCCCGACGCGGTCCTCCTCAAGGCCGGCCCCCTCAACCCCGAGGAGTACGAGGAGATGAAAGGCCACGTGGAGGCCGGGGTGCGCATCCTCCAGAACATCAGCCTCTACCGCGACTCCCTGGACATCCTGGCGCAGCACCACGAGCGCCTCGACGGGTCCGGCTACCCCCTCGCCCTCAAGGGCGACGAGATCATCTTCCCCGCCCGGGTGCTGGCGGTGGCGGACGCCTACGACGCCATGACCACCGACCGTCCGTACCGGCGGGCCAAGACGCCCGAGGAGGCAGTGCGGGAGCTCTACCGGGTCGCCGGCAAGGAGTATGATCTCAACGTGGTGCGCGCCTTGGAGGACGAACTGATCGCCCGGGGCGTCCTCAAGGGCCCGGTGATCCCCGCGGCGTTGGAGGCCGCGAGCGCGCAGGCAGAACAGGCAGATGCTGCTGCTCGTACCCCTCGGGTTGTCCCTCTGCCTCGGGTGGGCTCGGGGCGGAAGCCTTCGTAACCTCCTCTCCGCGGACCTGAGGGCGTCGTGGATCCCGCTCCTCGCGCTCGGCCTGCAGCTGGCGGTCTTCGAGCCTACAGGGCCGCTGCCGTTCCTGCGCGGCCGCGAGCCGGCCGTCCACGTGGCCTCCTACGGGCTGCTGGGGCTGTTTCTGTCGGCAAACCGCCACCTGCCCGGCATGTGGCTGCTGGGCCTCGGCCTCGCCTGCAACGCCGCCGCCATCGTGGCCAACGGCGGCCGGATGCCTGCGTCGGAGGAGGCCCTGCGGGCCGCGGGCCGGTGGAACCTGTTGGAACAAGCAGGCATGGTGTATAACAACTCCGCGGTCATCGGCCCGGGCACGCGGCTGTGGTTTTTGGGGGACGTATTCGCCATCCCGGAGGGCCTCCCTCTCGCGAACGTCTTCAGCCTGGGAGACGTGCTGCTGGCCCTGGGCGCGCCCGTGCTGGTCCCCGCACTCATGGGTGCCAGGCCCGTGGACCGCAGGTTGGCGCGGGCCGCCACCGCCGCGGCTGCCCTCCTGCTCGGCATGCTGGTGCTGAGCCTGCGCGTCCCGCAAGCCCTCCGGCGAACCGGCTTTGTCCGTCCGGATCAGCCTCCGGCGGTTAGCGCGGTTCAGCTCGCCAGCACCACCACCACGTCGTTCACGTTGGTCCCCGTGGGCCCGGTGCGCACCAGGTCGCCCAAGGCGTCGAAAAAGGTGTAGGAGTCGTTCGCCTCCAGGTACCGCTCGGCCTGAAGGCCCAACTCCCGGCCGCGTGCCACGGTGCGGCCGTCCGCGAAAGCCCCTGCGGCGTCCGTGGGGCCGTCCGTTCCGTCGGTGGCGAAGCTGACCACCAGGACTCCCTCCACTCCGTCCAGCGCGCACGCCGCGGCCAGGGCCAGCTCCTGGTTCCTCCCGCCCCGGCCCTGTCCGCGTACCGTGACCGTCGTCTCTCCGCCCAGCAACAGGCACGCGGGCGTCGCGACAGGACGGCTGCGGGCTGCCTCCTCCCGGGCCACCGCGGCGACCACCCGCCCCACTTCCCGCGCCTCTCCTTCCAGGGAGGTCGTCAGCACCAGGACCCGGTAGCCGAGCTGCTCGGCGACTTCCCTCGCTCCTTCCACCGCCTCCACCACGCTGGCCACGACCCACAGGGTCACCCGTTGGAAGGCCGGATCTCCCGGCTTCGGCGTCTCCGGCAGCTCGCCGGCTGCCCCACGCTCCAGCCGCTCCCGCACGGCGGCGGGGACACGGTCCACCAACCCGTAGCGCCGGAGTACTGCCAGCGCGTCCGCGTAGGTAGTGGGGTCCGGGCTGAAAGGCCCGGACGCGATGGCGTCCAGCTGGTTTCCGATCACGTCGCTGACCACTAGCCCCACCACGCGAGCCGGGTAGGCGGCACGGGCCAGCCAACCGCCCTTCACCGCGGACAGGTGCTTTCGCACCGCGTTGACCTCCCGGATGTTGGCACCGCTGCGGAGCAAAAGGTCGGTGACGGTCACCTTGTCCTGGAGGGTCAGCCCCTCCGCGGGCACCGGCACGAGCGCTGACCCTCCTCCCGACACCAAGCACACCACCAGGTCACGTTCCCCCGCACCGTGGAGCAGCTCCAACATCCGGCGGCCCGCCTGTTCGCCCTCTGGCCCCGGCAGGGGGTGGGACGCCTCCACCACCTCCACGCGCCGCAGGGACACCGCGTGGCCCACCTTGGTAACCACCAGCCCGCCGTCGACCCGCTCGCCCAGGACCTCCTCCGCGGCGCGCGCCATCTGCGCGGACGCTTTCCCGAAGCCCACCAACCACACCCGCAGGAACTCCCGCAGGGCCAGCCGCAGGTCGCCAACCACGAGGTCGTCGCCGTCCCGTCGCAGGGCCCTGCGCACGGACGCCTCCGCGTCCGCGGCGCGCAGCGCCGCGGCCAGGATCTGCCTTGCGTGGCTCCGCAGGTCGCGGCTCCGGTCCACCGGCCCGTCTGCAGGCAGCGCCACTACAGCCGGTCCCACGCGGCCACAAGCCGGGGCTTCTCCTGCTCGAACACCTCCGCCTGGCGCTCCACCACCAGCTCCGCCGCGTGACCGTCCATGGCCTGGGTCTCCTCCACGAAGGCCGCCACGCGCCCGAAGTACAGCGGCACCAGGCTGGCCAGGACCGCGTCCGGGTCCAGGTCGTCCCGGTGGAACGCCACGGCGAAGTCGTACACAGCCCGGGCCCACCACCGGTCGGTGAGCTCTCCTGCGGGCCCTGCCTCCGTCGCCCGCTGCAGCTGCTGGCGTACGTCCGCGGAGACCACGCGGCTCCACAGCTCCCCGTGCACGCGCAGCCCTTGCCGGAACCGCTCCACCAACGCAGGTACGGTGACCGGGACGGGCTCCGGCTGGGCGTCCACAGGCTGTCCCACCTCCGGCACTGGCCGGCTGCCCCGCACCGGCCGCCAGCGGGACGGGTACACCGCCAGCAAGGAGAACAGGGTCCCCACCACCTGCTGGAACATGGGGCCAAGAGAGGCCGCGGGGTCCTTGGCATCATGCACCTTCGCGCCCAGGTGGGCCTGCACCACGCGGAAGCCCTCGCAGAGGGCCGTAGTGGTCATCCACACGTCCACGCCGAACCGCGCCACATCGCTCTCCCACACCGGCTTGCCCAGCAGGCGCGCGACCAGTGAGGCAGCCAGCCCGAACTCTCCCCCGATGGGCTGCCGGACTCGTGCGCCGTACAGGGCGCGGGTCATGGGGTAGGCCAGGTTGTTGGTGATGGTGCCGTCGTACTTGTGCCGGACGTACAGGGGGGCCACGTAGTCTGCCTCGCCGGCCAGCACGGGGCCCGCCAGGCGGGCCACCCACCACGGCTCCACGGACCGCAGGTCCGCGTCCACCAGCACACAGCACCGGGCGCCCACCCGCTGGACCGCCTCCAGCACCGCCCGCACCGCACTGCCCTTCCCGCGGATCCCCTCGTACGGGGTGCAGACGACCCGCACGGGGTCGGGCACGCGGACAGAGGTGGCAGCATCCGGGGTCCCGTCCGTGGAGCCGCCGTCGGCGTTGAGGATCACCGCGCGCAGGCCGGGGAAGTAGGAGACCACTCCTTCCGCCACCGTCTGCACCACGTGGGCCACGGTCCCGACATTGTTGAAGCTCGGGACGCCCACCACTAGGTCCGCCCGGGCCACCCGGCGGAGCTCGGCGCGCGTTTCAGGAGGAAGGGCCTGCACTACGTCCTCCCCTCCAGGCGGACCTCCGCGCCCTGGTTGGGACGCACCGCCTGGACCTGCGCGGGACGCCCCTCGCGGGCCAGCGCCTCCGCCACCACGTCCCGCGCCAGCGGCGCCAGGTTGTTCACCTCGCTCACGTGCAGGAGCACGAAACGCTGCGGACGGCCCGCGTTCAGCCGGACCGCGGCTGCCGCCGCGGTGTCGTTGCTGAGGTGCCCGGTTCGGCCGAGGATGCGGTTTTTCACGAACCACGGGTAGGGGCTCACCCCCAGCAGCCGGAGGTCGTAGTTGGCCTCCAGCAGCACGACGTCGCAACCGCGGGCGCGTTCCACGAGGTCTTCCCCCACGTCGCCCAGGTCGGTGGCCACCGCCACCCGTGTGCCTGCCGCCTCCAGCACGAAGGCCACGGGGTCGGTGGCGTCGTGCGGCACCGGTACCGCCTCCACCGTCCAGGAACCCACCCGGACGGACTGCAAGTTGGGGATCCGCTCGCAGGGCACGGTGCAGCTCCACCCGCAGGCGCGGAGGGTGGCCTCGTTGGCCAGCACGGGGACGCCCAGGGTTCGCGCCAGGGCCGCCGCACCCCGGGCGTGGTCGTCGTGCTCGTGGGTCAGCAGGATCGCCACGAGAGACCCCGCCGCACAGCCCGTCTCCGCCATCCGCCGCAGCAGCGCCTCCGCGGGCAACCCCGCGTCCACCAGCAGCGCGGCCCCCTCCACCTCCACCCACACCGCGTTGCCAGCGCTGCCCGACGCCAGCACCACCACCCGACGGTCAGCCACGACCCCATTGTAGGCCGCCGCCGACCACCTGGCGGCACAGCCGCTCCACCAGAGGGATCAACCCCCGCCGCGTGACCTGATCCCACGCAAACCGCTCCGCCACCCGCCGCCGCAGCCCCGACGCGCGGTCATTGGACAGCTCGCGCACGATGCGCTCCGCCACCGACTCCGGTGATTCTTCGAGGTCGAAGAAGGAAGCCAGCGGGCCCGCTACCTCGACCGCGGTCGGAATCCGGGAACAGAAGACCGGCACCCGCAGCAGCCCTGCCTCCGCCACCGGCAGGCCGAAGCCCTCTAGGACACTGGGAACGAGGACTGCGTCGCACAGGAGGTACAGTTCGCCCACCGTCCGCGGTGAGCAGCGCAGCCCTCGTTCTGTGAGGAACACCACGTGGTCCCGGACCCCCAGCCGGTCCCGGAGCTGCTGCAGCTCCTCCAGGTAGCGAGCGTTAGCGGACGTGTGCGCCCCCAACGGCCCCGTGACCACCACCAAGGGGTCCAGGCCTCGGCCCCGCAGGCACGCGGCCACTCGGACTGCCAGCTCCAGGTTCTTCCGCCGGGTGACGCGGACCGGCACCAGCAGGACGGGGTACCGGTCCTGCCACCGCACCTCCCGCACCACCCTCCGGGCCTGCGGCCCCACCAGCCCCAACCCCTCGAAGGAGACGCCAGGCGGGATGACCTCCACGCCGGCCCCGTCTAGCCCCAGGTGCCCGGCCAGGGACCTGCGCACCGCCTCGCTGGTGGCCACGTACGTCACCTCCGGACGCGCCCGGAGGAACTCCCGCAGCGGTGCCGGCACCCGGGCGAGTTCGGAGGGGTTGTCCCACACCACGTCGTGGGTCCAGGCCACCCAGCGGCACCGCGCGCCGTCGTCCAGCAGCCGGTGCAGGGCCGCGAGCAGGGGTAGGTTCTTGGCCGTGGTGAAGACGTTGTGGGCCAGGCACACGCACCCCTCCAGCCGCGCGGCCAGCTCCGAGGCGATGCGCTCCGCGAGCCGCCACACGGGCGCCAGGTCGCCCCTCATGGCCGCCTCGTGCGCCCGCTGGACCTCCGGGTGACGGCCGTACAGGAGCGGTAGCACCTCCGCGTGCCGGCCGCGGCCCGCGACGACCCGCACTGGGTAGCCGGCGTCCTTCAGCCTGCGGGCCTGTTCCGCGAGCACCGCCTCGACCCCGCCCACCACGGGCGGAGCAGAATAGTGCAGCAGCACGACCTCCACAGCCATCCGGGGTGTAGGTTCTCCGCGGGAGCGCCGGCCCCCTGGGGAAGGCTGGCGCGCCCGTGGTAGAATACAGGGCGAGCGGGCGGGTGTAGCTCAGGGGTAGAGCATCGGCTTCCCAAGCCGAGGGCCGCGGGTTCGAATCCCGTCGCCCGCTCCAGGGCCCCCAACCGTCTTCCCGCACGCCACCCTGGGTCCCACGGCGCACCTGTCATACTGTTCCTGTAGCGTGGCTTGGGGAGGTCAGTCCCGTGGATCTGGTGTCTCGCCTTGTGCAGCTGCTGGGCCCGGAGCGCGTGTCCACGGTGGAGTCAGTACTGGACAGCCACGGCCGAGATGAGGGCTACCCCGAGTCCCGGCGGCCCCTTGTGGTGGTCTTCGCGGAGAACGTGGAGCATGTGCAGGCGACTCTAGCCGCCGCCAGAGAGCACCGCACGCCCGTGATCCCCTATGGCGCGGGCAGCAGCCTGGAAGGCGCCCTGGTGCCTCTCGGCCCTGCGGTGAGCCTAGACCTGTCGCGCATGGACCGTGTGCTGGAGGTACGCCCGGAGGACTTCCTGGCCACGGTGGAGCCTGGCGTGACCCACGGCGCGTTGAACCGCGCGGTGCGCCACCACGGCCTGTTCTTCCCCGTAGACCCCGGGGCGGATGCATCTTTGGGCGGCATGGCGGCCACCAACGCCTCGGGCACCACCACGGTGCGGTACGGGGGCATGCGCCACAACGTCCTGGCCCTCCAGGTGGTTCTGGCGGACGGGCAGGTGCTCGAGCTGGGCCGCCCGGTGCGCAAGACCAGCTCCGGGTACGACCTGAAGGACCTGTTCATCGGCTCGGAGGGCACCCTCGGGGTCATCACGCGGCTAACGGTTCGGCTGCACCCTCTTCCGGCCCACGTCCACGCGGCCCGTGCGTTCTTCCCGTCCGTGGAGGCCGCCTCCGAAGCCGCCTACGAGATCATGGCCACAGGCCTGCCGGTGGCGCGCCTGGAGCTGGTGGACGACCTCAGCATGCGCGTGGTCAACGCGTTCCTGGACCGTCGCGACCCCGAGCAGCCGGCGCTGTTCCTGGAGTTCCACTCCTCTACGGAGGCGGCCCTGAGGGCAGAGACGGAGGCGGTGCTGGACGTCTGCCGGGCCCACGGAGCGGGGCTGGTGCAGGCGGCCCAGACCCCGGAGGAGCGCAGCGCCCTGTGGGAGGCCCGGCACAAGGTTTACTGGGCCGCCACCCACGCGTACCCGGGCCGCGCGTTCTTGACCACGGACGTGGCCGTCCCCCTCTCTAAGCTGCCGAAGCTGGTGGCCTTCGCCCACCGGCTCCTGCAGGAGACCGGCCTCGTGGGCGGGATCGTGGGCCACGTGGGAGACGGGAACTTCCACGTGTTCGTGGCCACCCCGCCAGACCAGTACCCGAGGGCGGAGGAGTACAGCGAGCGGCTAGTCCGCCGCGCTCTGGAGGTGGGTGGCACCGCCACCGGCGAGCACGGGGTGGGGCTGCGCAAGCGCAAGTTCCTCGCCGAGGAACACGGCCCTGCCCTCCCGTGGATGCGCCGCATCAAGGCACTGCTGGACCCGGACGGCCTCCTGAACCCCGGCAAGGGGCCCGCATAGGGCAGGGAAGACACGTGGCCCGAGGCCCCATCATCCTGCTGGAGGGCGTCCACAAGTGGTTCGGCCGCCTGCATGTGCTCCGGGGCATTGACCTCGAGGTGTGGCCCGGCGAGGTGGTGGTGGTGTGCGGGCCGTCCGGCTCGGGGAAGTCCACCCTCATCCGCTGCATCAACCGACTGGAGCGGCACGACCGCGGCCGCATCGTGGTAGACGGCATCGAGCTGACCGACGACCTCCGGCACGTGGACGCCGTCCGCCGGGAAGTGGGGATGGTGTTCCAGCAGTTCAACCTGTTCCCCCACCTCACGGTCCTGCAGAACATCACCCTGGCACCCGTGTTGGTCCGCAGGTGGCCCAAGGAGCAGGCGGAGCGGGTGGCCCGGGAGCTGCTGGAGCGGGTGGGCATCCCGGACAAGGCCGACAGTTACCCCTCACAGCTCTCAGGCGGCCAGCAGCAGCGGGTGGCCATCGCCCGGGCCCTCGCCATGCAGCCCAAGATCATGCTGTTCGACGAGCCGACCTCTGCCCTGGACCCGGAGATGATCCAGGAGGTCCTGGACGTGATGCGCGACCTCGCGCGGCGCGGCATGACCATGGTGGTGGTCACCCACGAGATGGGCTTCGCCCGGGAGGTGGCGGACCGCATGGTGTTCATGGACGAAGGGACCGTGGTGGAGGTGGCCCCGCCGGACGCGTTCTTCACAAGTCCCCGCCACGAGCGGACCCGGGCGTTCCTGTCGAAGATTCTCCGCTGAGCCGCCCCAGGACGTCGGAGGAGGATCCCGCGGGCGCCTCCGCGCGCTCGGCGTGCACCGCCCGCGCCAGGCTCCGGTCCAGCCACACCTCCTGCCCGTCCGTGCGCACGCGCACACCCCGAGCGTCCTGCTCCAGCACCTCCAGGCGGACTCCGGGGCGCACCCCGTAGGCTTCCAAGGCCCGCAGCACCTTCGGGTCTTCGTCCTCCACCTCCTTCACCTCCACCCGCTCGCCGGGCGCGCAGTCCACTAACCTCCGTGCCCGGCCGGTGTCCGCGCTCGCCGGAGGGATGGGGGACCCGTGAGGGTCCCGGCGCGGGTGGCCCAGAGCCTCATCCAGCCGGTCGGCCAGCTCCGCGGGACTGAGGTGTTCCAGCCGCTCCGCCTCCGCGTGTACTTCCGCCCACGACAGGCCCACGCGGTCCACCAGGTACCGCTCCCACAGGCGGTGCGAGCGGACCAGCTCCACCGCCTGGGCGTGGCCGGCGTCGGTGAGGTTCACCCGGTCCCCGTCCAGCCGCACCAGTCCCTGGGCCTGAAGCCTGCGGAGCAGCCGCGAAGCGTGCCGCCGGGGCAGCCCGAGGCGGCCCGCGATCTCCGCCACCGCCACGCCGCCCGCGCCCAGCAGGTACGCCTGCTTGAGGAAGTCTTCCAGAACCCGGGCGCGGGCCACGCGCCTGCGCCGGACCCACTCCCACACCAGTCCTTCCCGCGGCCCCACCAGCACCGCCCCGCAAAACAGAAGGCTCGCCACCAGGACCATGGTGGCGCCGGAGGCGACGTTCAGGTGGTACGACAGGAACAGCCCCACCACCGCGGACACCACGCCCACCGCCACGGCCCACGCCAGCATCCAGGACATGCGGTCCGTGAGCAGGAAGGCGGTGGCACCTGGCGTGATCAGCATGGCCACCACCAGCACGATCCCCACCGTCTGCAGGGAGGCCACGATGGTCAGCGACAGCAGGAACATGAGGGCGTAGTGGAGCACCCCGGTGGGCACTCCCATGGCCGCCGCCGCCACGGGGTCGAAGGTCCACAGGACCAGCTCCTTGTACAGGAGGAGGACGGCCGCTACCACCACCGCACCCGTGAGGGCGGTGAGCAGCAGGTCTGAGTCGGACACCCCCAGCACGTTGCCGAACAGAATGTGGAACAGGTCTACCGCCTTGCTCCGGATGCGGCTCACGAGGACGAAGCCCAGGGCGAACGCCCCCGTGAACACGATCCCCATGGCGGAGTCCTCCTTGATCCGGGTGTGGCGTTCCACCGCGGAGATCCCCAGGGCTGTGAGGATCCCCGTGGTCACCGCCCCAACGAAGAAGGGCAGCCCCAGCAGGTAGGCGAACGCGACCCCGGGCAGGACGGCGTGGGAGATGGCGTCCCCCAGCAGGGCCCACCGCTTGACCAACAGGAAGCAGCTGAGCATCGCGCAGACCCCGCCCACCAGGACCGCGGCCAGCAGGGCCCGCTGCATGAACGTGTACTGGAGCGGCGCCCCCACCAACTCCCACACGGTCATGGCCGGATCCCCATCCTCTGGTCGGCCACCTCCAACAGGGTGAGCCGGCCCCCGTAGGTGCGCTGCAGGAGGTCGGGCCGGAACACCTCCGCGGGCGGGCCGTAGGCCACCACGTGCTGGTTCAACAGCAGCAGGCGGTCGAAGGCGGTCTGCGCGCGGCTGAGGTCGTGGGTGGCCACCACCACGGTCCGGCCCTCGTCCCGCAACCGGTCCAGCAGGGCGTAGATGGCCTCCTCCGTGGCGGCGTCCACACCCACGAAGGGCTCGTCCAGCAGCATCACCGGGGCTTCCTGCGCCAGGGCGCGGGCCAAGAACACCCGCTGCTGCTGGCCCCCGGACAGCTGGCCGATCTGCCGCCGCGCCAGGGCCTCCATGCCCACCATCCGCAGGCACTCCCGGGCTACCCGCCGGTCCTCGGGGCCCGGACGGCGCACCCAGCCTACGTGCGGGAACCGCCCCATGAGCACCACTTCCTCCACCACGACCGGGTAGTCCCAGTCCACCTCCGTGCGCTGTGGGACGTACGCCACCAGCCGGCGCGCCTGGTGGACAGGGTGTCCGAACAGCTCCACGTAGCCTGTGTCCGGGGTCAAAAGCCCCACCAACGCCCGCAGGAGGGTGGATTTACCGGCCCCGTTGGGGCCCACCAGGCCCACCCGCAACCCCGGCGGCACGGTCACGCTCACGTTCCGGATGGCGGGCTTGCCCCGGTAGGACACGGTGAGGTTTTCCACCCGGATGGCAGCAACCTCGCTCACCGCAACGCCTCCACAATGGCCCGCACGTTGTGCCGCATCATCTTCACGTAGGTATCGGCGTCGCTGCCCGGCGGCCCCAGGGAGTCGCCGTACAACCTCGGTCCGACCCGAACCCCGGCTTCCCGGGCCACCCGCTCCATGAGCTTGGGGTTGACCGTGGTCTCGACGAACACCGCGAGGACGCCCTCCGTGCGGATCCGGTCCACCAGCCGGGCGATCTCCTGCGGGGAGGGCTCGTCCTCGGTGCTGATCCCCCACAGGGTCCCCACCACGCGGAACCCGTACCGCTGGCCGAAGTATCGGAAGGCGTCGTGGGTGGTCACCAGCTTGCGGCGGTGGGGCGGGATCTTCGCCACCTCCGATTGGATCCACGCGTGCAACGCCTCCAGCTCCTTCAGCGCCCGGGCTGCGTTGGCCTCGTAGGCTGCCCGCCCCGCAGGGTCGAAGGACACCAGGGCGTCCCGTGCGTTGAGGACGTACTGCTTCGCGAACACGGGATCCATCCACAGGTGAGGGTCCGGGTCTCCTCGGTACCGCCCTTCGGTCTGCACCGCGGGCCGCAGCCCCCGGCTCAGCTCCACTGGCACCCGCCGGCCACCCGCGTTCTCGATGAGTTCCTCCAGCCACTTTTCCAGGCCCAAGCCGTTGTAGAAGACCAGCTGGGATTCTGCCACCTTCTGCACGTCCCGGGGCACGGGCTCGTACGTGTGAGGGTCCCCGCCCACGGGGATGAGGCTCACCACCTCCACCCGGTCGCCCGCCACCTGGGAAACCAGGTCAGCGAGGATGTTGATGGTGGCCACCGCCTTCGGCCGGGAAGCCCCGGGAACCGGGGCGGCGCATCCCGCCAGCAGCAGACCCACGGCCACCAGCCAGCGGGCTCGCGTCACTCCGACACCTCCCGCACGAACACACCCTCCGCGGCGCGCACGGGCACCCGGTGGGTCAACTCGCCCGACTGGACCGTCACCGCACCCGACGACCGCCGGAGCACCCGCAGCTGAGCGCCCGGCAGCAACGCCCACGAAGCCAACCGCCGGAGCCGGCGGGGGTCGCTGTCGCTGACCCGCTCCACCCGGAAGGTGCGGCCGGGCGGTGCCTCCGAAAGCCGCGGGTGCCGCTCCTCACGCAGCTCCCCGGTCCGGGTGGGAATCGGGTCGCCGTGCGGGTCGGCGGTGGGGTGCCCCAGGGCCCGCGCGATCAGCTCCTCCAGCGCCTCCGAGAGGGCGTGTTCCAGGCGCTCTGCCTCCTCGTGGGCCTGCTCGATGGGCAGGCCCAGTTTGACGGTGAGGTACAGCTCCAGAAGCCGGTGGTGGCGGATCACCTCCAGGGCCGCCCGCTGGCCCGCCCGGGTGAGCCGAACCCCGTGGTAGGGGGTGTGGGTGACCAGTCCCTGCGCGCTCATGCGCTTGAGCATCTTGGTCACGGAGGCGGGGGCCACTCGCATGTGGGCCGCGATGGCGTTGGTGGTCACCGGGTCCTCCGACCGGCCCAGCTTGTAGATGGCCTTCAGGTAGTCCTCCACCGCCGCGGTAGTCATTTTTACCTGCAGCTAAATTTGCCTGGGCTAAAAACTACCGGCCGGCGGCCCCCCTGTCAACCCCCTGCCCCGGGCGCGGGGGGCAGGGGCACAATAGTGCTGGACACCGACCCAGGGGGTGGGCCATGGCAGACGTGGTCCGGCGTGTGGAGTACCAGTACGTGGTGGTCCCGGACCGGCCGGGAGAGGGGCTTCGGGTCCTGGCGGCCCTCCAGGGGGCCGGCGTGAACCTCCTGGCGTACTTGGGATTTCCCGTGGAGGGCGGCCGCGCTCAGCTGGACCTGGTGGCGGAGGACCCGGAGGCGCTGCGCCGCGTGGCGGCGCAGGAAGGCTGGCAGCTCAGCGCGCCCAAGATGGCGTTTTTGATCCAGGGCGAGGACCGGGTGGGAGCTGCCGCGGAGCACATCCGCAAGCTCAGCGAGGCCGGGGTGAACATCACCGCGGCCGCGGCGGCTGCCGCCGGCGCGGGCCGCTACGGAATGGTCCTGTGGGTTCGGCCGGAGGACTACGAGCGGGCAGCTCAGCTCCTGGGCGCCTGACCGGACCTCAGGTGCCGGACAAACCAGTCCGCGGCCAGTTCCGCCACGCGCTCGAGGGCCCCGGGCTCCTCGAAGAGGTGGCCCGCACCGGGGATCACCTCTAGGTGCTTCGGGCAGGCCAGCAGCGCCAGGGCTTCCTGGTTCAGCCGCAGGACCGGGTCATCCAAGCCGCCCACGATCAGGAGGGTGGGCGCCTGTACCCGCGGCAGGGCGTCCCGCGCCAGGTCCGGCCGGCCGCCCCTGGACACCACCGCCGCCACACGGTCGGGAGCGGCGGCCGCCGCCCGCAAGGCCGCCGCGGCACCCGTGCTGGCGCCAAACAACCCCACCCGCAGAGGCCGAACGGCTGCATCGGCCTGCGCCCACTCCACCGCCCGCAGCACCCGCTCGGTGAGCAGGCCGATGTCGAACCGGAACGCGGCGGTGCGCTGGTCTTCTCGCTCCTCGCGGGCCGTCAGCAGGTCCAGGAGCAACGTGGCCAGGTTTCGCTCCTGCAACCGCCTCGCCACAAACCGGTTGCGCGGGCTGAAGCGGCTGCTACCGCTGCCGTGCGCGAACACCACCAGCCCCACAGCCCCCGGCGGGGTCACCAAGTCTCCGTCCAGGGCTTCCGCCTCCACAGGGATCCGCACCGCCCGCTCGTCCACCATCCCCTCCCCTGGTATGATGGATCACGGAGGGATTCGGGCGCCATGCCGGTGTACGAGTACGTGTGCCAGGAGTGCGGGGACCGGTTCGAGCGCCTGGTGGGCTACGCGGAAGCGGACGGCGTGGCCTGCGAGCGCTGTGGGTCTTCGGACGTCCGCCGCCTGGTGTCCCTCATCGCCGCGCCACGCCCGGCACGCCCGTCAGAGGGGTGCGGCTGTGGCGGGACGTGCAGCTGCGGGGCCCACTAGCTCAACACCGGGAGAGTGGCTGGGGTCCATTTTTTTCGGTGGGGGACCCCGGGACCCCTCCACACGGTGCGTGTGGGGCTGCTACCGGTAGGCAGCCAGCACCGGGCTCAGATCCACCCCGGACAGCTCTTCCTCCCACATCGGAAGCCGCCGCTGCGGCCGCTTCTGCCGCGGGTTGCGGTACACCACACCCAACGGCACCTTGCCCCGCCGGGCGAAGTCCCGCACCAGCTTCCAGGCGGCGTCCCGGTCGGTGGGGTCGTGATCTGCGGGCACGTACTCGACCCGCTCCCGGAACCAGTCGTAGGTGTTGAAGCGGTTGTAGGTCACGCAGGGTGAGAAGTCGTTGACGAAGGCAAACCCCGGGTGCTGGATGGCCTCCACGATCATGCGGGCCGTGTGCTTCACGTCCCCGCTGAAGGACTGCGCCACGAAGGTGGCCTCGCTGGTCAGCGCCAGGAGCAACGCGTCCACCATGGGCGGGTGCTCCTCCGCACTGCCGCGGTCGTCCGGCTGTCCCAGCCCCGCCGTGGGGGAGTCCTGGCCTTTGGTGAGCCCGTAGACGCCGTTGTTCATCACGAGCAACACCATGTCGGGGTCCCGCCGGCACACGTGGACGAAGTTCTCCACCCCGATGGCGAAGGTGTCCCCGTCCCCCGCCAGGCAGATCACCGTGAGCTCGGGGTTGGCCATCTTGGCCCCGAGGCCGTAGGCCAGAGCGCCCCCGTGGGTGCCGTGGAAGGCGTTGCCGTTCAGGTAGTTGCGGATCTGGCCGGAGCAGCCGATCCCACCCACCAGCAACAGCTCGTGCGGCATGATCTCCAGCTCCGTGAGCGCCTGCTTGAGGGCGGCCAGTACCCCGAAGTCCCCGCAGCCCGGACACCACTGAATGCGGTGCTTGGGGACCGCGTTTTCCTCCCAGAGCTTAATCCCCTTCGTGTTCATTCCGGCCCACCTCCACGGGCACGGGCTGGCTGTCCCCCCCGATCCGCACCACCGCACCTTCCCGCTGTAGCGCCTGCAGGACTGCGTCGGCCACCTCGGTGGGGTACAGGGGCACCCCGTTGTACTTGTTCACCCGCCGGGTGGCGATGCGTAGCTCCCGCTGGAGCAGGTCCGCGAACTGCCCGCTGAAGTTCTGCTCCACCACCACCACGGGCCCTGCGTCCGCGAACAGGGCCTCCAGCCTCGGACGGTGCAGGGGGAATACGTGGGTGAAGTGTACCAGGGCCACCGGGACTCCGCGCCGCTGCAGGATCAGCCGTGCCTCCTCCAGCACCGGCCGGGTGTTGCCCCAGCCCACCATCACGGGGTTCCCGCGGATGGAGCCGAACACCCGCGGCGGCTCCCAGTCCTCGCGCAGGTAGGTGTCCAACTTGCGCATGCGCTTCTCCACCATGGCCGCGCGCTTGCGCGGGTCGATGGAAACGAACCCGAACTCGTCGTGCTCTGCCCCGCTGGCCTTGAAGATGGCCCCCGGGGTGCCGGGCACGCTGCGGGGCGAGATGCCGGAGGGGGTCACCTCGAACCGCCGGTAGGGCTTGGCCCGGACGTCCTCCTCCCGTACGATCCCGTGGCGCACCACGTGCGGCGGTTGGAACACCTCTTCCAGGACCGTCTTCTTCCCCTCCGACAGGTTCAGGTCGGTGAGGAAGAACACCGGGCACTGGTACTTGTCGGACAGCTCGCACGCCTCCACCATCAGCGTGTAGCACTCCTCCACGGTGCCCGGCGCCAGCACGATGCGCGGGAAGTCCCCGTGGCCGGCGCCCACCACGAGGTTCAGGTCACCCTGCTCGGGACGGGTAGGCATGCCCGTGGACGGCCCCGCCCGCTGCGCGTCCACCACAATGACGGGCGTCTCCGTGGCCCCGCTGACCCCGAACTCCTCCACCTTGAGCGAGATCCCCGGCCCGGAGCTGCCCACCATGGCCCGTACGCCCGCCAGCGCCGCACCCAGCGCCGCCCGGATGCTCTCCCGTTCGTTCTGCCCCTGCAGGGCGCGCCCGCCGTAGCGGGGCAGCCACTGCTCCATGAACTCGAGGATGCTGCTGGCAGGGGTGATGGGGTAGCCCGCGTAGAAGCGAACCCCGCCCGCGATGGCCCCCAGCCCCAGGCACTCGTTGCCGGAGATGTACACCGCCCGGTGCCGCCCGGGCCGCGGCTCCAGCCGGACGGGTAGGTCGTAGCCGTTGGCCGCAAGCACCCGCTCCACCTCCTGCCGGCCGCGCCGCGCGGCCTGCAGGTTCAGCTCCACCACCTCCTGGCCCTTCCGCAGGAACCGCTCCTCCAGCAGCTGTCGCAGGTACGCCTCGTCGGAGTCGAACTGCAGCAGGCGGAACAGGGCACCTGTCATCACCACGTTCTTGACGACCTCGCGCTTCAGCTCCGCCTGCGCGATCTTGCGGGCGGGGATGGGGAACACCTTCACCCCGCGTGCCTCCAGATGCCCCGTGGGAATCTCCCCCGTGGAGGAGTCGTACACCAGCACCCCTCCGTCCCGCAGTTTGGCGCCGTGCCGGAACACGGTGTCGCGGTTGGGTTGCTCTGGGGCGTCCGGGTTGCTGTCGTAGTCCAGGGCCACGAGCACGTCCACCTCCGGGTCCCCGTACGACACCGGTGGATCCTCGGTGACCAGCATGGGGTCGAACTGGTGGGCCCCGTAGATGGTGGAGGCGTAGCCCTTTTCCATGGCCACGGCAAACAGCCCCGCGCGGGTGAAGATCTTCCCCAGGATGTCGGTGACCGTGGTCACGCCGTCGCGGAGCTGGACCCCCCCGACCAGGAGCTTCAGGTGGTTGACTCGCACGGCTCCTCCCTCCGAACCCGGCCCGGGTCCGCCTTCGGACGGTCCCCGCAGGCCCAAGCTACCACGCCCCCTGCGCCCCTTCCAATTGATGGACGCTATGCCACGGATAACCTCCGTCTATTCTGGCCGGGGCGCAGGGGCCGGCCCGGCGGGCGCGAACCTCCCCCACGAGGAGGGATCGTGTCCTGCTGGGTGGTGGCCACCTTGGGGGCTGTGGCGCTGGCCGCCCCGGGACCACCGACGGCCCTCGTGGTGCGCCACCTCATCGAGTCGTTCATCGGCCCGGGCACCGTCACCGCGGTCTTCGTGGAGGCGTCCGGCCGGGAGGTTGACGTTCACGTCCGCATGGACGGGGTTCGGGCGCTGCCCCAGGAGCGCCGTAATTGGGATTGGTTCTTCCGGGACGTGTCGGAGATCGCCACCAGCCGGGTGTTTGAGCCCCCACGGGCGCACGAGGGACCCTCCGGCTGGTCCGCATCCGGCTCTGGTACCGACTGGGCGGGCGGCTGGTGGCCCGGGCCCTCCGGGACCGAGGCCAGGCGGCGCCCCGCGTGGTGCTCACCCCGTAGCCCCAGGCCCGCCCGCCCCGCCGCGCACTGCCCCGGGATGCATGCTATCCTGGAGCTGTCACGACCATGGGGCTTGCAGACACCCGGTGCGTCCCCTGCCGCGGGGGTGAGCCGCCGCTCTCTCCGGCGGAGGTGGCGGAGCTACAGGGGGAGGTGCCCGCGTGGACGGTGGTGGAGCGGGACGGGATCCCGCGCCTGGAGCGCACCTTCTCCTTCCGCAACTTCGCGGAGGCGCTGCAGTTCACCAACCGCGTGGGCGAGCTGGCGGAGCAGGAAGGCCACCACCCGGCGCTGCTCACGGAGTGGGGCCGGGTCACGGTGAGCTGGTGGACCCACAAGATCCGCGGCCTGCACCGCAACGACTTCGTGATGGCCGCCAAGACCGACCGGCTGTACGAGGCGTTCCCGAGGGGGTAGAGGTGGGCGGGGGGCAGAGGCTCGCGTGGATCCGGGTCGCCGAAGAAGCGGAAGTGCCCGAGCAGATCCGTGAGCTGGCGCGGCCCGCCGTGGACCGCCTGGGGATTTTGCCCCACGTGTTCCGCGTCTTCTCCCTCCGGCCCGAGCACTGCGTCCGGTGGTGGCAGTACTACGACTACCTCATGCGCGGGCCGTCGAACCTCACGAAAGTGCAGCGGGAGATGATCGCGGTGGTGGTGTCGTCCCTGAACCGCTGCCACTACTGCTCCACCAGCCACGGGGCCGCCCTGCGGCTGCTCACGGAGGACCCGGTCCTGGCAGATACCCTGGCCACGGACTACCGGCACGCGCCCCTGGAGCACAAGGACCGGGCCATGCTGGACTTTGCGGCCAAACTCACCACCGAACCCCACCGCATGACGGAGGAGGACGTGCAGGCTCTGCGGGCGGCAGGTTGGACCGACGAGGACGTGTTCGACATCGCCCAGGTGGCCGCCATGTTCAACTTCACCAACCGCCTCGCCAACGCCCTCGGCTGGCACCCGAACCCGGAGTACCACCGCATCGGACGCTAGGCCACCGCGATCCCCGCCGCTGAGCTACGCCCTTCCGATACAGCCTCCGAGATTCGTGAGCGCCGCGCCTACGAGCCACGGCCCAACAGCTCCAGCACCCGCTCCGCCACCCTTCGGGCGGTGTCGAGGTTGTGGGCGCGGACCACCGGCGGGGCGCCGTGGGACGGTTCTTCCCGCATGCGGTGCGGTAGCTCCTCCGGCGCCCACGCCCGCCACCGGCGCCGCCACGCCTCGGGGACGGTGTCCGGAACGTCCTGGTGGGAGACCACCCCGTACACCAGGGTCCAGGCCCGCGGGACGGTGACCCACACGTCGTAGCCACCTCCCCCCGTGGCCAACCATCGGCCGTCGCACAGCTCGTGGCTCAGCTCGTGGACCCGCCGGGCGAAGTACTCCGCGGTGTACACGGTGCAGCTCAGGTCGGTGAGGGGGTCCCGCCGGTGGGTGTCGCACCCGTGCTGGGTCACCAGCACGTCCGGCCGGAACGCCCGCGCCACCGCGGGCACCACGCACTCGAAGCACTCCACCCACGAGGCGTCGTCCGTAAGGGGCAGCAGCGGTACATTCACGCTGTACCCGTACCCGCGGCCCTGCCCCAGCTCCTCGGGATCACCGGTGCCGGGAAACAGATACCGCCCCGTCTCGTGCAGGGAGATGGTCAGCACCTCGTCGGTGTCGTAAAACAGAGCCTGCGTCCCGTCCCCGTGGTGCGCATCCGCGTCCACGTACAGCACCCGCCACCCGCGGCGCCGGAAGAACTCGCACGCCACCGCCACGTCGTTGTACACGCAGAAGCCGCTGGCCTGGGCCCGGTGGGCGTGGTGCAGCCCGCCGGAGATGTGGAAGGCGTGCAGGAACGCTCCCGAGGCGATGCCCTCCGCAGCCACCAGGGCGCCGCCCACGATGGTGGCCGCGGCCTCGTGCATCCCCGTGAACGGCGGGTTGTCGCCGGGCCCGAACCCGTACAGGCGGCTCAGCAGCGGGTGGTCGGGGCGGTGGCTGAGGGCGCGGACCGCGGCCACGTACTCCGGGCTGTGGACCCAGGTCAGCTCCTCCTCCGACGCCACCCGGGGTGGGACGACCCCGAACCGGTCCAGCAGCCCGAGCTCCCGCATGAGGTCGGTGGCCAGCTCCAGTCGCGTGGAGTTGAGGGGGTGCCCGCCCCCGAAGTCGTAGCGGCGGCAGTCGGGGCTGTAGACGAGCGGACAGGCCATCCGGTGTGGTCTTCTCCCCTCCCGGCGTCCTTCCTTGCGGGCCCGTTGACAAAGCCGGGGGCCTGGCCGATGATGGGCCTGTCCCGCGGGGCGGGACAGAACGGAACGGAGGAGCAGGATGCCGAGGGGTACGGTCAAGTGGTTCAGCCCGGAGAAGGGGTACGGGTTCATCACCCCTGACGACGGCAGCAAGGACGTGTTCGTCCACTACAGCGCCATCGTGGGTGAGGGCTACCGGAACCTTCAGGAAGGCCAGAAGGTGGAGTTCGAGGTCACGCAGGGTCAGAAGGGCCCCCAGGCCTCCAACGTCCGCGTCATCGGCTAACCGACCGACCAGCTTCGCCGCCCGCGCCGCTTCGCTTTCGGGGACTGTTGCGCCACCGGGCGCGGCCCTGCGGGGTTAGTCTGCCCCGCGCCGGGCGATGACCTGCAGCCAGTTGCGGGGAACGGAGGCCAACGCCAGCTCCTGGAACGCCTGGCGGACGCCCACCTGGAGGGCTTCACAGGCCTCCTGCAGGGGGATCCCGGGGAGGGCTCCCTCGATGAACAGGGAAAACTCGCTGATGTCCTCCAGGCTCTGGCAGGACAGCTCCTGCCGCTGGAGTTGAAGCCGCACGTCCGTAAACCCGTTGGCCCTCAGCAGCGCTTCGTACTCCTCCGGAGACAGCCAGCGCATGGCCGTGGCCTTGACGCCCCTCGCCACCTCCAGGCCCCGCTCCTTCAGGTACCGCACGGCCCGCAGCATCCACAGCTTGTAAAACCGCAGGGTCTCCGGTGGGTAGGCGCCCTCGAAGAAGGTAGTGTTGAACCCGAACACGCCGCCCGGACGGAGCACCGTCAGCGCCTCCCGCACCACCGCCAGCTTGTCCTGCACCAGGTGGATGGCGTTGCAGAACAGCACCACGTCCGCGCAGGGCACCAGTTGGCTGAGGCGCTCTGCGGTTCCCTCCAGGAAGCGCACCACCGCGGAGCGGATGCGGCGGCGTGCCACCTCCAGGGCAGAGGGCGACGGGTCGATGGCATACACCAGCCCCCCCGCGTGCGGGTCCACGTGCTCCAGGATGAGCTCCGTCACGGCCCCCGGCCCGCAACCCAGGTCCACCACGGTGTCCTGCGGCCGGATGCCCGCGTGCTCCACCAGCCACCGGTTCACCTCCCGAAAGAACCCGTGGCTGCTGAACTTCTCGAACCCAAACGTGCGCTCACCACTCACCGGTGCCATCGCCGTCAGTTTCGCGGCGGGGCGGGCGGGTTCCTGTGCACCCGCGCCGCGGTGGATAAAAAACGTTCCAGGCCGGAGGGCGGCCCGCCGCGCTATGCTGGTGACGCAGGAGGAGGACCCATGCCACGGCTGGTGGACGGCTTTTCCCGCGCGCTGCTGGTGCCCACGGTGCAGAAGCTGGTGGAGGTCAGCCGCCAGGCCCGGGACGTCTTCCGCCGCGGCCTCACCCGGGAGGCCGCCACGGAGCTGGCCCGGATGCTCCAGGAGGCCGTGGGCGCGGACGCGGTGGCCCTGGTGGGCCGCGCCCAGGTGCTGGCGTTCGTCGGTGCCGGGGAAGACCACCATATCCCGGGCCAGCCGGTGACCACGGAGTTCACCAAGCGGGTCCTCTGCACAGGCCAGGTTCAGGTCGCCCACAGCCGGGAGGAGATCGGCTGTCCGCAGCCACACTGCCCCCTGACGGCGGCCCTGGTGGTCCCCCTCCGGGTGCGGGGGATGGTGCCGGCCGCCATCAAGTTCTACCGCACGGACGGACGCCCGTTCGCCCCAGAGGTAGTGGAAGGGGCGGTCCTGGTGGGGGACCTGCTGGGAGCGCAGCTGGAGCTGGCGCTCCTGGACGCGGAGGTGGAGCGGCTCACCCGGGAGGAGCTAAGGGCGCTGCGGGCGGAGATCTCGCCCCACTTCGTGTTCAACACCCTGCATTCCGTGGCCGCGGTGGTGGGGCGGGACCCCGAGCGCGCGCGCCGGCTGCTCACCGACTTCGCGGAGTTCCTCCGGCACGCCCTGCGCGCCCACGGGGAGTTCTGCACCCTGGAGGAAGAACTCTGGTACGTGGAGCAGTACCTGACCATCGAGCGGGCCCGGCTGGGCCCCCGGCTGCGGGCTCAGGTGGACGTGCCCAAAGAGCTGCTCGGCCAGCTGCTGCCGGTGCTGACCCTTCAGCCCCTGGTGGAGAACGCGGTGGTGCACGGGGTGGAGCCGAAGACGGGTTCCGGCACCGTCCGGGTCCGTGCCGCCCTGAGTGGTGACAGCCTGCTTTTGGTGGTGGAGGACGACGGGGTGGGGATCCCCGAGGGCCGGCTCCACCTGATCACCGAGCGGGGCGTGGGGTCGGGGCTGGGGATCGGGCTGTTCAACGTGCAGCGCAGGCTACACGCCATCTACGGGGACGCGGCGGGGCTGCGGGTGGAAAGCGAGGAAGGGCGCGGCACCCGGGTCACCGTGTGGTTGCCGCGGCGCGTGGAGGAGGAGCGGTGACCCGCAAGCTCCGGCTGTTGGTTGCGGACGACGACCCGGAGGCCCGGCGGTACCTGGAAGAACTCCTTCGGGAAGCCGGGCAGGACGAGGTGGAGTGCGTGGACTCCGCGGACGCGGCCCTGGAGCGGCTGCGGCAGGGACCTGTGGACGCCCTGTTTTTGGACATCCGTATGCCGGGGCTTTCGGGCTTGGACCTGCTCCGCAGCCTGTCCGCGCTACCGCGGAAGCCCCGCGTGGTGCTGGTCTCGGGGTTTGAGGACCATGCCCTGGAAGCCTTCGAGGCTGCTGCCTTCGACTACCTCCTCAAGCCCGTGGACCGCGCCCGGCTGCGGAAAACCCTGGAGCGGCTGCTGCAGGAAGACCCGCCTGCTGCTTCCCGGGTGGCGGTGCCCACGGGCGACCACGCGGTGCTCCTGGACCCCTCGGACATCCTGTACGTGCAGGCCCAGGGGGACACCTGCCGGGTGGTGACCCGCACCGGCACCGTGGAGGCCAGCTGCAACGTGGGTCAGCTGCAACGCCGCCTCCCTCCAGGTCAGTTCGTGCGGGTCCACCGGAGCTACGTGGTGAACCTGGACTGCGTCCGGGAGGTGCACCCCTACTTTTCCGGCACGCTGCTGCTGAAGCTCGACGACGACCAGGGTACCGAGATCCCGGTCAGCCGGTCCGCGGCCCGTACCCTCCGGCTGCTCCTGCACCTGTAAGACCGATCAGCTTTATTTATCTGAGTCCCCTTCGGAGGCAGCCGTTCATCACCGTTTTTGAACCATTCGTCCCCCGCCTGGTGGAGTTGGTCGCCGCTCCGTGGAGGGGGTGTGGGCGCGGGGCGCACAGTGGAGGCGAGGTGAGCGTGATGGCCACGTGTTGGTGCGGACGGGCGGTGCGCTGGTTTGAGGCGTGGACCTGCCAGAGTTGCGGCGCTCCTTGTTGTCCGAGCTGTGCGTACACCCCCGAGGGCACGGCGTACTGCGCCGCGTGCGCGGCCCTGGGGGAGCTGGAGGCCCAGCTGGTAGCCTTGCCCGAAGCCTCGTAGCCGTCCCGGACGTCCCTAGGCAAAACCCGTTCAACACAGGAGGGCGCCGATGGAGCACGCCTTGGAGCGCGAGGCGCGCGAGCTGCAGGCGCGCTGGCAGCAGGACCCCCGGTGGCACGGGGTCAGGCGGCTGTACACCTCCCAAGACGTGGTGCGCCTGCGCGGGTCGGTCCGCGTGGAGTACACCTTGGCCCGCCGCGGGGCGGAGCGGCTGTGGCAGGCGCTGCACCGGGAGCCGTTCGTGGCGGCCCTGGGCGCCCTGTCGGGGATGCAGGCAGTCCAGATGGTGAAGGCTGGGCTGCAGGCCATCTACCTCAGTGGCTGGCAGGTGGCCGCGGACAGCAACCTGGCGGAGGCCACCTACCCGGACCTGGGGCTGTATCCGTGGACCAGCGGACCGGCCCTGGTCCGGCGCATCAACAACGCCCTCCGTCGGGCCGACCAGATCGAGTGGGCGGAGGCGGGGTTCGCCCGGCGGGACTGGCTGGTGCCCATCGTGGCGGACGCGGAAGCCGGGTTCGGCGGGCCGCTCAGCGCCTTCGAGGTGACCCGGGCGTTCATCGAGGCGGGGGCCGCCGCGGTGCACTTCGAGGACCAGCTGGCCTCGGAGAAGAAGTGCGGGCACCTGGGCGGGAAGGTCCTGGTCCCCACCGCACAGTTCGTGCGGGTGCTACAGGCGGCCCGCCTGGCCGCGGACGTGTGTGACGTGCCCACGGTCCTGATCGCCCGCACTGACGCCCGCGACGCGCGGCTTTTGACCGGCGACGCGGACCCCTACGACGCACCGTTCCTGACGGGCGAGCGGACTCCCGAGGGCTACCACGTGGTCCGGCCCGGCCTGGAGGCGGCCATCCACCGGGCTCTGGCCTACGCCCCGTACGCGGACCTGCTGTGGTTCGAGACGTCCCGGCCTGACCAGGAGGAGGCAGCCCGGTTCGCGCAGGCGGTGCACGCCCGCTTCCCAGGCAAGCTCCTGGCCTACAACTGCTCGCCCAGCTTCCACTGGCGCCGGCACCTGGACCCGCAGTCCATCGCTTCCTTCCAGCAGGAGCTGGCCACCATGGGCTACCGGTTCCAGTTCGTGACCCTGGCGGGCTTCCACGCCCTGTGCGCGTCCACCTTCCAGCTCGCCCACGACTACGCGCGCCGCGGGATGCCGGCCTACGTGGAGCTGCAGGAGAGGGAGTTCCAGCTGGAACGGGACGGGTACACCGCTACCCGCCACCAGAGGGAAGTGGGCACGGGCTACTTCGACACCCTCCTGCAGGCCCTGGGGGTGAGCTCCACGGTGGCCTTGGAAGGGTCCACAGAGGCCGAACAGTTCGTCCCGGCCGCCGCGCGGTCCACCGCCTGACCTCCAACGGGACGGTGGGGGTCCCGCCGTTACAGCACCGGCGGGCGGAGGAGCCGGTCCCGGGCTTGCAGGGCGGTTCTCGCCACCTCGGGGTGTGGCAAGTCCGCCAGCTGGTTGCAGATCTCCGCCGCCTGCAGCAGGATGCGCTGCAGGTCGCCTTCTGCCACGTCCACCTCCCGGCACAGGCTGGCGAACTCCGCTCCCAGGCACCACGCCTGGGCTGCCCACGCACGGCGGTCCGCGCTGGAAGGTAGCACCCTACGCAGGGCGCGGTCCCACTGGGGCCGGAACTCCTCCACCAGCTCCTCCGGCTCCAGTCCCTCCCGCGCCTCCACCTCTGCTAACTCCGCCACCAGCCTGGCCAGGCTGTCCAGCCCTGACTGGTCACCCAGTCGGGGGGCGCGCTCCGTGCTCAGGGCGGCCGCGTAAGCAGACAGCCGGTGCGGCTCGGAGGGCGTCAGCTGGCGACGGACCAGCTCGGCGAGTACCAAGCACCGTGGGTGCCGCAGCCGCGCCGCCCACCTGCCCTCCTCGGTGGGGCGGTAGTCCTGGTCCAGGTAACCCAGCCTCCGCAGCACCCGGGCCCGGGCCACAAACGCCTCCCGCAGCTCCCCTTCCAGCTGCAGCAGTTCGCGCCGCAGGCGGGACCGCCGCTGCTCCATTCTCCGGAGGGCGTCCAGGGTCGCCACACAGCGGCTGTCCACGGGGCAGGTGCGGCAGGGCCAGCGTTCCAGCTCCTCCCGGAACCGGTCCGGGCAATCCAGCATCCGCTCGTAACGGACGCGCGTGTACAGACGGTCCCGGCAGGGCCGCTCGGTCAGGGGGTCCGAAGGCACCGTTTCCAGCTGGCGGCGCAGCTCCTGCACCCTCCTGCGGCGCTGGTAGGCGGCCAGGGAGCGGTCCAGGTCCGCCACGGCCGCTTCCAGGGTCCGCGTCTTTAGCAGGTTCAGCACCAGGGGGTAGGTGGGCGCGAAAGCAGACCGGATGGGTTCGGGTTCCGAGCCCGCCAGGGCCTCCGCCTGCGCCAGCTCGTCCGGGTCAAGGGCCGGAAGCACCACGAACCCCACCGTGTCCTTCCCGCGGCGCCCCGCCCGGCCGGCCATCTGGTGGAACTCCGTGGCGGTCAGGTACACCATGCCCTCCGGGCTGTTGCGAACCAAGGTGGTCAGCACCACGGTGCGCGCGGGCACGTCCAGGCCCGCAGCCAGGGTGGTGGTGGCACACACCGCTCGCACCAGTCCCTGCTCCAACAGGTCCTCCACCACCATCCGCCAGGCGGTGGTGTGGCCTGCGTGGTGGGGGGCAACTCCAGACCGCACCAGCGGGACGCGGAAGGGGTGGTCCCGTAGATACGGGAACTCCGCCTCCCACCGCCGCCACACCTCGCGGCGAGCAGCCTCCCCTGGCGCTGGGCGCCTGGCCAGCAGCTGAACCGCCTCGTCGCACAGCCGACGCGCCGGGAAGAAAAAGATGGCTGGCAGCAGCCTTGCCTCCTCCAGCGCCGCCATCACCCCCGCGGCCCACTCGCGGCTGCGGCGCCCCTCGGCAGCCGCCCGGTCCAGCGGCACCAGCCGTCCGGAGGAGTCCGCGGCCAGGAACTCCAGGGGCACGGGGCGCACCCGCTCGGTCACCACCGCAGGCCGCCGGCCTCGCACCTCTCCCATCCAGTCCGCGAGCTCCGCGGCGTTGGGAAGGGTGGCAGAGAGGAGCAGCAGCCTCGTAGCCGGCGGGGCGTACAGGATCACTTCCTCCCACGCGGTGCCACGTTCCGGGTCGCTGAGGTAGTGGGCCTCGTCCAGGACCACCAGGTCCGGCGCCTGCTCACGGTCGTACAGGGCGTTGCGGAGCACCTCGGTGGTAGCCACCACCACGGGTGCTTCCGGGCGCACCCGCCGCTCCCCGGTCAACAGGCCCACACGGGCCTCCCCGTAGAGCCTACGGAACCGCCGGTGCTTTTGGTTGGACAGGGCCTTGAGCGGCGTCGTGTACCAGCAGGTGCGGCCCTGCTCCAGCCCCTCTCGGATGGCCTGCTCCGCGATCCACGTCTTGCCGCTCCCGGTGGGCGCCTCCACCAGGACGTCGCCTTCCCGCACCGCCTGCAACGCCTCCAGCTGGAACGGGGAAGCCTGGAAGGGGGCTGCCGGCGGCACCCGCAAGCTCCGCAGGAGCGGTCGCAGGGCAGGGTGCACGCGCGACGCCTGTCGGGGGGAAGGGCGCGCCACCTCACCCATCATAGCCGGCCGCGAGGGGTGGCCCGGTTAGGATGAATACGGAGGACGTCGGTGCCGGCGAACCTGACCCCTGAGTACCTGAGCGCGGAGCAGCGCTACCGTCAGGCGACCTCCCCGCAGGAGCGGCTGGAGGCCCTGGAGGAGATGCTGCGCACAGTTCCCAAGCACAAGGGCACCGAGAAGCTGCAGGCGGACATCAAACGCAAGATCGCCCGCCTGCGCCAGGAGATGCAGACACGCCGGGGCGGCGCACGGGCCCAGCCGTTTTTCCACGTCCCCCGGGAGGGCGCGGGCCAGGTGGTCCTCGTGGGCCCGCCCAACTCCGGGAAGTCCAGCCTGCTCCGGGCGCTTACCAACGCCACCCCCGAGGTGGCCCCGTACCCCATGACCACCCGGGTGCCTCAACCCGGAATGATGCAGTTCGAGGACGTGCAGGTGCAGCTGGTGGACACCCCGCCCGTGTGCAAGGAGTTCGACGAGGGGTGGCTGTACGGCCTCATCCGGTCCGCGGACGCGGCGGTGCTGGTCCTGGACGCGAGCGACGACGGGATCCTGTACCTCGAAGACACCCTGCGGCTGCTCCCCGAAAACCGGGTGTTCCTGGTGGCCCATGGTGCCCCCGTCCCCGACGACCCCGCCCTCCCGCGCGGCGCCTACAAGCGCACCGTGGTGGTGGCCAACAAGTGCGACCTGCCGGGAGCCCAGGACAACCTGCCGGTGCTGGTGGAGCTGGTGGGAGCCCGGCTACCTGCACCGCCCGTGCCCGTGTCCGCGGTGCGCGGAGACGGCCTGGACGCCCTCCGGGGACGCATCTTCGCCGCCCTGCACAAGATCCGGGTCTACAGCAAGCCGCCCGGCCGCAAGCCGGACCTGGACACGCCGTTCGTGCTGCCCAAGGGCTCCACGGTCCGGGACGCCGCGGAGGTTATCCACAAGGAGCTTGCCGAAAATCTGAAGTACGCCCGCCTGTGGGGACGCGGGTACCACGGCCAGATGGTGGGGCGGGAGCACATGCTGGAAGACGGGGACGTGCTGGAGCTACACGGATAGCCCGCACGGCTCCGGCACGGCAGTTGCTCTGGGGTGGCGGCGGATGTTCTGGTCCCGGACGCAGCAACCGCAAGACCACCAGGTCCAGGGCCTTTCCGAGCGCCTGTCGGCCGTGCTGCGGGCGGTTTCGGACGCGGTCCTGGAGGTGGACGGTCAGGGGGTGGTCGCCGCCGCCAACCGCCGGGCGGCGGAACTGGTAGGGCTGGCCCCAGGATCCCTGGTGGGGCTGCCCATGCGGGCCCTCACGGACGGCTCGGTGCAGGCCCTTCACGTCCTGGAGGAAGCCCGGCGCCGGAGGCGTTGGGAGGGAGAGCTGAACCTTCGCCGGGCGGACGGCAGCATCGTCCAGGTGGCGGCCCGGGCGGAGGCCGCGGGCCCGTGGGTGGTGTGGTCCCTCACCCCGCCCCGGCCGGTGGACAGCCGAGAGCTGGCCTCCCACTTACGGCAGGCGCTCCACGACCTGCCCCTGGCCACCCAGGCCTTCGATCCGGACGGCTACGTGATCGCCACGAACCCCGCCTGGGTAAACCTGTTCGGGCCAACGGCGGTGAGCCCAGGGGAACGTCCCAACGTGCTGCGGGGCGGGTCGGTGTTCGGGTCTTCCCACCGCAGCGCGGTGGAGCAGGCGCTGCGGGGCCAGCTGGTGCGGCTTCAGGCGTTCGCCTGGCCACCCCCGGACGTCCGACGGAGCCCCCCGCCTGATCCGAAGCTGTTGGAGTTGCTCCTCACGCCCGTCCGCCACCCTCAGGGGCACGTGCAGTTCGTGCTGGCCATCGCTTTGGACACCACCGAACAGAGGCGGCTGGAAGAGGAGCTGCGGGAGTCGGAAGCCCGGTACCGGACCCTCATCGAGGAGTCTCCGGATGGGGTCTTCTTAATGGAGGACGGGCTGTTCCGGTTTGTAAACCGCCGGTTCCTGCAGATGTTCCGGACCACCTCCGCGGAGTGCGTGGACCGCCTGGGGCCCCTGGCCTTCTGCAGCCCCGAGGACCGCCCCAAGCTGGCCAACTACCTGCGGGAACGCCTGTCCACAACCGTCTCCACCGGCAGTGTGAGCTTCGTGGGCGTGCGGCCCGACGGTAGCCGCCTGGAGTGCGAGCTGCAGGCCAACCGGGTGGTCCTCCGGGGGAAGTCGATGTTGCTGGGGACCGTCCGGGACCTCACGGAGCAGAAGCGTGTGGCGGAGATGCTGCACTTCCAGGCCAGCCTGCTGGAGCAGGTGCAGGACGCCATCGTGGCCACCGACTGGGACGGCCGGGTGGTGTACTGGAACCGCGCGGCGGAGGCCCTGTACGGGTGGCTCGCCAGCGACGCGGTGGGACGGGACTTCGACACCCTGGTGCAGCCGGAGGCCCGGGACACCCTGGCGCGCCTGCGGCACCACCTCCTGCGGGAGGAAAGCTGGCGGGGAGAGCTGCAGCACCGCACCGCGGACGGACGGACCACCTGGCTGTCCGCCACCCTGTCGATCCAGCGGGACACCCAGGGCAGGCCTGTCGGGGTGCTGGGCGTTTACCGTGACATCACAGCCCACAAGCGGCTGGAAGAGGAGCTCCTGCAGGCGCAGAAGATGGAGAGCATCGGTACCCTGGCGGGCGGGATCGCCCACGACTTCAACAACATCCTGGGTACCATCATGGGGTACCTCGGGCTCCTCAAGGAGGAGCTGCCCAGCAGCCCGGAACTGCAGCGGTACCTGGACGTCCTGGAGCGGTCCGCCCAGCGTGCCTCAGAACTCACGCGCCAGCTGCTGGGGTTCGCCCGCAAGGGGAAGTTCGAGGTCCGCCCCCTGGACCTGGCCCGCCTGTGCTCCGAGGTGGTGGAGCTGTTCCGCACCACCCTGGACCCGCGCATCCAGCTCCACACCCACTTCCCGCCCGACCTGCCATCGGTGGAAGGAGACGCCAGCCAACTGCACCAGGCGATCCTCAACCTGTGCATGAACGCCCGGGACGCCATGCCCGAGGGTGGGTTGCTGGAGCTGGTCCTTCAGCCGGTCATCGCACCGGACCCCTCCTCAGGGGAGCCTCCTGTGCTGCGCCCGTACGTGTGCCTGAGCGTGCGGGACACCGGGGTGGGAATGGACGAGCACGTCAAGGCCCGCATGTTTGAGCCCTTCTTCACCACCAAGGGGCCAGGAAAGGGCACGGGCCTGGGGCTGGCCATGGTGTACGGGATCGTCCGCAACCATGGGGGGTTTCTGGAGGTGGACAGCGAAGTGGGGAAGGGGACCGTGGTGCGGATGTACCTGCCAGTGGCCAGCGGGGCACCAGAGGCGGAGGAAGCGGGGGAGGGCGAGGTGGAACCGGGGGCCGGCGAGACCATCCTGGTGGTAGACGACGAGGAGCCCCTGTGCAACCTGTTGCGGGACGTCCTGACCCGCCGGGGCTACCGGGTGTTGGTGGCCACGGACGGACAGGAAGCCCTGCGGCTGTACCGGGAACACGCGGGCGGGATTCACCTCGTCATCCTGGACATGACCATGCCCGGGCTGTCCGGCACGGAAACGTTCGACGCCCTCCGCCAGCTGGACCCCCACGCGCGGATCCTCCTGACCAGCGGTTACACGGAGGAGCGGGCCGCCCGCGAGGCGGTGGCCCGCGGTGCCAAGGGCTTCCTCCAGAAGCCGTTCCTTATCAGCGAGCTGGCCGCGCGGGTGCGGGAGGCGCTACAGGACCCCTGAACCGTGGCCCCACACGCACGCACCGCACACACCCTGGTCGTCCTGGAGGGTGACCTCACGGGCCAGGAGCTCCTGGAGCAGGCGCTGCGCCTGCTGGACCCCGGGGTGTGCGGGCTTGCCCTGCACCTGGTGTGGTTTGATCTGAGCCTCGAAAACCGCCGGGCCACCCGCAACCGGGTGGTGCACGAGGCCGCAGAGGCCCTGCGGCAACACCGGGTGGGCATCAAGGCCGCCACCACCACGCCGGAAGAGCCCGGAGACGTGGGAAGCCCCAACGCCGTCCTGCGGGAGCTGATCGGCGCGCAGGTGATCCTCCGCACCGGCCGCCGCATCCCGGGGGTCCGCCCTCTCGCGGGCGTGGTGGCCCCCATCGCGGTGGTGCGGATGGCCGTGGAGGATGCCTACGGGGCGCGGGAGTGGCGGGAAGGGGAGGGCCTGGAGGAGGTGGCATTCCGGACCACGCGGGTGAGCCGGCGCATCTGCCGGGTGGTGGCGGAGTTCAGCTTCCGCCACGCCCGCCGCCTGGGTGCCAAGGTGTTCGGAGGGCCCAAGTACACCGTGAGCCCCGTCTACGAAGGGCTTTTGAAGGAGGAGCTGGATCGGGCGGCCCAACGCCACCCCGACGTGCCCTACGAGCCGCAGCTCATCGACGCGGTGTACGCGCTCCTGCTGCAGACCACGGGGGAAGCCCTCGTGATCCCGGCCCTGAACCGGGACGGGGACACCCTGTCCGACCTCGTGCTGCAGATGTTCGGCAGCATCGCGGGCGCGGAGTCCGTGGTCCTGGCGCTGGACGACGAGCTGAACGTGCGGGTGGCGCTGGCCGAGGCCCCGCACGGCACCGCTCCGCGTCTGTACCGCAAGAACCTCGCCAACCCCATGGCCATGATCCTGGCCACCGCCGCGGCCCTGTCCTACCTGGGCGACCCAGACGCCGCTCGGGCCTCCCGCGCCATCTACGAGGCCACCTTCGAGGCGGTACAGGATGGCGTGCGCACCGTGGACCTGGGCGGCGCCGCCACCACCACCGAGTTCACCGACGAGGTGATCCGGCGGGTGCGCGGGAAGCTGGAGGCGTGGCGCACCTTCGGGCTGCTGGAGCCTCCGGTCTAGACCCAAAAACCTGGCGCGATTCTTGGGGCCCCGGTCCTCCTCCGCGCGGTGCGTGTTTCACGGACTGTCCACCGGCTCCTCTTCGGCCGCCTCGCCCGAGGAGAGATGCTGGTCCAGGCGGGTGTAGGGCAGGATCACCCGCACCACCTCCGTGGCCACCACCTGCAGGGCCGCCGCCACCGGGATGGACAGCAACACCCCCACGGGCCCCATCAACGACCCGCCGGCCAGCAGGGCGAAGATGGCCAGGATGGGCGACAGGCCCACCGCGCGGCTCATGATCCGCGGCACCAGGATATTCTGTTCGATCTGCTGGGCCAGCACGAACAGCACCACCACCCCAACGAGCTTCCACGTGGGCTGGAACAGCGCCACCAGCACCGCAGGGAGGGCCCCCAAAAACGGTCCCACCACGGGGATGAGCTCCGCCACCCCTGCGGCCAGCCCCAACACGAACGGGTAGGGGATCCCCAGCACGATCAGGCCGGCGGTGCTCATGACGAAGATGGACAATCCCATGAGGAACGTGCCCCGCACCCAGCCGCTGAACTTGCCGGACACCCCGTCCAGCACCTGCACCACCAGCGGCCGCTGCGGCGGCGGGAACAGCCGCACAAACCCACGCTTCAGCCGCGGCCCCTCGATCAGCATGTACACCACCAGCACGAGCACCGTGGTGGCGGTGAACAGCCCGCTCACGAACCGGCCGAACACGCCCGCGGCGGGCCCGAAGTACCGAGACAGGTTCTGGACCTCCTCCGGGAGCCGCGCCACCCACCGGCCGGCGTCGGGCACCCAAGCGTAGCGGCCGCGCAGCTGGCGCAGCCACGCCTCCGCCTCCGCCACGTACTCCGGAAGCCGGTCGAAGAACGCGCCGGCTTGCTGCACCAGAGGTGTCACCAGCACGCTCACCGTCAGCCCCACCGCGGCCACCACCCCCATCACCGCCAGGGCGATGGCCCACCCGCGCCCGAGGGTGCGGCGGCCCACCCGCAACCGCTCCAGGAACGCCACCGTGGGCGCCAGCCCCGAGGCCAGGATCGCAGAGATGAGCATGAGGACGAGGATGTCCGTGATGCGGACCAGCAGCCACAGCACGCCATAGGTGGCCGCCACCACGAGGCTTGCCACCAGGGCGTTGGCCGCCACCTCTGACCGGCTCACCCAGCTCACCTCCGGTTCGCGGCATTTGACAGCGCCACAGGACCCCCGTAACATCATGGGCGCTACGGGTGCGCTCCGGCGTAGCTCAATGGTAGAGCACCTGACTGTTAATCAGGGGGTTGTAGGTTCGAGTCCTACCGCCGGAGCCAACATGACCGCGTAGAGCTGGCTCCGGAACCCAACCGCTGCCCTTTCCGCGTCCTCTCCGCGGCCCACCCGCGCGCTCGCTTCCTCCCGGCGTGGCAACAAAATTGCTACTCGTCCGGCAGCGACGGGAGGCTGAAGCCGTGCGACCCACCGAGCACCGTCCCCTTGGGGAGATCCTCCTCCGGGCACGGGTGATCACGCCACCGCAGCTGGAGCAGGCGGTGGCCTTCCAGCGGCAGCACGGAGGCCGCCTGGGCGAGGCGCTGGTGCGCCTGGGGTTTGCCACCGAGGACGACGTGGCCTGGGCCCTCAGCGCGCAGCTGGGCCTGCCGTACGTGCACCTGCGGCCGGACATGCTGGATCCCGAGGTGCTGCGGCTGCTACCCGCGGACGAGCAGCGTCGCCTCGGAGTCGTACCCCTCTTGGCGGGCGAGGGGGAGGTGGCGGTGGCGGACCCCACGGATCGCCGGGTGCTGGCCGAGGTGGAGCGGCTGTCCGGGCTGAGGCCGTCTCCCGTGGTCGCCCTCGCCTCCAACATCCGGGAAGTGCTGGAAGCGGTGGGCCAAGCCTCCCCGCCGCCTGCCGACGGCGACCTACCCCTGCGCCTTGTCCTGAGCAACGCCGCCCTGAAGGGTGCCACCCACGTGTACGTGGAGCCCCTCGCGGGGAGGGCTGTGCGCGTCCGTTACCGCACCGTGGTGGGTGTCTTCCCGGCCGAGGGGCCCTCAGTGCCCTGGGAGTCCCTGGCCGCCCTGGCAGGCCGCGCGGGCGCCGACGGCGTGGTGCGGCTTGAGGTGGTGCTGGCGGACAGGGCGGTGGAAGCCGCCCTGCACCCGGTGCGGACGCGCTGGGGAGTGGCGCTGGCGGGCCCCCTGAGTCCCATCGTCGAAGAGCCGCTTGCTGACGACGCGGGCTTGCCTGAGGAACTGTGGCAGTCGGCGCTTGGGGCGGTGGCTCATGGCGGCCTGCTGGTGGTGGCGTGTTCGGACGCCAGGCTGCGCGTCCGCCTCATGCGGTCGGTGGCCGCGCGGCTAGCTTCCCGGTGGGGAGGCGTGGTGGTGCTGGCAGGGGCCGCAGGCCACAGGCCACTACCCGGCGTGGTCGAAAGCCCCGCCCAAGACGCGGCCCGCTGGCAGCGGGCGCGTCCGGACACGCTGGTGGCGGAGGTCGCCACACCCGAGGCCCTGGCCTGCGTGGCCGCCGCCGCCTGGCCCGGTCAGAAGCTGGTGGTGGGCGTGGCCGGACACCGAGCCCGCCACGCCCGCGCCGTGCTCCCCGGCGGCACGCTCCCCTTGCGCGGCGTACTGGCGGCCCTGCCGGTACCCGCCCTTTGCCGGTGTGCATCCGGCCACCACGCACGCCCGCCGTGGCCGGCCGGTGAAGGCCCCACCCGGTGGGCGTCCCCGAAGGGCTGCGAGGCCTGCAGGTACACGGGGTTCGGCGGCGAGGCGACGGTCTTCGAGTGGGAACCCGCGGAGGGGGCCGGAGTTCCCATGGAGCTCAGTGCCCGCGCGCTGGCGGAGTCCTTCCGGGTTAGCCCAGAACACCTCACACCGCTTCTGGAGGGATGAGCTTGGACATCACGGAACTGTTGGTCCTCGCCAAACACAAGGGCGCCTCAGACCTGCACCTAACGGTGGGTATCCCACCCAAGCTCAGGGTGAACGGCGAGCTGGTGGACGTGGAGGGCTGGCCGGCGCTGTCGCGGGAGGATGTCCACGGCATGCTGTACGACATCCTCACCGACGCCCAAAAGGCCCGGTTCGAGGAGCACCTGGACCTGGACTTCTCCGTGGAGCTACACAACCTGGGGCGGTTCCGGGTCAATGTGTTCTTGCAGCGGCTGGGCGAGAGCGCGGTGTTCCGCCTGATCCCCTCCCACATCAAGAGCATCCAGGAGCTCGGGCTCCCGCCGGTGCTGGAGGAGCTGGCCCTGCGGGACCGGGGGCTCATTGTGGTCACCGGCCCTACAGGAGCCGGCAAGTCCACCACCCTGGCGGCCATGGTGGACCTCATCAACCAGCGCCGTACCGCCCACATCATTACCCTGGAAGACCCCATCGAGTTCGTGCACACGCACAAGCGCAGCATCGTCAACCAGCGAGAGATCGGCCCTCACGCCCGGTCCTTCGCCGGAGCCCTGCGGGCCGCCCTGCGGGAGGACCCGGACGTGATCCTGGTGGGCGAGATGCGGGACCTGGAGACCATGAGCCTCGCCCTCACCGCGGCGGAGACAGGCCACCTGGTTCTGAGCACGCTGCACACCAGCAGCGCTGCCCAGACCGTCAACCGGATCATCGACGTGTTCCCCAGCCACCAGCAGGAGCAGGTCCGGGTCCAGCTGGCGGAGTCGCTGGTGGGGGTGGTGGCCCAGCTGCTGCTGCCCACCGCGGACGGCAGCGGCCGGGTCCCTGCGGTGGAGGTCATGGTGGCCACCCCTGCCATCCGCAACCTCATCCGCGAGAACAAGGTCCACCAGATCCCCTCCGCCATCCAGACGGGCCTGAAGGATGGCATGCAGAGCCTGGACCAGAGCCTGCGGCACCTGCTGAAGACCGGGCGGATCACCGCGGAGGTGGCCTACCGGTGGGCCGTGGACAAGCACGCCTTCAGCCGGGAGCTGCCCACCGGGGCCCTGGCCTCCGCGTGGGGGACCCCGTGAGCGCAGCACCCCTGGGCGTGGAGCTCACGGCCGCGGAGCTGCTCCGCGGCATGGCGGAGCACGACGCCAGCGACCTGTACGTGAAGGTGGGCTGCCCGCCCGTCTACCGGGTCCACGGCCGCCTGCAGTCCCTTCCCGGTCCCAAGGTCACCCCCGAGGCGGCCGAGGCCATGGTCCGTGAGCTGTTGGACCCGGGCCAGCAGGAGCAGCTGCGCCGGGAACACAGCGTGGACCTGGCGTGCAGCCTCCCGGGTGTGGGGCGGTTCCGGGTCAACGTGTACCGGCAGCGGGGCACGGTGGCGTTCGTCGCACGACGGGTTCGCACCGACATCCCGTCCTTCGAGGACCTGGGCCTTCCCGAGGTCCTCAAGGACCTAGTCATGCGCCAGAGGGGCTTGGTGCTGGTCACAGGCCCCACGGGGTCGGGGAAGTCCACCACCCTGGCGGCCATGATCGACCACCGCAGCACCCACGCGGACGGCCACATCGTAACCATCGAGGACCCCATCGAGTTCCTTCATCCCGACAAGCGCAGCCTCGTGAGCCAGCGGGAGGTGGCCACGGACACCCCCTCGTTCCACCACGCTCTGCGGGCGGCCCTCCGGCAGGCTCCGGACGTGCTCCTCATTGGGGAGATGCGGGACCGGGAGTCCGCCGACGCCGCCCTGTACTTCGCCGAGACCGGCCACCTGGTCCTGAGCACCCTGCACACCATGAACGCCGCCCAGGCCGTGGAGCGTCTGTTGGCCTTCTTCCCGCCCGACCACACCCAGGAAATCCTGCACCGGCTGTCCATCACCCTGGAGGGCATCGTGGCTCAGCGCCTGGTGCCCCGGGCAGACGGCAACGGCCGGGTGGCGGCACTGGAGATCCTCGTAGCTACGCCCAGGGTGCGGGAGCTGGTGCGCCGCGGGGACGTGGGGGCCCTCAAGCAGGCGATCCAGGCAGGAACCCAGGAGGGGATGCAAACCTTCGACCAGGCCCTGTACGACCTCGTGCAGCGGGGGCTGGTTACGGTCGAAGAAGCCCTCCGGCACGCGGACTCCCCCAACGACCTCCGGCTGCGCATCCGAGGGTTGGCCTCCTAAAGGGCCTACCCGTGAAACGCGGGCGGAGGGGGATCGGGTCCCCAAAGTCGCTGGCGCGACTTTTGGGGCGCTGCAGCCGGGCACCCGACAGCTCGCCTCAGACGTGACCGGCCCGTGACGTCCACCGTTTAGGGTGGGCCCACGGGAGGTGGAGCCGTGCGTACCCTTCTGTTTGCGGCTCTGCTGGCGGTGTGCCTGGCGACCGTCCATGGGCGGACCCGGCGGGAGAGCCCGGGCCTGGGGTGGACGACGACGCACACCGCTTCTACCACCAGGGAGTGGAGTACTGGCGCCCCCAGCCATGGGACCAGGCCATCCGAGCGTACCTGCAGGCCGTCAGGCTGGACCCCCGCTTCGTAGAGGCGTGGACCAACCTGGGCTATACGTACCGCAAGATCCTACGGCGTCTGGACCCGAGGATGGCGGACCGTCTTCTCAGGGCCATCCAGGCCAACGACCCAGACCTGGAGGGCTCGGCCCACTGAACAGCCCGTGGCCACGGACCTGGCCCGTTGCCCCTCCGGCCCGCCCTCGCCGCGGTGTTCGTCCCGTACGGGTACGCCAAGTGGGCGGGGGGTATGGACCGATTCGTGGCCTTGCTGGCGGCGACGAGGTTTCCGTGGCCACAGGCCTTGGCCCGCGTGGTGGCCACCCCGGAGTTCGTCGGCGCCGTGCTGGTCCTGCTGGGGGGTAGGAACCCGCCCGGTGGTCGCGTTGCTGGCCGTGGAGATGGCCGTTGCCATCGGGCGGGTGCTCTGGCCTCGCGGCTAGCTAGGCAGCTTCGCGTTTGAGACGGTTCTGGCGCTGTGCGCCGCCGCGCTCGCCGTAGCGGCGGGGGCCGCTGGTCCGTGGGGCCAGCCGTTGGTGGCGCTGAAACCCTGCTTCCCAACCTGACCACGCAGGCTTCGCCTTTCGCGGAAACGCTCCTAGAATCGTGCCGGAGACCGTCTGTGGGGGAGGCATGTGGCGATGGAAGAACGCCGCCTAGAAGGATTCCACGAGGAGCTTGCGGAAGAAGAGTTCGACGAACAGGGCGACCTGTCGTTGACGACGGACGAGGAGGCGGAGGACATGTACGGCGAGATGGAAGCGCCCATCACACCGGCGCCCGCCGAGCCTGCGCCCGCGCAGCCGGCGCCTGGCGCACCGAAGCGCCGGCCCGCGGCCCGCAAGCCCGCGCGGCCAGCCAAGAAGGCCGCGGCGAAGAAGGCCGCCCGGCCTGCCCGGAAGGCAGCGGCCAAGAAGGCGGCCCGCAAGCCCGGGGCCAAGAAGGCAGCACTGCGTCGGGCGGCCCGCAAGGCGACCGCCCGCAGGAGCGCGCCCCGGCGCACCGCGGCCAAGCGGGCCGGCACGCGGCGCACCACCCGCAGGGGAACGCGCCGCTAAACCAGGCGCCGGAGCCGGCGCCCAGGCGACCGACTGCAGGAGGCCGCCTTGGCGGCCTTCTGTCCTTTTCGGGGCATGACGTACTTCGATTGCGTGGGGTTTCGAGTGGAACGGGCCGCGGACCTGGAGGCCCTCGCGGAACAGGCCGCCCGCCACGGGACCGCGCTGGCGAGTGAGCCAGGCTTTGGGCTGCGGCGGTGGCAGGTCGGCGACGGGGTGGAGTTGTGGGTCGAGCTGGGACCGGCCGGGCAGCCGCTGGGCGTGCTCCCCTTCTTCGAAACCGGGTACACCCACCCCGCATCGGTGGTAGCCGTGGGCCACGACCCTGACAACCCGGAGGAGGGGCGGGGGGAGGTGTGGTTGCGGCCCGCGGACCCCGCCGAACCCTACAGCGGGCGTTTCCCCCTGGTATGCGACCTGGTGGACTTCCTGTGCGTGGCGCCGCGGCTTCCACGGCTTCCCGCCTACCTCCAGCTCGAGGTGGTGTGCTTCGCGGACGCCGTGGCGGCCTACCGCGACACCCTGGAGTGGGCCGCAAGCCAGCAGGCCACGGGCTTGCGCCTGCCGCCCAGGACGTTCGCCAGCACCTGGCACACCGCCTTGGACGAGGGCGACCGGGAAAGGCCTGAGGCCACCGCGTGGATCGCGGGGACCGTGCAGGAGCTACAGCGCCGGGCCAACCCCCTGACCCGCCGCCCGTTTTACAGCCTGCGGGTAGATGTAGGGACGGTAGGGATCGACCTGGTAGCCCCCGAGGAGGCGGTCGGCAGCTTGGAGCCGGGGTGGCTGGTGCAGGCAGGTGCCTGGGTCCTGGGTCGGATCCCTGGGCCGGAGCAGCCCGCTTGAGCTACGGCGAGCCTGGGTCTACCCGCCGAACAGGGCCACCTCGTCGGCCCTGCGGTAGGCGTGGATCTCGTCCTCCCGGAACCACAGGCGCACCTCATACTCAGCCTCCTCGAGGCTGCCCGAGGCGTGTACCAGGTTCCGCACCGGCCGCCGCTCCAGGTTCGCCAGGGTGGGCGAGTCGGTGCTCCAGTCCCCGCGGATGGTCCCCGGCTCCGCGAAGATGGGAAGGGTTTTGCCCACCAGCTTCCGGACCGCGCTGACCGCGTGCACGCCTTCCACCACCGCCGCCACCACGGGCCCGGAAGCCATGAACTCCACCAACCACTCGCGTACCTGGCGTCCTACCTCCAGCGGGTCGTCGGTACCCATCCGGTCCCGGACGTCCAGCCCGTACGCCTCGAATGCCTCCTTCGTCTTGCCTCCGATGGTCCGCAGGAAGCCCTCGTCCGCGGGGTAGTGGCGCTCGAGGAGCTCCCGGGAGGCCCGCACCATCTTGAGCCCCACCAGCTTGAGTCCCGCGCGTTCAAATCGCGCCAGGATTTCGCCCACCAACCCGCGCTGAACCCCGTCGGGCTTGACCAACACCAGCGTCCGCTCGCTCCTGGGGTCGGGCAACTTCTTCACCTCCGATCAAGGACGGCCCGTTCGATTGTACGGCCTCGGAGGCGGGTGGACAGGACTCCTCGGGCGGGGCCGCGTAGTGTCCGGTGGTGCCGGTTCTGTCAGTGCTGCTGGCTGTGGTCCACGTCCTCGCGGTGATTCCCGGGGCCGCGGAGGACGCCACCGCGGGTAACCACCAGGAAAAGTGGGTTCAAGTCGGAGGAGGCCTCTTTCTGGCCGTGTCGCTGCAGGCTCCCGGCGGGCCCCAGGTGGCGGCGCTGCGGGTGTTTTCCCACGGGCATTGGGCTGTGGACGGCCGGCTGGGCCGTGCAGGGGTGCGGAGTTCCCTGGGTGGTCTTTCCGCCTCTCCCGACGGCCGGGTGCACGCGGTGTGGGTGGACTACGCAGGTCCCGGACACGTGTGGTACGCAGAGCGCGGGCCGTGGGGCTGGAGTCCCGGACGCCAGCTCTCACCTGGCCCCCGGTACGCAGGCTTCCCGTCGGTGGCAGCAGGCGTTGCGGGCGTCCACGTGCTGTGGTACGCGGTGCGCCCGTCCGAGCTAACCCGGCACGGCGCGGCGTACGAGGTCGTCCACACGTGGCGGTCGCAAGGGGGCTGGTCGGCACCCCAGGTGGTGTCGTGGGGTCTTCCCGACGCTCTGAACCCCAGCGCGGCCGCGGTGGCGGAGTCCGTCCACGCCGCGTGGTACCAGTGGGACCAGGATCGCTACCGCGTCCAGCACGCCCGCTGGCACCGCGGGCGGTGGCACCCTTCCGAACCCATCTCCCCGCCAGACGAGGATGCCTCCGGGGTGAGCCTAGAAGGCGCGGAAGACGGCGGCTTACACGCCGTGTGGGTGGCCCGGACGAGGGCAGGCCCGGTCGTCCTGTACCGCCGGCGCAGCGCCAACGGCCGGTGGGGGCCGATCGACCGCCTGGGTCCCGGCGACCACCCGGTGGTAGCGGAATCCCAGCGGTCCGTCTTCGTGGCGTGGTCCCACGGGGGTCGCATACGCCTCCGCGTTGGCCGCGAGGGGCGGTGGGGCCCGCTGGTGGATCTTGGGACGGGGGAGCACCCCGCGCTTTCCTCCACCTCCCCGGTGTACGTGGCGTACACGCGCCGTACGCCGACTGGGTGGGAGGTGGTGGTGTCCATGGTGTCGGCCTCCCGGGACGGCCGATGGGGTGCAGGCTGGTGGCTGCCCCTGGCTGCCGGGGTCGCCTATCTGCTCTGGCGAGTCCGACGGGCGGCCGTCCGCCGGGCTGCCATCCACGGAGGCGAGCCCGCGTAGGCCGCCGACGGGCACCACTGCCGTAGCGGACAGCTCCCACACCGCGGGCTGCGGGCGGTGCACACCTCCCGTCCGAAGTAGATCAGCCGCAGGGAGAAACGCGACCACTCCTCCGGCGGCAGGAGCCGCATTAGGTCCTGTTCGATCCGGTCGGGCTCGAGATGTTCCGTCAGGTTCAGCCGGCGGCTCAGGCGCGTCACGTGGGTGTCCACCACGATTCCCGTGCCGTCCGGGCGGCTGCGGTCGTGTGGCCACCCGGGCCACCGCTCGATCTCCGCCGCGGCGAACAGCACGTTGGCGGTCTTGCGGCCCACCCCGGGCAGGCTGACCAGCGCTTCCATGTCGGGCGGCACCTGCCCGCCGTGGTCTTTCACCAGCCGACGACTGCACTCCACGATGGCCCGCGCCTTCTGCCGGTAAAAGCCAGTGGGCCGGATGAGCTCCTCCACTTCCCCAAGGTCAGCCCGGGCGAGGGTCTCAGGGGTGGGGAACCGCCTGAACAGCTCCGGGGTGACCCGGTTGACGGTCTCATCGGTGCACTGCGCCGACAGGATGGTAGCGACCAACAGTTCGAAGGGACACCGGTGGTGCAGGGGGATCTGAGGATCTGGGTAGCGGGACTTCAGCGCCTCCAGGATGGCCTGCGTGCGCCGTCGGCGCCGGATCTCAGACTCCTCCGGGGCAGCAGCCGCCTTGGCGGGCATGGACGTGGGGAGAGTTCGACCGCCGCCGCCGTCTCCCTCCCGCTGCAGGAGGACAGCGGGCCGGACCGCGTATAAAAACCCACGGGAACACGCGGTCGGACGCAGACGTTCGCGGCCCACCGCTGTTCGACCCGGAGGTGAGGCGGTGCGATTCGGACTGGCGCAGATCCGCTACCGTTGGGGCGAGAGCCGGTCGTGGGAAGAGGGGACCACGGACAACCTGGAAAAGGCGGTGGAGTTCATCCGCCGGGCCGGGCGGGAGGGGGCGGCGGTGGTCGCCTTCTCGGAGTACTTCCTGGGCAACGTGAAGCCCATGCCCATTCCGTGTCCCATCACGGATCGGCTGAGCCAGGCCGCCCGGGAGGCAAATGTGTACGTGATCTGCGGCGCCACCCGGGAGCTGGTGCCGAAGCCCAAGGGGGCCCGGAAGGCGCCGAAGCCGCGCATCTGTTCGTTCGTGATTGCGCCGAACGGCAAGATCATCAGCAAGCACTACAAGCAGGTGTTCTATCCCACCGAGCGGGGCCTGTACGACCCCGGACCCAACCGCCCCACCACCATCCACGGGGTGAAGGTGGGGATCCTGGGTGGCTACGAGCTCCTGGTGCCGGAGATCGCCCGCAAGCTGGCTAACGCGGGAGCGGAGATCCTCGTGGTGCAGATGGTGGCGTCCTCCGACATGCCGTATATGCTGGAGACCATGCAGTCCGCGGTCCGGGCCCGCACCATGGAGCTGCTGATGCCGGTGCTGGCTGTGGGCCAGTACGGGGAGTTCTACGGCGGGATCATGATGCAGGGCGGGAGCGTCGCGTATGTCCCAGAGCTGGGCAAGTTCCAGGGCAAGTGGGCTCCCAACGGGGCGCGGTTGGTGACCCGCATGGGCGAGTACGAGAACCTGCTGCCCGTGGACATCGCGCCGGAGACCGCCCGAGAGGTCCGCAAGAAGTTCTCCTGGTGGTAAGACCGTGGGTCTGCACCCAGGCCGTCTTGGAGCCCTGCGCCGGGGCATGGCGCGCCTGGGATGCGACCTGGTGGCCCTGGGTCCGGGGGACGACCTCCGTTACCTATGCGGGTGGTCCCCCGTGGCGGACGAGCGGCTGTTCCTGCTGCTGGTGGCCACCGACCGCCACGCGCTGGTGGTCCCCCGCCTGAACGCGGACGCCGCCGCCACGGTGCCTGGCCCCAGGTTTGTGTACGACGACGCAGAAGGCCCCGCGTCCGCCCTCAGGCAGGCTCTGGCGTCCTTGGGCACGGTACCGGGGTGCGTGGCGGTCTCAGACGACCTGCGGGCCGACCACCTGTTAGCCCTCCAGCAGCAACTGCCTGGCAGCTCCTTCGACGTGGCCTCCCGGCTGCTGGCACCCCTGCGGGCCTGTAAGGACCCCTCAGAGCTGGAGTGGCTCCGCCGGGCCGCGCGGGTCGCGGACGCGGGCGTGGTCGCTGCCCTCGAGGCCTGTCGGCCCGGGGTCTCGGAGATCCAGGTGGCGGAGGCCGCCCGCGCCGCCATGGTGGCCTCCGGCGCCGAAACGGTGGCCTTCGTGTTGGTGGCGTCGGGCCCCAACACCGCGCTGCCGCACCACCACTCCGGCCCCCGGCTCCTGCAGGCCGGTGAGCCGGTGCTAGTCGACGTGGGCGCACGGGTGGGCGGCTACTGCTCGGACGTCACCCGGATGGCCTCCCTGGGCCAGCCGTCCAGCCGGTTCGTACAGGTGGTGGAGGTGGTGGAGCGGGCCCTGCAGGAAGCCCTCCGGGCCGCGCGGCCCGGCTCCACTGCCGCGGACGTGGACAGGGCGGCCCGCCGGGTGATCGAGGACGCGGGGTTCGGGCCGTACTTTTCGCACAGGACCGGCCACGGCCTGGGCCTTTCGGTGCACGAGCCGCCCTCGGTGCATGCGCAGAACGCGCAGCAGCTAGAAGCGGGCATGGTGTTCACGGTGGAGCCCGGAGTGTACCTGCCGGGAGAGTTCGGCGTGCGGCTGGAGGAAGCCGTGATCCTGGGCCCCGCTGGCCCGCAGATCCTGAGCGGGCTTCCACGGCAGGTGACGGTGCTGACGCCATAGCCCGGTCCGGTTCTCCCGCACCGGCTACGCAGGGGCCCCGCGTGGGTCTACCCGGGCCGGTACACCATCACCAGCTCCACCCGGTCCTGTCGGTCCTTGCGGACGGCAAAGGAGATCCCAAGGGCCGGGTAGGCTAGGATCAGCGTGGTCCGGTCTTCTTGGGCGTGCAGCGCCGGCCCAAACGCGGCCACCACGTCGCCCACACTGCTGCCCACCCCCAGGCCCTCCGCGGTGCGGAACTGGGGGCTTTCCACGAACACCGCCTCCACCCGGCCCTCGCGATCCAGGCGGACCGCCAGCCCTCGGTCTGGCCACCACAGCCTGGCCCCCGCCTGCGGGCGCGCCGCACCCGCAGGTGGCCCCAGCTGCTGGAACAGCTGCCGGGACGCCATCCCCAGAACCACGGGCCCCACCGCCCTGCCCGGGATGATCAGGTGCTGGCCACGCACCGCGCCCGGCGTGGAAGCCGCAGCCAACCACACCGCCACCGCCGTGGACACCGCCGCAAGCGCTCTGCTAGAATCCATCACGGTCCCGCGCCCGTAGCTCAACTGGATAGAGCATCTGACTACGGATCAGAAGGTTGGGGGTTCGAGTCCCTCCGGGCGCGCCACAACCCTCACCTAGTCGTACGCCCGCAGCCAGCCGCGGGTTCTCCCGGCCTCACCGGGACACAAGCTCCAGGCTTCCGGAGGTGTAGCTTGTCGCGCCCTGTCCCGCGCACACCTGACGCACCAGGTCCACCTCGGCGGACCCGGCGGGCAGGAACTCCACCTGCCGGTAGGCGTGGGTGAGAGCCCGGACCTGCACAAACCACGGCACGTGGCGGTCCTGCACGGGGGCCTGCCGGCTGAGGACTGCCGCCACCTCCGGCGGGTGCACGCACACCCGCACCCGCCTGCCGAACGTCCTGGCCGCCCACAGGCCTGCCAGGACCGCCCGCATGGCAGCGGTGTCGGCGTGCGGCTCCGGGAACCAGCCGGCCCACTTCCGCATCACAACTCCCGCCAAGCCCACTACCGCAACCCCGTAGCAGCAGCCTCGGGGCTGCGGGAAAGCTGCCGCCACCAGCCGTACCCACCCGGGCTTCCGCCTGGGCCCCCCACTTGCGGGTTCGCTACCCACCACGACCCACCACCGCCGCACACAGGTACAGCACAGCCACCAGGAAAAGCTTCAAGCGCCAGAACCTCCGGTCGTCCCAGAACCCCCGCCAGGGCCTCCGCTCCCTGCGGGCGGCCCCTGGACCAGCCGTACGCACCGCGGGCGCTACCACGACGGCACCTCCACCGCTCTACGGTGCCATGGTAGCGAACATGTATTCGCATGTCAATCCCAGCGGGCCAGCCACCTAGCCAGCAGGGAGGGATCCAGGTTTCCGCCGCTCACTACCGCGACGGCGCCTTGCTGCGGCTCCCGCACGCAGTAAGCAACCGCGGCCGCCCCGGACGGCTCGGCCACCACCTTCCCTTCCCTGAACAGGCGCACGACTGCCTGTTGGATCTCCACGTCGCTCACCGTCACGAATCGGTCCACGTAACGGGACGCGCACTCCCACGTCAGGCGGCCGGGCTCCACCGCCCGCAGCCCGTCCGCCACGGTGTCCACGCGGTCCAGCCGGACCCGCGTTCCTCTTCGCCACGACTCGTAAAAGCACGCTGCCCCCTCTGGTTCCACCGCCACCACCTGGACGTCTGGCCGCAGGCTCTTCACCACCACCGCCACCCCCGACACCAACCCACCACCTCCGCACGGGACCGCCACGGCCCGGACCTTGGGGAACTGGTTCAGGAGCTCCAGCCCCACCGTCCCCTGTCCTGCCACCACGTCCGGGTCGTCAAAGGGAGGCACGTAGTGCAACCCGTGGGTGACGGCGAGCTCCGTCGCCCGCGCGATCCGCTCCGCGGTGGTCCGGCCACAGCGCACCACTTCGGCTCCCCAACTCCGGATGCTGTGCTCCTTGACTGCCACCACGTCCTCTGGGACCACCACCACCGCCGGAAGCCCCAGGCGGCGTGCGGCGTAGGCAACCGCCTGGCCGTGGTTGCCTGAGGAGGCGGTCACCACCCCGCGCCGGCACCGGTCCAGGTTCCGCAGGATGTGGTTGAACGCGCCCCGCGGCTTGAACGAGCCGGTCACCTGCAGCGACTCCAGCTTCAGGCAGACCCCCAGGGCCCAGGCCGACACCAGGGGGGTGCGCAGCACCCGGCCCTCCAGCCGCCGGGCGGCCTCCAGCACGTCCTGCAACGTGGGTAGGTTCAACGTCCCCCTCCCCCGAGCAGGTCCAGCAGCATCTGCGCGTTCACCGCCGCCTGGCCCCGCTCGCAGTTGTTCATCATGAGGAACAGCCGGTCCACCTGCCCCGCCAAGCGCCTGGCCCTCTCCGCCCACGGCCGGAGCTCGTCCTCCGTGTACAGGTAGTCAAACCGCTCCTTTACGTCCGCGCCCCGCGCCGACCAAGCCTCCGCGTTCCGGCCGTGAAACCGCACCACCGACCACTCCGCGGTCACCGCCACCTCCGGTGGGACGGTCCAGTCCAGCTGCGGCTCATCCGGCACCACGTACGCGATCTCCCGCTCCCGCAGCGCGCCCCACACCCGATTCCGGACCGCGGGCTCCACCCACGACCGGTGGCGGAACTCCACCGCCAGGCGGTACCCTCGCGTCATGCGGACCAGGTAGTCCAGGCGCCGGAAGAACCGATCGGAGTACGTGACCCACCGCGGGAACTGGAACAGCAGGTAGCCCAGCCTGCCGGCCTCTCGCAGGGGGCGGCAGAAGTCCAGGAACAGCTCCCAGCACAAGGTCTCGGCCTCCTCCGGCAGATCGCGGTCCACCACCCGGCGCCGGGCCCGGGCTGCCGCGGGCAGCAGGGCCCGTACCACCTCAGGAAGCCGCGCGGTTTCGGCGCCCTGACCCGTGAACAGCCCGAACGCCTTGACGTTCATGACGAACGTGGAAGGGGTCCAGGCCACGTACTTGCGGGCGGTGTCCGGGGGGAGGAGCGCGTAGTAGGTGGCGTCCACCTCCACGGTGGGGAACACCGTGGCGTAGTACCGCAGCCGGGCTTCCGGACGGCTGCGGTAGCCCTTGGGATAAAACGACTCGAAGCCCCTGGTCCACGAGCAGGTGCCCACGTACACCTCCGCGCGGCCGAGCCGCAGGGGCCGGGCGGGCGACTCCTCAAACAAGCGAGCCTGGGACACGCAACCCTCCTCCCGTTCCTTGCAAAACAGCCGCTCCCGGCCCCGGCCGGTGCTATACTCTGGGCGCGGCCGTGCTAGGCGGGGAGCTGGCGGTTCCCTGTACCCCCAACCCGCCAAAGGGGGGCCGAACTCCCGTCCGAGGCGGCGTGCCTGCGGGGCTGGTCCGCGGGCGCCGGTGAGGACGGCTGGGTCCTGCGCGACGGGAAGCTGCGAACCCCGCCAGGTCCGGAAGGAAGCAACGGTAAGCAGCCCCTCCCGGGCGCCGCAGGGGCACCTGGCCGGAGCCGGAACGCGGGTGCCGCCGCGGTCGTGTGCGTCGACGGCGGGTGCACGGCCGCACGGGTTACCGCTGCGCGTACGCCACCACCAGCGCCACGAGGTTGTTCGCCGCGTGCATGGCCACCGAGGGGACCAAGCTGCCCGTGCGCTCCGCAGCCCACGCGAACGCCCAGCCCAGCACCGCGATGGGCAGGAAGTTCACCACCTGCAGGTGGACCGCGGCGAAGGCCACGGCCACCAGCCCCGCGGCCTGCCAGGGCTGCAGCCTGCGCCGGGCTGCCCGGTAAACGAGCCCACGGAAGAACACCTCCTCCGCCAGCGGCACCACCCCGCACACCAGGGCTGCAAACAGCAACACCGCGGGCCAGTCACGAAGGGGCGGCATCGCCTGCATCAGCGGGTTGGACCACTGCTCCAGCTCGGCCAGCATCCGGGCCCGCTCGTGCCCCACTACCAGCCCTAGCAGGTACACCGCCGCCGGCTGGACCCCGTAGTGCACGGCGGCCACCACGGGCGCAGCCAGCACGACCCCCAGCGCCCCCTGCCTCGCCACACCTGTCCCCGACAGGCCCACCGCGGCCCAGGTCTGCCCGGATCGCCTCAACACCTGCCAGCACCCCCCGAGCAGCGCCGCGCTCTGGCCCAGCACCGCCGTGGCCACGAAGGCCAGACCGGCCCAGGGACCGACCAACAGGCTTGCGGCCAGCGGGACCACCAACAGGCCGAACGCGGCCACCGCCAGGACTTCCGCGAGACCCCACTCCCGCGCGGCCGGCCGGAACAGCAGCACGTACGCGGGGAAAGCCACCGGGCCCCCGGCCGCCACCAGCAACCCCCACCACCAGGCCCTGCGGGACCACCAGCGGGCGTCCTGGTATACCCACACCGCCGCCAGCACCTGCAGGCTCAGCAGGCCCAGCCGGACCGCTCCTCCGAAGAACTCCTCTAACCCCACTTCTCAGGTAGAATACCAGTGTCAGCAGGCCCGCTCCGGACCCATGGCGCACCTCTCCTTGTACCGCAAGTGGCGGCCCCAGGTCTTCGACGACGTGGTGGGCCAGGAGCCGGTCACCCGCACCCTGAGGGGCGCCCTAGCCACCGGCCGCGTCAGCCACGCGTACCTGTTCAGCGGGCACCGGGGCACGGGCAAGACCACCACGGCCCGGATCCTGGCCAAGGCCCTCAACTGCGAGCGGGGGGTGGGCCCGGACCCGTGCAACGTGTGCGCCGCGTGCCGGGCCATCAGCGACGGCACGTCCCTGGACGTCATCGAGCTGGACGCGGCCAGCAACCGGGGCATCGACGAGATCCGGGAGATCCGGGAGCGGGTGCGCCTGGCTCCGGCTTCCGGCCGCTACAAGGTCTACATCCTGGACGAGGCCCACATGCTCACCACGGAGGCGGAAAACGCCCTCCTCAAGACGCTGGAGGAACCGCCCCCGCACGTGGTGTTCGTGCTGGTCACCACGGAGCCCCACCGGCTGCCGGCCACCATCCTGTCCCGCTGCCAGCGGTTTGAGTTTCGCCGCATCCCCACGGCCCTGATCGTCCAGCGGCTGGAAAGGATTGCCCGGGAGGAAGGCCTTCACGTGAGCCCCGGGGCGTTGCAGCTCATTGCGCGGTCCGCGGACGGTGCCCTGCGGGACGCGGAAAGCGTGCTGGACCAGCTGGCCAGCAGCGTACAGGGCCCCATCGGGGAGCAGGACGTGGTGCGGCTGCTGGGCCTCCTGGAGGACGAGGTGGTGGACACGGTCACCGAGGCCGTACGCAGGTCGGACGCGCCCGCCGTCCTTCGCGTGGCCGCGCAGCTGGCGGAAAGCGGCCGGGATCCTCGAGCAGCTTTGAGACGGCTCCTGCTGCACTTCCGGGATCTGCTGCTGCTGCGCACCTCGCCGCAACTGGAAGACCTGGTGGACGCGCCCGCAGACCGCATCCGCCACCTCCGACGGCAAGCCCAGGCCTTCCAGATGGACGAGCTGCTGCGGGCCATCTCCGTGCTGGCGTCGGCGGAGGCTGAAGCACGGTGGACCACCCACCCGCGGCTGACTGTGGAGCTGGCGCTGCTGCGCCTGGCCCGCCCTGACGCAGACCCCACCTTGGAGGGGCTTTGGGGCCGGGTCCTGAAGCTGGAGCGCGTGCTGCAGGAGGGGCAGGTGTCCGCGCCCGCTGCGGAGCTGCCCTCACTGCGCACCCAGCCCACGGACGGGCCCGCCGTGCAGGAGGCTTTGCCCGTGGAGCCTCCCCCAGACTGGGAGTGGGTGGCAAGCCGGTGGCCCCGGGTGCTGGAGGAGGTTAAGGGGAAGCGCGCGTACACGTACGCGCTGCTGGCCGAAGCCAAGCCCGCGGGATTGGAGGGAGATCAGCTGGTGCTGGAGTTCCCAGCAGGGGGAGAGTTTGCGGCCACCACCCTCCAGGACCCCCGACACCGGAGCCTGCTGGAGGACGTCCTGCACCACGTCCTGGGACGCAGGCTGCGGTTACGGTTTTCGGTGGCACACGCGACCCAGTCGGCACCGGACCGGCCTCGGGACCCCCTGGTGGAGCAGGCCACGCAGCTGTTGGGGCCTGCGGTGGCCTTCCGGCCCTCGGTTCCGCCGGAAACCGAACCTTGGGAGGGGTGAAGCGTGCGGGACATGAGCAAGCTGCTGCGGCAGGTCCAGCGGGTACAGGAGGAGTTCGCCCGCGCGCAGGAGGCGCTGGCGCAGGAACGGGTGGAGGCCACCGCGGGAGGGGGGACGGTGCGGGTGGTGGCAGACGGGCACGGACGGGTGCTAGAAGTGCACATCGCACCCGAGGTGGTGGACCCCACGGACGTGGAGACCCTGGAAGACCTGGTGCTGGCCGCGGTGCACCAGGCGCAGGAGCAGGCCCGCCTGAGGGCGGAGGAGCGGCTGCGCGGGCTGGCGGGCGGGTTCGGCCTGCCCGGTGTCTTGCCCTGACATGCTTCCCGAGGCCCTGGCCCGGTTGGTCGAGCAGCTGTCCCGGCTGCCGACCGTAGGCCCGAAGACGGCGCAGCGGCTGGCGCTACACGTACTACGCATGCCCGAGGAGGAGGTGCGCCAGCTGGCACAGGCCCTGGTGGAGGCCAAGGCCAAGGTGCGCCCCTGCTCCGTGTGCTTCCACCTGACCGACACCGACCCCTGCCCTATCTGCACGAATCCCGGGCGGGACCCCTCCGTGCTGTGTGTGGTGGAGGACTCCCGGGACGTGCTGGCCATCGAGCGGGCCCGGGAGTTCCGGGGCCGGTACCACGTGCTCGGCGGTGCCATCTCGCCGCTCGATGGCGTCGGGCCGGAGGACCTGCGGATTCGGGAGCTGCTGGAGCGCCTCCGGGGCGGACAAATCCGCGAGGTCATCGTGGCCACCAACCCCCGGGTGGAGGGCGACGCCACCGCCCTGTACCTGGCCCGCCTCATCCGCCCTTTGGGTATCCGGGTGACCCGCCTGGCGCACGGCCTGCCGGTGGGAGGGGACCTGGAGTACGCGGACGAGGTGACGCTGGCGCGGGCCCTGGAGGGCCGGCGCGACCTGTAGCGGCCCAGGCGTATACTGGGCTGGGAGTCTGCCATGGAGTACGTGAGCCCCACGCTGGGCCGCCTGTCGTTCGACGAGATGTTCCGCCACCTGGTGGCGTTCGTGGAGGAGCAGCCCGAGCGCCCGTACCACCTCATCGTGGGTACGGACTCGGTGGTCTCCGACCACACCTGCTTCGTCACCGCCGTGGTCATCCACCGGGTCGGGCAGGGCGGCCGGTACTTCTACCGCAAGCAGTACGGCCGCAAGATGGACAGCCTGCGCCAGAGGATCCTGTACGAGGTCTCACTGAGCCTGGAAGTGGCCTCGCGGCTGTCTGCGGGGCTCGCGCGCAACGGGCACTCGCGGCTGCCCATCGAGATCCACGTGGACGTGGGCGACCGGGGAGACACCAAGTCCATCATCCGCGAGGTGGTGGGTATGGTGACAGGGTCCGGCTACGCGGCCAAGACCAAACCGGACGCCTACGGCGCCACCAAGGTGGCCGACAAGCACTCCAAGTGACCGGCGAGACTGCTCACGGACACGCGCCCTACTCCTCCGCGGACCTGCGCCCGTCCAGCAGCCGGAGGAACGCCTCCACCACCGCGGGGTCGAACTGCCGACCCGCCTGCTCCTGTAGGTAGGCGCGCACCCGCTCCGGAGGCCACGCAGGCCGGTAGGGCCTGGGGCTTGAGAGCGCGTCCCACACGTCCACCACCGCGAAGATCCGCGCCCCAAGGGGGATCTCCTCTCCCCGCAGACCTCTGGGGTAACCGGTGCCGTCCCACCGCTCGTGGTGGCAGTACGGGATGTCCAGGGCCGGGCGCAGGTACTCGATGGGCCACAGCAGCTCGTAGGCGTACTGGGGGTGGCGGCGCATCACCGCCATCTCCTCGGGGGTGAGGGGCCCTGGCTTGTGCAGGATCTCGTCCGGAATGGCCATCTTCCCGATGTCGTGCAACAGGGCCCCCCGGCGCAGGTGGACGAGCTCTTCTTCCGACATCCCCATGGCTCGGCCTAGCTCCACCGTCAGGGCGGTCACGCGCAGGGTGTGGCCTCTCGTCTCTCGGTCCCTGAGATCCAGGGCTTTGGACCACCCCTCCAGGGTCCGGTCGTAGGCCGCCGCCAGCTGAGCATCCCGCTCTCTGAGGGCATCCACCATCTCGTCGAAGGCGGCCGCCAACGCGCCAAACTCGGTCCCGTCGTGCGCGAGCCCCGTCCGGGCGTGCAGGTCACCTCCCCGGACCCGCTCCGCCGCCTGCACCAGCGCCCGGACAGGCCGCAGCACGAGGTAGCGGCTCGTACCCCACACCACCGCCACCGCGCACAGGCTGGCCAGTGCCAGCACCACCGCGCCGGTCCGGGCTGCGGCGCGCAGGTCCGCCAAGGCCGCCTCCTCGGACACCGCCCACACCGCGTTCAGGGCACCGGCCGCCAGCGGCACGTGCGCTGCCGCGTACCCTGCTTGCCGCCGGAAGGTGGCTTCGGACGTCCATCCGAGCTCCCGCGCGGCACCAAGGCTGTCAGGAGCTGCGCCCAACGCCGCCCATACCGGCCACGGGCTTGCCGGCCGCGCGGCCCCCTCCGGCCAGGCGGCCACCACAAGGCCCCGGGAGTCGAGCACCGCCCATGTCTCCCCAGGACCCGCCGGTCTACCCCGCACCAGCGCCCGCAGCCGGTCTCCGTCCACGGCGCCCAGCAGCGTCCCCACCACCGCACGGTAGCCTGGGTCCAGCACCGGGACCGACACCACCAGCTGCGGCCTCCGTCCCGCTCCCACGTACCCGACCACAGAAAACCTGCCCGTGCCGACCAACCCGCCGACTTCCGGCCGCCGGGCCCAGGGCATCGCAGACAGGGGGTGGGAGGCGCACACGGGCCGCCCCCTCCGGTCCACCCGCACCAGTCCTGCGAACAGACGGGTGTCCGCCACCGTGCGGGCGAGGCGCTCCCGGCAGCGATCCAGGTCGCCGTCCCGTACGGAGGCCAACAGGCTGAGCCGCACCAGCTCCCGTCGCACCTCCTCCAGCAGCCTGCCGGTGTCCGCGCCCAGCAACTGCGCGGACCGCCTCGCCCGATCCTCCACCAAGATCGCCTGCCGCTCCTGCTCGCGTCGGTACGTGTAGCCAAGGCTGACAGCCACGGGCACCACCGCCGCGAGGGTCACCAGGGCCAGCCGGGTCGAAAGGGTCACGGCACCTCCCCCGCAGGGCGGTGTGGAGCAACCCCGCGGCCACACACCCTTCCGGCTATCTAGCCACCCGGCCGCCACCGCCCGCGACTCGGGTCTTGCCGTACATCCCGCTTCAACACGCGGCCGCCGTCCGTCCCCAGGACGCCGGACGCTGGATCTCCGGGACCCGGTGGGCGCGGCGTGGTCCGATCCTAAAGGCCGGCCGACAGGCTCAGCCGCCTGACAACCTGCTCGTCCACCTCGACGCCCAGGCCCGGGGCGGTTGGAACCTGAGCTCGGCCTCCTTCCACTCGGACAGTCTCCACAGCGTACGGGCTTTCGATGAACTGGCGCCCGTTCAGGTCCGCCGGATGGCGCACGCCAAACGCACTGAACAAGTGGAGGGAGGCCGCCAACCCGATGTCTGAGTCCGTCAGTCCAGACCCCATCACCTCGATCCCGGAATCCTCGGCCAGGGCGCAGAGCTTCCACGAAAGCCACAGCCCTGCACTGCGCTGTACCTTGGCAATCGCCACGTCCAGCGACCCCAGCCGCACCGCGGTCAGCAAGTCCTGTGGGTGCCGAAGGGTCTCGTCCAGGGCTATGGGGATCGGCGACCGCTCCCTCAGCCACGCCAGTCCGAGCAAGTCATTGGCTCGCAGCGGCTGTTCAAAAACCGCCACCTCCAGGTCGGCGAGCCGTCGGGCGACCCGGAGCGCCTCCTGCGGTCGGTAGGCCTGGTTGGCGTCGACCCACAGGAAGGCCCGGTTGACCCGATCCCTCACGGCCCGGACGATTTCCACGTCCTCTTCTTCGCTGTGTAGCCCGATCTTGACCTTGAACGCGCGGTACCCGGCTGCGAGCCCCTCCTCCACGCTGGCCCGCGCTTCCTCCACGCTGCCCGAGGAAACGACCCACGCGAGCTCCACATCGTCCAGCCTCCGAGCGCCGCGCCAGATGCCGACGGGCACGCCTAGTCGGCGGCCTATGAGGTCGTGGACGGCGACGTCCAGAGCTGCCTTCGCCAGCGGAGCCCCGATCGAGAAGCCTCGCTGGATGACGCGGTCGAACAGCTGGTGCAGCCCGTCCAGGTCCCATACCGGGTGGCCGACTACCGCGGGCACCAAATGTCCGCGGAGCGTACCCACGATGGATTCCGTTGTCTCATACGTCCACGAGGGCAACGGGGTCGCTTCGCCCCAGCCCCACACCCCGTCGGTATCGGTGACCTTGACCAACACCCTCACTGCGGGATGCCCGACGCGGGTCACCTCTCCTCCCGACACAGCGAACGCACGCCGCACGGGCAGGCCTACCACGTACACGTCCACCCTCTCGATCCGAGCCTGCAGGCCAGCTGCCACGTCAGTCCTCCCTCGCAGGCGCCGTGCTCTCCCTCGGAATGACCTGGGCGGGTAGGTACACCACCCGGAGGTCATCGCTTGGACGTTCGAGGGCCAACTCCATGGCCCGAACCCCCATCTCCTCCATCGGGATGCGGACCGTCGTGAGTGCCGGCGTGACGTCGCGGGCGATGGACATGTCGTCGAAGCCGGCCAGGGAGACGTTTTCCGGGACCCGGATCCCCGCGCGACGGAGGGCGGCCAAGGCGCCCACCGCCATCTGGTCGTTGAGGGCGAAGATCGCGGTTACCGGCATGCCCCTCCCCACGAGCACCTCCGCAGCTGCCTCCCCGCTGTCCCGCCCAAAGTCGCCCGGCAACACCCACTGTGGATCGAAGCGGACTCCGCGCTCCGAGAGCCCCTGGCGGAACCCTTCCAGGCGATCCCGGGTTGTGGTCAGGTGCGCTGGCCCAGAGATCACGGCAACCTTCCGGTGCCCCAGCTCCACCAGGTAGTGCGCCATGGCCCGCGCCCCTCCGAAGTTGTCAGGCAGCACCGCGTCCCCGGGAAGGTGGTGCCGGCTGATGACCACGACCCGCCCGCCTGTCGCCAAGTAGGCTTCCACCGCGGCCGCCATCTGCTGCCCGTACCGGAGATGCTCCCAACCGCTCCCCGCCAGCAGAATGGCCTCGACCCGCTGAGCATGGAGAAGTCGTACGTATTCCACCTCCCGGTCGGGATCCCGGTAGGTGTTACAGATGATCGTCAGCCGTCCAGCCCGGCTTGCCACCCGCTGGGCCCCTCGAACGATCTCCGCGAAGTACGGGTCGCTCACGTCGTGGGTCACTACACCGACCACGTGGGTCCGAGCCCGAACCAGGGCCTGCGCGTGCGCGTTCGGGACGTAGTTCAGGCCACGCGCCGCAGCCAAGACCCTCTGCCGCAGTTCCGGTCGGACCCGATAGCCGCTCCCGCTGAGAACCCGGCTGGCGGTGGCGAGGGACACCCCCGCGGCCTTTGCGACCTCCGCAAGCGTGACCATGGAAACCCCTTTCAGCCCTAGGGTACGGGAGGCTGTCAACGCTATGCCCCGGTCGTGGACGAGCCCGGCGGCTTGCCCGCGACAGAGCGGGAGGAAAACCGGTGACAGTTGGAGAAACCCTTTCCTATGAGCCGAACCGTGCGCATCATTATGAACGGTGTGACCGGCCGGATGGGTCGCAACCAGCACCTGGTCCGATCCATCCTGGCGATCCGGCAGCAGGGCGGCGTCACACTGCCCGATGGTACGGCGGTAACGCCGGAGCCTGTTTTGGTGGGTCGAAGTTCGGAGAAGCTCCAGGTCCTCGCCCGGTCGCACGGCATCCAGCGCTGGACGACGTCCCTGGACGAGGCCCTGTCGGATCCCCAGGCGCCCATCTACTTCGACGCCCAGATCACGGCGGCGCGGGCAGCGGCCCTCGAGCGCGCCATCGCCGCCGGGAAACACGTCTACTGCGAGAAGCCCGTGGCGTCCGACCTTGCCACCGCCCTCCATCTGGCACGGCTCGCCCGTGAACGCGGGGTCGCGAACGGAGTCGTTCAAGACAAGCTCTTCCTGCCCGGGATTCGCAAGTTGCAGCGCCTGATGGACTCCGGCTTCTTCGGGCGAGTTCTGTCCGTCCAGCTCCAGTTCGGGTACTGGGTGTTCGAGGGCGACTGGCAGCCGGCCCAGCGCCCGTCGTGGAACTACCGACGGGAGCAGGGTGGGGGTATCGTCCTGGATATGTTCTGCCACTGGCAGTACGTCCTGGAGAACCTCTTCGGACGGATCCGTTCCCTGGTGTGTCTGGCTGCCACCCACATTCCGCAGCGGTATGACGAGGGGGGGCACCCGTACGAATGTACGGCGGAAGACGCCGCCTACGCCATCCTCCAGTTGGACCAAGGGGTCGTCGCCCACATCATTTCCTCGTGGACCGTACGGGTCCGGCGTGACGACCTCCTCCAGATTCAGGTCGATGGTACGCATGGCACCGCGGTGGCTGGCCTCCGCGAGTGCTACATCCAGCACCGCAGCTTCACCCCCCGCGCGGTGTGGAACCCGGATGTCCCGAAAGACCATGACTACTACGCGGATTGGTTCCCCGTGCCGGACAACGAGACGTTCGAAAACGCCTTTAAGGTCCAGTGGGAGATGTTCCTACGGCACGCCCTCGGGGGCGCTCCGTATCGTTGGGACTTCCTGGAGGGCGCCCGTGGCCTCCAGGTGGTTGAGGCCGCCTACGCCTCCTGGCGGGATCGGCGCTGGGTGGACCTGCCCGAACTCACGCTTTAGCCATGGCTCCGGAGCTGCTTCTGCCCCAGCCCGACCGTACGCTGTCGCGGTACCGCGTCAGTCCGCCCCGGACGTTCGACCCGCCAGCGCGACCCATCCGCTCCCGAGTTGCCTACGCCGCCGCCCACGTGGTGGCGGACCCGTTGCGGGAGCCGGACAACGGCACCTGCCACCTGGACTGGGACGCCACCCTCGCGTACCGTGCCTACCTGTGGTCCTGGGGACTCGGCGTAGCCGAGGCCATGGACACGGCACAGCGGGGCATGGGTCTGGACGCTGCCACGGCCATGGAGCTCTGCCGGCGGACGGCAGAGCTCGCCCGGGCCTCCCGGGCTCCCCTCGTGTGTGGGATCAACGCCGACGACCTTACGCCGGGTCAGGCGAGCCTCCGAGAGGTCGAGGCCAGCTACCGCCGCCAGTTGGAGTACGTGGAGTCTCTGGGCGCTCAGGCCGTGATCATGAGCAGTCGCGCCCTACGCGCTGCTGCCGCGCAGCCACAGGACTACCGGAGGGTCTACGACTCCCTGCTGCGTGCCGCCAGCCGGCCCGTACTGATCCACTGGCTTGGAGAGGCCTTCGATCCGTCCCTCAAGGGATACTGGGGCTATCCCCACGTCCATGACGCGCTGGGGTTTTTCGTGGATCTCATCAGCGACCACGCGGACCGGATCGACGGGGTCAAGGTGTCCCTGCTGGACCCCCAGGTCGAGACCCAACTTCGCCTCCGCCTGCCCTCCTCGGTCAAGGTGTTCACAGGGGACGATTTCCATTTCGTGGAACTCATCCGGGGCGACGGGCATCACTTCAGCCACGCCCTCCTCGGGATCTTCGACGCCATCGCTCCTGCTGCCTCGGCTGCACTACAGGCCCTCGACCGTGGGGACCACGACGCCTACGAGGAGATCCTCTCTCCCTGTATTCCCCTGAGCCGTCACATCTTTCGGCCCCCCACCTACCGCTACAAGACAGGCCTCGTGTTCCTCGCATACCTGAACGGCCACCAAAACCACTTCCGCATGGTCGGGGGGATGGAGAGCGCACGCTCCGTACTCCACCTGGTTGAGGTCTTCAAGCTGGCCGACCAGGCCGGCCTGCTCCGCGACCCAGACCTAGCCGTCTCTCGGATGCGTACCTTCCTTCAGCTGGCCGGGGTCGGCTTCTGACCGAACTGGCACCGCCCCGGGGCTGGCCGTCAGCTCGTCCAGCAGCCCTCGGAGGTGCCGGGCCGCCTGCCGGGCCGCCTGCTCCGGGGAGGGCTGCTGCCGGCACTCCACGGTCGCCCACCCTCTGTAGCCCACGGCCGCCAGTACCGCCAACACGTCGCGCAAAGGTAGGTGACCCCAGCCTGGAGCCAGCCGGTTGCTGTCACACACGTGGACGTGCGCCAGCAACCCTGCGGACCACGCTGCCGCGAACGCCCCAGGGATCGAAACATCGCCGAGGTGTACGTGGTAGACATCCAGCATGAGCCGTAGGCCCGGCTGCCCGACCTGCCGGACCCACTGGATCCCCTCCGCCGTGGTGTTCACCGAGTCCAGCTCGTGGTGGTTCACGGGCTCTAGCACCAGGTATGTCCCCCGTGTCTGCGCGTACTGGGCGAGCTCGGCCAGCGCGTCCCGCGCGCGACGCCCGGCGTCGGGGTCACCCCCCATCGGGCCTCGGAGTCGGCCCACGTTGACCGGGACGCCGAGAGCGGCCGCGAGGTCCACGATGCCCCGGGTGCGAGCCAACGCCAACTCTCTCACGTGCGGGTCGCGGGCAGACAGCGACAAGCCGTCCCTCCCGTACACCTCCCCCGTGCACACGGCAGCGGCAGCCAACCCCGCGTCCGCGAGACAGGAGGTGAGCTTCACTGGATCGAGCGCCTCGGGCTCGACCACGTACAGCTCCACGCCGTCAAACCCCGCCGCCCGCACCCCGTCCAGGACCCCAGGCCACGGCCCGCACCAAGCCAGGATGGGTGTTCCACCGTCAGGGGCTGCTACCGTGTAGGCCAGTCGCATGACCACTCAAGCAAGGGCGGGCCGCCGCTGACGGTCCCAGAGCCGTCTGACCCACGCCCCCACGGCCGTCCGGCTCAACACCGTGACCAACACCAGACCGACGAGGACGGCGGAGATGGGCCGCGTCAAGAACGGCGTGACCTCCCCACCGGCCAGGGACAGCCCCCGGCGGAGATTGTCGTCCGCCATGGGACCCAGGATGAACCCAAGAACCAAAGGGGCGACGGGGTACCCCATCTCCCGGAGCGCGAAGCCCAGCACGCCGAACGCCAGCATCACCCATACGTCGAACAGACGGGCAGAAATCGCGAAACTCCCCACCACGCACAGGACGAAGACCACGGGCATCAATGCCTCCCTGGGGATGAGGAGGATTCGGACCATGGGGCGGACCAGCGTCAGGCTCAGAACGAACACGGCCAACGTGGCCAGTAGGAACAGGGCCACCACCTGCCAGATTGTCTCCGGGTGCTGCAGGACCAGCAGCGGTCCTGGCTTCAGTCCGTGGATGGTTAGGGCCGCCAGCAGTACCGCCGCGGGAGCGCTCCCCGGGACTCCCAGCGTCAGTACAGGGATGCAGGCCCCCCCGATGCACGCATTGTCTCCGGTCTCGGCTGCGATGAGACCCTCCACCGACCCCTTTCCGAACCACTCAGGGTGGCGGCTCGTCCTCCGGGCGACGTCGTACGAAACCCACGAGGCGATGTCTTCCCCGACGCCCGGCACGATGCCCACAAAGGTCCCGATGAGCCCCGACCGCAGTATGTGCCACCGGTGTCGCAGCACCTCCCGGACCCGCGGGAGCACCCGTTCCAGCCGTGTGTGGATCACGATCCGCTCGCTCCGTCGGAGCACCGTGAGCATCTCCGACACACCGTAGGCTCCCACCAACACCGGGATCAAGGCGAATCCGGCCTGCAGCTCCACCCGCCCCAGCGTGAACCGAGGGTATGCGTGGATTCCATCCTGGCCTACCGTGGCCAGGAGCAATCCGAGAGTGCCTGCGAGCCATCCCTTAATCGGATCCTCGCCCCCGGTAAGACTCCCTGCGATCACCACTCCGAACACCGCCAGCCAGAAGAACTCCCACGTTCCGAAGTTCAGGGCCACCTGTCCCAGTAGTGGGGCGAACAGCGCCAGCATCGCCACCCCGAACAGGGTACCCAGGGTGGATGCGGTCACCGCGAGCCCGATGGCCTCCGCAGCCCGCCCCTGCATCGCCAAGGGGAAGCCGTCCAGACAGACCGCCGCCTGGGCGGGCGTCCCGGGGATGTTGAGGAGCACGGCGGATCGGCTGCCCCCCGTAATGGCACCCACATAGGCGCCCAGCAGGACCGCCACCGCCTGGCTAGCGGGTAGCGAGAAGGTCAGGCCGGTCAGTAAAGACATGGCCATGGTGGCGGTCAATCCCGGCAGCATCCCGAAAATGATTCCCACCTGGGCCCCGATCAGCACCAGGACGAGAATCCGCGGATCTGTCACAAGTGCTGCCAGCTCCGACAGGAACGCCAGCGGGTTCACGGCAGGGGGATGAAGAACAGCTGTCCGAACACCACCACGACTGCCACTGCGCTCAAGACGGCCAAGACCCCTGCCCGCAGGGGATCCGCCCCGCGGAAGGCCACAGTCATCCCGAATACAAAGGCGAACACCAGGAGACTAAACGGCACGCGTCCCATCAGACCGACGAACGCCACGCACAATGCCAGCGCTCCCCCCACCCGGCCCACACCCCAGGCGTGCACTTTGTCCAGATCCCAACCCAACCCGACCTGCCTGGCCCGCCGGAGGGATCTCACCAGGAGGATCGCGGCCTGGAAGAGCAGAGCCATAGCCAGCAGGGCGGGTGTCAGGCCGGGGTTGTCGTACCAAGTCCAGAGGGCGCTGGCGCTGGGAATTCTCAGGGCGCCGCGAAGGAACCCGACACCCAACCCGATGAGGCCCACCGCCGTGAGGGCATCTGCCAGCGGAGCCGTGGTGCCGGCGCCTCTCGTTGCCACACGTCCTCCCCGAGCCTCACGGCCTGGGAATCCCCAGCTCCGTGGGCGACTTTTTCGCAAGCCCGGCCTCGTACAGGGTCCAAGCCACCCGTCGCGCCTTCTGCTCTGTGGCCTCCGTCGCCTGCCGGCCCGCCAGGCTCACCGCCACGACTCCGTTCTGGCGGGCAAACAGCCGCACCGCGGGTGCCTCCGACGCGGGCCGGAAGGCTCCCTCGATGGCCGTGACGATGTCGGCAGGCGTGTCCTTCGGCACCATCAGGCCGAAGTAGGACCCCGTGTCGGGGAAGTTCGGGATCACCTGGGTAATGGATGGGATGGTTCCGTATCCCTCGATGGTCAGCGGGCTCCGGGACATCACCGCCAGCGCCCGGAGGCGGCCCGCCTTTAGCATCTCCGCCACCTCCATGGACAGCTGCATCACGGCCTCTACTTCTCCCTGCACCGCGGCGATCACAGCCGGTGCCCCGCCTGCGTACGGCACGTGCCGGTAAGTAACCCCTACCGCCAGCCGGAAGGTTTCCGCGCCTAAGTGGCCCGAACTCCCGGCGCCTGCGGAAGAGACCCGGATGGCCCCGGGCCGGGCGCGCATGGCCTCTGCCAGATCCCGAAGGGTCCGGTAGGGCGAGTTGGCAGGTACGGCGATCACGTTCGGCGCGTAGAGGACGTAAAAGTAAAGCCAATCGCGGTGCGTGATGTCCAGTTGCCCGAGGACCGGGTAGCTGATCACTGCCGTACTCGAGTTCGCGGCCCACGTGTAGCCGTCCCGCGGCCGATCCCACACCTCTTTCATTCCGATGGATCCTCCGGCGCCCGGCGTGTTGACGATCACGATTCGCTGGCCCAAAAACCGTTCCATCTGGCTGCCGAGGATCCGTGCGGTCATATCCGTGGACCCCCCCGCGGGCCACGGCACCACGACGGTGACCGGCCGGGCGGGACGCCAGCCGGCACTCCCGTACGCGACCCCGGCACCCAGGGTGGCCACAAACAACGCGATCAAAGCTGCCCGCTTGGTCATCCGCGACCCCCTCCTTCCCGGCGCTCCTCCTCCCAATGCGCGACCAACGTGGCCGGCGAGTACACGAACATCAAGATGACGTCTTCCTGCCCCGGGTTGGTGAGCTCGTGTGGGACGTTCGGCGGCAGGTAGACGGCAGTCCCCTCGGTCACCTCGAAGCTCCGATCGCCCACGCTCATCCTCGCGATGCCCTTCAAGATCACGTAGACTTCCTCGTTCTCGTGGGCGTGACGCGGGATCCCGCCCCCCGGATAGATTTGGCTGTGGCCCATCACGAAGTTCCGGGCCGGCAGCCCCGCGAGGCCTGCGAACACCCGTGTCCTGCGTCCCGCAGGGAACTCCCACCCCTCAACTTCGTGGATCCGGATCCGCGTCGGCTCAGCCTCCAACCCGCACCTCCTACCCCTCGGCCTTGTCAGAAAACGCTTTCTACACCCGTCCACGGACTCCTTCCCCTGGTAAGGCCGTTAGGTCGCTGGCCGCCACCGCAGGTCGGGATGGCGGGCGGCCCGGACCTCGTCCAGGCGACCCACCGGGGTGGTGTGGGGCGCGGTTCGCACCGTCTCCGGGTCCGTCTCGCACTCCCGGTTGATGGCTACCATGGCCTGCACGAACTCCTCCAGGGTCTGCAGGCTCTCGGTTTCCGTGGGCTCCACCATGATGGCCTCCTCCACGATGAGGGGGAAGTACACCGTGGGGGCGTGGAAGCCGTAGTCCAGCAGGCGCTTGGCGATGTCCCGCGTGGTCACCCCGCTCCTGCGCTTCTGCCGGACCCCTGAAGCCACGAACTCGTGCTTGCAGACTCGGTCGTAGGGGATGTCGTAGTACGGCGCCAGCCGAACCCGTAAGTAGTTGGCGTGCAGCACCGCGTGTTCCGCCACCGCCCGCAGCCCCTCCGCGCCGAGCGTACGGATGTACGCGTACGCGCGCACCAGGTTGGCGAAGTTACCGTAAAACGCCCGCACCCGGCCGACGGAGTGGGGCCGGTCGAAGTCCAGGCGGTACCGGTCGCCCTCCCGGACCACCACGGGCACGGGAAGGAACGGCTCCAAGTGCGACTTCACCGCCACCACCCCGGCGCCCGGGCCGCCGCCCCCGTGCGGGGTGGAGAACGTCTTGTGCAGGTTCATGTGCATCACGTCGAAACCCTGGTCCCCGGGGCGGGTGATCCCCACCATGGCGTTGAAGTTGGCGCCGTCCAGGTACATCTGCGCGCCCACCGCGTGCACGCGCTCGGCGATGCGATCCACCTGCTCTTCGAACAGGCCCAGGGTGTTGGGGTTGGTGAGCATGAGCGCCGCGGTCCGTTCGTCCAGCTCCCCCTCTAGGGCCCCCAGGTCCAGGTTGCCCCGGGCGTCGGACCGCACGGTGACCACCTCGTAGCCCACCATGGCGGCGGTGGCCGGGTTGGTGCCGTGCGCGGAGTCCGGCACGATCACCCGGGTCCGCCGCTCGCCCCGGGACTCGAAGTACGCGCGGACCATCAACAGGCCCACCAGCTCCCCGTGGGCGCCTGCGGCGGGCTGGAAGGTGACCGCGTCCATCCCTGACAGCTCCCGCAGCTCCTCGCCCAGTTCCCACAGGAGCTGCAGCGCGCCCTGGACCAGCTCCTCCGGGGTGTAAGGATGTAGGCGGCTGAACCCCGGGAACCGGGCTACCTCCTCGTGCAGCTTCGGGTTGTACTTCATGGTGCACGAGCCGAGCGGGTAGAACCCCTCGTCGATGGAGAAGTTCCGGTGGCTGAGGCGCGTGTAGTGGCGGATCACGTCCAGCTCGCTCACCTCCGGCAGGGCTGGAGGCTGCGTCCGCAGGAGGTGAGCTGGCAGCATCTCCTCCAGGGGGCGCGGCGGCACATCGGGCTCCGGGAGCCCGAACCCGCGGCGCCCCGGAACGCTGCGCTCGAAGATCAACGGGAAGTCCTTCACACCCGGCCTCCCACTACCCGCCGGCGCGCCACGCGCGCCAGGGCTTCTACGAACCCGTCCAGCTCGTCTCGCGTTCGAGTCTCCGTGGCGCACACCAGAAGGTGACTGGCCATGCCGCGGTAGAAGCGGCCGAGGGGAATGCCCGCGAGGAAGCCTTCCCGGGCCAGCGCCCGCACTACCGCGGCGGCTGGCCGCGGGGTCCGGACCACGAACTCGTGGAACGTGGGCGTCCGGAACGGGAGGTGGAAGCCGTCCAGCTGGGCCAGGCGCGCTTTGAGGTAGTGGGCCTTTCGCACACACAGCTCCGCTACCTGGCGCACGCCCTGGGGCCCCAGCAGGCTCAGGTACACCGCCGCCGCCAGCGCGTTGAGGGCTTCGTTGGTGCAGATGTTGCTGGTGGCCTTCTCCCGCCGGATGTGCTGCTCCCGGGTCTGCAGGGTCAGCACGAACCCCCGCCGACCGTGCCGGTCCACCGTGGCGCCCACCAGCCTGCCCGGCATGCGCCGCACGAACTGCTGGCGCGTGGCGATGATGCCCAAGTACGGACCCCCGAAGTTCAGCGGGTTGCCCAGGGCCTGGCCCTCCGCGGCCACGATGTCCGCGCCCAGGACCCCCGGGGGCTCCAGCAGGCCGTAGGCGAGGGGGTCGGCGCACGCCACCACCAGGAGGGCACCCACCCGGTGGCAGACCTCGGCCCACCCGCGCACGTCCTCCAGGCAGCCGAAGAAGTTGGGGTGCTGCACCACCACTGCCGCCGTCCGCCCGTCCACCGCCCGGCCGTCCGGCGGTGTCGCTCCGTCCTCGTGCCGCAGCTCCGTCACCCGGATGCCCAGCGGCTCCGTGTACGTGCGCAGGACCTGGCGGTACTCCGGGTGCACCGCCTGGCTGGTGACCACCCGGTCGCGGCCCGTGAGGTCCCTGGCCATGACCACGGCCTCCCCCAGAGCAGAAGCGCCGTCGTACATGGAGGCGTTCGCCACCTCCATCCCGAGCAGGGCGCAGACCATGGTCTGGTACTCGTAGGTGGCCTGCAGCTCCCCCTGCATGATCTCCGCCTGGTAGGGGGTGTAGGCGGTCAGGAACTCGCCGCGCCCTACCAGCTGCCACACCGCGGGGGGAATGAAGTGATCATACGCCCCCGCGCCCGCGAAGCAGACGAGGCGATCCGCATGGCCGTTGCGATCCGCCAGCGCCCTGAGGTAACGGAGGACCTCCATGTCGCTGAGGGCTGGGCGCAGCCGCAGGGGCCGGCGCAGCCGCACCCGCTCAGGCACGTCCGCGAACAGCTCTTCCACGGAGCGCACACCGATGGCCTCCAGCATCCGCGCGCGCTCTTCCGGGGTGGTGGGTATGTAGCGCACTTACGCCTCCCCGATGTGCTGGCGATACGCCTGGGCGTCCATCAGCCGGTCCAGCTCCGAGGGGTCGCTCATCTCCACCACGATCATCCACCCCTCCCCGTGCGGGTCCTGGTTCACGAGCTCCGGGTGATCCCGAAGCCGCTCGTTGACCTCTACCACCCGGCCGGAGACAGGCGCGTACAGCTCGCTGGCGGCCTTCACGGACTCCACCACGCCGAACGGGTGCATGTACCGCACCTGGGAGCCCACCTGGGGCAGTTCCACGTACACCACGTCCGTGAGCCGATCCGCGGCGAACCGGGTGATGCCCACCCGTACCTTCCCGTCCTCCCTCTTGGCCCACTCGTGCTCGGTGCTATAGCGATAGTCCTCCGGGTACACTTCCGCCTCCTTCCCGCCACCTCGTCCGACAGCCCCACTATACCCGGCCGGCCGGCCCCCTCCGGTAAAACGGGAGCTTCGTGACCTGAGCAGGGACCGCCTGCCCTCGCACCTCCACCTCCACCCGGGTCCCCGCCTGTGCTAGCCCCACGGGTAGGTACGCCAGAGCGATGCTGCGCTGCACCCACGGCCCGAAGGTGCCGCTCGTGACCCGCCCCACCGCCTGCCCGCCGTGGCGCACGCCGCAGCCCGTCCGCGCGATGGCGCGCCCCTCCAGTACCAGCCCGCACAGCCGCCGCCGCACGCCCTCCTGCCGCTGCTGTCTGAGGGCAGCTGCGCCCACGAACTCCCTGCCCTCCAGCTTCACCGTCCACACCAATCCGGCTTCCAGGGGCGTGGTGGACTCGTCCATGTCCTGGCCGTACAGCAGGTAGCCCGCCTCCAGGCGGAGGGTGTCGCGGGCGCCGAGCCCGCAAGGGGCTGCCCCCGCCTGAACCAGGGCGTCCCACACGGGCTGCGCGTCGGCCCAGGCGGTGAAGATCTCGAACCCGTCCTCACCCGTGTAGCCCGTGCGGGAGACCACCGCCTGCACCCCCGCCACCACCACGGGGGGGGACACGTGAAACCGCGGCAGGACCGCTAGGTCGAACTCCGTCAGCGGCTGGAGCAGCTCCTGCGCCCGAGGGCCCTGCAGGGCCAGCAGGGAGGTCCTCAAGGACTCGTCCCGGACCTCGCAGTCCACGGCGTGGTCCTGTACCCACCGCACGTCCACCTCCCGCCGGGAGGCGTTCACCACCAGCAGGAAGTCCTGCTCGCCCAGCCGCAGCACCACCAGGTCGTCCACCACCCCGCCGTCCTCCCGGCACATGGGCGTGTACAGGGCCTGACCCACGCCAAGTCGCCGGGGGTCGTTGCACAGGACGCGGTCCAGGGTGGCCAGCGCCCCCGGTCCCGTCACCCGGATCTCCCCCATGTGCGACACGTCGAACAGCCCCGCCGCGGTGCGCACCGCGCGGTGCTCCGCCACGATCCCCTGGTACTGCACCGGCATCTCCCACCCGGCGAACGGCACCGTGCGCGCGCCCAGCTCCACGTGCTGGCGGTACAGCGCGGTCCGCAGCAGCCCCGCCGGTCCTGCCACCGTCCCGTGCTCCTGGCGGTCAGGCCCCACCTGTCTGCCCCCGTGCCTCCCAGAACTCCCGCAGCAAGTCCTGCACTTCAGCGTCGGAGACCTGGGTGAAGTCCTCGTAGAACTGACCCACGGCCACGAACAGCGGGTCTTCCCGCACGCAGACCACCTCGCACCCCTCCGCGCGCAGCCGGCGCACCGCCTCGGGTGGAGCCACGGGTACTGCCACCACCACCCGGGCCGCACCCTTTCGCCGCACGCTGCGAACCGCCGCGATCATGGTGGACCCCGTGGCGATCCCGTCGTCCACCACCACCACGGTGCGTCCTGCAACCTCGGGAGGGGGCCGATCCCCCCTGTAAGCGTGCAGCCGCCGGCGGATCTCCTCCAGCTGGTAGCTGGCCTCCTGCTGCAGGTAGTCCGCGGGGACCTGCAGGGAGCTGGCCACCCGCTCGTCCACGTACACGCTCCCGTCCTCGGCCACCGCGCCCACCGCGAGCTCCGGGTTGTGGGGCGCCCGCAGCTTCCTCGGTACCGCCACGTCCAGCTCCGCGCCCACCGCCCTCGCCACCTCCGCGGCCACGACCACGCCTCCCCGGGGGATGCCCAACACCAGCACCGCCTGCCCGTCTGGGGACACCGAGCGGCGCACCAAGTCCGCGAGGACCACGCCCGCGTGGCGCCGGTTCCGGAACAGCAAACTCACCTCCTTTGCTGCCTAGGCCCGGAGCGCCTCCTCTACCGCCTCACGCTCCTCCTCCGATAGCGGGTGGGAGGGCTTGCCGTCCCGGACTGCTTTGGCGTACGCGTACGACCCGTCCCGGCCGTGCAGCACGCTCAGCACCACGCCGTCCCCGCGTCCGTCCAGCAGCGCCAGGCTGAAGGAAAGCCGCCCGCCCGACTCGCGGAAGGCGTCGTAGCGCACCATGCCCACCCGCTGCACGCACCGCGCCAGCTGCTGGGCCAGGCGCTCCTGTTCTGCCCGCGCTGCCTCCAGCTGAGCCTGTAGCCCCTCCAGCCGGGCCTGATCCAGGCGGTCCTGCCCCGCCCCGGGACCACCGCCCAGACGCGCGGTCCGGCGGCTGAGAGCCGCCACGGCGGCGGCCAGCGCGGCCACCGCGGAGACCAGCGCCCAGTCCAGTACCCGTAGGCCCTCCACCAGTTCCCTCCGCCTACGTCGGGTCGGTGCACAACGCCCGCGCGTGCTCCTGCAGCAGGTTCCAGCACCGGCGTACGTGCTGCAGCTCCGTCCGCAGGTTGCCCACGCTCAGCCGGAGGACGTAGCGTCCGCGCAGGACCGTGTGCGACAGGTACGCCCGGCCGGTGGCGTTTACCGCCTCCAGCAGCCGCTCGTTGAACCGGTTCGCCTCTTCCAGATCCCTGCCTGGAGCCCGGTGGCGGAAGCACACCGTGGAAAAGGGCACCGGCGCCACCCGCTCGAACTCCTGCGAGGCGTCCACCCACTCCGCGAACTGCCGGGCCAGCTGCAGGTGGCCCCGCAGCGCCTCCTGCAGCCCACGGACGCCGAACATCCGGATCACCATCCACAGCTTCAGGGCCCGGAACCGCCGGCCCAGCTGGATCCCGTAGTCCATGAAGTTCACCGCGTCTGCGACCGGCGTCTGGAGGTACTCGGGGACGAGGCTGAAGGCAGCCCGCAGGACCTCCGGGCGACGGGTGTAGAAGGCGGTGCAGTCAATGGGGGTAAACAGCCACTTGTGCGGGTTCACCAGGAAGGAGTCCGCCCGCTCGCAGCCCCGCAACACCCACCGCATTTCGGGGAGGATGGCCGCGGCACCCCCGTAGGCCGCGTCCACGTGCAGCCAGATGCCGTACCGCTCGCACACGGACGCGATCTCGTCCACGGGGTCCACGCTGGTGGTGGAGGTGGTGCCCACCGTGGCCACCACGCACACGGGCCGCCACCCGGCCCGCAGGTCCTCCACCACGGCCTGCTCCAGGGCGTCGGGGCGCATACGGTAGTCGCCGTCCGTGGGGATCTTCCGAACGCCTTCCTGCCCCAGCCCCAGCACTACGGCGGCCTTCTCCACGCTGGAGTGGGCCTGCTCGCTGGTGTACAGCCGCAACCGGGGAAGGTCCGGCCGGCCGGCCATACCTCGGGTCCGGACCTCCAGTCCCAGCGCCTCCCGGGCGGCGGCCACCGCGCACAGGGTGGCCACCGAGGCGGTGTCCATGATCACCCCGAACTGCTCGGGCAGGCCCAACATCTGCCGCAGCCAGTCCAACACCACCTGCTCCAGCTCCGTGGCCGCGGGGCAGGTCCGCCACAGCATCCCGTTCACATTCAGAGCCGCGGACAACAGCTCTCCCAGCACCCCGGGGGCTGACCCCGTGATGGCGAAGTACGCAAAAAACGCGGGGTGGTTCCAGTGGGTGACCGCGGGTAGGACCCGGTCCTGGAAGTCTTGCCACACCGCCTCGAAGGGCTCAGGCTCCTCCGGGGGAGTCGGCGGGAGTGCGGACCGCAGGCTCCCGGGGTGCACCTGCGCCAGGACCGGGTACCGGTCCGCCTCCTGGAAGTAGCGGCTGACCCAGTCCACCACAGTGCCCGCAGCTATGGCAAACTCACGTTCGACATCTTTCGGCGTCCGCATGGTGGCTCCTCACTTGCTCCATGCCGCTGTGGAGGCCGAAGACGGCCTTTGCTCAGGAGGTTTCGCGTTGGCCACGACCGCGGTCCCTCGATCCGCCGCTGCGCGGATGGGCGCGTATCGAGTGTACACCCTCGCGTGGGCTTGCGCTGGAGCGGCGTGTCTGGTGGCGTCCGTGCCCTCCCTGCCAAAGCTGCCTCCGGACTACCTGCTGTTCGTGGCCCTGTCCGTAGCAGGTCACCTGCTGTTCGTCCTGGACCTGCCCGGAGGGCTGCGGCTGAGCCTGCAGGTCGCCCTGGCCCCCGTGTGGCTGTACGGGTGGCAGGCAGGCCCGCCCCTGTTCTTCCTAACCCTCCCTTTGGTGCTTCGCAACAGCGCCTCCGAACCGCTACGCGCCCTGCTGTACTTCGGAAACGGCAGCGTGTGGGCCACGCTGGGCGGGTTGCTGTTCACGGTGTTGCGCCCGGCCACCTCCCCGCAGCCCAGCTGGTCGGAGGTCGCCGCGGTGTTGCTGTCGGGGACGGCGTTCGTGGTCGGCAACTTCCTCACCGCCGCCGTCGGGCGCTACCTGGCTACGGGGGACCGCGCCGTGTTCGCGCGCGCCAACGCCGCGGAGGCGTTCGTCCTGGTGTTCGCAGGCTACGTGCCCCTCGCGTACCTGCTCACCCTGGCCGTGCAGACCGGCCCCGCGGCCGCGTTCCTCGCCGTGGGCGTGTGGCTCCTCACCGCGGTGGCCCTGAGGGGTGTTGCACACACCCGCCGAGCCAACGAGAAGCTCCAGGCGGCCCTGCGGGAACTGGAGCAGCTGAGCGTGACCGACCCCCTCACCGGCCTGTGGAACCGCCGCCACTTCATGCAGGTGCTGCCCAAAGAACTGGAACGCCACGCCCGCTCAGGCCGACCCTTGAGCCTGCTGGTGGTGGACCTCCGCAGCCTCAAGCAGGTCAACGACACCTACGGCCACCAGGCAGGGGACCGGGCCCTGCAGCAGGCCGCCCAGGTGTTTCGCGACCGGCTGCGGTCGTCCGACCTGGCGTTCCGGATCGGGGGAGACGAGTTCGCCCTGCTCCTGCCGGACACCGACACCTCCGGCGCGGTCACCGTGGCGGAGGCCGTGGTGGGGCGGCTGGGCGCGACCCCTGTGGAGTCAGCCCCCGCCGCACGCCTGGACGCCACCGTGGGTGTGGCCACCTTCCCCCGCCACGCCCGGGATCTGGACGGGCTGGTGGCGGCCGCAGACCGGGCTCTGTACCGTGCCCGGGACCGGGGCTCCCGGGTGGCGGTAGCAGACGCGGACTAGGACAGGATCTCCCCGCAGGCGGGCTACGCCAGCTCCAATACCTCCCCGATCCCCCTCATAGCCTCCAGGACTGCGGCCACATGCTCCTCGAAGCTCACGCCCAGCTCCTCCGCGCCCCGCAGCAAGTCCTCCCGCCGCACGGCCCGGGCGAACGCTTTGTCCCTCATCTTGCGCTTGACGGAGTCCACGTCCACGTTCCTCAGGGAGCGCCCCTTCACCAGAGCCACCGCCACCACGAACCCGGTGATCTCGTCGCAGGCGAACAGCGCCCTCTCCATGAGGGTTTCCCTGGGCACGCCGCTGTAGTCCGCGTGGGACAGGATGGCCCGGCACCAGTGCTCGGGAACCCCGCGCCGCCGTAGCTCCTCCACGCCCACGAACGGGTGGCCACCCGGCCCCAGATGGGGGTGGCGCTCGTAGTCCAGGTCGTGCAGGAGGCCTACAGTCCCCCACTCCTCCTCGTCGGCACCGAACCGGCGGGCGTAGGCCCGCATGCACGCCTCCACCGCCAGCAGGTGCTTGCGCAGGTTGGGGTTGTGGACCCACTCCCTCACCAGAGCGTACGCCTCGTCCCTCGTCATCCGCCCTCCTCGATGCCGGGATCTCCGTGAACTCCGTGCGCTCCCCGGGCCTGGACACGCTCCGGCGCCCGGCCTTTATCCTGGCACCGAAGTTGCCTTGCGCCCACCGGAGGACGTTGGCATGGAAGGCACACTGCCTCCCGGCCGGTCCGGGCCGTCCCGGGCGTACGGGGCCTACGCCCTTAGTTGGCTCACCATCGGCCTGGTCCTCCTGGTCGCCTCTGCACGCCACGTCCTCCAGACGGGGGAACCTACCACCCTGGCGGTCTTCGGAGCGCTGGCGCTCTTTGGCAACCTGGTGGCCGTCCGATTCCCCTCCGGGGTCATCCTGGGGATGCAGGCTCCGTTCGTGTTCGGAGCGGTGTGGCTGCTCGGCTGGGCCGCAGCACCGCCGCTGTACGGGGCCTGTGCAATGCTGCTCCCGCCCTTGCAGCGCGTGAGCTGGAAGCGGGCGCTGGTGTTTTTCGGGAACACCTCCCTGGCTATGGCTCTGGCCGGCACCCTGCTGTGGGAGCTGTGGGGCGGGCCCCTCCCAGTCCACGTCGGGGCCCGCGACGTGGCCGCGACCCTCGGCGCGGGCCTGCTGCACGGACTCATCAACACCCCCGCCGCCGCCCTCGCGCGGTTCTACGAGTCCGGCGACCCGGCCGCGCTGCGGCCGAAGCTCCTCGCACCGATGGCCGCCATCAGCGTGGCAGTCTACGCCCCCATCTCCGTCCTGCTGGTGGTAGCCTACCGGTCCGGGGTGCCCGTGTTCATCCTGGCGGTTTCTGTCTGGCTGCTGGTGGGGCTCACCCTGCAGGCTTACCGCTCCAGCCGCGACCTGAACGCGCGCCTGGAGCAGGCGACCCGGGAGCTCGAGCGGCTGTCCACCACCGACCCCCTGACAGACCTGCTGAACCGCCGGGTGTTCGCCGACGTGGCCCACCGGGAGCTGGCCCGGCACCGCCGCTACGGCGACCCCGTGAGCGTGGTCCTCCTGGACCTCAGGCACTTCAAGAGGGTCAACGACACCCTCGGTCACCAGGCGGGGGACGCGGTGCTGCAGTGGGTGGCCCACGTGCTGCGCCGCCGGTTGCGGAAGACCGACTTTGCCTTCCGGTTCGGAGGGGACGAGTTCGCCGTGCTGCTGCCCGGCACGGGGCTTTCGGGGGCCGTGGCGCTCGCGCACTCCCTGTGCGAAGCCCTGAGGTCGGGCCACGGGCTGAAGGGCGCCGACGTCACCCTGGCGGTGGCCAGCTGCCCGGACCACGGCGCCACCGTGGACGAGCTGGTGCGGGCGGCGGACCGCGCGCTGTACCGGGCCAGGGAGGAGGGCAACTGGCTGGGGGTACCGGACGCCTACAGCACTAGGTCCATCGGGTAGCCGCCCAGGTTGACGGCACCGTCCGCGGTGACGGCCCAGACTTCCTCCAGGCGGACCCCGATCCCCTGTTCTGGGTAGTAGAGCCCGGGCTCCACGGTAACCACGCACCCGGGTTTCAGGGCCGAGTCGTTACCCGGGTGGTCGGACAGCCGGGGCTCCTCGTGCACGTCCAGGCCGACTCCGTGCCCCAGGCTGTGGACGTAGCCCACCTGGGTGGTCGGGTCCGAGCACACCGTAGGGTGGCCCCTGGAGCTGAAGAACTCGCACGCGAGCCTCTGGAGGTCCGCGCAACGCACGCCGGGCCTCAGGTGGTCAGTCACCCGCATGTAGCAGTCGTACACGTCCCGGTAAACCCTGAGCACCTCTGGTTCCGGCTCGCCCACACACCACGTGCGGGTCATGTCGTAGTAGTAGCCACCGCCCGCAGGCCTGGGAAACAGGTCGAACACGATGGGCGCTCCCGCCTTTACCGGCTGCGCGTCCTCCCCGCGGGAGTGGGGTAAGCCAGCTTCCCGGCCCTGCGAAAAGATCGTCCCGGGCCCTTCCAGCCCTTCTTCCGCCAGCCAGCGCCGGACTCTGGCCTTGACCTCCCCTACGGTCACGACCCTGCCTTCCGGCCCCACCAGGGCGCCGCCTCTTATGCTGCAGGACCTCAAAAACTCAGCGGTCCTGCCCACCACCCGCTGGGCTGCCCTGCCCACCTCCTGGATCCTCTGCAGCTCGTCCGCGTCCTTGGTCTCCCTCGCCACGGCCAACACCGACCGGCCGTACTCGCCCACCACCTCCAAGCCGTCCACGCTAGCGGCCAGCCGTGAGAGGAACCGGTAGGCGGCTCCCTGGTCCATTTCACCGTAAAAGGCCACCCGTCCCCGGACTCCCTCGTCGTCAAACAGGCGCCGGAACATTAGCACCCTGGCTTCCAGAGGGTCCCCTCCGGCCCTCTCCATGAGGTCTCTCCAGTTGTAAAGGCCTAGGTTCCTGGTCCGTAGCCCTGTCTTTGCAGCCTCGCCCCGCTCCATGGTCCCGTGGCACAGGACCCCGGCTTGCCCGCGCTTTTTCACGTATATGGCGCCCGGGATGGGTATGCCTCCCGTCACGTACAGGACGTTCGGATCGTCGGCCCTTCCCGCCACCACGATGGCGTCCAGGCCGCGCTCCTCCATGAGCCTGTCCAGGTCAGACCTCACAGCCTGCAATTATTTCTCGAGAAATACTCCCTCAGGGCAAGGGGCCTCCGAGGATCAGCTCGCAGATCCTAGACAGGTCCTCGTCCGAGTAAAATTCGATCTCCAGCACCCCGCGCTTCCTACCCGGCCGGACCTTCACCCGGGTCCCCAGCCGCTGGCTCATGGCCTCCTCCAACGCCACCCGGTGTGGGTCGCGTGCCGGCTTGGGGCGGCCTTGCCGCCTGCGCGCGTGGCGCTGGGCCAGCCGCCTGAGCTCCCCCACAGACAGCCGCCGGGAAGCTGCAGCTTCCGCGAGCTGCACCTGCAGGACCGCGTCCTCCACCTCGAGGAGTGCGCGCGCGTGAGCCTCTGACAACTCGCCCCGCTCCACGCGCCGGAGGACCTCTTCCGGAAGCGACAGGAGCCTCAACGTGTTGGCCACCGAAGGCTGGCTTCGGCCTACGAGGTCCGCGATCTCCTGCTGCGTCAGCCCGAACTCCTGCGCAAGCCTTCGGTACGCCCGCGCCCGCTCCACGGGGTTCAGGTCCTGCCGTTGCAGGTTTTCCACCAGGGCCAGCGCCACACTCTCCAGCTCCCCCACCTGCCGGACCAAGGCAGGCACCGTGGCAAGCCCCGCCAGCACCGCCGCCCGCCACCTCCGCTCCCCTGCCACGATTTCGTACCCGTCGGCTGCGGGCCTGACCACGATGGGCTGCAGGATGCCGTGGGCCTTCACCGAGGCGGCCAGATCTTCCAGCTCCTCTTGCGAAACCGAAAGCCTCGGCTGGTTCTTGCCTGGCCTGAGCTGGTCTGTGGGCAGGTACTCGACACGCTCCTCCCTGTCGTGGGCACCGGGGATCAGGGCCGCGAGCCCCCTGCCCAGGCCACGGGGCCGGGTCCCACTCACCGGGTCCCCCCTACGGCGGCCGCGGGGCGCAGGGAGGCGGCCAGCTCCTGGGCAAGCGCCTCGTACGCCTGAGCCCCCTTTGAGTAGGGGTCGTACAGCATCACCGGCTTGCCGTGGCTTGGAGCTTCAGCCAGCCGCACACTGCGGGGAACCACGGTCTTGGCCACTCGGGCGCCGAAGTGCGCACGCACCTCACGCGCCACCTGTTCGCTCAGGTTGGTCCTGGGGTCGTACATGGTGAGGATCACCGCGGCCACCTGCAGCCCAGGGTTGAGCGCCCTGCGCACGGCTTCCACTGTCCGGACCAGCTGGGCTACCCCCTCCAGGGCGTAAAACTCGCACTGGATGGGCACCAGGACCCCGTCGGCGGCGGCCAGCGCGTTCACCGTGAGCAGCCCGAGGGAAGGGGGGCAGTCCACCAGGATCCAGTCGTACCGCTGCCGGGCAGGTTCGAGGGCCTGCCTGAGCCGCTGCTCCCTGCCTGGGCTGTTCACCAGCTCCACCTCAGCCCCTGCCAGGTCCAGGCTGCTCGGGAGCAGGTCCAGCCCGTCCAGCTCGGTGGGAAGGGCGGCCTGCCTCACCGACGCGCCCTGAATCAGGCAGTCGTACGTAGACGTCCGGACGTACGCCCGGTGGACTCCCAGCCCGCTGGTGGCGTGTCCCTGCGGGTCGAGGTCCACGAGCAGGACCTTCCACCTCGCCCGGGCCCAGTACGCGCCCAGGTTCACCACCGTGGTGGTCTTACCGACCCCTCCCTTTTGGTTGGCGACCGCTAAGATCACAACGCGTTGTTCGGGTTCGCGGCCCTCAGCTCCTGCGCGATGGCGAGCAGCCGCTCGTTATTTCTCGAGAAATGCCCGGTCAGGCCATCAGGCCAAAAACACCGCAACCCTCCTGGTCCTTTGGGGGTCCCATGGCACGCGGCAGGCCACCTCATGGAACGGTGGGCTCACCGCGGCCCCGGGTCCCACAGGCACGGCCAGCCTTCCACCCCCTCTGAGCAGGCGCCTGGCCATCCGGAGGACGACGGCCGGTGCAGCCACCGCCCTGGCCACCACCACGTCAAACTTAGCCTGGTACTGGGGGCGCGTGCAGGCCTCCTCGGCACGCAGCGCTTCCACCTGTACGTTTGGGATCTGCAGCTGCACCGCCGCCCGTTCCGCGAACGCGGCCCGCTTTTTCCGGGGCTCCAGCAACACCACCTGTAGGTCGGGCCTGGCCACCGCCCACACGAGCCCAGGGAGCCCCGCGCCGCTCCCCACGTCCGCCACGGACCCTCCCTGCGGCGGCCGGACCATCACCAAGAGCAACAGGCTGTCCAGCACGTGCGCCCGGAGGATCTCCTCTACGGAGGCAGGCGCCACGAGGTCAACCCTGACGTTCCACCGCGCCAGCAGGTCCCTGTAACCGAGCAGCTGCGCCCGCTGACGGTCCGACAGAACGAGGCCCAGCGCCCGACAGGCCTCTTCAAGCTCCACGGCCCTGCGGCTGTGGCCGTCTGGGAGGCCTGCGGGCTGGCCTGGCGGGCACCGCCCGCCCCGTGGGTTCCACCACCACGTGCCGGGCCTCACCGGTGCCCTCACTGCGGGTGGTCACCTTGGGGTCGCCTGCCAGGGTCGTGTGCGCCACCCGCCGCTCCCTGGCGTCCATGGGCGGAAGGTGCACCGCCTTGCCCTGCGCCACCGCCCTGCGCGCAGCCCTGCGGGCCAGCTCGGCCACGTGCTGCCGCCGCCTGGCCCGGTAGCCCCCGATGTCCACCTCCACCTCTGCCCTGGAGCCGGTGGCTTGGTGCACCATGGCGGACAGCACCGTCTCCACCGCCTCGATCCCCTGGCCGCGCCGGCCGATCAGAAGCCCCAGGTCCTCGCCCTGCACGTCCAGGAAAAGGCCCCGCTCTGTGGCGTGGGCCAGCACCGAAGCGGAAAACCCCATTTTGCTCACCAGGGTGCGGGCGATCTCCGTAGCGGTGGCCAGAGTGCGGGCGTCCGGGGGTTCCTCGGGCAGCTGGGCCCGCGGCACCACGCGCACTCGGGCCTCCCGCGCCCCCAGCCCGAACACCCCCCGGGACCCCTCGTCCAGCACGTGGATTTCCGCCTCCTCCCGGGTGAGGCCTGCGCGTTCCAGCGCCGCCGCGATGGCCTCCTCCACCGTCCGACCCGACGCCACCACCTCTCTCACGCGCGTTCCACCTCCGCCGCCTTCGCCCCGCTCCGCCGCCTGGCCCGGGCTTCCGCGGGCTGGCGCTTGGGCAGGCCCACCACGCTCAGGTACTCGCCCACGTAGGCCAGCGTGGAGGCGAACCAGTACAGGGACAGCCCCACCGCGAAGTTCAGGCTGAACCACCCCACCAGAAACGGCATGAACACAAACATCCGGGCCTGCTGCGGGTCGGTCACGGACACTTTTTGCTGCAGGTACGTGGACGCCCCCACCAACACCGGTACCGCGGCGTAGGCCACCACCGCGGCCCACCCGTACTTCCCCGGGTCACTCAGCACCGTCATGGGATGCACCAGCAGGTCCCACGGCCCAAAAGGGACGCTCTTCAGGACCTGTCCGCTCCGGGACACGAAGTGCGAGGGGTCGCTCAGGACGCGGTACAGGGCGAACAGCACGGGCATCTGGAGCAACATCGGCAGACAGCCCCCGAAGGGGTTCACCCCGTGCGCCCGGTACAGGTCCATGATCTCCTTGTTCAGACGCTGCGGGTCGTCCTTGAACTTGCGCTGCAGGGCCTGCAGGTGGGGCTGGAGCTTCTGCATCTCCTTCATGGACCGAAGCTGGCGGCGGGTAAGGGGGTGCAGGACCAGTTTCACCACCAGCGTGAGCGCGATGATGGCCCACCCGTACGACCCCGTGAGCTCGTACAGGAACCGCAGCAGGGCTGCGATCTGCGCGACGAGCCATCCGAACACTGTCTCTCCTCCGCCTGCGACGCCGGCCCTCGGGGGCCCTACGGGACGGGGTCGTAGCCCCCCGGGGCGAACGGATGACAGCGGGCGATCCTGCGCAGCGCCATCCACCCTCCCCGCAGCACCCCGTGGAGGGCCACCGCCTGCGCCGCGTACTCCGAGCACGTGGGCCAGTAGCGGCACACCCGCGGGGTCCACCGCGACACCCGCTGGTACGCGCGGATCAGCCCGACCACGAAGTGGGCGACCCTCCCCGGCCGTCCTCCGCCAGCGCCCCGAGCTCCTGCAGCAGCGCCGAAAGCTCCTCCTTCAGCTCCCAGAACGACGCCTCCGCCGCTTGAGCTCTTGCCGCCACCACCACCGCCTGGCCCGGGGCGAGAGGTATCTGCCGCAACAGTTCCCGGAGCCTCCTGCGCACCCGGTTCCGCACCACCGCCTTGCCGACCCGCCGCCCCACCACCACGCCCACCTTGAGAGCCTGCTGCTCGGGGCAGCGGTGTACCACCACCAGCCTGCCCGCCCGCCGGGTGCCCTGCGCGTACACCTTCTGGAACTCCCGGGCCGAACGCAGCCGCTGGGGCTTCAAGGGTTGGGAAGACAGGGCCTCTCAAACCGTCAGCCGTTTCCGTCCCGCCTGGCGCCGCCTGCGCAGCACGCTGCGCCCTCCCGGCGTGCGCATCCGGGCCCGGAACCCGTGCGTCCGCTTCCTGCGCCGCTTCTTTGGCTGGTAGGTGCGCTTCACGGTCCCTCCTCCGGTCGGCCGCTAGTATACCAGCCGGCCCCACAGGCCGCCACCGGCAGCCTGTGGACAACCTGTCTGTAACCCCTCACCTTGTCCACAATCTCGCCCGTGTCCCGCGACCACCCCTCAGCCGCTTCCGAACCTTCGCCGACACCACTCACCCACATCCACAGCTTTTTCACCGTCTGTGGATAACCCGGCCCACCCGCACCGCTTCCGCTGCTGCGTGGCGTCCTCCCGCCGCTCCCCAGCCCGAGCGAAGCCTCCGGGGTTTTTCGCGTCTTGCCGGAACACCGCAATCCTTCCCGCGAAACCGGTGAAAAATCTCCCTCGCCTCCTCCGCGTGCAGGAGTATGCTTGTGTGTGGCCAACAGCTCGCCAGCGGGGGCGGGGAATGTCGCTGCGCGACCTCCTGACCCAGATCCTGGAGGAGCGGGAGGGCCGGCGTGAGCCCGAAGGCCCGCCCGAGGTACGGCTGGCCGTGTACGACTCACCGCTGGCGGAACCGCGAGTCATCTCGCTGTCCAGCGATGACTTCCATGACCTGGTGGGCAAGCTGGCTGCAGCCACCTTCGACCACGCGCAGCGCCGCGGAGGCCGCATCCCCTACGTGGTCATCCGGGAGATCGTGGAGAATCTCATCCACGCGTACTTCCGCAGCGCCGTGATCAGCATCAGCGAGGACGGCAACACCATCCGGATCTCCGACCAGGGGCCGGGGATCCCGGACAAGGAGCGCGCCCTGCAGCCGGGCTTCACTACCGCCACACCCACCATGCGCCGTTACATCCGCGGGGTGGGATCCGGGCTTCCCGTGGCGCGGGAGCAGCTGAGCTTCCTCGGTGGGGCCATCACCATCGAGGACAACCTCAACGGCGGCACCGTGGTGACCCTCCGCCTGCAGTCGGAGCGTGCTCCCGCGGCGCCGGGCGCTTCCGCCCAGCCCGGCGCCGGGCTGACGGAGCGCCAGCGCCGGGTGCTCCTCCTCGTGGCGGAGATGGGATCTGCGGGGCCCACCGCGGTGGCGCGGGAGCTCGGCATCAGCCTGTCCACCGCGTACCGCGAGCTAGCGGCTCTCGAAGCCCAAGGCCTGTTGCGCGCGCAACCGCGCGGCCGCCGCACGCTCACCGAGCAGGGGGTGCGGTTCGTGGACGAGCTGTTCCGCGCACCGAAACCGTGATCGCTTCCGTTCCGGTACTCGGTGGTGTAGTGTAGGGGCCGCGCGTAACCCCAGGGAGGACCAACCCATGGAACACGCCTCCTCCGCGATCCCGTCGCCCGCGCAGGACCTGTGGCAGCAGGCCCTGCTCCGCCTCCAGGAGCGCCTAGGCAGGCCCGGGCTCGGCGTGGAGATGTTCCTGAAAAGCGCCCGTGCCCTTTCCCTGGACCGCGACGCGTTGCTGGTGGCCGTGCCCAACCTGATGGCCAAGCAGTGGGTGGAGGAACGCTACCTGGCGGCCCTCCGGGAGGAGCTGTACCGCGTGGTCGGCCGTCCGGTGGACGTCCGCGTGGTGGTCTCCGACGAACCCGCGCCCGCCGAGCGCCCTCCGGCTGTCCGAGCGCCTTCCGGGGTGGACGGCATGCACCTGTCTCCCCGCTACACCTTCGAGACCTTCGTGGTGGGCTCCGGCAACCGATTCGCCCACGCGGCCGCGGTGGCGGTGGCGGAGGCCCCAGCCCGCGCCTACAACCCGCTGTTCATCTACGGCGGCGTGGGACTGGGCAAAACGCACCTCCTGCAGGCCATCGCCCACCGCCTGCTGGCCCACCCCGTGCCCGTCCGCATCTTCTACTGCACCGGCGAACGCTTCACCAACGAGGTTATCAGCGCCATCCAGGCGGGCCGCACGGAGGACCTGCGGCGCAAGTACCGGGGCGTGGATGTCCTCCTGATCGACGACATCCAGTTCATCGCGGGCAAACCCAGCACCCAGGAGGAGTTCTTCCACACCTTCAACGCGCTGCACGAGGCCGGCAAGCAGATCATCCTCGCCTCCGACCGTCCTCCCAAGGAGATCCCCACCCTGGAGGACCGCCTCCGCTCCCGGTTCGAGTGGGGGCTGATCGCGGACGTCCAACCACCGGACTATGAGACCCGGGTGGCCATCCTCCGCAAGAAGGCGGAGCTGGAGCGGATGACGGTTCCCCCGGAGGTGGCGGAGTTCATCGCCCAGCACTTCCAGTCCAACATCCGGGAGCTGGAGGGCGCCCTCGTGCGGGTGGTCGCCTACGCCACCCTCACCCGCGTCCCCATCTCCGTGGACCTGGCCCGCGAGGTCCTGCGGGACATCCTCCCCCAGCACCGCCCGCAGCCCATCACCATCCAGGCCATCCAGAAGGCGGTGGCCCAGCACTTCGGGCTGCGGGAGGAGGACATGACCGCCAAACGCCGCACCAAAGGCGTGGCTTTCCCTCGCCAGGTGGCCATGTACCTGGCCCGCGAGCTCACCGACTCCTCCCTACCGCGCATCGGGGAAGAGTTCGGAGGCCGCGACCACACCACCGTGATCCACGCCTGCGAACGGGTCCGGGCGGAGATGCAGCGCGACCCGCACCTGGCCGCCACCGTCCACGCCCTCATCCAGCAGCTCCGCCGCGGCGGTTCGTAACCTGTGGACAGGAGCACGCGGGAGTGGCTCCAAACGCCCCACCAACCCTTCCACTTCCCCACGGGGCTGCCCCTGGCCACGCACTTTCCACCGCGTTGTCCCCAGCCGCCGGCCCCGTCGTACAATGGCGGCGGGGAATTTTCCCCGTTGTGCACATCCCTGACGGAGGCTACGACGGAACGTCTAACACTACGCTGCCATAGCCACCTCGGGCTGACGGCGGGAGGCTGTGGATGAAGGTTCGCTGCGCACAGGAGGACCTGAGTCGGGCCATGACCACGGTGGGCCGCGCGACCTCCGCCCGCGCCACCATGCCCATCCTCGCCAACGTTTTGCTAGAGACGACAGCGGGCGGGCTGCGGGTGGTGGCCACGGACCTGGAGGTGGGCGTGCGGGTCCAGATCCCCGCGCAGGTGGAACGAGGTGGGCAGGTGACGCTGCCTGCCCGGCTGCTGGCGGAGATCGTCTCCCACCTGCACGCCGCACCCGTGTCCATCCGGGTAGAGGAAGGGTCCTCGGTGGCGGAGATCACGTGTCAGCGCGCCAGCTTCGAGCTGGTGGGGTTGCCCGCGGGTGACTTCCCACGGCTACCGGACTCGGACGTGGAGCGGGTCTGCGCCCTGCCGGGTCCCCTGCTCCGGACCATGATCCGGCAGACCCTGTTTGCCGCGAGCACGGACGACACGCGTCCGTTCCTGGCGGGGGTGTATGTGACGGGCGAGGGGGAGGTGGTGCGGTTCGTGGCCACGGACGGTGGGCGCCTGGCGCTGCGCACAGCACGGGTCCGGATGGACAGGGCCATCAGTGCCATCGTGCCCAGCAAGACCATGCACGAGCTGGTGAGGCTGTGTGGGGCGGTGGAAGGCGAGGTGGAGGTGGGGATGGTGGATAACCAGCTGGCGTTCTCCGCGGGGGACGTCCGGCTGTTCAGCCGCCTGGTGGGCGGCCAGTTCCCCAACTACCAGCAGGTGATTCCCAAGGAGTTCAAGCAGAGGGTGCGGGTGGGCACGGAGGCGCTGTATGGGGCTCTCAGGCGGGTGGCCATCACCGCCCGGGACTCGGCCACGGTGGTGCGCCTCGCGGCGCAGGAGGGGGTGTTGCGGCTGAGTTCCAGCACCCCGGAGGTGGGGCGGGCGTGGGAGGAGTTGGAAGCGGAAGCCTTTGGTGAGCCTATGGAGGTGGCGTTCAACGCCCGGTACCTGCTGGACGCCCTGGGGGTGGTGGAGACGGAGCAGGTGGACCTGGAGCTGACCGGCCCGCTGTCCCCCGGGGCCCTGCGGCCAGTGGGCAGCGAGGAGTACGTTTACGTGGTGGCGCCGGTGCGGGTGTACGGGTGAGCACGGTCCGCGTCCCCGTCCGCGGCGAGTGGATCGAGCTGGGCAAGTTCCTGAAGCTGGTTCGGGTGGTGCAGACGGGCGGGGCGGCGAAGAGGCTGGTCCAGGCGGGCCAGGTGAGGGTGAACGGGCGAGTGGAGACGCGGAGGGGGGCGAAGCTGCGGGCAGGCGACGTGGTGGAGGTGGAGGGCAGGAAGTGGGTGGTGGGGGTGGAGGGTGCGGGTTCGTAGCGTGTTCCTGATGCATTTCCGCAACCACGGCCGGCTCGAGGTGGAGTTCCGCGCAGGGGTGAACGCGGTGGTGGGCCCCAACGGGGCTGGCAAGACGACCCTCCTGGAGGCGATCGACCTGGCGGCCACCGGCCGCAGCCACCGGGTCCGCAGGGACGTGGAGGTGGTGCAGTTCGGAGCGGACTGGGCCCTGGTGCGGGCCGGTTTCGAGGGGGCGGGCCGGGAGCACCGGCTGGAGGTGCGGGTAGAGCGCAGCGGGCTCAAGCACCTGCGGGCGGACGGCGTGCCCACCTCGCGGACAGGCCTGCTCGGGCGGGTGGTGGTGCTGTGGAGCGGGCCACAGGACACCCACGTGGTAGGGGGCCCCGCGGCGGAGCGCAGGCGCCTGCTGGACGGCGTGCTGTGCCAGCTGAGCCCCGCGTACTACGACACGCTGCTTCGGTACCACCGGGTGGTGCGGCACCGGAACAGGCTGTTGCGGGCGCGGGCGCCGGCTTCGGTGCTGGACGTGTGGGACGAGCAGCTGGTGCAGCTTGGCTGCCGACTGGTGGAGCGCCGGGCGGAGCTGGTGGCACGCCTGGCAGAACACGTGGGCAGTTGGGCCGACCGGCTGGGCTGTGGGGAGGTGGCGGTGGCTTACGTGCCCGGGTGTGCTGGGGAGGCGGCCGCGGCCAGGGAACAGGTCGCGCGGTGTCGGCGGGAGGAGTACCGCCGCGGGAAAACCCTGGTGGGGCCCCACCGCGACGAGCTGCGGATCCTCCTGAACGGCTGCGAGGCGAAGGTGTTCGCGTCCAGGGGTCAGCAGCGGGCGGTGGTCCTGGCGCTGCGGCTCGGGCAACGCGAGGTGGTGCGCGAAGAGCTGGGAGAAGACCCTGTACTTCTGTTCGACGACGTGGTGGCGGACCTGGATCGGGAGCGCACCCGCCGGCTGCTGCGCTCGCTGGAAGGAGGGCCCCAGGTGCTGGCCACTGCTACGGATAGGGGGGAGCTCCCGTGCGAGCAGGTGGTGGCCCTGGCGGGGAGGGCGGAGGGGTGAAGTCCGTGCGGGAGCTGTTGGAGCGGGTGGTACCCGGGTCGGTGGCGGAGGCCGCCCGGGTGCTGCGGGCCTGGGCTCGGGTGGCCGATCAAGAAGGCCTCAGGGCTGAAGCGGACTACCGGGCCGGGCAACTCACTTTGTACGCCCGATCGCACGCGCAGGCGCAGGAGCTCGTGCTCCACACGACGCGTATCAAGTCCCTCGTCAACCAGCAGGCGGGCGCCCCCCTCGTGCGCGAGGTGCGGGTCCTGTGCCGCCCCGCAGGCGGCTGAGCGGGTTGTACCTGCACATCGGTGAGGACAGGGTGGTGCGGGCGGCGGACGTGGTGGCCATCCTGGACGTGCGGTTGGTGCGGGGCTCGGAGACCAACCAGCTGTTCTTCGAGAGGGCGGCGGCCGCAGGCCGCGTGCTGGGGCACAACCTCGCAGGGGCGCGGTCTCTGGTGGTGACCGTCCGGGGAGTGTATCCCTCAGCCATCTCCCCAACCACCCTTGCCCGAAGGGCGCGCCTGGGGCTGAAGTCGGTGCTCTGAAGTGGCTCAAAGCCGCGCACAGCAAGGGGCCCCCGGCGTTGACGGGAGGGGGTCTGGTTGTTATTCTCTCATCTGTTATTGTGCATTGTGCGTCTTGGGAGGGCGCACTGCATGGACGAACGCGAGTACGGGGCACACCAGATCCAGGTGCTGGAAGGCCTTGAGGCGGTCCGCCGCAGGCCCGGGATGTACGTGGGCAGCACGGGGTCCGCGGGGCTACACCACCTGCTGTACGAGGTGGTGGACAACAGCGTGGACGAGGCCCTGGCGGGGCGCGCCACCCGCATCGAGGTGGTGCTGCACAGGGACGGCAGCGCCACGGTGGTGGATGACGGGGGCGGGATCCCGGTGGAGGTCCACCCGCAGACCGGCAAGTCCACGGTGGAGACCGTCATGACGATCCTGCACGCGGGGGGGAAGTTTGGGGGCGGCGCCTACAAGGTGTCGGGCGGGCTGCACGGCGTAGGGGTGTCTGTGGTCAACGCGCTGTCGGAGTGGCTGGAGGTGGAGGTCCGCCGCGGGGGCAAGCGGTGGCGGCAGCGGTACAGCCGGGGCAAGCCGACCACGGAGCTGGAGTGCGTGGGGGAGGCCCAGGGGACGGGGACCCGGGTGACCTTCCTGCCCGACCGGGAGATCTTCGTGGAGAGGGAGTTCCACCACGACACCGTCCGCCAGCGGCTGGAGGAGCTGGCGTACCTGGTGGCGGGCCTGCGGATCACGTTGGTGGACGAGCGCACCGGCCAGCGGGAGGAGTTCCGGTTCGAGGGGGGCGTCCGGGAGCTGGTGCGCGCCGCCAACCGGCACCGCAAGGTCCTGAACGACCCACCCTTCCACGCGCGGCGGGAGCGGGAGGGCGTGGACGTGGAGGTGGCCATCCAGTACAACGAGGGCTACGTGGAGCACATGCTGTCCTTCGTCAACACCATCCCCACCACCGAAGGCGGCATGCACGTGGTGGGCTTCCGGTCCGCCCTCACCCGGGTGATCAACGACTACGCCCGTCGCCAGGGCCTGCTCAAGGATCCGGACGGCCCTCTGGCGGGGGAGGACGTGCGGGAGGGCCTGTGCGCGGTGGTCAGCCTGAAGATGGCTGACCCGCAGTTCGAGGGCCAGACGAAGACCAAGCTGGGAAACACCGAGGTCAAGGGGATCGTGGAGTCCGTGGTGGGCGAGACGTTCGCGGACTACCTGGAGACCCACCCCACGGAGGCGCGCCGCATCGTGGCCAAGGCCATCCAGGCCATGCGGGCCCGGGAGGCGGCCAAGCAGGCGCGGGACCTGGTGCGGCGCAAAAGCGCCCTCGAGGTCAGCACACTGCCCGGCAAGCTGGCCGACTGCGCGGAGCGGGACCCCCTGCGCGCCGAGCTGTTCATCGTGGAGGGCGACTCCGCCGGGGGCTCCGCAAAGCAGGGGCGTGACCGGCGGTTCCAGGCCATCCTGCCCATCCAGGGCAAAATCCTCAACGTGGAGAAGGCGCGGCTGGACCGCATGCTGAACCACGAGGAGATCCGGGCCATCATCACCGCCCTGGGCACCGGCATCGGCGAGGACTTCGACCTCTCCAAGCGGCGGTATGACAAGGTGATCCTGATGTCCGACGCGGACGTGGACGGCGCGCACATCCGGACCCTGCTGCTGACCTTCTTCTACCGGTACATGCGGGCGCTCATCGAGCACGGCAAGGTGTACGTGGCCGTCCCGCCTCTGTACCTGGTTCGGAACGGCAAGCGGAAGCGGTACGCGTACTCGGACGAGGAGCTGGCCGCGGCGCTGAAGGAGTTCGGGGAGGGCAGCGAGGTCCAGCGGTACAAGGGGCTGGGGGAGATGAACCCCGAGCAGCTGTGGGAGACCACCATGGACCCCGCCCGCCGGACCCTGATCCGGGTGGAGCTGGAGGACGCGGAGGAGGCGGATCGCATCTTCCGCACCCTCATGGGCGAGGAGGTGGAGCCCCGCCGCCAGTTCATCGTCCGCTACGCCCGAGAGGTCCGCAACCTGGACATCTGAGGTCCCCAAGGAGGCGCGGTGGAGGAGCGCATCGTCCCCAAGCCCGTGGAGCGGGAGATGCAGGAGGCGTACCTGGACTACGCCATGTCGGTGATCGTGTCCAGGGCGCTGCCCGACGTGCGGGACGGGCTGAAGCCGGTTCAGCGGCGGGTCCTGGTGGCCATGAACGACCTGGGCCTGGCGCCGAACCGGCCCTACCGGAAGTGCGCCAAGATCTGCGGGGACACCTCGGGCAACTACCATCCCCACGGGGAGGCGGTCATCTACCCGACCCTCGTGCGGCTGGCGCAGCCGTGGGTGATGCGCTACCCCCTGGTGGACGGCCAGGGCAACTTCGGCAGCGTGGACGACGACCCGCCGGCGGCCATGCGGTACACGGAGGCGCGTCTAACGCCCGTGGCCATGGAGATGCTGGCGGACCTGGACAAGGACACCGTGGACTTCGTCCCCAACTTCGACCAGACGCGCCGGGAGCCGGTGGTGCTGCCTGCCCGGTTCCCCAACCTCTTGGTGAACGGGGCTTCCGGGATCGCGGTGGGGATGGCCACCAACATCCCGCCCCACAACCTCGGCGAGGTGGTGGACGCCCTGGTGGCGTTGCTGGACGACCCCGACCTGCCCACCGAGGAGCTGCTGCGCATCGTCAAGGGGCCGGACTTCCCCACGGGCGGGCTCATCCTCGGCCGCGAGGGGATCCGGGAAGCCTACACCACGGGCCGGGGCTCCATCCTCGTGCGCGCCAAGGCCGCAGTGGAGGAGCTGCGCGGGGGGCGGGCGGCCATCGTGGTGACAGAGCTGCCGTACATGGTGAACAAGGCGGCGCTGATCTCGAGGATCGCGGAGCTGGTGCGGGAGAAGCGCATCCAGGGGATCGCCGACCTGCGGGATGAAAGCGACCGGGAGGGCATTCGGGTGGTGATCGAGCTGCGCCGGGAAGCCAACCCGCAGGTGGTGCTGAACCAGCTGTACAAGCACACGCAGATGCAGACGAGCTTCGGGGCCATCCTCCTGGCCCTGGTGGGCGGGGTCCCGCGCCAGCTGACCCTCCGCGACCTGCTGACCCACTACCTCGACCACCGGCGGGAGATCGTCACCCGGCGCACGCGGTTCGAGCTCACCCGGGCGGAGGAGCGCGCCCACGTGCTGGAGGGGCTGAAGGTGGCCCTGGACCACCTGGACGAGGTGGTGCAGCTGATCCGGTCCTCTGCGGACGTGGCCGCGGCGCGGGCGGGGCTGGTCCAACGGTTCGGGCTGTCCGAACGGCAGGCCGACGCCATCCTGGAGATGCGGCTGGCGCGCCTGACGGCCCTGGAGCGCAGCAAAGTGGAGGAGGAGTACCGGGAGCTGCTGAAGGCCATCGCCTACTACCAGGACGTGCTCCGGGACCCCCGGAAGGTGGCGGGGATCGTGCGGGAGGAGTTGCTAGAGGTTAAGGCCAAGTACGCGGACCCCCGGCGCACCCGGATCACGTCCGGCAAGGAGGCGGTGCTGGAGGAGGAGGACCTAGTCGCCGACACCGAGGTGGTCATCACCCTCACCCACCACGGTTACGTGAAGCGGGTGCCGCTGGAGACCTACCGGGCCCAGCGCCGCGGGGGCAAGGGGGTGGTGGGGGCCACCGCGCGGGAGGAGGACTTCGTGGAGCACGTGGTGGTCACCCACAACCACGCGTACCTGCTGTTCTTCACCAACCGGGGCAAGGTGTACCGGCTGAGGGCATTCGAGGTGCCGGAGTCCGGCCGCACCGCCCGGGGCACAGGGCTGGTGAACCTGGTCGGGGTCTCCGTGAACGAGCGGGTGAACGCCGTCATCCCGATCCGGTCCTTCGAAGACCCGGGCTACCTCTTCATGGCCACCCGCCGGGGCATGGTCAAGCGCACGGGCCTGATGGAGTTCGTGAACGCCAAGCGGGCCGGGATCGTGGCCATCCACCTGCAGCAGGGCGACGACCTGGTGGGGGTGCGGCTGACGGACGGACGGCAGGAGGTGATCCTAGCTACCCGACAGGGGCAAAGCATCCGGTTCCGCGAGGCCGGGGTGCGGGATATGGGCCGGGCCGCCGCGGGGGTGCTGGGGATCCGCCTGCGGCCCGGGGACGAGGTGGTGGGCCTGGCGGTGGCCAGCGAGAAGCCAGAGCTGCTCACCGTCACCGATCTGGGTTACGGCAAGCGGACGCCTGTGTCCCAGTACCGGCTGCAGGCCCGGGGCGGCTACGGGGTCCGGAACATCCGGCTCTCCGCCAAGAACGGGAAGGTGGTGGCGGTCCGCGCGGTGGCGGAGGATGACGAGGTGCTGCTGGCCACGGAGTCCGGCCAGATCCTGCGCACCCTGGTCCGAGAGATCAGCACCGTGGGCCGGTCCGCCCAGGGGGTGCGGGTGATGCGCCTGCAGCCCGGCGACCGGATCTCCGCGGTGGCCGTGGTGGAGGCGGACCGGTAGGTGGAAAGCTGTCGTGGCGCGGGTTTGGGGGCGTTGCGAAGAGGAGTCCGCGGCCCGTCCGTAGAAAGGCAACGGCCGGACTACACACCGCACGGAGGGGAGGAGCCCATGAACAAGGAGCAGCTGATCGAGCGGGTGGCCAGCAAGACGGGCCTCAGCAAGAAGGACGCCAACGCGGCCCTGGACGCGATCCTGGACGGCATCACCAGCGCCCTCAAGAAGGGCGAGAAGGTAACCCTGGTGGGGTTCGGGACCTTCACGGTCCGGCGGCGGAAGGCCAGGGAGGGCCGCAACCCCCAGACCGGGGAGAGGATCCGGATCCCCGCCCGGAAGGTGCCGGCGTTCACCGCGGGCAAGGAGCTGAAGGCCCAGGTCAAGTAAGCGCGCTTCCGGAGGGAGGTCGGCGGGCGCCCGGGCAGCCCCGCCCGGGCGCTGTTTTTGTTGCCGTGGAGATCCGAAAGCTCGGGGACGACGACCTCGCCCAGCTGGGCGAGCTGCCCGGCGGCAGCCTACCGCCCGAGTGGCTGGCGTGGGCGGACGAGCCACACCGCGTGGTGGTGGCGGTAGAGGGCACGCGGGTGGTGGGCGCCGCGCACCTGGCGGTGGTAGGACCCGGGGAGGGCTGGGTGGAGGGGGTGCGGGCGAGGCCGGAGGGCGATTCGGTAGGGGACCGGCTTGTGAAGGCCGCGCTCGAGGTGTTGCATGGATACGGGGTGTCCGCGGTGCGCACCGCCTGGCCTGCGGACAGCCCTCCGGCCTGGCTGAAGCGGGCCGGGTTTGCGGCCAGGGCGCGGTTCACGGTACGGCTGGCAGAAGGGCATCCCCAAGGGCCTGGGGTTGCCCGGCCGGTGGGGGGTCGGGAGCTGCGGGATGCTGTCGGCCGGGTGGGCCGCGCGCTCGCAGACCGGGGCGCGGGGCTTGTGCCTCTGGGATGGCGGTGGCGGAGGTTTCTGCCGGAGATGGCGTGGGCAGCGGCAAGGGAGGGTAGGCTCCTCGCGGACGGGGAGGGCGGTGTGGCGCTGGTCTTGCGGCGTGGGCCAGACCGGCTGATCGCCGCCCTGGCCTCCGACCACCCAGAGGTACTCGCCTCCGCGGTGGCAGGCCAGGTGGGCGAGGGCGGCCGGGTTGCCTGTTTTCTGCCGGAGGGCTCGCCGGAGGACGTGGCGCTGGCCGCATGGCCTCCGCACCCCTGGTGTCCTCGTGGCGTGGTGGTGTACGAGTTGGCTGGGAGTTCCACGTAGGAGGGGAAGGTATGGGAGAGACCGCGAGGCTGGCCAAGCACCTGGACGACCTCCGGAGGGCGGTGGTGGAGGTGGTCCAGGCGATGGACGACGCGCAGCTCAACACCCGGCCCACGGGGCTCGCCAACAGTCCCGGCATCTTGCTGCGCCACCTGCTGGGGTCGGAGCGTTACTGGGTTCACCAGGTGGTGGGAGGGGAAGACGTGCGGCGGGACCGGGAGGCGGAGTTCGACCCGTCGGTACCAGTCCGGAAGGAGGAGCTGCTGCGGTCGGTGGAGGAGGTCGCCCGCCGGACCCACGAGATCCTAGACGGCCTTGAGGACGAGCGGCTGCAGGACGCCGCGGAGGCGCGGGTCGGCGGGAGGACGCTGCAGCTCCAAAAGGGGGACGCCATCCTGCGCGCGGTGGAGCACTGGGCCTACCACAGCGGCCAGCTGCGGCTCATGCGGAGGCTCTTGGGCGTGGGATGAGGGCGGCGCTGGGTTTCTTCTGGCTGGTGGCCGCGGGCGTGGAGGTGTACCGCCGTCTCGGTGGCGAGGTGCCAGCCCCTGCGGCGTTCGCCGGCCCGTACTTCACCCTGACAGCTACCCTGCTGCCGGCCGTGGACGCGGCGCGGGAGTTCCGCGCAGGCCAGCTGGTGGAGGGCGTGAAGTCGGTTCTGTGGGCGATCCCGGGCGCTATCACGTTGCTGGCCGGTCCCCCGTGGTTGAGGTTCGGCGTGTGAGGGCGGCGGCCCAGGAAGCTGTCCTCATGGAACCCCGCGACCTGGGGACGTGCGGAGGGGGACAGGGGTGGGCTAGATGCGGTGGGAGTCAGCCCCGGACCTCCATGCACGGTTGACCCGCATCGCCCGGGCCCTGGAGTTCTCCCACGTGGATCCCGACCGGGTGCACTGCTTGCGGGTGTACGGAGCCCGCGCCAACGCGTGGGCGAGGATCTGGGGCCTCCCAAGGGTTTTCCAGGAAGCCCTGGGCCTGCCCCCCAGCTACGCGGTGGAGTTCCTGTGCCCGGCGTTCGACCGGCTCCCCCGGGACGAGCAGGACAGGGTCATTATCCACGAGCTGTTGCACATCCCCACCACCTTCAGCGGGGGCGTCCGGCCGGAGAGGAGCGGTGGCCTGCGCATTGACCGCCGCACCGTGGAGCGGTACTACCGCCGGTACCGCCAAGTGGCCGCCGCGGATCGGGACGGCCCTTGAGCCGGCGCGTGGCCAGATGAGCCCGTCGGCCGCTCCCCCGGGTGGGCTAGAAGGTGTCGTGACCCGTGCCGCGGGCGCGTTCGCCGTGGTGTACGCGGGCGGCAAGACCTACCGGTGCACCACCCGAGGGCGGCTGCGGAAGGCGCTTGGGGTGCGGGTGGTCCCGGGGGACCGGGTGGTGGTCGTCCCCACGGGGCCGGAGGAGGGCGTGGTGCAATCCGTCCTGCCGCGCACCTCGGAGCTCGTCAAGCCTACCGCGCGAGACGCCGGACGGCTGCAGGTCCTGGCGGCCAACGTGGACCAAGCCTGCGTGGTGTTCTCCACCGCAAGCCCCGACCCCGACCCCATGGCGGTGGACCGGTTTTTGGCCTTGGCGGAGGCGGCGGGCCTTGTGCCGTTCCTGTGCTTCAACAAGCTTGACCTGGCGGAGCCGGGCCCCCTGCGGGAGCTGTACGAGTCCCTGGGCTACCGTGTGGTGGCCACGAGCGCGCGGACCGGCCAGGGGTTGGACCGGTTGCGGGCGCAGCTGGCCGGGCACCTAACGGTGCTGGTGGGCCCGTCGGGGGTGGGCAAGAGCAGCCTGGTCAACGCCCTGAACCCCCAGGCCCGCCGCAAAGTCGGGGAAGTCGGTCGGCGGGGCCGGGGACGCCACACCACCACCGACGCGCAGCTGATCCCGGTGGACGGGCAGGGGTTCGTGGTGGACACCCCGGGCTTCCAGGTGCTGGACTTCGTGCACCTGGAACCCGATGCGGTGCGACAGGCGTTTCCGGAGATCGCACGGCTGGCCGCGGGGTGCCGGTTCCCGGACTGCTCCCACCGCCAGGAGCCGGGCTGTGCCGTACGGGAGGAGGCGGCCCGAGGGAAGGTGGCCGCCTCCCGCATGCGCAGCTACCTGGCGCTGCTGGAGGAGGCGGAGGAGGCTTGGCGCGCACGCTACCGATCACGGAGGGAAGGATGACGCGGGTGTACCTGGTGCGACACGGCCAGACCACGTGGAACGCGGAGCGACGCTACCAGGGGCGCAAGGACGCGCCCCTCACGGAGCTGGGGCGCAGCCAGATGCGGCGGCTGGCCGCGGCGCTGGCCAGCGAGCCGGTCCGGGCGGTGTACACCAGCCCCCTGGGGCGCTGCCGGTGGGGTGCGGAGCGCATCGCGGCGCAGCACGGCCTGGAGCCCATCGTGGAGCCAGACCTGGTGGAGCTGGATCACGGCATCCTGGATGGGCTGCGGGTGGACGAGATGGAAGACCACGTGGGCCAGCTGGTCCGCCGGTGGTGGGAGGATCCCGCCGCGGTGCACCTGCCCGGAGGGGAGACCCTGGAGCAGGCCCGCTCGCGGGCGTACGGGGCATTCCGCCGTATCGTGGACCGCCACCCCGACCAGACGGTGGTGGTGGTGGCGCACGGAGGGGTGAACAAGCTGATCCTCCTGACCCTCCTGCAGGCGCCGCTGGCCAGCTACTTCCGCATCCAGCAGCACAACGGCGCCGTGAACCTGGTGGAAGTGCCCCCACACGGCAGCCCGCGCATCGTGGCCATCAACGACACCTGCTACCTCCGGCTGCCTTCCCAGGACCCAGCGGTGGTGGGTCAGGAGTGACGCAGCCGCCGAAAGGCCCACAGCCCGGCCACCACCAGGGCCGCGGCGCAGGCAGGCACCAGCCGCAGGCCCAGGTCGTGGCCTGGCGCGTAGCCCAGCCGAAGCAGGAAGCCCACGGCCGTGGCCGCAGCGGCGTTGCTCAGGTTGAGCACCAGGCCTTGCACCCCGAAGTGCGTGGCGGGTAGCCCATAGCGGGCGGCCAGCTGGGCGAGGATGGCGTTCGGCAGCACGTACAGGGCGGCAAGGGGCAGGCCTGCCAGAACCACCAGCCCGTAGCCCAGCACGTGCGGCGCCCCGGGCAGCCGGCCCACCAGGGACACCGCGGGCAGGAACACCGCGGCCAGCCACAGGCAGGCTTCCAGGGCCGCCTGGGCGCCTGACCTCCGGCCCCAGGCGGCCACCAGCGGGAGGCAGGCGGCAGTTGACCCCAGCGCAACCAAAAGCACCGACGGGACGCGGGCGGTGGGCAGCCCCATGAGGACGGTGACCGCGAACACCAGGACGAGGCTCACCATGCCCAGCCCCACCCACGACAGCCCCAGCCCGGCCAGGTACGCCTGCAGAGGTCGGCTGCAGGCCAAGAGCCGCAGGGCGGCCGAAAGCGGGACGCGAGGTGCGTCCCCGAGGGGCTCGCGCACGGAGGCCGCGCAGGCCCACAGGCACACGGTGGCCACCACCGCAAAGGCCGCAGCCATGGCGGGGTAGCCGAACCGCAGGTGAAGGGGGCCTGAGAGGCCATACGCCACCGCGGTGCCGGCCAGGTTACCCGCGGCCTGCCACGCCGCTGCCGCCACGCGTGCGGACGAGGTGGAGGGCAGGTCGCCCAAAAGCGCCAGGTAGGGGTTCACCACCGCAGCAAACAGGCCGAAGAACGCCGCCAGCACCGTGGCCAGGTACAGGTCTGCTCCGTGTGGCGGGGGGACCCACACGAGGAGGAAGGACGCGGCGAGGATCGGGCTACCTCCCAGGAGGAACGGGCGACGGCGGCCCCAGGGTGTGGAGACCGCGTCGCTCCAGCGGGCCACCAGCAGGTCGCTCAGGGAGTTGGAAAGGCGGCCTACGGCCAGGGCCAGGCCTACCTGCTCGGGCGGTAGCCGCGGTGGGGGGCCGGCGTAGAAGGGGAACAGCCACAGGTTGAGCGTTTGGACCAGCAGGGAGGCGCCAAAGGCGCCCAGGGCGTACAGGGGCCCCGTCACCCGGTGCGGGTGAACACCGGGAGGGTAGCGAGGTGGATGAGCTCCGGGTCGCGGTACGCGTCGCCTTGCAAGATCACCGCGGCCTTGGCGGTGATGCGGGCCTCCACCCGCTCCATGAGCACGGTGGCCGCCCGGAGAGTACCCCCTGTGCTCACCACGTCGTCCACCACCGCCACCCGGCGGCCGCGGATGCGCTCCGCGTCCTCGCCGTTCAGCACCAGGGGGTGCAGGGAGGCGTCCGTGATGGACTGCACCTGGACCACCACGGGGTCGCGCATGTACTTCTTGACCGCCCGCCGGCACGCCACGTATGGGAAGAACTGCCCGTGGCGGGGCTCCGACAGGTACGTGGCGATCATGTGCACGAGGGGCACAGACTTGGCGGTCAGGGAGACTAGGGCGTCGAACTCCCGCAGCCGCAGTTCGCTCGCCAGGGCCCGGGCGCACGCGTTGGTGAGCTCCACGTCACCCCACAGGCGGAAGAAGGGGATCCAAACGCCCTCCTGTACCTGCTCCACGGGGAGCACCCGCCGGACCCCTGCCACCTTTAGCTCGTACCGGGTCTGCCCCTCGTACTCCATTCCGGCCCCTTCCAAGAGGCGTACGTTTACCGGGTACTCTAGCACAGCGTCGGTTCCCTGCGTAGCCTGCGGCGGCGCGGTTCGGGCTACAATGGCGTAAAAACCGCGGAGGGCGAGGAGTTTGGAGATTCCCCCGGACACACGGCTGGTGGCGCTCGTGGGCGACCCGGTGGCCCACAGCCTATCGCCCCGGATGCAGGCGGCCGCGTTCCAGGCGCGCGGGCTGAGGTGGGCTTACCTGGCCCTGCGGGTGCGCAGCCAGGACCTCCGGGAAGCGGTGGCCGGCCTGCGCGCCCTCGGCTTTGCCGGCGCCAACGTCACCATCCCCCACAAGGTGGCGGTCTGCGAGCTCGTGGACGAGCTGGACCCCTCGGCCCGGCGGTGCGGGGCGGCCAACACGCTGGTGTTCGACCGGGGCAGGAGGGTGGTGGCGTTCAACACCGACGTGGCGGGGTTCGCCCGGGCGCTGGCCGAACACGGGGTGGCCGCAGGAGGGGTGAACGCTGTGGTGCTGGGCGCAGGGGGCGCAGCGCGGGCCGCCTGTGCGGCGTTGGGCCAACTAGGTTCCCGGCGCGTGACGGTGATGGCCCGGCGCCCTCAGGCCGCGGAAGCCCTGTGTGCCCAGATGCGGGGCGAGTTCCCCGGGACAGCGTTTCAGGCGTTGCCGTTCGACCCGGGGGCGCTTGAGGCGGCCCTGCGGCAGGCGGAGCTGGTCGTCAACGCCACACCGGTGGGCATGCACCCACACGAGCAGGAAAGCCCCGTGCCCGACGCCGCGTGGCTGCGGGCCGGACAGGTGGTGTTCGACATGGTGTACAACCCGCCGAGGACCCGGCTAGTGCGGATGGCGGAACAGGCCGGGGCCAGGGTGGTGGGCGGGCTTTCCATGCTGGTGCACCAGGGCGCCGCTGCCTTCGAGCTGTGGACAGGCGTTGAGGCGCCCGTGGAGGCGATGAAGCAAGCGGTGGGCCTGCTCCCCGCGGAGGTGTGAGGTGGCGCTGCGGCTGGTGACCGCCGGGGAGTCGCACGGCCGCGGGCTGGTGGCGGTGGTGGAGGGGCTGCCCGCGGGCCTGCGGGTGGACGAAGAGTACATCGACCGCCAGCTGCACCGCCGCCAGCTCGGGTACGGCCGCGGCGGCCGCATGCAGATCGAGCGGGACCGAGCGGAGATCCTGTCCGGCGTCATGGACGGAGCAACCATTGGCTCCCCCGTGGCGGTGCTGGTGTGGAACCGCGACTGGCGCACGGAGGAGGCTCCCATCACCCGGCCACGGCCTGGCCACGCGGACCTGGTGGGCGTGCAAAAGTACGGGTTTTCGGATGTGCGTTACGCCCTGGAGCGCGCGAGTGCCCGCGAGACCGCCGCCCGGGTGGCGGGGTGCAGCCTGGCGCGGCGGCTGCTGGAGGAGTTCGGGATCGAGGTGTTCAGCCACGTGGTGGAGCTGGGAGGTGTACGGGTGGGTAACCTGCCTGAGCGGTGGGAGGAGGTCCGGGATCGTGCGGAGGCGTCGGACCTGCGGTGCGCGGACCCGGAGGCCGCCGAGCGCATGCGGCAGGAGGTGGATGCGGCCAGGGAGCGGGGCGACACTCTGGGCGGGGTGGTGGAGGTGGTGGCGCTGGGCGTGCCGCCGGGGCTGGGCTCGTACGTGCACTGGGACCGGAAGCTGGACGGCCGGCTGGCGCAGGCGGTGATGAGCGTGCACGCCATCAAGGGGGTAGCCATCGGGGACGCGTTTGCCATCGCCGCAGCCCCCGGCCACCGCGCCCACGACGAGATCTTCTACGACCCCGATCAGGGTTACTACCGGCGGACGAACCGGGCCGGAGGGCTTGAGGGTGGGGTGACCAACGGCATGCCGGTGGTGGTGCGGGCCGCCATGAAGCCGCTTTCCACCCTCCGGCAGCCCCTGATGTCCGCGGACATCCGGACCGGCGAGCCTGCCCCCGGTGCGGTGGTGCGCTCCGACGTGACCGCGGTCCCCGCGGCCGGCGTGGTGTGCGAGGCCATGGTGGCCCTGGTGCTGGCCGACGCCCTGTGCGAGAAGTTCGGGGCTGACTCCCTGGCGGACATGCGGGAGGCCTACCGGCGGTACGTGGAGCGGGCCCGGTGGACGCCGCAGGTCGGGGTGCGTAGCGCGCCGTGAGGAACGTGGTGCTGTACGGGTTCATGGGCGCCGGGAAGACCGCGGTGGGCCAGCAACTCGCGGGCCTTCTGGGCTGGCCCTTCGTGGACACCGACCGGCTGGTGGAGCGTCGGGCCGGCAAGCCGATCCCCCGCATCTTCGACGAGGACGGGGAAGCGGCTTTCCGATGCCTGGAGCGGGAAGCCGTGCGGGAAGCTGCGGGGGTGCGGCCTGCGGTGGTCGCCTGCGGCGGAGGCGCGGTGGTGGACCCGGCCAACGCGGAAGTGCTGCGGTCGTGTGGCCACATGGTGTGGTTGCGTGCGCAGCTGGACTCGGTGCTGAGCCGGGCGGTGTCGGAGGACCGGCCGCTGCTGCGGGGCGACCTCCGCGGCCGGGCTGCAGCGCTGTTGGAGGAGCGCACCCCGCGGTACCGGGAGCTCGCGGAGGTGGTGGTGGACACCGACGGGCTTTCGGTGGAGCAGGTGGCCCGCCGCGTCCTGGAGGAGTTGGTGGAGCGCGAGACGCGGACGGTACAGGTGAGCGTGCCGGGCGGTCGGTACCCGGTGCGCGTGGGGGAGGGGATCCTACCCCTGGTGGGCCTGGACCTGTACCGCCTGGGCGTGCGCAGGGCGGGCCTGCTGACGCACCCGCGGCTTTGGCGGCTTTACGGCAGCACCCTTGCGGAGGTGTTGCGGGGCTGGGGAGTGGACGTCGTACCGGTGCTGGTCCCGCCGGGCGAGGGAACCAAGTCGCTGAAGACCGCCTGCCGGGTGTACGCGGAGCTGGCCGGCGCACACCTGGACCGGGCCGGAGCGGTGGTGGCCCTGGGGGGCGGTGTGGTCGGGGATCTCGGAGGGTTCGTGGCAGGCACGTACATGCGGGGTGTGCGGTTCGTCCAGCTGCCCACCACCCTGCTGGCGCAGGTGGACGCCAGCGTGGGCGGGAAAGCCGCGGTGAACGTGCGGACACGGGGCGGAGGGGGCGCGGTCCGCAACCTGGTGGGCGTGTTCTGGCAGCCCGAGGCGGTGGTGGCGGACGTTGCCACCCTGCGAAGCCTTCCCCTGCGGGAGCTGCGGGCCGGGCTGGCGGAGTGCGTGAAGCACGGCGCCATCCGTGACGCCGCCCTCCTGGAGTGGACCGACCGACACCTGAGGTCCCTGCTGGGCCGCCAGGCGGACCTGCTGGTCGAGTTGGTGGCGCGCAACGTGGCCATAAAGGCCGGGGTGGTGGCGCAGGACGAACGGGAGAGCTCCGGTGTGCGGGAGGTTTTGAACTTCGGGCACACGGTGGCGCACGCCCTGGAGGCCGCCACAGGTTACCGGACCTACCTGCACGGGGAGGCGGTGGCGGTGGGCATGGTGGTGGAGGCAGAGCTGGGCGGCCGGGTAGGGGTTTCGGATGGGTCGGTGGCGGAGGTGCTGCGGTCGGTGCTGGGCCGCGCGGGGTTGCCCACACAGCTGCCGCGGGTGCCCGCCGAGACCCTGGTGTCCTTCATGCGCCTGGATAAGAAGGCCCGCGGCGGCAAGCTGCGGTTCAGCCTGGTGGACCGACTGGGCCACGCCCGTGCGGGCGTGGAGGTCCCGGAGGAGGTGGTGACGGCGGTGCTGCGGGAAATGGGGGCGGCGGCGTGAGGGTTCTGGTGCTCTCCGGCCCCAACCTGAACCTGCTGGGCGAGCGGGAACCCGAGGTGTACGGCCACCACACCCTGGAGGACGTCCAGCGGATGGTGGAGGAGCGGGCCCAGCAGCTGGGCGTGGAGGTGCGGTTCGTACAGTCCAACCACGAGGGCGTGTTGCTGGACGAGCTGCATCGGGCCCGGCTGGACTGCGAGGCGGTGGTGATAAACCCAGGGGCGTTCACCCACACCTCCATCGCCCTGCGGGACGCCATCGCCGCCATCCGGATCCCGGTCGTGGAGGTGCACCTGTCCAACCCATACGCCCGCGAAGCCTTCCGCAGGCGGATGGTGCTCGCGCCGGTGGTGCGGGGGCAGGTTCTGGGGTTCGGGCCGCAAAGCTACGTCCTGGGGCTGGAGGCGGCAGTCCACCTGGCACGGGGAGAGACCCAGTGAAGGTACGCGGCATCCGGGGCGCCGTACAGGTGGAGGCCAACACTCCCGAGGCCATCCTGGAAGCGGCCCGGCGGCTGGTGACGGAAATGGTGCGCGCCAACGGCGTGGAGCCAGACGACGTGGCGGCGGTGATCTTCACGTGCACCTCCGACCTGGACGCCACGTTCCCAGCAGAGGCCGCGCGGGCTCTGGGCTGGGACCGCGTGCCGCTGCTGTGCGCCCAGGAGATGGACGTCCCCGGCTCCATGCCCCGGGTGGTGCGGGTGCTGATGCTGGTGAACACGACCCTCACGCAGGACGAGGTGGTGCACGTGTACCTGGGGGAGGCCGAACGGCTGCGGCCGGACCTCCGCAGCGCCCAGTAGGATGGCGCACCTGGAAGTCCGACCTGGCAGAATCCGGGGGCGTTTCCGGCCTCCCGGGGACAAGTCCGTGAGCCACCGGGCGGTGTTGGTGGGTGCGCTGGCACGCGGGACCACGGTGGCGCGCAACTTCCTCGTGGCGGAGGACACCCTGCGGAGCGTGGCGTGCGTCCGTCAGTTAGGTGTGCCGGTAGAGCTGGAGGACGGCGTGCTACGGGTCCACGGGCGCGAGCGGTGGTGCCAGCCGGGAGAGGTCTTGGACGCGGGGAACTCAGGGACCACCCTGCGCCTGCTGTGCGGCCTGCTGGCGGGACAGCCCTTGGAGGCGGTGCTGGACGGGGACGCCTCGCTGAGACGGCGCCCCATGGACCGGGTGGTGGAGCCGCTGCGCCGCATGGGCGCGGACCTGGAGGCGCGGGAGGGCCGGTTCGCGCCGGTGCGGGTACGCGGAGGTAGGCTGCGGCCCGCGCGGCATCCGCTGGCGGTGGCCAGCGCCCAGGTGAAAAGCGCCCTGCTGTTGGCGGGGCTGTACGCGCAGGGGACCACGGTGGTGGTGGAGCCCGCCCAAAGCCGCGATCACACCGAGCGGATGCTGTCCGCCATGGGGGTTTCGGTGCACCGGCACACGCTGTCTGGCGGGGCCGTGGAGGTGTCGGTGGAAGGCCCCGCGCGGCCCGAGGCGTTGGAGGTGGAAGTTCCCGGGGACTTCTCCTCCGCGGCCTTCTTTTTGGTGGCGGCGGCAGCCCAGCCCGGCGCGGAGCTGGTGGCAGAGCACGTGGGGCTGAACCCGACCCGGACGGGGCTGCTGGGCGTGCTGCGGGAGATGGGCGCGGACATACGGGTGGAAGAGGTGCGGGAGGTGGCAGGCGAGCCGGTTGGCAACTTGGTGGTCCGCGGCAGCCAGCTGCGGGGGACCCGGGTGGGCGGCGGACTGATCCCTCGGCTGATCGACGAGATTCCCGCGCTGGCGGTGGCCGCGGCGGTGGCGGAGGGCGAGACGGTGGTACAGGACGCGGCGGAGCTGAGGGTGAAGGAGTCGGACCGGGTGCGCACGGTGGTGGACGGGCTACGGGCGGTGGGGGTGGAGGCAGAGGAGCTAGCAGACGGCTTCGTCGTGCGCGGCGGGCACATCCGGGGCGGGGTCGTGGACCCCCAGGGGGACCACCGCATCGCCATGGCTTTCGCGGTGGCAGGGCTACTCTCCCGGGGAGGCGTCCGTGTGCTGGACGTCGCCTGCGCTGCGGTGTCCTTTCCGGAATTCCCCCGCTGGCTGGAGGCGCTGACGGCCGCTTGACTTCCGAGCTTCAGTACCCGCTGGTGCTGCTGCACGGGGCGGGGGCGGACTGCAGCCGTCTCAGCTGGAAGCACGTGGCACCAGGGCTGGCGCAGCAGCTCCAAGTGCTGGCTCCGGACCTCCCGGGCCATGGCGGAACTCCGGCCTTGCCCGAGCCCACCACCGACGCCTACCTGGACTGGCTGTGCGGCTGGATGAGCTCCCAGGCGGTGGGGAGGGCGGCTTTTGCGGGCCTTTCCCTGGGCGGGGCTTTGGCCTTGGGGTACGCGTTGCGCTACCCGGACCGCGTGGACCGGCTTGCGCTCGTGGCCAGCTACGGGTTTTCGCCCCGCGTGCCGTACCACAGGCTCCTGCGGCTGCTCCTGCGAACTCCGCTGCGGCGCCTGGTCGCAAGCCCGGCCCTCCGGCGGGGCCGCGGGCTGCGGTGGGGACTGCGCTTCTTAGTGGGAGACCCGAGGGCGGTGGACGACGAGCTGCTGGAAGACGCGCGGGCGGCGCTGCGGGGGACTGCGCCGGGGCTCTTCTGGCGGTGGCTTTCCACCGAGCTGCTCCCGGGCCGCACCCGCACCTGCTACCTGGACCGGCTGGGGCAGGTCCGCTGCCCGGTGCTGCTGGTGCACGGGGACCGGGATCGCCTTGTGCCCGTGGCCCACGCGGAGGAGGCGGCCCGCCGGATCCCGCACGCGGAGTTGGTGGTGTTGCGGGGCTGCGGCCACTGGCCTCCCCGGGAGCGGCCGGCCGAGGTGCTCGCTGCCCTACAGGCCTTCCTGGCGAAAAAAATTTTTTCTCGCTTCCCGCTCCGCTGAAGGGATTTTTTAACCGCCGGCGAAGGCTCCCGTGTGGGCGCGACGGTGGTGGCCACGAGCTGCTGGCTGCGGCTGCGGGAGCTGGCTCCCTCCCTGGCGGAGGCGGAGCGGCGGGTGGCGGACTACGTGGTCCGCGAGGGGAAGGCGGTGCCGGCACTGTCCATCACGGAGCTGGCGGAGCGATGCGGGGTCAGCGAGGCCACCGTGGTGCGGGTGTGCAAGCGGCTGGGGCTGCGTGGCTACCAGGAGCTGCGGATCCGGCTCAGCGCGGAGCTGGCCACCGAGCAGCCGCAGCTCGCGGGCGAGGTCCGGCGGGGAGACGGGCTGGAGGAGGCCTGCCGCAAGCTGTTCGCGGGGATGGTGGCGGCGCTGGAGGAGACGCTGCGGGTGTTAGACCGCTCGCAGCTTGAGCGGGTGGTGGAGCGCGTAGACTCCGCCCGGCGGGTGGACCTGTACGGGGTCGGGGCCTCGGGAGTGGTGGCCACCGACGCTGCGCTGAAGCTGCTGCGGATCGGAATCCAGGCCCAGGCGTTCACCGACCCGCACCTACAGGCCACCTCCGCCGCCCTGCTGGGCCGCCGGGACGTGGCCATCGGGGTCTCCCACTCGGGCAGCACCAAGGACACGGTTGAGGCCCTCCGGGTGGCCCGGCAGGCGGGCGCGTTCACCGTGGCCGTCACCCAGCTCGGGCCTTCGCCCATCACCCGGGTGGCGGATGCGGTGCTGAACACCGTGGCCCGGGAGCCGCTGCTGCGGGAGGCGGCCACCAGCTCCCGGGTGGCGGCCATGGCGGTGCTGGACAGCGTGTTCGCCGGGGTGCTGCTCCGGCGCTACGGGCTCGCGGTGCGCGCACTGGAGCGGACCCGCGAGGCCCTGGTGGGGAGGAAGTACTGAGGTGACGTCTTCGCGCGGCCTCCAGATCCGGGCGGCGCGTCGCGGGGACGTGTCCGCCTGTGCCCGGCTCGTGGCCCAGGAGCCCCTCTGGCACCGCTACGGCCTTTCGGCACGGCGGGCGTCCGCCTTGATCCGGTGGGCCCTCCGACGGCGAGAGCCGATCCTGGTCGCGGTCCGGGGGGGAGAGGTGTTGGGCTTCGTGTGGTTCCAGCACCGGGGGACCTTTGTCCACTCCGGGTACGTGCGCTGGATCGTCACGGCGGCCGGCGCGCGGGGTCAGGGCATTGGGAGTGCCCTCCTGCGTGCGGCAGAGGAACGAATCTTGCGGCATGGACCGAACGTCTTCCTCCTGGTCTCCCATTTCAACCGGAGGGCCCAGCGCTTCTACAGGAAGATGGGCTACCAGCGGGTCGGGGTTCTGAGGCACTACGTGCACCGTGGGATCCACGAGTGGATCTTCCGGAAGACCCGCGGCCCGCTGGCGCAGTTCGAGCACCGGCGGCAGCGCAGAACGCGGAGGGAGGTGAGACCGTGAAGCGCGTCCACGCCTGCAGCTGGGTAACGGTGGCGCTCCTCGTGGGCACCGTGGCCGCCGTCCTGATGGCGCCCGGCGGGCGCTCCGAGGTGCGCGCCCAGCCCGCCGGCACCCTGACCATCGGGGTGCCAGGAGAGCCAGTGGGTCTAGACCCACACATCGTCACGGTGTTCTCGTCCTTACGACGGGCCGACCTGCTGTACAACCGCCTGGTCCGGTACAACGAACGGATGGAGATCGTCGGTGACCTGGCCGCGTCGTGGGAGATCCCCGACAGCCGGACGTACATCTTCCGCCTCCACCGCGGGGTTCGGTTCCACAACGGCCGGGAGCTGGTCGCGGACGACGTGAAGTACAGCTTCGAGCGTATCGCGGACCCGGCCACCGGTTCCCCGGCCCGGGCCTGGCTTCCGCCCTTCGAATCCGTCCGGATCGTCGACCGGTACACCGTGGAGTTCAAGTTGAAGCACCAACTGGCCTCCTTCCTCAGCAACCTCACCCTCTCCAACATGGCCATCGTTCCCCGGGAGGAGGTGGAGCGGCACGGCAACCTCCACCGCGTGGCCGTGGGGACCGGCCCGTTCATGTTGGACCGGTGGGTCCCGGACGACCACATGCGGCTCGTGCGCAACCCGAACTACTTCCGGCGCGGCCTGCCTCGGGTGTCGGAGGTGGTGATCCGGGTCATCCCGGACGAAGCCTCGCTGTTGGCAGGGCTGCGGGCGGGCAGCCTTGACATGGCGCACCTGTCGGACCCCGCGGTCATTGACCTGGCACGGCGGAGCCCCGGGATCCGGGTCCAGCAGGTGCCCACGGTGCTCTTGCGCACCTTCGGGTTCAACACCACCCGGCCACCGTTCACCGACGCCCGGGTGCGCCAGGCCATCGGCTGGGCTCTGGACCGGCACCAGATCGTGGAGTTGGCCGAGCGGGGCTACGCGGCCGTCTCGGGCCCGATCCCGGTCTCCATTCGGGAGTGGGCGTTGCCGGTGTCGGCGCTGCCGTACGCGCGCCCGGACCGTGAGCGGGCTCGGCGCTTGCTCGCGGACGCGGGCTACCCACGCGGCCTGACCATCAAGATCCAGACTTCGCCAGGTTTCCGGCTCCTGCCCGTGGCAGAGGTGATCAAGGATCAGCTGCGGGAGGTCGGCATCACCGCGGAGCTGGAGGTGAGCGAGTGGGGTGTCTGGGTGGGGCGGTGGGTGCGTCGGGACTTCGACTCCATGGTGGAGATCCGCAGCGGAGGGATCGACCCGGACGGCTTCCTGTACCGGATGCTGCACAGCACGGGGCCCGTGAACAACTTCCTGTACAAGGACGCAGAACTGGATCGCCTGTTGGACCGTGGGCGGGTCATCGTGGACCCACAGAGGCGCAAGGCCATCTACGACGAGGCACAGCGGCTGATCATGGAGCGGGCTCCGGTCATTCCCCTCTACAGCCCGTACGACACGTGGGCCATGAGGGACCGGGTGCGGGGCTTCCGCCAGGTGGCGACCGCCCAGTACTACTACCTCGAGGAGGTGTCGCTGGGCGGCCCGTAGCCCGGAGGTTTACAGCACGCCTTGGCGCGTTTTGTGGCCCGGCGCCTCGTGTCCCTGGGCCCCGTCCTGTTCGGGGTGACCGTTCTCGTGTTCCTGGTCCTGCGCCTGATCCCCGGGGACGTGATCGAGGTATACGCGGGGACCCAGGTGGGCCTGACGCCGGAGCAGCGTCGCGAGCTGGAGCGCATCTTCGGGATGGACCGTCCCCTGTACCGGCAGTACGTGGACTGGATCGCGGGCGTGCTGCAAGGGGACCTCGGCACCTCCCTGCGAACCGGACGCAAGGTGGGGCACGAGATCGCCACCCGCCTGCCCGTCAGTGCAGAGCTGGCAACGCTGGCGACAGGGCTGGCCATGGTGGTCGGTCTGCCGCTGGGCATGCTGGCCGCCACCCAGCGGGGCCGGGCGTGGGACGCGGTGGCCCGGGTGGCGGGGCTGATGGGGCTGTCGCTACCGGGATTCTGGTTGGCGACCCTGCTCGTCCTTGTGTTCTCCAAGTACTTGCCCGTGGGGCTCCTCGGGCCCTACGTTCGACCGACGGTGGACCCGCTGGCGAACCTGCGGGTCCTAGCCCTCCCCACGGTGGCCCTGGCGACCCCTCTGGCGGCGGTTCTCATGCGCTACGTCCGTGCGAGTCTGGTGGAGGTCCTCGGGCAGGAGTACATCCGGACGGCCCGCAGCAAGGGGCTGCCCGAGCGGGTGGTGTTGCGGCGACACGCCCTCAGGAACGCCCTAATTCCGGTGGTGACGGTCGTGGGCATCCAGTTCGGCTACCTCTTGGGTGGGACCGTGGTGGTGGAGGAGGTGTTCGGGATCCCCGGGATGGGGCGTCTCGTCCTCTACGCCATCTACCAGCGAGACTACCCAGTGGTCCAGGCGGTGGTCCTCGTTTCAGCCCTGCTGTTCGTCGGGGTGAACTTGGCAGTGGACGTACTGTACGCCTTCCTGGACCCCCGGATCCGGTATGGATGAGGAACGTCGCAGGCGGGCTGTGCGGTGGAGCCAGCGACCCCTGACCGTCGTCGGCACCGTCCTGGTCTGCGCGTACGCGCTGGCCGCGGTACTGTCGCCTTGGGTGGCGCCCCACGATCCACTGCACATGTACCCGGGCCTAGCCCTGGCGGGCCCCTCGCTGCGATTCCCCTTCGGCACGGACGAGTTCGGCCGGTGCGTGTTCAGCCGGATCCTGCACGGTGCGCGGGTGTCCCTGTTCGTGGCGGGGGCGTCGGTGGCGACGGCCCTCATCCTGGGGACCACCGTAGGGCTTGTGGCGGGACTGCGGGGCGGGCGTCTGGACAACGTGCTCATGCGGGTTATGGACGTGGTCTTCGCGTTCCCAAGCGTGTTGTTGGCGCTGTTCGTGGTGGGGGTCCTAGGCCCCGCACCCGCGCACATCGTCGTCGCCATCGGATTGGTCTACGCCCCGCAATTCGCTCGGGTCTCGCGGGCCGCCGTTCTGACGGTGCGGCACCTGGAGTACGTGGAGGCCGCGCGGGCCCTGGGGGCCTCGGAGCTGCGAATCCTGCGGCGCCACATCCTGCCGAACGTCGCCGCCCCCCTGATCGTCCAGGTCAGCCTGACCCTGTCCCTGGCCATCCTGACCGAGTCGGCCCTGTCCTTCCTCGGGCTGGGTACCCAGCCCCCATGGCCCTCCTGGGGGAACATGCTCAGCGCGGGGCGGCGGTTTATGGAGCTGGCTCCCTGGGTGGCGGTCTTCCCGGGAGCCTCCATCATGGGAATCGTCCTCGGTTTTAACCTCCTGGGCGACGGGCTGCAGGAGCTTCTAGATCCCCGGATGCGGTCGGAGCACACGTGACAGGGAGGAGAGTGGCTGCACTCCTCCGGGCCGGGGTCGCCTCCGGAGTCTTTCCGGGTGCCGTGGCGGTCGTCTGGGCAGGTGGCCGGACCGTGTTCACCGACGCGGTCGGTCAGGCAGAGGTCGTTCCCACACAGCGAGCCATGCAGCCCGACGCGCTCTTCGACCTGGCGTCCCTCACCAAGGTCCTGTGCACCGTGCCCGTGGTGCTGCGTCTGGTCGAGGCAGGGCTGTTGCACCTGGACACCGCCGTGAGTCGTTGGCTGCCGGAGTTGCGCGGAGCGCCGTGCGGGGCAGCGACCCTGCGGCAGGCGCTGAGCCACACCACGGGGCTTCCCGCGTGGCGGCCCCTGTACCTGAAAGCGCGCGGCCGCGAGGCGGTGGTGCGGGCACTCGGGGAGGTCAGCCTGGAGGCGCCACCCGGGCAGCAGGTGGTGTACTCGGACCTCGGCGTCTTGCTAGCCGGCCTTGCAGCCGAGCGCGCGGGAGGAGGGCGCATGGACTTGCTCTTCCGCACGCACGTGGCGGAGCCCCTGGGCCTGCAGGAGACAGGCTTCTGCCCGCCGCCCGCCGTGCGGGCTCGGTGCGTGGCCACCGAGCAGGGCAACGCGTACGAACGGCAGATGGCCGGACAGGCGGGTATGGAGTTTCCCTGGCGCACGCACGTCCTGGTGGGGGAAGTCCATGACGGAAACGCGCACCACGCCCTGGGTGGGGTGGCGCCGCACGCAGGCCTGTTCTCCACCGCCCGGGAGGTCGGCCGTGTGGTGGAGGCGTGGATGCACCCCAGAGGCTGGCTGCCAGAAGGGTGTGTGTCGGAGGCGCTCCGGGACCAGCGGCGCGGGGCCGAGGGGGAGCCTCGGGGCTTGGGTTGGGCGCTGCACCACCCTGGCTGCTTTTTCGCCGCGTTCGGCCCGCGGTCGTTCGGCCACACGGGGTTCACCGGGACCTCCGTGGCCGCGGACCCCGACCGCGAGCTGTGGGCGGTGTTGCTGACCAACCGCGTGCATCCACGCGTACGGGACGGTATCGACGACTTCCGGCGGGCGTTCCACCAAGAGGTGGCGCATCTGTCCTGAGGAGGTGCGTGTGAGGAGAGCTTTGGAGGAGCTGGAGACGGAGCAATCCAACCCCCGGAGCACCGACCTAGATCGGCTCCCCACGGACGAGGTGGTCCGGCTCATCAACGAAGAGGACGCCTCGGTAGCCGCGGCTGTACGGGAAGCGTTGCCTGCGGTGGCGCGGGCCGCGGAGCTAGTGGCTGAGCGGCTTTCCCGTGGCGGGCGGGTGTTCTACGTGGGAGCGGGGACGAGCGGGCGGATGGGGTGGCTGGACGCGGTGGAGTGGGGCCCCACCTTCGGCGTGGATCCCGGGTGCGTGCAGGTGGTGGTGCCGGGCGGGGTCGGGTCCACCGTGGAAGCCACCTCGGAGCTGGAGGACGACGCGGAGCTGGGCGCCCGCGACCTTCGGGCTCAGAGGCCCACGCCCCGTGACGTGGTGGTGGGGATCGCCGCCAGCGGTCGGACGCCCTACGTCCTGGGCGCCCTCCAGGCCGCACGGGAGGCAGGCTGCGCGGTGGTGGTGGTCTGCAACAACCCGGGTTCACCCATGGAGGCCATGGCAGACGTGGCGGTGGTCGTACGCACGGGTCCCGAGGTCCTGGCCGGCTCCACCCGGATGAAGGCAGGAACAGCCCAGAAGATGGTGCTGAATATGCTCAGCACCGCTGCGATGGTGCGGCTGGGGAAGGTGTATCGGAACCTGATGGTAGACGTCCAGCCCCTGAACCGGAAGCTGGCGGCGAGGGCGGTGCGAATCGTGGCGGAGGCGGTGGGGGTGCCGTTGGAGCGGGCGGCGGAGCTGCTGGAACGGGCAGGGCACAACGCGAAGGTCGCCATCGTCATGGGCCGGGCGGGTTGCAGCCGGGAGGAAGCGGTGGACCGGCTGAGACGCGCAGGAGGCCGGGTGCGAGCGGCCCTGGGGGAAGCGTGACCGCCTTCCGGTGGCCCCATCCGGCGCCCGTCCTGCGGGTGGTGGGGGTGATGTCCGGGACCTCCTGCGACGGGGTGGACGTCGCGGTGGTGGAGGTGGAGCGGGCCGAGCGGGTTCGGGTTCGGACCCTCTGTACCTCCACGCAGCCGTACCCGGACCCGGTGCGCGAGGCGCTGCTACGCCTCGCGAGCCGGCACGCCACTCCGGAGGAGGTGTGCCGGTGGAACTTCGAGCTGGGGGAGCTGTTCGCGCAGGCCGTCCTGCGCGCCCTGGCACAGGCGGCCCTCGACCCCGCCAGCTGCCACTTGGTGGGCTCGCACGGACACACGGTTTGGCACGCACCGGGCCACAGCACCTTACAGGTGGGCGAGGCGGCGGTGATCGCGGAGCGGACGGGCCTTCCGGTGGTGAGCAACTTCCGGGCCCGGGACGTGGCCGCGGGCGGTCAGGGCGCGCCCCTCGTCCCGTACCTGGACTGGCTGCTGTTCGCCCACCCGCAGCGCTACCGGGCGGTGCAGAACCTGGGCGGGATCGGAAACGTGACATACGTCCCGGCAGGTGGGGGGCCGGAGGACGTGGTGGCGTTCGACACCGGCCCCGGCAACATGGTGGTGGACGGCGTGGTACAGCTGCTCACAGGGGCGCGGTACGACGAGGGCGGCCGCATGGCGGCCCGCGGCCACCCGCACCAGGCTCTCGTAGAGGAGCTGTTGCGCCACCCGTACTTCTCACAGCCGCCGCCCAAGACCACCGGCCGGGAGGTGTTCGGCGTGGACTACGCGCGGGCGCTGGTGGGGCGCGGCCGGCAACTGGGGCTCCGGGATGAGGACCTGGTGGCCACCGCCACGTACCTCACTGCCCGGACGGTGGCGGAGGCGTACCGGTTCGTGGGCAAGGTCGACGAGGTTCTGTTGAGCGGCGGAGGGGTCCACAACCAGACCCTGATGCGGTGGATCCGCGAGCTTGTGGCGCCTGTCCCCGTGCGAACCACTGCGGGGGAGGGTGTGGACCCGGACTTCAAAGAGGCAGTGGCGTTCGCGGTGCTGGCGGCCCTGACTGCGTGGGGAATGCCGGGCAACCTGCCGAAGGCCACGGGAGCGCGCCGGGCCGTATTGCTGGGCGACCTGACGCCGCCGTGAAGGCTCCCGGTGGCTGGATGTACGCGGAGGTCCGGGAGCAGCCCGCGGTGGCCGCGCGGCTGTGGGACCTCGCGCGGCCCCGCGTTCGGGAGGTGGCTGTACGGTGGCGCCGCCACCCACCCTCGCTGGTGGTGTTCGTGGCCCGCGGGTCTTCAGACAACGCAGCTACGTATGGCCGGTACCTTTGGGAGACCCGGTTGCGCGCACCCGTCTGCCTGGCGGCGCCCTCGGTGGTCACCGTGTACCGCGCCCCGGTGAAATTGCAGGGCGCATGGGTGGTGGCGCTGTCCCAGTCGGGCCGTTCGCCGGACGTGGTCGCGTACGTCCGCCACGCACGGCGCCGCGGGGCGTTCACCCTGGCGGTGACCAACGCTCCGGACTCCGAGCTGGCGCAGGTGGCCCACGAAGTCCTGCCCCTGCACTCGGGCCCGGAGCGCAGCGTGGTGGCCACCAAGACGTACCTGGCGGAGCTGTTCGTGCTGAGCCTGCTGGCCGCGGAGGCGGCACGGGACCGGGCGCTGCTGAGCGCGCACGGGCAGCTGCCCGAACGGCTTTCCGCCGCCCTGGCGGTGGAGGCGGAGGCGTTGGAGCTCGCACGGCGGTGGGAGTCTGTGCCCGCGTGCGTGGTGACCGGGCGCGGGTACGACCTCGCCACCGCACAGGAGGCCGCCCTCAAGCTGAAGGAGGCTGCCTACCTGTCCGCGGAGGCGTTGTCCTCCGCGGACTTCCTGCACGGGCCGGTGGCGATGGTCGGGCCCGGGTTCCCGGTGCTGGCGGTGGCCTCCCCGGGCAGGACACGGACCCACATACAGGACGTGCTGCGTCGGCTGCGCGGTCGGGGCGCGGACGTGGCCGTGGTGTCCTCCGACGAGGGGCTGCTGCGCGCTGCGCGGCGTCCCCTGAGAGTCCCCGTAGAGCCCCGGGAAGAGTTGGCGCCGCACGTGTACGCGGTCGCGGTGCAGCTTCTGAGCTACCACCTGGGCCTGCGCCGGGGCGTGGACCCTGACCGGCCCCGTGGTCTTCGGAAGGTCACCCTGGTGCTGTAACACCGAGGCGAGGGTAGGCGCCGGCTCCGTGGGTGCGAGCTGGCGCTGGTCAGGGCAGGAGTTCCAGGAGGCCCGAAAGCCCGTCCACCGTGTGGTGAGGCCGGGGCCCTTGCGGCGGGCTGTCGGGCGGCCGGCGCCGGACCCACACCGCGGTCATGCCCGCCGCCACCGCCCCTGCCACGTCCGCGTGTGGCAAGTCGCCCACCATCCAGCACCGGTGGGGATCGGCACCGGCGCGGCGGGCGGCCTCGAAGAACACCTCTGGGTCCGGCTTGCTGCGGCCCACCTCCTGGCTCGTCACCACCGGGTCTAACAGCTCCGAAAGTCCGGTGCGGTCCAGCTTCCAGCGCTGCAGGGCGGTCTCGCCGTTGGAGATGACCCCGGTGCGGTAGCCGCGGCGGCGTAGCTCCTCCAGCACAGGCCGCGCGTCGGGGAACGGGCGCACCTGACCGTCCCGGAGGGCCGTGTAGCGCTCCAGGAAGGGCTCCACGGGGCCGTCCACCCGCAGCCGCCGCAGGGTGTCCTCCCACGTCCACCGCCGCATGAGGGGAATGGTCACCCCGGCCTGAGCGGGTGTGACGCGCCTCCACAGATCCAGGGACGCGCGCAGGTACGTCTCCACCACGAGCTCAGGTGGCAGGAACGGGTAGACGTCCTGCATCTGCTGGGCCACCCGGCGCACGCAGTCGGCCATCAGCCCGGTCTCGTCCACCAGGGTGTCGTCCAGGTCGAAGAAGACGACGTCCGGTCGCACGTGGCCTCGCAGGGTGGCGGAGGGGGTGGGATTTGAACCCACGAGGCGGGTTTTAGCCCGCCTACGCGCTCTCCAGGCGCGCCGGATCAGCCGGACTCCCGCACCCCTCCGGCTCGTGAGTCCATGATAACAGAGGTTGGACAATCCCTTGAGGCAGGCCCGAGGTGCCCGTAGCTTAGGGGCGATGCGGGTGGCGGTCGTGGGCGCCACGGGCCTGCTGGGCAAGGCCCTGAAGGACCACCTGGAGGCCGCCGGGCACACGGTGGTGCCGGTGAGCCGGCGTCCGCTCCCGGGCGGGCTGCGGTGGGACCCCGCGCGTGGTCACCTGGAAGCAGGCGCGCTGGAGGGGTGCCACGCGGTGGTGAACCTGGCGGGAGCCCGCATCGCGCCGGCCCGGTGGACGGAGGCGTACAAACAGGAGCTGCGGGCAAGCCGCGTAGAGGCCACACGGCTTCTGGCAGCAACCCTGGCGCGGCTGGCCCGCCCGCCGGAGGTTTTCCTGTCAGCCTCGGCCACCGGTTACTACGGCCACCGGCCGTTCCACGAGGTGCTGGATGAAGGGAGCGGGCCGGGGCGCGGGTTTTTGGCTTCCCTCTGCGTGGAGTGGGAGGCCGCCACCGAGCCCGCGCGGAGGGCGGGGATCCGGACGGTGCTGTTGCGGACAGGGCCCGTGCTCAGCCGCCAGGGCGGGTTCCTCGCGCCGCTGGTGCCTCTTTTTCGGCTGGGGCTGGGCGGGCCGGTGGGAGATGGCCAGCAGGGGGTTAGCTGGATCGCCCTCGAGGACTGGGTGCGCGCGGCGGAATACCTGACGGGCTCGGTCTCAGTGGAGGGTCCGGTGAACCTGACCGCTCCCAACCCCGTCACCTTCCGCGAGTTCGCCCGGGTTCTGGCGCGGGTGCTCCGCAGGCCGGCGGTCGTGCGGGCCCCCGCGTTCGTGGTCCGCGCGATGTTCGGCCACGAAATGGCGCAGGAGGTCCTGCTTTCCGGCCAGCGCGCGGTGCCCAAGCGGCTGCGGGAGGCGGGGTTCCGGTTCGACTACCCGGAGCTGGAGGGGGCGCTCCGAAGGGTGCTGGGCTGAGCCCGGCGGGGCGCAGCCTGGGCGCCGGGAGGGCGGTGGGAAGTCATGCACCCGCGTGTGGAGCGGCTGGAGCGGCGGGTCGTGATCCGGGCCACCCTGGCGGACGTATGGCGATTTTTCTCCGACCCCCGGAACCTGCCCCGGATCACGCCCACCTGGCTGGACCTGCGGATTGTTTCTCCCGTGCCGGAGGCCATCTACCCCGGATTGATCCTGGAGTACCGGGTTCGGCCCCTGGGGTGGTTGGAGTGGCAGTGGGTCACGGAGATCACCCACCTGCGGGAGGGGCGGTTGTTCGTGGACGAACAACGCTTCGGACCGTACCGGTTCTGGCACCATCAGCACCACTTCCACGAGGTGCGCGAGGGCGTGGAGGTGAGGGATGTGGTGCATTACGTCTTGCCGGGCGGCGCGCTGGGCCGGTGGGTGCTGGGGTCAGCCGTGGCCTCCCGGTTGAGGGAAATTTTCGACTACCGGGAAGCCGCCGTGCGGAGGATCCTCGGTGATCCCGGGCCGTGACCGCCGCCGGCGAGCACACCGGCGCGCCCCGGACTGGGCCGCGGTGGCGGCGGTGGTGCGCGCGCACTCCGCAACTTTCTACTTCGCCAGCTGGCTGTTCCCGCCCACTCCCCGGCGTGGGATCTGGTCGGTATACGCCGCATGCCGGCTCGGGGACGATGCGGTGGACGAAGAGGGGGCGGGGCCCTGGGCGCTGCAGGCATGGTGGGATGGCATCCTGCGGGCATACCGCGGGCAGCCGCGGATGACCTGGGAGGAGGCTCTTTGTTGGACTGTGGACCGTTGGCAGGTGCCCCTGCGCGCGTTCGAGGAAATGCGCGAGGGCTTCCGCATGGACCTGAGGCCGGTGCGGATCCGTACCGAGGCGGAGCTGTTGACCTACTGCTACCGGGTGGCCGGGACCGTGGGGGAGATGGTGGCCCCTATTGCCGGTGCCGACGAGAGTTGGGTCGGCGCCGCCGCGTCCCTCGGTCAGGCCATGCAGCTGACCAACATCCTCCGGGACGTGGGCGAAGATCTGCGGCGGGACCGGGTCTACTTGCCCCAGGACCTGTTGGCCCGGTTCGGGGTACGGGAGGCCGACCTGTGGGCGGGGAGGGTCACGCCTGAGTACCAAGCCCTCATGTGCTACTTGGATCTCCGGGCTCGGCGCTTATACGCGGACGGCCTGCGAGGGCTGCCCGGGCTTCGACGGGGTCGGGCGGCGGTGGCCTTTGCCGCGCTTCAGTATCGGGCCATCCTGGACAAGCTGCGGGACCGCGGCTACGACAACCTGCGGGAGCGCGTGAGCCTGACCTCCGCGGAGCGAGTGCGGCTTGTGCCGAGGTCTCTCACCGTGGCCATCCGGGCAGGCCGGTGGCCACAGGCCCGTCCATGGTATTCGGGAGTGAGCTGATGGTCGAGCGCCAGGCAGAACGTCCGGAGCGCGGGGCGACGGTGCACGTCGTGGGGGTTCGGGAACTGCTGCGGCACCTGCCCGTGCTGCGCGACCGCCCGGAGGAGGTGCTGCTGTCGTGGGGTCGGCGGGCCAGCCGCTGGCAGATTGCCCTGCCCGGTAGCCGAGCGTGCCTACTGTTCGACCCGCCCGCGGTGGAGGCGGTGCTCCGCCGTGGGAGCCTTTCAAAGCGCACCTTCCAGTATCGCGAGCTGGAGCGGCTGACCGGTCGGGGCTTGCTTAATGACGAGGGGGAGTCGTGGCGTGCCGCGCGCAGGCTCCTGTCGCTTCCCTTCGGTCGTCGCGCCGTGGAGGCCGCGCGGCCCGAGCTGGAGGACGAGGTCCGGCGGTTTTTCGACGGCTGGCGCGTTGGGCAGGAGCGGGAGCTGGGCGGCGAGTTGTGTCTGCTCAGCGCGCGCATGCTCCGACGTTTCCTCAGGGTCACCTTCTCCGCGCGGACGGTGGTGGAATCCGTGGAGCAGGCCGTGGACCACATCTTCGAGCGCTCGCGAAACCCGTGGCGTCGGTGGAGTCCCTGGGCAGCTGTCCGGTTCGCCGAGGCCCGGGCGGCGCTGTGGCGAGAGGCAGCCCGCCTGCGATCCTGGCCGCCCATGGATGGGCTCCCGCCCGCCCGGGCCCTCGCGGAGGCCACCACCCTCCTGGTGGCGGGGCACGAAACCGTCGCCAGCTCTCTGGTTTGGGCGGCGCTGCTCTGCGCGGAAACTCCCGTAGCCCGAGAGCGACTCGTGGGGGACCCACGGTTCGCCCGGTGGGTGTATCAGGAGGCAGTCCGCCTGTTCCCGCCGGCCTGGCTCATCACGCGCCGGGTCGAGGAGGGCTTCGGCCTCGAGGGCTTAGGCCCCGGTACCCTGGTGGTGCTGTCGCCGTACGTGACTCAGCGCCTGTGGTTTCCCGAGGGAGAGCGGTTTATCCCCGAACGGTTCCAGAGCGAACCGGAGGCTCCTTCCGGCCGCTACTTCCCCTTCGGGCTCGGGCCCCGCGTCTGCGTGGGCCGCGAGCTGGCGCTGGTGGAGGGCCCGATCGTGCTTCAGGAGTTGTTCTCTCGGTTCCGCCTTCAGGTCCTGCGGCGGCCAAAGGTGCGGGCGGGGATCACCTTGCGGCCCGACGGGGGGCTTCCCGTCCGCCTCGAGCCTGCATGACGTACCTGCAGTTCCACCTGACGTTCACCGTGCCCGCGTGGCTCGCCGCTCTCCTGTGGGCGCGTCCCCGCGGGGGGGAGGTCGGTCCGTACCTCGCCCTGCCCCTCGTGGCGCTGGTCTACACCACCCCGTGGGACAACTGGATGGTCCGCCTGGGGGTGTGGGGCTACGCGGCGGACCGCGTGGTGGGGACCCTGGGATGGGTGCCCGTGGAGGAGTATTTGTTCTTCCTGCTGCAGCCTCTGTTGACAGGTGCGCTGGCGGTCCGTTGGGCGCGGTCGCCGGCGGTCCCGGGGCCGGTGTGGGCGCGGGTGGTCGGGGGCGCCATGGGGATGTGCTTGAGCGCCTCCGGTGTGCTGATGGTTGCGGCCGGCGGGCGGACGCTGTACCTCGGTCTCCTGCTTGGCTACTTCGGACCGGTGCTGGCGTTCCAGTGGGCGGTGGGCGGGGAGGTGCTGTGGGCGCGCCGGCGGACCTTGGGTGCATCGGTGGCCGTCCCCACCGTGTACCTGTCCGCCGCGGATCTGTGGGCGGTGACCCGGGAGGGGATCTGGTGGATCTCGCAGGAGACCACGGTGGGCGCGCGGGTGGCGGGATTGCCGGTGGAGGAGGTGCTGTTCTTTGCCGTCACCAACCTCGCGGTGGTGCAGGGCTTACTCCTGGCACTGGATCCTGCATGGCGACGTAGGCGGTAGGGGAACCCGCGGCGCGCGGGAGTCGGCGGTGCGGGCCGTGTTGGTCTGGCTCCTGAGGCGCAGCCTGTCGGCGGGTCTTCGCGGCGTATACCTGCGAGGGCGGCTACCCGCAGGGGCCGCGGTGCTGGCCGCGAACCACCACAGCTACTTTGACGGTCACCTACTCTGGTGGCTCGGGCGGGTGGCGGGACGCCGCCTCTGGTTGTTGGTGGCGAAGGAGAACCTCGACGCCTTCCCAGTGTTGGCCCTGGAGGGCGCCCTGCAGGCCAACCGGCTCCGGAAGGCGATCCGGCAGCTCCGGCTTGGAGGGTGGGTGGCGGTGTTCGTGGAGGGCGTGCTGCGCTACCCGGGAGAGTTGGGCCCCACAAAGCCGGGTGCCGGTTTTCTCGGGCGCCACGCAGGCGTGCCCGTGGTGCCGGTGGCCCTTCGCGTGGCCCTGAGGGGGTGGGAGCACCCGGAAGCTTTCGTGTGGGTGGGCGAGCCGGTCGGACCGGAGGGCGACTGGGCAGGAGCCCTCCGCCATCTCCTGCGTACGCTGGACGGCCTCCTGGCGCACACGCACCCACGGGAGCTTCCGCCGGGGTTTGTGCCCATCCTGGCGGGCCGCCGCAGCCTCGACGAGCGGATCCGCAGTTGGGCGGGTCGGTTCCGATGAGGGTGGTGCGGACACTCCTTGCGTTGCGATTTTTTGTGGTGGCGTGCAACGCGCTGTGGTTCCCCACCCTGCGGCCGGCGGCAAAGCGGGGTTGTGTGCGCGCGTCCATCCTGGTGCCCGCCCGCAACGAGGCTCGCAACCTCCCGCGCACCCTGCCGACCCTGCTGGTGCAGGACGCAGACGAGGTCCTGGTGCTGGACGACGGCTCCGAGGACGGCACCGCGGAGGTGGCGCGAGTTGTGGCAAACGGGCACCCACGGCTTCGGGTCCTGCCCGGGCGACCGGTACCCCCCGGTTGGAGAGGGAAGACCTGGGCCTGTTGGCAACTGGCGGTCGCCTCCAGGGGTGACGTCCTCGTGTTCACCGACGCGGATGTCGCGTGGAGACCGGGCGCCCTAGGCGCCCTCTTGCGGGCGCTGGAACGGTTCCCGGTGGTGTCCGCTTGGCCTGGCCAGGAGTCCGTCGAGCTCTGGTCGGGTCTGATGGTCAACTTCCTGCTCCACGGCGCGTACGGGTTCCTTCCCCATGCCATACTGCGGCGCCTGGGGTGGGCCAACGGGCAGGTGCTGGCGGTCCGTCGGAACGCGTACTTCGCCGCCGGCGGGCACCGCGCGGTCCGGCAGGAGGTTTTGGAGGACGTGGCGTTGGCCCGCCGGATCGGGGAGCTGGGACTGTTCCGGGCTCCTGGCCTGTTCCGGACGGCGATGTACCGATCCTGGGGGGAGGCGGTGGAAGGGTTCGGCAAAAACCTTCTCGATGTCCACGGGAGGAGCCGGCTGGTGCTGCTGGCTTCCGCAGCGTATCACCTGGTTCTCTACACGGTGCCTTGGGCCGTGGACCGTCGGGCAGCGCTGGCAGGGGTTGTGGAGAGGCTAATCCTCCAGCGGATGGGCCGGGGGCCCTGGTGGCTGGCCCTCCTTACTCCCCTTGCGCCCCTTCTGTTCTTGCCCGCTTACGGGAGGGCGCTACGGGGCCTTCAGCGTTGGAAAGGCAGGCTCGTCGGGTGAGTCGAGTGGGGCACTCACCGGTGAGGGCTGTGGTGATCGGCGCAGGGTTCGGCGGCCTGGCGGCGGCCATCCGGCTGGCGGCGCTAGGGCTTCACGTGACCGTGGTCGAGAAGCAGGCCGGGCCGGGAGGCCGCGCGGCGGTGCATCGGGCGGCCGGTTTCGTGTTCGACCTCGGCCCCACGGTGATCACCGCGCACCCGCTCCTGGAGGACTTGTTTCGGGTGGAGCCCGGCCGCCCGAGGCTGGAACCGCGCCTTCCGACCGGACTCGAGGCCACCCACCGCCACGTGCGCCTCGCCGCGCTGGACCCCTTTTACCGGGTCCACTTTCCCGACGGCACGTGGTTTGACTACCGGCAGGACCGCCAGGCCCTCATGGAGGAAGTGCGGCGGGTCTCCCCCGCGGAGGTGCCCGGGTTCCTGCGGTTTGAGGAGGCGGCGCGCGCCATCTTCGAGCAGGGTTTCCTCCGCCTGGGCCTCACGCACTTCCGCAGCCATTGGGACCTGCTGCGGGTCACCCCGCAGCTGGTGCGGCTGGGCGCGCTCAGGCCCCTATGGCAGTTGGTCCGCCGTTGCTTCCGGGATCCGAAGCTCCGTCAGGTGTTCTCCTTCGAGACCCTCCTCATTGGAGGTGACCCACGGCGGGTGCCCGCCATCTACGCTCTCATCCATTTCGTGGAGCGCACGTGGGGTGTCCACTACGTCCGGGGTGGCACCGGAGCGTTGGTACAGGCGCTGGTCCGGAAGCTGGAGCAACTGGGCGGCGAGGTGCGCTACAACGCGGAGGTGTGTAGAGTGTCCGTCGAGGACGGGCGGGTGACCGGCGTCCGTCTGGCCGGGGGGAGCAGGCTAGACGCCGAGGTGGTGGTGTCCAACGCCGACCCCGCCCACACCTACCTGGACTTGGTGGGCGCAGAGCATCTGCCGGCCCCGGTTCGGTGGCGCATCCGTAAACTCCGGCCCTCCCCCGGCGTGTTCGTGGTGTATTTCGGGTTCCGGGGTCCCGCTGGAGGGCCTGTGCTCCACCACAACGTCCTGCTCCCCGAAGATTACGAGGGCGTGCTGCGGCAGATTTTCCAGGAGCGCCGGCTGCCCGACCGGATGGCGCTTTACCTGCACGTGCCCACCCTGACCGACCCCTCCCTCGCGCCTCCGGGCTGCCACGCGGCTTACGCCCTGGCTCTGGTGCCGCCCTGGGACGGGCGCGTCCGGTGGTCTTTGGTGGGTCCGGAATACGCCCAACGCGTTCTGGCGAGGGTGGAGGAAGCCGGGCTGCTCCCAGGGGTGCGGGAGCGGCTGGAATACGTGTACTGGCGGACGCCGGAACACTTTGCGGAGGAGCTCAACAGCCACCTCGGCAACGCCTTCGGCCCAGAACCGGTCCTGTGGCAGACCGCCAGCTTCCGGCCCCGGAACCGAGGCGAGGGCGTGAAGGGCCTGTACCTGGTGGGTGCCGGCTGCCAGCCGGGAGCCGGGGTACCGGGGGTGCTGATGTCCGCGAAGATCACCGCTCGCCTGGTGGCCGAAGACCTGGGGCTCCAGCGCACCGGTGGGGTTTGAGACCAGCGGGCAGGATTCAGGGACCGTGGCCGGCAACGCGCACCGGGCTCTGGCAGCTCGGACACCAGTAGGTGGCGCGCCCGGTGTCGAGGCGGGCGATCCGGGCACCGCATCGCAGGCACGGCTGGCCGGTTCGTCGGTACACGGCAAACGGGCCCAACGTCCTCCATACGCGGCGCGGCAGGGTCCCGAATCGCTGGCGGTAGGCCACGCGCAGGACGCGTTCCGTGCAGTCCAGGAGCCGTTCGACCTCGGACGGGGTGAGATCCCCTGGGGGCTGAAGCGGAGAGAGCCGGGCGTGCCAGAGGATCTCACTTTTGTAGATATTGCCCACGCCACACACCCACTCCTGGTCCAGCAGCACGTGGGCCAACGGCGTCCGGGCCCTCCGGGGGTCGGTCAGCCGCGCCCGGGCTTCCTCGCGGCGGTAGTCCGCGCGGAGGGGGTCGGGCCCGAGCTTGGTCAGAACGGGGTGTTGGGGAAGGTGCTCGCGAGTCAGCACCTCCAGCACCGGCCCGTTGAAGAGGGCGGCTACGTGGCGACCCGTTTCGAGGCTCAACCAGAGCCGCCCCGTCGCCTTTCGGAACGGCGCGCCCTGCGGGACCACCTCCCAGCGGCCCCACATCATGAGGTGCGAGTGGATCGACAGGCCGCCATCGAGGTGGATCAGGAGGTGCTTGCCGATCGCTTCCACCTCCACCACCCGCGACAGGGACAGCGCCGTGGACCACGCGCGCAGGCGCGGAGGACACACCTGCACGCGGGTGAGCCGGCAGCCTCCCAAGACCCTTCCCAGGCGTTCGGCGATTCGGTGAACCTGAGGACCCTCTGCCATGGCGGCCAGAACAGCACCTGAAGGGCTCCGTCTGGGGTACCCCTGCCAGAACCGGACGCTCCGCGCCACCACGAATCATACCGTCCGCGAGCGCAACGTGGTCCTGGGTGAACGACTGGACCAGGCGGTGCGGGCCAACCTCCGCGATCTAGAGCGGATCCTCTGGTGGAACGCCCGGCAGGGGATCCGCCTGTTCCGGGTGGGGCAGCACCTCATCCCCTTCGCGTCCCACCCCCGGTTTCCGTGGGACTGGGAGGAGCGGTACGGCGCGGAGATCCAGCGCCTGGGCGCCTTGGCCCGGAGCCTGGGCATTCGGCTGTCCTTTCACCCGGGGCAGTACGTAAACCCCGGAAGCTCTGAGCCCTCCGTGCGCGACCGTAGCCTTCGGGAGCTACGCTACACCGCACGGCTCCTCGCGCGGTTCGGTGATCCGGAGGGGGTGGTGGTGTTGCACGGGGGTGGGGTTTATGGCGACCGGCAGCGAGCCCTGGGGCGCCTGTGCCGCGCCCTACAGAAGGAGGAGGAGGTGCTGCGCTTCCTCGCGTTGGAGAACGACGAGCGATGCTGGTCGGTGGCGGACCTGATGCCCGCTGCACGGGTGCTGGGCGTGCCGGTGGTGTTCGACCTGCTCCATCACCGTTGGCGCCCCGGTGGCCTGTCGGAGGGGGAGGCGCTGGCTGCGGCCCTGGAGACGTGGGGCGGGCGACGGCCCAAGGTGCACGTGGCCAGCCAGGCGCGCGGAGGTCGGCCCGGGGCACACGCCCCGTACCTGCACCGGGAGGACTGGCGACGGCTCCGGGCAGTGCTCCGCGGCTCTGGGGTGGACGTGATGGTGGAGGCGAAAGCCAAGGAGCGCGCGGTGTTGCGGATTCTGCGTTGGGAAGGGTTGCAACGGTGATCGCCTTCGACACTTCCACCTTCTCGCTGCCCCTACCACCAGGCCACCCGTTTCCGGTCGGGAAGTATTCCGCCCTGCGGCAGGCCCTCCACGAGGCTGGCTGCGGGTCCCTCCTTGCGGAGGCCCCCCGAGCTCCTCGGGTGGCGGTCGAGAAGGTGCACGACCCCGGTTACGTGGACCGGGTCCTCAGCGGCCGGCTGACCCCGGAGGAACAGCGGTGCCTAGGCTTGCCCCCTTGCAGGGAGCTCACGGAGCGGGCGCTGCGGACCTGCGGGGCCACCCTGGCCGCAGCCCGCACGGCGCTGCGCCATGGGGTCGCCGTGGCACTCGGTGGCGGCGGACACCACGCGGACCGCCACGGAGGGCGGGGGTTTTGCGTGTTCAACGACGTCGCGGTGGCGGCGGCCGATGCCCGGGCCCACGGAGTCCGCCGGGTCCTGGTGGTGGACTGCGACGTGCACCAAGGCGACGGGACGGCCCTCCTGTTCGCCGGAGACGACGGCGTGTACACCCTGGACATGTACGCTCGCGGGAACCGGATGCGTAGCTTCGCGCGCTCCCGTTGGGAGGTGGTCCTGGAGGACGGGGTGGGGGACGGGGAGTACCTGGCGGCCCTGCAGGCGGTCCTGCCCGCGATTCTGAACGCGGTCCGGCCGCAGCTGGTGCTGTACGTGGCCGGTGCCGACCCTCTCGCGGGAGACCGGTTTGGGAGACTGCGGCTAACCGAATGGGGGCTGCGGGCCCGAGACGAGTTCGTCCTGGGGGAGGTCTGCGGACGTGGCGTTCCCGTGGCGGTCACCCTCGGAGGCGGCTACGGTCGGCCCGTGGAGCACACCGTGCGCGTCCACCGGAACACCGTGTTAGCGGCTGTGCGGCAGGCGGGAAAGCTTGGACAAGTTCTTGGAGCGGAGGTGGGAGGCGGCTGAAATGGAGGGCGTGAGGATCTGGCCTCGGATGAGGCGGTTCTTACCGCGGCAGGGTCTGGCGCAGGTCGTGTGGGCGCGTCGACCGCAACCCGGCGACGTGGCGCGCTGGCGCCAGGCAGGCGTGACGGCCGTGTGCGTGGGCCTGAGCGGACTGCGACCGCTGCTGGACGGGGATGGCGTGGAGCTCAGCCTCCTGCTCCGACTGCAGGCGCCCGGGGAGCCCACCGCGTCCGAACTGGTGGGGGGATGGATCTGCACCTCCGTCCGGGAAGCGGTGGTCGCCGACGCGGTGGGAGCCGTCGTCACCGTGCCGTTCCTGCACACGGCCCCGCAGGTTACGCGTCTTGCCTTGGGGCATCTCGTCCGGGTCTCGGAGGAGGGACACCGCTTCGGGATGCCGGTGGTGGCCAGGGTCGCGGTCTTGCGCCCGGCCGGCCCCGGGGGCTACGTTGCCGAATCGGACGCGCACCTATGGGCTCAGGCAGTGGAGTCCGCGCTGGATCTGGGGGCCGATGCGGTGTTGGTGGTGGGGGCGGAGCAGGACGTCTGGCCAACCGTGGTTCGGGCCGCGGCCGGGTCTCCGGTCCTGGTGGAGGCCGGGCTCCAAGGACTTGGAGCAGCCGCCGCCGCGGGAGCTGCGGGCGTGGTGCTCCGGGAGACCTTCTGACGCCTTCTCGCTCCGCAGGAGGCGGGCGCGACCCGCAGGCGCGCGGGGCGCTCAGCTCGGCTCAAACAGCGTTCCGCAGCCCCAGGGCGTCCGGGTAGGGCGCGAGGTACGTCTGGTCCCGTAGCCACGAGGGGCCGGCGCGCCGAACCCAGGCTCGAACGAGCCGAACGGGGACCACCAGGGGCACCCAACCGCTGCGGTAGGCGTCGATGGACTCGTGGAGTTCGTGGCGTTCGGTGGGGGTTAGAACGTCCCTCAGCATGCCCGCGGCGTGCAGCAACACGTTGACATGCCGAGCCCGGGTGGCCCGGGTCGCGAGGGCCTCCGCGAAGACGGTTCCGTAGGCCTCGAGGGCGTCCTCCGCCCGGTCAAGCCCCGCGACCAGGCGGCCCAACTGTGCGGCGCGCGCGGGGCTGTGCGCGAGGAGCATCAGCTTCTCCCGTGTGTGGAACCACACGAGGTCGCTTGGCCGCGGACCGCTCCGGACAAACCGCTGCCAGCGGTGGAGGGCGAATACCTGCGCGAGGAAGTGCTCCCTCAACACCGGATCGCGCAGCCGCCCCTCCGACTCCACGGGAAGGTGCGGCCAGGCGGCGCGGAGGAAGGCTGCAAAGGCTCCGGGTGCGTGGCTGGTCACGCGGCCCGAGGGGTCGTAGACACGAGCCCGGAACGGGGCGCAGGTGGGTGAGTCCCCCTGAAGGATCGCGCCCACCACGCCCATGGCCCGCAGTGCGTCCACGCGGGTCTGTGCGTGCGCGCGGATCCGTTCGGTCAGGTCCTCTCCGCTGCGGGGGCTGACCAGGCGGTTGCCCAGGGGTGTGCGGACGAGACGGACAGGGGATCTCGGGACGCCCAGACCTGCCTCCACCTCGGGACAGAGGGGCACGAACTCGACCCAGTTCTGCAGCTCGTACAACAGGCGGTTTTTCCTGTGGCCGCCGTCGAAACGGACCGGCTGCCCGAGCAGGCACGCACTGACGGCGATGCGGGGACGCTCCGGTTCCATCATCCCGCGCGCACCCGGGCCCGGGTGGCGTCCTCGAGGATCCTCAACGCCTCCTCCAGCGTCGGGGCCAGGCGGCCCGGGAGTCGGCTGGCCTCCGGTGCGGCGGCGGCCGGGCCTCCCCACACCCAGAGCACGCCCCGGCGGACCGCGGCGAGGCACCGGGGCCGGTACGGCTCCCACAACGCCGCCAGGTCTACCACGAGTCCGGCCACCACCACGGCCCGCGGGCGGACCCGCTGCACGGTGTCGAGCAGGGATTCGGCGGGCGTGTCCGCGCCCAGGTACAGAACGGTCCAGCCTCGCTGCCGCAGGGCGACCGCCAGGTACATCAGCCCGAGTTCGTGGCGCTCGCCGGGGGCGCATGCAAGGACCGCCCGGGGGCCGGCTGGCGGCGTGCCGAGCAGCAATGTGGCCAGGTGCCGGGCGGCGAACTGCGAGGCGAAGTGCTCCTGGGAGACGGTGGCTCGGCCCGCCTCCCACTGCTCGCCCAGGGTCGCCACCGCCGGCAGCAGGACGTGCCGGACCGCCCCCTCGGAGCCGAGCGCCACGGTGGCGCGCCACAGGGTGGCTGCCGCGCGGGGCTCGTCAAACGCCAGCAGATTCGTCAGCAGCTCCTCCCGCAACACCTCCGGCGCCGGGGTGGCCCCGGACAACGCGGGGACGCCGGTTGCCCGGCGTCGCGCTGCCAGCCAGACCGCTTGCCGCGCAGGAATCCCCTCCGCGATCCGGTCCCGGACCCACCGGATCCACTCCAGGTCTGCGTCGGAAAACAGCCTGTAGCGGGATGCCGTGCGGGCGGGACGCGGAAACCCGTACCGCCGTTCCCAGGCCCGGAGCGTCGCGGGCTGCAGCCCGACCAGGCGCGCGGCCTGGCGGATGGTGTACTTCGGTATTGTCCTCACGGAGGCAACCTTCAACAATCATTGTACAGGGTTTGGACAACGTCAAGCGCCGGGGCTGCCGGGGCGCACTTTCGGCAAACCGCAGAGCGGGCGGAGGTTAACGCGTGCCGGTCTCCCTCAGGTGACGCAGGACCGCCTCCGCGTCGCGGAGGGGGTTCACCCGCCGCCAGACCCGCTCCACCCGTCCGTGGCGGTCGACCAGGACCGTGTCCCGGCTGAAAAAGCGCAGGAACCGACCGACCCCGTAGGCGCGGGCCAGGACTCCGTCGGGGTCGGGCACCATGGTCACCCCCGTGCGCTCAGAGAACCGGCACTGGGAGGTGGGCGGGTCCGAGCTCACCCCCACCACGCTCACCCCCAATGCCGCGAACTGGTCCGCGAGGGCCGCGTACCGTCGGGCCTGGAGGGAGCAGCCCGGAGAGCCGGCCTTCGGGTAGAAGAACAGGACCAGCCCTCCGCGCCTGGCCAGGTCCGCCAGGTCGAGGTCGCGGCCAGACGCGTCGCGCACCCGAGGCAGGTAGGCAGGCTGCCCCTCCGTCACAGTTCGAGTTTACCGCCCCGTTTGGGGCGCGCGGCGGCCCTGTAGCGTTCCAGGGCCCTGCGCCGGGACTCGGCCAGGTCCACCACGGGCGCGGGGTAGTCCCGTCCCACGCGGCAGCGGTGCGCGATCTGGTCGTCGCGGGGTAGCGTCCACGGCGCGTGGACGTACGGCGCCGGGACCCAGGCGAGCTCCGGGAGCCAGCGCCGCACGTAGGTGCCGTCTGGGTCGAAGCGCCGTCCCTGCAGGACCGGGTTGAACACCCGGAAGTAGGGCGCGGCGTCCGTTCCCACGCCGGCCACCCACTGCCAGTTGCCCCCGTTGGAGGCCGGGTCTCCGTCCACCAGGTGGTCCATGAAGAAGCGTTCGCCCAGCCGCCAGTCCAGGAGGAGGTTCTTGACGAGGAATGAGGCGGCGACCATGCGGGCCCGGTTGCAGATCCACCCGGTGGCGACGAGTTCCCGCATCGCCGCGTCCACCACGGGGTAGCCTGTCAGGCCCTCACACCAGGCGCGGTACAGCCGGTCGTCCTCCTCCCACACAGGCTCGCGGAGCTGCGGCCGGAGGGGCTCCCGTCGGGAGTGTGGATGGTGGAACAGGATGTGTGCAAAGAACTCCCTCCACAGGAGCTCGTCGAGCCACCGGGAGGGGCCCTCGCGGTACTGGGCAGTCGGCGCGGCCTCCAAAGCCCTGCAGCCCAGCTCCATGGCCGCTCGCGGAGACAACACTCCAAAGCGCAGGTCGGCAGACAACCGGGAGGTGCCCACCCGGTCCAGGCGGTCGCGGAGCGTGTGGTAGTCGTAGATCGGGCCCTGCGCGAACTGCCTGGCCCGTTCCAGCGCCGCCTGTTCGCCCGCGGGCAGGCCTCCTGCGTCCGGGAGGGGTTCGCTTGGCACCTCGTGAGGGCGAAGGCGCTCGGGCGGCGGCAGAGTGGGGTGGGGGCACGGCTGGGATCGGGCCCACCGGCGGAACGCCCCGAACACGGTGAACGGACGTCCCTCCGAGGTGCGGGCCTCCAGGGGCGAGTACGCGGTGGGCCACCCGACCAGCTGCAGGGGGACACGTTGCGCCACTTCGGACTCCCGCCGTCGCGCGAAGGGCGACACGTCCGCGTGGGCAAACACGCACCGGGCACCTGTTTCCGCCAAGAGTCGCGCGAGCACCTCTGGGGGTGGGCCCCGCCGGACCACCAGGGAGCTGCCCCGGGCACGCAGTTCCCCGTCCAGCGCCCGCAGGCTCGCGAAGAGGAACGCGGTCCTGCGCGGTGCCCTGCCCTGCAGGGCGGGGTCCAGGACGAACACCGGGATTACGGTCCCAAGTTTCTGGGCCGCCGCGAGGGCAGGGTTGTCGTGCAGCCGAAGGTCCCGGCGGACCCACCACAGGCACGCGGGCCCGTCTGCACGTCCGTGCCTCACGGCCCCCCGCGGCTACGTGCGGACGTGCCCGTCGCCCAGGGCCACGAACTTGGTAGTGGTGAGCTCGCGAACCCCCATGGGCCCGTAGGCGTGGAGCTTTCCGGTGCTGATGCCGATCTCCGCGCCCAGCCCCAGCTGGAAGCCGTCGTTGAACCGCGTGCTGGCGTTCACGAGGACCAGGGAGGCGTCCACCTCCCGCAGGAACCGCCACGCTCGCGCGTGGTCCCGGGTGACGATGGCCTCCGTGTGGTTGGACCCGTACCGGGCGATGTGCGCCAGGGCCTCGTCCATGGAGTCCACCACCTTGACCGCCAGGACCAGGTCCAGGTACTCCGCCTCCCAGTCCTGTTCGGTGGCCGGCTTGACCGCGGGCAGGTGCTCCCGGGTGCGGGGACAGCCGCGCAGCTCCACCCCTACCTCCGCCATGGCGCGGGCCAAAAGCGGCAGGAACTCCGCGGCCGCCGCCTGGTGCACGAGGACCTTTTCCAGGGCGTTGCAGGTGGCAGGCCGCTGGGCTTTCGCGTTCACCGCCACCCGCACCGCCATCCCGAGGTCCGCGCCCTCGTCCACATACAGGTGGTTTACGCCCTTCGCGTGGGCCAGCACGGGCACCCGGGCGTTTTCCTGCACGAACCGGATGAGCTCCCCCCCTCCCCTGGGGATGAGGACGTCCAGGTAGCCGGCCAGGCGGCACATCTCCAGCACCGCCTGCCGGTCGGTGTGGGGCACCAGTTGTACCGCGTCCTGCGGAAGGCCGGAAGCGTCCAGGCAAGCGCGGAACAGGTCCACCAGGGCGCGGTTGCTGCGCAGGGCTTCCTTGCCCCCTCGCAGGAGGATGGCGTTGCCGGCCTTCACGGCCAGGCTGCTGGCCTCCACGGTGGCACCTGGCCGGGCCTCGTACACCATGCCGATCACCCCGAGGGGGACCCGCATGCGACCCACCCGCAGGCCGTTGGGACGCACCACCAGGGACTCCACCTCTCCCACGGGGTCGGGGGCTTCCGCCACCTGGCGCAGCCCGGCCACCAGGTCGTCCCGGGTGCGCTCGTCCAGCCGGAGCCGGTCGAGCTTGGCCTTGGGAAGGCCCGAGGCCGCCGCCTCCTCCAGGTCCTGTCGGTTGGCCGCGGCCACCTGCGGCCAGGAGTCCACCAGAGCGCCCGCCAGCCGCAGCAGCGCCTCGCGCTTGGCGCCCGGCGGCGCGCAGGCCATCTGGCGCGCCGCCTGCCGGGCCCGTTGGGCCATTCGTCGTACCTCGCTGGCTACGTCGACCATGACGCCCCCCTTGTGGCGTACTGCTCCGCCTCCAGCTCGCTGGCAAGGGCGAAGTGGTCGCGGTGGATCACCTCGTCCGAGTGCTTGTACCCGAGGCGCGCCTCGATCTCTCGGGTGTGCAGCCCCTTAATCAGCTCGATCTCCGCGGCGCTGTAGTTCACCAGGCCCACGCCCACCAGCCGGCCGTCCGGGTCCAAACAGCGGACCGGGTCGCCCACGCCGAATTGGCCCCGCACGCCCCTCACCCCCGCGGGCAGCAACGACGCCCCGGTCTCCCGCAGCGCCCGTGCCGCGCCGCGGTCCAGCAGCAGCTCGCCGGAGGGAGTCGGGAGCTGGTACAGCCACAACTTGCGCCCCGCGTACCGCCGTCCCCCACCCCAGAACAGGGTGCCCACGGGCTCCCCCGCAAGCGCCTGGCGGATGGCACCCGGCCGGCGGCCCGGCAGCAACAGCAGCGGCATCCCCGCGGCCAGCGCCTTCTCCGCGGCCAGCAGCTTGCTGCGCATCCCTCCCCTTCCCACCTCGTTGGGGGACTCGCCGGCCGACTCCATCAGGGTTCGGTCTACCCGCTCCACCCACGGGATGGGGCGGGCGTCCGGGTGCGTGCGGGGGTCACGGTCGAACAGGGCTTCCACGTCCGACAGCAGCAGCAGCAGGTCCGCCCCTACCAGGGTGGCGATGAGGACCGACAGCCGGTCGTTGTCCCCGAACTGCACCTCCTCCACCACCACGGTGTCGTTCTCGTTCACCACGGGCACTACACCCCACCGCAGCAGCGTCTGGAGGGTGTGGCGCGCGTGCAGGAACCGGGAGCGGTCGGCTAGGTCGGGAGCTGTCAGCAGGACCTGCGCCACCGACACCCCGTGCCGCCGGAAAGCCTGCTCCCACGCCCGCACCAGCAGAGGCTGCCCCACCGCGGCCGCGGCCTGTTTGGCGGGGATGGTGGTGGGCCGCTCCGCCAACCCCAGGTGCGCCACCCCCGCGGCCACCGCGCCCGACGACACCACCACCACCTCGCGCCCGCCCGCCCGGAGCTCGGCTAGCTCGTCCGCCAGCCGGTCCAGCACCGGCTGGTCCAGCCCGCGCGGGCCGGCTAGCACCGCGCTACCCACCTTCACCACCAGCCGCCGGTACGTCTGCGGGTCCGCGAACGACGGCCGCCTGCGGGCCCCGTGCGTCATACTTAGCATGATACGGCGCCTGTGGCGGCCTCGGTACGATCCAGGAGGGGTGTGCCCGGGCGTCGAACCCAGGACGGGAGTCCGAACCTGAGGAGGAGGCCGATGGCGAGGGAACCGGCGTTCGCCGACCCTGAGGAGGAGCGGCGGTACCTGGAGCAGGTCAAGCAGGAGCTGGACGCCGCCCGCACCAAGGAGGAGGTAGTGGAGGTGTGGCGCCGCCACTACCTCAAGGTGGGCCACCGGAAGCTGGGGCGGTTGTTGCTGGGCCGTTCGGTGGCAGAGCTGGTCCGGTCCAGGGAGTAGCGCAGGCCCGTGGACTACGCCCGCCTGGCGGAGGCGTACCAGCGGCTGGAGGAGACCTCAGCGCGGCTGAGGCTCATCGAGGTGCTGGCGGAGCTGTTCCGGCAGACCCCCAAACCCCTGCTTCGGAAGGTGGTCTATCTCTGTCAGGGGAAGATCGCGCCGGACTTCGTCGGCGTCGAGATCGGACTGGCGGAGAAGCTGGCGGCCCGTTCGGTGGCGGAGGCGGCAGGGGTGTCCGAGGAGAAGGTGCACGCCCTGCTGCGCCGGCGCGGGGATCTGGGGACCGTGGCGGAAGAGCTGATGGCGGAACGGGCCGGCCCCCGGTCGCACCTCTCGGTGCAGGAGGTGTTCGACCACCTGGAGGCCATCGCGCAGGCCTCCGGCAAGGGCGCGCAGACGCAGAAGATCGCGTCCCTGGCCGACCTGCTGCGCCGCGCCACGCCGCTGGAGGCGCGTTACCTGGTCCGCACGGTGACCGGCAAGCTGCGGCTGGGGGTGGGGGACGCCTCCATCTTGGATGCGTTGGCGGAGGTGTATGCGGGCGGGCGGGCCAACCGGGCTCCCCTGGAGCGCGCGTACAACATCTGCTCGGATTTGGGGCTGGTGGCGGAGACCCTGGTGCGGGGCGGCGTGGCCGCGGTGGAACGCATGGAGGTGCGTCCCGGCCATCCCGTGCGGCCCATGCTCGCCCAGCGGCTGGCCACCAGCGAGGAGATCCTGGCCAAGCTGGGCGGCGTGTGCGCGGCGGAGTACAAGTACGACGGGGAGCGGGTGCAGGCCCACCGCATGGACGGCCAGATCGTGCTGTTTTCGCGGCGGTTGGAGAACATCACCGCGCAGTTCCCCGACGCCGTGGAGCTGCTCCGGGAGGGTCTGCGGCCAAGGCGGGCCATCCTGGAGGCGGAGATCGTGGCGCTGGACCCGGACTCGGGAGAGCTCCGGCCGTTCCAGGAGCTGATGCAGCGGCGCCGCAAGTACGGCGTCGAGGAGGCGGCACGCCGCATCCCCGTGGGGCTGTTCTGCTTTGACCTGCTGTACGGCGAGGGAGGTGACCTGACTCGACGGCCGTACGGGGAGCGGCGCCGGGCCCTGGAGCGGGCGGTGAAGACGGGCGACCGGTTGCAGCTGGCCACCTGGAGGCTGGTGCGCAGCACCGAGGAGCTGGACGCGTTTTTCGAGCAGGCCATCGCGGACGGGTGCGAGGGCGTGCTGTGCAAGTCTGTGGCGGAGGACGCGGTTTACCAGGCGGGGGCCCGGGGCTGGCTGTGGATCAAGCACAAGCGGGAGTACCGCACCGAACTCCAAGACACCCTCGACCTCGTGGTGGTGGGAGCGTTTTACGGGCGCGGCCGGCGCAGCGGGACCTACGGGGCGCTGCTGGTAGCCGCTTACGACCTAGCGGAGGACACCTTCCGGACCTTCTGCAAAGTGGGCAGCGGGTTTACCGACGAGGACCTGGAACAGCTGCCCAAGCGGCTGCGTCCGTACCAGGCAGACCACCGGCCGCCGCGGGTGGACTCCCGGCTGGAGCCCGACGTGTGGTTCCACCCTGCCGTGGTGCTGGAGGTGGTCGGCGCGGAGATTACCCTGTCACCCACCCACACGGTGGCGTGGGGCCGCGCGAAGGAAGGTGCGGGACTTGCGCTGAGATTCCCCCGGTTCACCGGCCGCTACCGGGACGACAAACGTCCTGAGGACGCCACCACCGTGGACGAGATCTGGGAGATGTACCAGCGTGCCCGGCGCCGAGCGGTGCGGGTGGGGGAGGGCGAGGCGTAGCCCGGGCCACCCTGTGCTGGGCACCTTCAGCCCGGACCGGGGCTCCCAAAAAGGGCGCCAGCGACTTTGGGTTGCTTCAGCGCACCACGACGATGACCCGCCGGTCCCGAGGTCCGTCGAACTCCGCCAGCATCACCGCCTGCCAGCGCCCCAGCGCCAGGCGGCCGTCCGCCACGGGGATCACCTGCCCCGGACCGGTCACCGCCGCCTTGAGGTGTGCGCTGGCGTTGTTGTCCACCCGGTCGTGGCGCCATACCCCGTCCGGGAATAGTTTGGCCAGGGCGTCCAGCAGGTCCTCGCACACCTGCGGGTCGTCGTTCTCGTTGACCACCACGCCTGCGGTGGCGTGGGGCACGTACACGCAGCAGATGCCCTCCCGGACCCCGGAGGCGCGGACCGCCTCCTGGACCCGGTCGGTGATGTCCACCAGCTCACGCGTTCGGCGGGTGCGGACGGTAAACTCCGTCATGGCTGCTGACCTCCCACCCCAGGGTACCGCAGCGGGGGTCGCGTGGCAGGGGACTTCAGGCGCCGGGCGGTCGCGGTGACCGCGTACGCGGTGGCCATGGGCTACGCGGAGGCCGCGGTGGTGGCCTACCTGCGCGCGCTGTACGGCATTTCGGACCTCTTGCGGGACGTGCCCGCGCGGCCCGACGCGCTGAGCTGGGTGGAGCTGGGCCGGGAGGCTGCCACGTTGGCGATGCTGGCCGCGGTTGGGCAGGCCGCGGGCCACACCCGGCCGTCGCGTTGGGGGGCGTTCCTGTACGCATGGGGCGTGTGGGACCTGGCGTACTACGGGTGGCTCCGGGTGCTGGTGGGCTTCCCGAAGTCCCTAGCGGAGTGGGACCTCCTGTTCCTGATCCCCCTACCCTGGTGGGCGCCCGTGTGGGCCCCGGTGCTGGCAGCGATCTTGCTCGCGTGGTTCGGTGCGGCTGTGGCGGCCCGCGGGGAAGCGGGGCTGCCCGTACGGGTGGACGCCGGCAGCATCGGCCTGGCGTGTGCCGGTTCCGTAGCGGCCCTGGCGGCGGTCATGGCTCCCGCTCTGACGCGCCTGGGGGAGGGCTGGCAGGCCGCGGTCGCCGCCCGACCAGAGGGGTTCCCCTGGGGGCTGTACCTAGCGGGCTGGACCGCGGTGGCGTGGGCGAGCTGGCGGGTCGGTACAGGGCGCAACTTGGGCGCTGATCGCTTGCGGGAACTTCGGGCCCGCGCGAGGCTATAGGCAAGGACGAAAGGGGAGGTTGGTATGGTTCGGGTGAGTTGGGTGGCGGTGGCGCTCGCGCTGGTTTTGGCAGGACCGCTGGCGGCGCAGACAGGCGTGGGGGAGATCGTCCCCGGGGAGGCCATCGGCGCGGCGCGCATCGGGATGGCCATGGACGAGGCGGCGCAGGTCGCCGCGGGCTTCGGCCAGACCCGCGACCTAGCCCGGGACGCGGGCCGCGAGGTCTGCAACGTGGACGACGGGGTGGGGATCTGTGCGTACGACTACTACTTCTACGAGGACGAGCGGGAGCCTACTAAAACCCCCGGCGTGGTGATGGCGGTGGTGACCGACGACCCGCGTTTCCGCCTGAAGGGCGGGGTAGGAGTGGGCAGCACCCTGCTCGAGTTCCTGGGCGCGTACGCCAGCAACCCCGAGTGGCTGGGAGGAGGCTACCTGGAGTGGACCAGTAAGGGGCTCCTGGTGGGCCTGCGCAGAGGGTCCCGCGGTGCGGAGATCGCCCTCGTGGGCGTGTTCAAGCCGCGAGCCTCGGGGATCCGAGCAGAAGGCAGAACTCCCAAGCGCCGGGTCGCGTACCTGTAGGGAGGATACAAGATAGGGAGGGAGGCCATGCGGCGGGTACGGCTTGCGGCCGCGGCCGCGCTGCTGGTGGTGGCGCTGGCCACGGCGGCGTACGGACAGGACGTCCTGCAGCTGGTGAAGGTGTTCGGGGTCGGGTACGCGGTCCGGACCTTCGGGCCGCAGATCAACGACTTTATCAACTCCATGCTCCTGTCCCGGGACGCCGCGACCCGCCAGACCACCAAGGTGGTGCCGATCCTGAGCGTGTCCATCGGACTCAGCGCCCCGGGGAGCGCCACCATCGGCGCGGCCCAGGTGGCGGGTCCCAGGGCCGCCGTCCAGAAGGTGGAGGCGGTGGCGGCCCTGGACGCCAACTACCAGGGGGTCTTCCAGATCCGCGCCCTCATCCCCGTGGACAGCCTGGAGCCGTGGAAGGGGCTGCGGCGCGTGGTGGGCGTGGGGGTTTCCGCCATCATCGACCTGAAGATCTGACCCCACCGGCGCGGTGCCACCCGCGGGGTGCCCTCAGGGGCCCGGGTGGAGGGTGTACGCGCCCCGGCGCACGTTCCGCACCCCGACGGTGTTTGGTTTGCACACCTTCACGGCGCACCGGCCAGTAACTTTGGACTGCTAACCATGTACCATGAAGGGCGAGGAGGCCAAGGGTTGAGGGGGGGTCCAAGGAGAGCAGGCCCCTTCGAGGACCGGGAGCGCACCGCGGAGCGGGTGGCGCAGGCCATCGTGCGCATCGGCACGGCCCTGCGCAGCGAGGCGTGGGAGGGCGCGCTGGCCCGCGGCCTGACACCCACCCAGGCCCAAATCCTGAGCTACCTGCGGTTCCGCGGTCGGGAGGGGGCGCGGGTGTCGGAGGTGGCCGAGGCCCTCGCGGTGACTCCGGCCACCGCCAGCGAGTCCACCGACGCCCTGGTGCGCAAGGGGCTGGTGCGGAAGGTTCGGGCTGCCGAGGACGGCCGGGCGCGGCAAGTGGTCCTCACCGCCGCGGGCCGCCGGGAGGCCCGGAGGCTGGCGGGCTGGCCCGACTTCCTGCTGCAGGCGGTGCGGTCCCTGCCCGCGGGGGAACAGGCCGCCTTGCTGCGGGTGCTGCTGAAGACCATCCGGGAGCTGCAGAACGCCGGGCGCATCCCCACATCCCGCATGTGCGTCACGTGCCGGTACTTCCGCCCCTACGCACACCCCGACCCTGCGGCCCCTCACCACTGCGACTTCGTAGACGCCCCCTTCGGGGACGGCCTGCTGCGCGTGGACTGCCCGGACCACGTGCCCGCAGCGCCCCAGCAGGAAGCGGAGAACTGGCGGCGGTTCGCCGGGGTGTGACCGCTCGCCGCGGGGGAGCGCGGGCGGTTCGAAGGGTCGGGCCGCCCGTGCGGTTGGCGTCACGAAGTTGGGATGGTCCCGCCGGTCGGCTCTGCGGCAGCGACCGGGCTGGGTGGCGGAGGGGGTGGGACTCGAACCCACAAGGGCGCAGAGCCCACCGGTTTTCGAGACCGGCCCCTTAGCCAGTTCGGTGCACCCCTCCAGCCCTCCCCATTGTAACGCGCCCTCGGTCGGGCGCGGGTACACTGGCGGAGGAGGTGCGAGGGTGGAGTTGCGGGAACTGCTGCGCCAGAACTGGAGGCGCGCCATGCCGGTTCGGGCAGGCCGCCGGAGGGGGGTGCGCCGGCGGCCCCGGAGCGAAGACGAGCTTGCAGCCCTGCGGCGGGTGAACTACCGGGTTGCCCGGCGCGCGTTCTCGACCTGGATTCTGCGGGAGGGCCCGAAGGCGTACCGACTGGTGTCCGGAGGGGGTGGGTGAGCCCCGAGAGGCTCGCGGAGGCGCGAAACCGGCTGGGGGCGCTTCGGGAAGTCCGAAATCCCCTGGAAGTGCAGCTGCGGGTCGCCGCGGTGCTGTCCGGCCTTCTGCGCGAGTACGGGGAGCCCATTGTGGTGGGCGGCAGCGCGGTCTCCTTCTACACGGGGGGCGCTTACCTGTCCCGGGACGTGGACCTGCTCACCGAGGCGGGCGCAGAGGTGCTCCGTCAGGTTCTGGAGGGTCTTGGCTTCGAGCGTACCGGCGCGGCCTGGGTGCACCGGGACGTGGACGTGGTGGTGGACTTCCCCGCCCCACCGTTGGCCGGCGACCCTGCTCGGGTGGTGCGGGTGCAGACAGAGGACGGCCCGATCCGGGTCATCGGGCTGGAGGACCTGCTGGTGGATCGCCTGAACGCCGCGGTGCACTGGAAGGACACGGAAGCGAAGGAGTGGTGTGTGACCATGCTGGCGGTGCACCCGGACCTGGATCGCCCCTACCTTGACCGGCGAGCGTCCGAAGAGGGGATCGCGGGAGCCCTGGCCGAGGTCCGTGCGGAAGCAGAGCGGGTGCGGCGCGAGGGTGAGCGGCCGCCGGTGGACTAGCGCCCTACGCCTGGCCGTCCCGCAGGCGCTGGAAGAACCGCCGCAGCAGCTCCTGTGACTCCTCCTGCAACACGCCTTCGGCAACCTCGATCCGGTGGTTGAGACGGGGGTCGTCCGCGATCTGGTACAGAGTGCGAACGGCGCCGCTCCTGGGACTCGGAGCCGCGTACACCAGCCGCCTCACCCGGGCCAACACCAAGGCGCCCGCGCACATGGGGCAGGGTTCTGCGGTGACGTACACCGTGCACCCTTCCAGCCTCCAGGTGCCCAGCGTGCGGGCCGCCTCGCGCAACGCGAGGACCTCCGCGTGGGCGGTGGGGTCCTGGAGCGACTCCCGCCGGTCGTGGGCCCGCGCCACCAGCCGGCCCTCGAGCACCACCACGCAGCCCACGGGAACCTCGCCGTAGGAGGCGCCGCGCTCCGCCTCCCGCAGGGCGTGGCGCATCCAGAACTCGTCGGTCACCCGCAGACCTCCACTAGCTTCCTGGCCTTGCGGAACACCGCATCCAACATGGGCGCGGTGAGCCTCCCCGTCTGGGTGTTCTGGCGGCTGGGGTGGTAGGTGCACAGCACGGCGGGCACCGGCCGGCCGCACACCTGGCCGGGGAAGCGGTAGACAGCGCCGTGCGCGAACCGTGGCCGGGGACGCGGCAGGTCCACCCCCAGGTGGGAGAGCAGGCGGAGCACGGCGTCGAAGGCCACCGCGCCCAGGCACACCACGACCCGCACCCGGGGCAACAGCAGAAACTCCCGGACCAGGTACGGGAAGCAGCGCCGGAGCTCCTCGGGAGACGGACGGTTCTCGGGCGGCGCGCAGCGCATCGCGGCGGTGACGTACGCGTCCAGCAGCCGCAGCCCGTCGTCCCGGTGCACGCTGGTGGGCTGGTTGGCGAACCCCGCGCGGTACAGGGCGCGGGTCAGCCACACGGACGCCCCGTTGGGCAGGTCCCCGGTGAACATGCGGCCGGTGCGGTTCGCGCCGTGGGCCGCGGGCGCCAGCCCCACCAGCAGCAGCCGGGCCTGCGGGTCGCCGAAGCCCGGGACGGGCTTGCCCCAGTACTCCCAGTCCCGGAACTCCCGCTTTTTCTCCCGGGCCACCCGTTCGCGGTAGGCTACAAGCCGCGGGCATCTGCAGCAGGCCACCACCTCCGCCTGGAGGGCTACGAGGCCCTGGGGATCCGACTGGATGGGTCGGGCCGCCTGTCCCACGCGGGGAGGATAGCGCGGGCGGGCTGGGTGCGGTCAACGGCGGAGGAGGCGGCCGGCAGGGCGGCAAAACATGGGGTCGGGGGGTGTTTGCGGATGGAAACGGCGGTGCTCGGCGGAGAGGTAGTGTGGCGTCCGTCCCCGGAGGTGGTGGAGCGCAGCCGCCTCGCGCGCTTCATGCGCCGCCACGGGCTCGCCTCCTACGACGAGCTGTACCGGAGGTCCGTGGAGGACCTGGAGTGGTTCTGGAGAGCGGCCTTGGAAGAGCTGGACGTGCGGTGGTACAGGCCGTACGAGCGCGTGTACGACGACCGGCAGGGGGTCGAGTGGACCGAGTGGTTCTGCGGGGGGGAGCTCAACCTGGTGCACAACGCCGTGGAGAAGTACCGTGGCTCCCCCACCGCCCACCGGGTGGCGGTGCGGTGGGAAGGCGACGACGGAGCGGTCCGACAGCTCACGTACGCGGACCTGGACGTGGAGGTGTCAAAGGCGGCAGCGGCGTTGCGGCGGCTGGGAGTGGGCCGGGGCGACCGGGTGGCCCTGTACCTACCCATGGTCCCCGAGGCGGCGGTGGCGCTGCTGGCGTGCGCGAAGGTAGGGGCGGTGCTCACGCCGGTGTTCTCGGGGTTCGCGCCGGAGGCGGTGGCGACCCGGGTGCGCGACTGCGAGGCGAAGGTGATCGTGACCGCGGACGGCTTCTACCGGCGCGGGCAGGTGGTCCCCCTGTGGCGGTACGCGGACGAGGCCGCCCGGCAGTCACCCAGCGTGGAGCACCTGCTGGTGGTGCGGCGCGTGGGCGCCACGGACGGCTGGCGGGCGGGCAGGGACGTGTGGTGGCACGAGGCCACCGCCTCCGAGACGCCGGACGTACCCACGGAGCGCATGGGCTCCATGGACCCGTTCATGATCATCTACACCTCGGGGACCACGGGACGTCCCAAGGGCACGGTGCACGTGCACTCCGGCTTCCCCGTCAAGGCGAGCTGCGACATGGGCTTCCACTTCGACGTCCAGCCCGGGGACGTGGTGTTCTGGCTGACGGACCTGGGCTGGATGATGGGCCCGTGGCTGATTCTGGGCACCTTGAGCCTCGGCGCCACCATGGTCCTGTACGAGGGGGTGCCGGACCACCCACACCCCGGGCGGCTGTGGGAGCTGGTGGACCGGCACGGGGTCACGGTGCTGGGGCTGGCGCCCACCGCGGCGCGGGCCCTCATGCGGCACGGAGACGACTGGCCTGCACGCTACCGGCTGGGCACCCTCCGGGTGTTGGGATCCACCGGCGAGCCGTGGAACCCGGACCCGTACCTCTGGTACTTCCGGAACGTGGGCCGCAGCCGGTGCCCGGTTGTGAACTACTCCGGCGGCACGGAGGTCTCGGGCGGCATCGTGTGCGGCACCGTCGTACACCCGTGCAAGCCGTGTTCGTTTGCAGGCCCGTGCCTGGGGATGGCCGCGGACATCTACGACCCGGCAGGGCGTCCCACCGGAGCGGGAGAGGTGGGCGAGCTGGTGGTGACGAAGCCGTGGCCCGGAATGACCAAGGGTTTCTGGCAAGACCCGCAGCGCTACCTGGAGACCTACTGGTCCCGGTGGCCTGGGGTGTGGGTGCACGGCGACTGGGCCGCTCGGGACGCGGAAGGCTTCTGGTACATCCTCGGCCGCTCGGACGACACGTTGAAGGTGGCGGGCAAGCGTGTGGGCCCTGCAGAGGTGGAGTCTGTCCTCGTCACCCACCCTGCGGTGAGCGAGGCCGCTGCCGTCGGGATCCCGCACGAGGTCAAGGGCGAGGCGGTGGCGTGCTTCGTGGTGCTGAAGCCCGGGCAACAGCCCAGCGAGGGGCTCGCCGAGCAGCTCCGGGAACTGGTAGCGCAGCGCCTCGGCAAGCCCCTGCAGCCGGAGGTGGTGGAGTTCGTCCCGGACCTGCCGAAGACCCGCAACGCGAAGATCATGCGGCGGGTGATCCGAGCCGCTTACCTCGGGCAGGACCCGGGAGATTTGAGCGCGCTGGAGAACCCCTCGGCGGTGGCCGCCATCAGGCGTGCGCCCCGGGAGGGGTAGCATCCGCGGCCGACAGCTGGCGCGTGGCCTCCGCGAGGGCGTCGCGGTCGTCCTCCAGGGTGGCGTGCGCGGTCCGCAACCGCAGCTGCAGGCCCGGATAGCGGGCGGGCCGGTACCCCTGAGCTTCCGCGTGCAACCGGTCGGTGATGGACTGCACCCGCTGGCGGTCCCCGTTGTCGAGCAGCGCCGCCAGCACGCCCTGCCCGAGGTGGGCCACCGCGTCGGTGCTGCGCACCGCCCCCCGCAGGGCGGAAGCCGTGTGCTGGAGGGCCCCGTGGAGGGCGTCCGCTCCGTACGCGGCCTGCAGGCGCTGGACGTCTAGCACCTGCACCACCAGCACGGTGAACCGCTCGCCGAACAGCCGGCTGCGGGCGCGCCGCTCCTCGTACAGCCTGCGGAACGCGCCCGGGCTGAGCACACCCGTGGACGGATCCACGTCGGTCTCCGCCGCGTCCCGCATGCCGCGGCGCAGCACCGCGTGCTCCACCGCGTGCCGCACCAGTTCCCGGCTGGGCGGACCGTCGTCGAACAGGAATTCGTCCGCGCCGGCGTCCAGGGCCGCGGCCACCGTCTCCCGCAGGGACCGCGGTGCCAGGAGCAGGATCGGCGTCTGCCGGAAGGACCGCAGGGTGCGGATGGCCTCCGGCACCGGGCGCCCGCACGAGCCTGCGTCCACCACGATGAGGTCGTAGTGGTCCGTCCGCAGCAGCTCGAGCGCGTCTTCGAAGGGCGCCGCCTCCACCCGGCAGCCCGGCCCCAGGCCCTCGGAAAGCCACGGGTGCACGCCGCTGCCCACCACGAGGGCGCTCGGAACCGCAGGTTCCGGGGTGGGGGGAGCAGGCTCTGACACGGTTGGCGTCGGGGGTGGCTCGAGGAAGGCTTGACGCCACTGATCCAACCGCTTCCACCACGGTGGCCTGCGGGCTTCCATGGCGCGTTCAGGCTGCCCGGAGGACCGCAGGGACAGCGTTTGAAGACCCCGGCCCCCGAGGGAGGGCTGCACGTTTCGTGGACGCGGCTGCGGCGGCGCTGTGCAGACCGCGCGTTACCACCCGCCGAGCCTCGCGCGGCCGGCTCACGGATGCCTCGGCTGGCCCCGCGGGGTGTGCGCTCACGGAAGACCCGGATCGCGTGCGGCTCACGCTACCAGTTTAGCGCGGGTGGGTGTGTGCACCGCCGTGGTGCCGGGTCAGGGAAACGGGGACCCCGGCGCCGTCCAGGGTGCGGGCCAGGGCCGCGGCGGCCTTTTCGGCCACCGGGCCGACCACCACCGCGTAGGATGCAGCCTGCACGGGCCTCACTGCCGCGCCGTACCCCCGGCTCCGGATCGCGCGGGCCAAGCGCTCTGCGGCGGGGGCGTTGCGGAACTGCCCGAAGTCGAGGACGTAGCCGTCAGGGTGGTCGTGGACCTGGGAACGGAGCCCCACCGTCTCCAGCAGCCTGCGCCGCTGCTCCGCAGCCGTGCGCGTCCGCACCGGGCCCGAGGTGACCTTGTAGCCCACCACCGTGTACACCGTCTGCACCCTGCCCACCACCCCGTGGCGGTCCAGCACCCGGTCTACCAGCCGGATCAAGTGCTCCCGGTCCTGTGTGGGCCCGAACCGCACCCAGTAACCGGACGCGGCTGCGTCCCCTCTCACCTCGGGAGGGGGTGTCGCGGGAGATGCCGCGGCGGGGGGAACCGGGGCGGCTCCGTCAGGAAGCTGGGCCGCCCCCTGCAAGGGAGCCGGCCTCGGGGGCGCTGGTGGCCGCACAGACGCCCAGAGTGCGCCGGCGGACAGCAACACCACCGCCGCCCACAGGGCCGGGTAGGCCCCAGCCGGGCCAGGCCGATCGCCGCGTGCGAGCATTTTTCGGACCCCAAAGGTCAGGCTTCCTGCCCGACCGTGCACCGTCGCTCTGTAGCAATGTGTTCCCCGGGAAAGGCTAGAATAGACTCCGAACGCCTGTTGGGAGGGAGCGATGGGCGAAGGGACGGTGTGGACTGGACGGCGGATGCCGCGGTTGGAAGATCCGAAACTGGTGCGCGGGCGCGGCGCCTTCGTGGACGACCTGATGCCGGAGGGCACGTTGCACGTGGCAGTCGTGCGCAGCCCGCACGCCCACGCCCGCATCCTCCGGATCGAGGCGGCTCGAGCGCGCGGTGCACCGGGCGTGGTGGCGGTGGTCACCGCAGACGACCTCAGCTTGCCGCCCGTGCCCGCGGAGGGCCTGCGGGGGGCAAAGCTGGCGCCCCACCCGACGCTGGCGCGCGGGGTGGTGCGGTACGTGGGGGAACCGGTGGCGGCGGTGGTGGCCGCAAGCCGCGCGCAGGCGGAAGATGCCGCAGCGCTGGTGGAAGTGGCGTACGAGCCGCTCGAGGCGGTCACGGACCCGCAGGAGGCGTTGCACGACAGGGTCCTGGTGCACCCGGAGTTGCGCACCAACGTGGCGTACCGCCGCCAGGTCCGCGCCGGGGATCCCGACGGCGCGTTCGCTCAGGCGTACCGGGTGGTGCGGGCGACCATCCGCCAGCAGCGGGTGGCCGCGATACCGATGGAGACACGCGGCGTCCTGGCTTCCTGGGACGGAGCTTTGGGGCTGCTGACGGTGTGGTCCTCCACCCAGGTGCCGCACGACCTGCGGGACGCCCTGGCAGACGCCCTGGGGCTTGAGGCCAACCGGATCCGGGTGGTGGCGCCGGACGTGGGCGGCGGGTTCGGCGCCAAGCTGAACACCTACCCGGAGGAGGTCCTGGTGGCGGAGCTCAGCCGCAGGCTGGGACGGCCGGTGAAGTGGGTGGAAAGCCGGCGGGAGAACCTGGTAGCCACCGCGCAGGGCCGTTCGCAGGCGGGTGAGTTCGAGGTGGCCTGCGACCCGCGGGGCCGGATCCTGGCCATCCGGGCGAGGCTGGTGGCGGACATCGGCGCGTACACCCTGGCCACCACTGTGGATATTCCCGCCCTCACCGTCCGGGTGCTCACCGGCCCGTACGCGATCGACCACGTGCAGGCGGAAGTGGCGGAAGTCTACACCCACAAGACGCCCACCGGCGCGTACCGCGGCGCCGGGCGGCCGGAGGCCACGTTTTACCTGGAGCGGCTGGTGGACCTGGTGGCCGCGGAGCTGCGCCTGGATGCCGCGGTGGTGCGCCGCCGCAACCTGCTGCCGAAGAGCGCGTTCCCCTACCGGTCGCCCACCGGGGCGCGCTACGACAGCGGCGACTACCGCAAGGCCCTACGGGTCCTGCTGGACCGCGCGGGCTACCGGGAGTTGCGGCGCCAGCAGGCCCAGTTGAGGGCTCAAGGCCGCTACCTGGGGATCGGGCTTTCGTGCTACGTGGAGGTGTGCACCTTCGGGTGGGAGACGGCCCGGGTCCGTGTGGCCCCCGACGGCAGCGCGGTGGTGTTCACTGGGACGTCGCCCCACGGCCAGGGAGGCGCCACGGGCCTCGCGCAGGTGGCGGCAGACCGACTGGGAATTCCGCCCGACCGGGTGCAGGTGGTACACGGGGACACCCTGGCGGTGGCCTCCGGCATGGGGACCGCGGGCAGCCGCACCCTGGTGGTGGGTGGTTCCGCGGTGCTGCGCGCCGCGGACAAGGTCCGCCGAAAGATGCAGCGCATCGCCGCCCACCTGCTGGAGGCGTCCGTGAGGGACGTGGAGCTGCGGGACGGAGTTTTCGCGGTGCGCGGCTCGGAACGGACGGTCACCGTGGCGGCGGTGGCAGAGGCCGCCTACCAGGCCAGCCGCCTGCCGGAGGGGCTGACCCCGGGCCTGGAGGAGGAGGGCACGTTCGTGGTGGAGCAGGCCACCGCTCCGTTCGGTGCCCACCTGTGCGTGGTGGAGGTCGACCCGGAGACGGGAGAGGTCGACGTGCTGCGCTACGTCAGCGTGGACGACTGCGGGGTGGTGGTCAACCCGCTCCTGGTGGAAGGCCAGATCCAGGGAGGCGTGGTGCAGGCCATGGGCCAGGCCCTGCTGGAGGAGGTGGCGTACGACCCGGCAGGCCAGCCCCTCGTCGCGACACTGGCGGACTACCCGGTTCCTCGCGCGGTGCACGCGCCCGCGATAGAGATGCACCGCACGGTCACACCGTCCCCCACCAACCCCCTGGGTGCCAAGGGCGTGGGCGAGGCGGGCACCATCGGCGCCACGCCGGCGTTCGCCAACGCGGTGCTGGACGCCCTGCGAACATTTGGCGTGCTGCACCTGGACACGCCCCTGCGGCCTGAGCGGGTGTGGCGGGCCATCCGCGAAGGCCGCGCCTGGGGGTAGGCGGCCCGTCAGCGCATGTTGCCGGTGTGCCCAAGCGAGTAGCGGCCCGGCTGCGGCCATACCGTCAGGCCGTGGGGCCCGCGGCCGGTAGGGATCCGGCCCACCAACCGGCCGGTGCGGGTGTCGAAGGCGTACACCTCGTCGTCGTAGCGGCCGGCCAGCCACAGCTCCTTGCCGTCCGGGGTGAAGTTGCCCATGTCGGGGCTGCCGCCCCCGGGCACGGGCCAGCGTGCAAGGACCCGGAGGGACCGGCCGTCTAGGACCGCCACGCTGCCGGGCCCCCGCCGGCCGCCGTACACCGTGTGCCACCCGCGGTTGGCCACGTACACCCGTCGGCCCTCCGCGTCGGGGTACACGCCGTGGGCGCCTACCCCTGTGGTCACGAACGCCACCGCGCGCAGCTGGTCTCCGTCCACCACGTGGACGCCGTCGCGCAGCATGTCCGCCACGAGGAAGTGGCGGCCGTCCGGAGCGAGGCGAACGTCCTGCGGCATGGCGCCCAGCTGCAGGACACCCACCACCTGGTGCGACGCAGTCGCCACTTTCACCAGCCGGCCGTCGAACTCGCAGCTCACCAGGAAGTAGGCCCCGTCCGCGGAAAAGTCCAGGTGATTGGGCCCCCGGCAGGGCAGCGGGACGCTGTCCATCTTCCGGAAGGTGTGAGGGTCGCGGAAGTCCAGCCTCCGCAGCCGCTCGGCCACCACCACCGCGTACCGGCCGTCCGGGGTGAAGTACAGGTTGTAGGGGTCTTCCACGCGGACCGGCCGTCCGGGCCGCCCCGTGCGGGGGTCGATGGGCGTCAGGCTGTCGCCGCCGTTGTTGTTCACCCACAGGGTCTGCAGGTCGTAGGAGGGCACCACGTGCTGGGGGCTCTTCCCCACGGGGAAGGTGAACAGCACGCGGCGGGAGGCTGGGTCGATCACGGTGACCGTGTCGGACAGGCTGTTGGGCACGTAGACGCGCACCGGCCCGAGGCGCGTGGTAGAAGCCTGCGTGCCCTCTCGCTTCGCCACGCCGGGCGGCGAGGGGGCCGCCTGTGGCCCGGAGCAGGCCACCAGGACGGCTCCCAACACGGACAACGCCCACCGCACGTCCATATCGCGTACAGCGGCCCCGTGGGCCCGGGAAGCTCGCACCCCGCGTCTACCGTCCGAGCAGCCCGGAAACGGTGGTCACCTGGTAGCCCAGACGACGCAGGACGCTCACCACCTCCGGGAGCACCTTCAGGGTGTTCGGGGTCCCTTGGTGCAGGAGCAGGATGCCACCCGAGTACACCCTGGACAGCAGCTGGACCTTCAGGCGCTCCGGGTCCAGGCCGGTGTAGTCTCCCGGCCCGTCGGTCCACAGCACCGTCACCAGGTCCAGTTGCGAGGCCGCCTTGACCACGCGGCGATCGTACCGGCCGCCTGGGGGCCTGAGGTAGGCGGGCCGCTGCCCTGCACTCTGCTCGATGGCCCGCTGCGCCCGTCGCAGCTCGTCGTCCAGGCCCACTTCGGAAAGGCCCGGCAGCGAGACGTGCCGGTAACCGTGGTTTCCCACCTCGTGGCCGGCGGAGACGACCGCCCGGGCGAGGTAGGGGTACTGTTCTGCGCGCCGCCCCACCAGGAAGAAGGTGGCCCGTACACCGAGCCGGTCCAGGATGTCCAGGAGCAAGGGGGTGTACAGGGGCTCGGGGCCGTCGTCAAACGTAAGGGCCACCGCGCGGCGGCGGGGCGACCCGCGGTACAGGACGCCTCCGACCACGCGGCCGCTGACGAAGCCCCGCACCCGGTCGGGCAGCTCGCGGGCCCGCTCCGCCAGGCTGCGAAGCGGTGGCGGGGAAGAGCCCGGATCGGTCCGGAGCGGCGGCGGTGTGAAGGGGGAAACCGACTGAGCGACCCAGGTGCGCGGCAGGGAGCGTACCCACTCCTCAGCGGCGGCGGACGTCGCAGAGCGATACTCCCGCTGAGAAACGGCAGCCGTGAAAACCGGCTCCTGCCCGGCCTTGCCTCCGGCGCGGGGCCCGCTTCGGAGCACGGTAACGTCCAGCTCGTCCAAGGAGGGGACTGCCTCGAACACCGCGCGCAGCGCGGATCCCACGAGAGACTCCAGCCCCGCCCGCGCCTGCGGGCCTGCCGCGGGGTAGGTCAGCACGAGGGCGCCCACGGTGAGGAAGCCGTTGGAGTCCACAGCGATCCTCACCACCCGCCCGCCTAGGCCTGCCCGTCGCAGGGCGTCCGCCACGCGCTGTTCCACCGCGGGAAGGGCGCCGCTCAAGCGGGGGTACCCGCCGGCGGGACACGGGAGCGGGAGGGCCAGCACCGCCAACAGCGGGAACCAAAGGAGCCATGCGGCCGTTTGAATCCACGAAGGAGGCCTGAAAGCCATGGGGTTCGGCAGCATCGGCGCGGCGGAGCTGGTCGTCATCCTGGTTGTCGCCCTCCTCGTCTTTGGGCCCTCTCGGCTGGCGGAGATCGGTTCCTCCCTGGGCAAGGCCGTCCGGGATTTTCGAAAAGCCTTGCAGGACGACGCCCACAGGGACGTCTAAAGCCACGTCACGCGGAGTATAGGCCGGCGAATCCGCGGATGGCAACCATAGCCGCCAGGTGCAACCCGCCGCGCACTGCCCGCGTCCGTGAGGGCGACATGGTCAGGACGGTGGCGTGGGTGGTGGCTGCAGCGGCGCTGGCTTGGGCTGTCGGTCCGGGACACGCTCAGGCGCCGGCGGTGTTCGTGGCCCACCTGTGGGGCCGGGAACAGGTAATCACGGTGGCCTCGCGGGCTTTTGGGGTGGCCACGTTCGAGGTGGCGGAGGACGGGGCCAGCATCCGCTACCGCCTGGAGGTGTCGCGGATCGTGGACGTGCAGATGGCCCACATCCACGTAGCTGCCCCGGGGCAGAACGGGCCCGTGGTGGTGTGGCTGTAACCCCCCGCACCGCCGCCCCAACTCAAGCCCGGCCGGGTCGACGGCGAGCTTGCCTCTGGGGTGGTCACCGCGGCCCCAAGGAATCTCGCCCGCGATTCCTGGGGCCGCCTACCGGGACGGCTGCGGAGGCCGCATGGCCCTCAGGGCGGCCAGCACCACCTCCAGGAGCTGGGCCACCTCGGGGCTGCGGAGCATCCGCCACACTTCCCCCAGACTCAGGGGACGGGTCCGGGGCTGCCCCAGCTTCTCGTTGGCTGCCTGAGCCGCGTACAAGGCGAGGCGGAACAGGGGCTCGTAGCGCACCTGGCCCAGTGCCCCGAGCACCATCATCAGGTTGGCCACCAGGGTCATCAGCTCCGGCCGGGTGGCGGCGCTGAACTGCTCGTCGAACTCCTCCAGCACTCCCTCCACCGCCGCCAGCAGCCCGCTGGCCTGCAGCCGGCCCAACACGTCCAACAGCTGCTCCACCGCGTCCGCGCGCTCGGCCAGCTTGGCTGCCAGTCGGTCCAGCGCCTCGCGGTCGACTTGTCGTTCACGCACCTCTGCCATGGCGTCCCTCCTCAGCGACCGAACAGGCTGGCAAACCACAGCCGCTCGAACCCCACCTTCACGGACCGGAACAGCCGCATGCCGCCCAGCAGCCTGCAGTCCGGATACGGCGACCGTCCGTACAGCTTGTCCGTGAAGTCGCACCACACCGCGGCCCCCATGTAGCCGGTGTCCATGACGCACACGCCGACCATGTTGTACAGCTCGCCCAGGTACGCGCACCGCACGCGGTCCAGGATCTGGGTGACCACGTGGTCCGCCTGGAAGTGGGCGAACACGCCCGCCATTCCCAGCCCGATGGTGGGTGCGACCACGTCGCCCACCCCGTACACCTCCGGGTAGCGCGGGGAGGCCATGCTCGGGAGCGTCACGTCCATGTAGCCTCCGGAGGCTGCCAGAGGCGAGTTCCTCACCGCTTCGGGCGGCGCGTGGGGTGGGATCAACACCGCCAGGTCGTACTCCAGGGTCCTACCGTCTGCGGCCCGCAGCACCCGCCGGTCGCGGTCGTGGCTCGCGAGCTGGAACCCGCCCTGGAAGTCCACCCGGAACTGCTGCAGGAACGCCCGGAAGCCTTCCACCATGAGGGGGCCGAAGGTCTCCATGGGCTGCTGCCACGGGTGGAACACGGTGATGCGGGTCCGGTCCGACACGTGGCGCTGGTCTGCCAGGTAGCGCACCATGAAGGCCACCTCGAAGGGCGCCGGCGGGCAGCGGTACGGCCACTCCGCGGGCCCCACCACCACGTGGCCGCCGCGGAACTCCCGCAGCCGCTCCCGCAGGCGCAGGGCGTGCTCCAGCTCCCAGGGCCCCTCGAGGCCGTCCGTGCGGGCGTCTGGCCTCAGGATCGCCCCCAGGGCCACCACCAGGAAGTCGTAGTCCAGCGGGCCTGCGTCGGTTTCCACCCGGCGGGCGTCTGGGTCGATCCGGGTCACCGTGGCCTGCACGACCCGGGTTCCGTAGCGGGCTTCCAGTAGCTTCAGCGGGCGGCGGACCTGGTCGGGCTCCCGCTTGCCCGTCATCACCCACAGGTAGCTGGGCCGGTACTCGTGCCACGGGCTGCGGTCCACCAGGACCACCTCCACCTCCCCGGGCCGGGACCACTCCCCCAGCCGCTTGGCCGCGATGGCCCCTCCGCTGCCGCCTCCCAGGATCACCACACGGTGCATCGCCGTCGCCTCCTTTCCCTCTGCAGCGTAGCGGGGGTTGCGCGCGACTTACCATCCGGCCTGTGCCCGACGCGGTCATCGGGCTTTTACCCTACCCGGTAGGGTATCAAGGGGCAGCCACACCTCCGCGGGCCACGGGGGTGGTTTGTGCCCCCGGCCCCGGGGGTGGTAGACGGCCCGCAGGCCCCACAGGAAGAACCGCACCAGGCGCCACCAGGGGCTGCGGGGCAGGGGCCGCACCTCGAACCCAAGCCGGCGGGCTGGTTCTGCGAACACCGTGACGCCGTGGGCGGCCACCGCGTGGTCCTGAGCCATCCGGTGGCGTAGGGCGACGAGGTCCTCACGCAGCGCGGCCAGGTATGGCCATGGGGAGTCGGTGGCCTGTCGGGGGAAGAGGGCGTTGTGCAGGTGCAGCTCCAGGACCCGGTCCCCACGCCGTACCACGGCTCCGTCTCGTAGCCGCACGGTGGGTCCCTTCCAGCGCCGCACGGAGTATAGGAGCAGCCCTCCGGGCCGGATGGGCCGCAGCCGCCACCAGCGCGTGGTGAGCCACTCCCACCACAGCCACACCCGCAGAGCACCCGCCGCCCGGCCGCGCCCGCTGCGGTGGAAGCCCAAAGCACGTTGCCAGAGCTGCACGGTCAGTACGGCCAGCGCCGGCCAACCCCCACGTGGGCCAGGGCCCACCGGCAGAAGGTGACCAGCATGCCCAGGCGAAGAGGCAGGGCCCGCAGGCGGCGGGGGGAGGTGGCGATGTGCGCCTCGGTGACGTGGCACGTGGGCACGCCCGCGGCCTGCACCCTGCGCAAAAACTCCAGGTCCTCCGCGATCTCCAGGTCTTCCCGGAACCCGCCCAGTTCGGAGAACACGTCGCGACGGCAGTAGAACATCTGCGCACGGATCCCGAACAGCTGCTTCCCGAACTCCAGGAGCGCGAAGAAGCCTCGGTCCAGCAGGTCGCGGGAGTCTGCCAACACCCGGATGCTTCCCGCGGGGTAACCGGCCTGCGCGCGGCGGAGGACGGCCCGCACCAGGCCGGGGCTTGCCACGGAGTCCGCGTCCAGGAACACCAGCCAGGTCCCCGCCGCCGCCCTGGCCCCTGAGTTCTTGGCTCGTCCCCGCCCGCGTACGGGCTCCCGTACGATGCGGACGGCAAGCCCGGGGTTGCTCCGGGCGAACTCCTCCACCGCCCGGGAGGTGCCGTCTGACGACCCGTTGTCCACCACCACCGCCTCCAGCCCAAGGAGGGGCCAGTCCTGTGCCGCCACGGAGGCCAAGGCCCGCGCCACGTAGTCTGCCTCGTTGCGGGCGGGGATGACGAACGATAGCACTGGCTCAGCCATCGAGCAACGCCGCGTAGGTCACCGGCCGCCGGCGCCGCAGGGCCCGCCGCAGCCGCTCCAACTGCGGGGCCCACGTGGGCCGCTGCGGGTGGAAAAAGGCTTTCACCACACCCCACCGGGTCCGGCCGGCCCACGCGCCGGCGGCTCCCCCCACGTGGACCAGCAGCTCGTGCACGCCTCCGGTTCCCACCGACCCGAACCAAGGGGTCCACACGCGCCGGCTGCCCACCAGGTCGTGGAGCCAGCCCATGGTCACGTGGTAGCGGAAGCCTGACGCACGCAGCAGCTCCGGAAGCCAACGCGCCCCCAGCCATCCCGGGGCGCAGAACCCGTAGGCCCGCAGCCCGCACCGATTGAGCTCCTCCAGGCCGGCCTGGAGCCGTCTGAGCGCTTCGGCCGGCCCGACGCTCACGAACTCCGCGTCGTGCGGCGCGAAGGCGGCGGCCCGCAGGCGAACCGTCCACCCGTCTGCCAGGGGGCCTGAGGTGCGGTGGGTGTAACCGTGCAACACCACCTCGGAGCCCGCCGCGCCCTCTGCCCGAAGCAGATCCACCAGCTCCGCGCTCCGGTGCAGGGGGAAGCGACCGTCAAGGTTAGGGACTACCTTGAGGACCCGGGGGAAGGCCTGGAGGCGGTCCAGCTCGCTCAGCAACGCGCGGAGCCCTGGCAGGTAGGGCGGGGCCACGTCGTGCACGGACACCACCACGCAGGGCACACAAACAGCTTTCGCGGGCGGGGCCGGGTCCCCTACGTCCCGTGGTAGACTTCTGGTGTTGACGGAACCTGGCCCCCACCCGGTGCAGTCCACGATCCGGCGGCACATGCGGCTGCTGGCCGGCGCTCAGGCGCTGTCTACCGCCACCTTCCAGCTGATTCCGGCCCTGGGCGGGATCATGTTCCTGCACCTCACGGGAGACGTGGCGCTCACGGGGCTGGCCCTGAGCCTGAGCGGGCTTGGGCAGGTGCTGACCGCGTACCCGGGAGGCCGGCTGATGGACCGGTTCGGCCGGGGCCCGGTGTTCGCGGGGAGCGCGGCCCTGGCCGCGGTGGCGGCCGCGGCCGTGGCGTGGACCTTCCACCTGCACCGCCCGTGGGGCGTGGCCGCCTCCATCCTGCTCCTCAGTGCGGTGGCGGCTCCCCTGCGGCAACTGTCCGTGGCGGCCGCGGACATGCACCCGCCGGAGCTGCGCGGCCGGGCGGTGGGGTTCCTGTTCTTCGGTAGCGCGGTGGGCGCTGTGATCTCCCCGGCGGTCACGTCTGTGAGCTCCAGGCTCGCCGGATCTGAAATGGCGGCGGTGGTGTGGACATGGTCTGCAGCGGCCCTCCTGCAGGTGGCCATCCTGCCGTTGATGCGGGCCCTGCGGCCGGACCCAGTGGAGCTCGGCAAGCTGGTGACAGCCGAGCAATCCCCGGGATCCGAGGGGAGGCCGGAGCGAGCGGGGCCGTGGCGGTTGCCCGCCGCGGTGGCCACGTACGCCGCCAACTGGGGCCTGATGACCCTTTCCATGGCCCTGGCTCCGGTGGCCATGCGGGCTCACGGACACGCGGTGTCGGACATCGTGTGGGCCATCGCCATCCACAGCATCGGGATGTTCGCCTTCTCCATCCCGCTAGGCGCGCTGGCGGACCGAATGGGCCGGGTGCCGGTGATGTTGGCCTCGCTGCTCCTCACGGGGCTTTCCACCTACGGGTCCGTGGCCGTCCCCACCTTCTGGGCGGCCACCGCCTTTCTGTTCCTCGTAGGGATCGGGTGGTCCGCGGGAGTGGTGGCGTCCACGGCCCTCATCTCGGACCTTTCGTCGGTGGCCGAACGAGGCCGCAGGTTCGGGGTGGCGGAGTTCGTGGCGCGGGGCGCGGTCCTGGGCTACCCGGTACTGGGAAGCGTGGTGGCAGGCCGGCTGGGGCTTGGGGGGGTGGCCGCGGTGCTGGTGGCGAGCGTGGCGGTGCCGGCTTGGATGCTGCTGCGAGGGATGGCGAGGACACGTCAGGGGTGGACCCCGGTGCCCGCTGAACCCGGGTCGTGACCGGGGCGTGGTAAAATCCTGCCGGACGCGCCCGTAGCTCAGTGGATAGAGCAGGGGACTCCTAAGCCTCAGGTCGGGGGTTCGATTCCCTCCGGGCGCGCCACCCCCTCACCACGTCCACACCGCGGGGACGAACTCGAAGTGGTCGTCCACCCGCCGGATGCGGCCCACCGCGGGGAACGGGAAGTGGTAGGCGGTGATGAGCGTGCCCTGGTCGGCCACCTCGGCGAACAGCCTGCGGCGCACCGCGGCGGCCTGCGGGCCGTTCATGTCGAACACCAGGTACGAGCCCAGGTGGCGCAGGGACAGGATGTAGTGGCCCGCGGCGTCCCCGAACACCAGCAGTGACTCGTTCCCCGACTGCACTCGCACGGAAAGGTGTCCGGGGGTGTGCCCGAAGCTCTCCACCGCCACCAGCCCCGGGACGATCTCCTGGCCCGCCCGGACGCGCACGAACCGGTCCCGCAGCGGCAGGATGTTCTGCTGCACCGCGGGGGTCGGCTGGGCCTGCGAAGTCCAGAAGTTGAACTCCAGCTCGCCGATCACCAGCCGGGCGCGGGGGAACGCGGGCCGGCCCTGCGGGTTCAGGCCTCCGATGTGGTCCGGGTGGCAGTGGGTGATGAACACGGTGTCCACGTCCTCCGGGTTGACCCCGGCGTTCCGGAGGTGTTGGGCGAGCTTACCCGTGGTGGCAGGCCCCAGAGGCCCCAGGCCGGTGTCGATGAGCACCTTGTTGCGGCCCGTGTCCACCAGCACCGGGTGGTACGAGTTCACACCGTCAATCACAGGGAGGAAGTAGGACTCCAGCGTCCGGCGGAACTCCTCCTGGCGGTCAGGGTTGGCGCCCCAGGTGGGAAGCACCCGGGGCACGGGTGCCGTCCCGTCGGCCAGGACCATGACGGTGAACGAGCCGACCCGGAACCGGTAAAACCCGGCCCCGTTGGTGGCCTGCGGGCAGGCGGTCTGGGCAGACGCCGCCGGCTGACCCCCCAGCGCTGCGGCGACGCCCGCGGCTGCGGCAGTCTTCAACAGCTGCCGGCGCGTGACCCGGCCAGCTACCACTCCCTGGGACGACATGTTCCACCCCCTGGCAAGTTTTCCGGTTAGGTAATGATACCTTCCCCGGTCACAGGGGCGTCACGCGCTTCCCGACGTCCTCAGACGGCGTACAATAGTCCGGGACGCAAGCCCGGCTGCGGCCCCACACTCACGCGTGAGGTGATGCCGTTGAGCCACCACGACCCCCTCGGTGCCCGCGCGCCCCTCGCGGGGACAGGCGTGTCCTACTGCCGGCTGGCGGCGCTAGACGGACAGCTGGCCCTTCCCCTGGACCAGATCCCCTTCACCGTGAAGGTGCTGCTGGAGAACGTGCTCCGGAACGCGGGCAGCGAGCCGTTCCGGGAGGAGGACGTGCGGCTGCTGGCCCGCTGGAAGCCCGGGGAGACTGGGTGGGAGGTGCCCTTCCTGCCCGCGCGGGTGCTGCTGCAGGACTTCACAGGGGTCCCCGCGGTGGTGGACCTGTCCGCCATGCGGTCCGCGGTGGCCCGGATGGGCGGTGACCCGAAGCGCATCAACCCGCTGGTGCCCGTGGATTTGGTGATCGACCACTCCGTCCAGGTGGACGCGTTCGGTTCGGCCTTCGCCTTCCGTTTCAACGTGGAGCGCGAGTACGAGCGCAACCGGGAGCGGTACGCCCTGCTGCGGTGGGCCCAGCAGGCCTTCCGGAACTTCCGGGTGGTGCCGCCGGGGACCGGCATCGTGCACCAGGTGAACCTGGAGTACCTGGCCACGGTGGTGGCCACGCGGGAACAGGACGGAGAGTGGGTGGCGTTCCCCGACAGCCTGGTGGGCACCG
>JANXBY010000060.1 GCA_025060455.1 Armatimonadota bacterium
CACCCGCTCCTCCACGGCGGCCATCGGGAGGCCGGTGTTGCCAGTGCGAACCAGCAGCAACAGCCCCGCGGCAGCCACCGCAACCACCGCCAGCGCGCTCCCCAGGGTGACCGGCCGCGAAAGCCAACTTCCTACCTGACGCACCGCCTCCCGGGGCTGGTACTCCCGGGCCAGCCAGAAGCCTGCCACCAGGAGGGCGGGCGCCACGGTGGCCAGCTTGACTCCGAAAAACCCGTCCCCGGCCAGCCGGTAGGGCCAGTCCACCAGCAGCGCCGCCACCACCAGCCCGCCGGACGCGGACACCGCGCTCGCAGCCCACAGCCCGGCCAGGGCACCGCCCAAACCGGCCCCGGAGGCCGCACGCGCGGACACGTGCGCCAAGCCAAGGACCGGGAACGCAACCGCGGCTCCTAGCGCGGTGAACTTGTCCGCCCAGTCCCGCAGCCCCCCGGCCTGAACGGCCAGTACCACGCACACGGCCGCCGCCGTCCAAACGACCGGCACGTGCGGCGGCAGCGGCCGCCCGAGGAGGCCTGCGGCGACCGCCCCCAGCAGCGCCATGCACCCCACGGCGGCCACCACCGCGCCCCACCTCAAGGGCGAAGGTGGCAGTTCCGGAAGCGGGCCTGCCGGCCCCAGCTGGAAGCCTGCAGCCCTGACCGCCGCAGCCACCCGCGCGGCGTAGTCGAGGTTCGCCTCCACCGCGTCTACCCCACCGGGGGTCTGCAGATACGGCCGGAGGTACACCACCCGCAAATTCCGCTCCCGCACGCCCCGCACAAACCGCTCCACCGCGTCGTCCGGCGTCAGCTTCTCGACTTCTTCCGGCGGGATGCTGATAACCCGCACCACCTGGGGCCGCATCCACCGCGTCATGGCCTCCTCGCCCCGCATGCGGCGGGCGGGTACTAACACCTCCACGCGACCGTACACAGCGCCCAGCGCCTTCAAACTCTTCCCCGCGGCCTCCACCAGCCGCTCGTAGCCCAGCACCTCGTTGAGGTCGAACACCACCAGCCGGCCTCGGAGGAGCTCCCCGTAGCCCCGGATGCGTTCCTCAAGACGGTCGCGGTCGAAGCTGCGCGCGTTGCGGGGCCGCAGCACCACCCGGAAGCCCATCGCTTCCCACCGGCGCACCGAGGAAGGCAAAAACCCCAGTCCGGTCTCCTCCACGTCCCGCAACCGTCCCCGCACCCGCAGCACCAGGGGGTCTGCCAGCACCGCCGCCACCCGGTCCGGCCCCAGGGCGGTCCGGAAGCCCCACTCCACCTGCCGTGCCACCTCCGGGTCGGCGGGCATCACGTACACCGACCCCGGCTCCGCGGATGAAGCCACGGGACGCAACCGGGGCGAGAGCGCCCCGGTGCGCAGGAGGTCCTGCAGCTCCGCGCCGGACCTGTACGTGACCCGGCCCTCGTCCTGCAGGCGGCGCAGGGTGGCCTCGTACACCGCCACGGAGCCCACGCCCCGCTGCCGCAGGGCCTCCCACAGGGCGTCGGCCGGGATACCCTCCCGCTGGGCCAGGATCCGCCAGTCCTCGGAGTCGGCTACCAGCTCCACCGTGCGGTAGCCGGACTCCACCTGGTGCCGCTCCCACACCACCGCCGCGGAGGCGGCTACCCCGACGGCCACCAGGGCGACCAGCAGGCGGTGGTTGAGCACGGCCACTAGGGATTTACCCCGCCTGGGGCTCCGCGGTCCGGGACTCCTGCTCGGCCCGGTGCCGCAGGTAGGCATAGATGAAACCGTCCAGCTCCCCCTCCAGAACCGCCTCCGCGTTGCCGGTCTCGTGCCCGGTGCGGTGGTCCTTCACCAGGGTGTAGGGCTGGAGCACGTAGGAGCGGATCTGGTTGCCCCACGCGGCCTCCCGGTGCTCGCCCCGCAGGGCCCGCAGCTCCTGCTCCTGCTCGCGGCGCCGCAGCTCGTACAGCCGTGCGGCCAGGATCCTCAGGGCGTTCTCCCGGTTGGCATGTTGGCTGCGCTCGTTCTGGCACTGGACCACGAGGCCCGTGGGCAAGTGGGTGATCCGCACCGCGGTCTCCACCTTGTTCACGTTCTGGCCGCCCGCACCGCCGCTGCGGAAGGTTTCCACCCGCAGCTCCTCCGGGCGGATCTGGACCGCCACCGGCTCCACCTCGGGCAGCACCTCCACCAGGGCGAAGGAGGTGTGCCGGCGGTGCGCGGCGTCGAAGGGGGAGATGCGCACCAGGCGATGGGTGCCCCCTTCCCCCTTGAGATATCCGTACGCGTACGGACCCCGCACCAGGACCGTGGCGCTCTTGATCCCCGCCTCCTCCCCCGGCGACACGTCCAGGACCTCTGCCGAGTACCCCTTCCGCTCCGCCCACCGCAGGTACATGCGCAGGAGCATCTGGGCCCAGTCCTGCGCCTCCACCCCGCCCGCGCCCGCGTGCACGGACAGCAGGGCGTTGCGGGCGTCGTGCAGGCCGCTCAGGAGGGTTTCCAGCTCGAGGCGGTCCAGGCGCTCGTGTAGGGCCTGCGCCTCCTGCTCCAGGAGCTGGATCTCCTCGGGCTCCGTGGGCCCCAGCTGCAGCCACTCCTGAAGGTCCTGTAGGCCCTTGCGCAGGGCCCGCATCGCCTCCAGCTGCTCCCGCAGGGCCTCCAGCTCCTGGTGGACCCGCCGCGCGCGGTCCACATCCTGCCACAGCCCGGGGTCCTGGGCCTGCTGCTCTAACCCCGCAAGCCGCGCCTGCCGCTCCGGCGCCTCAAAGATACCTCCCGACGTCCTCCAGACGCCGGAGGTCTTCTTCCACCTGAAGCCGCAACCGGTCGATCACGTCCGATCCCTTCCTCGACTCCTCCCAGTCCACTGTAGCACGGGGCCAACCCAGCCGGGGTCGTCAGGACGCACGGCCGCAGCACTTCTTGTACTTCTTGCCGCTGCCGCACGGACACGGGTCGTTCCGTCCCACCTTGACGCCCACGGTGACGGGCTGCGGTCTTGCTTCCCGGACCTCCGCACCCCGCGCCACCTCCTGCACCGCCGCAGAACCGAGAGTGGTGGCTTCCTCGGGTCCCCGCTGCGCGGTGACCCGGGCCACCGGGGCCGCCCGGGGAACTTCCCGCTCCACGCGGAGCCGGAACAGATCCCGGATCGTGTCCCGTTGGATGGCCTGCAGCATGTCCTGGAACAGCTCGTACGCTTCCTTCTGGTACTCCAGCAGGGGGCTGGTCTGGCCGTACGCACGCAGGCCGATGCCCTCCCGCAGCTCGTCCATGGCGTAGAGGTGGTCGATCCACTTGCGGTCGATGTGAGAGAGGAGCACCACCCGCTCCACCTCCCGCAGGAGATCTGCGCCGACCTCCTCCTCCTTGGCCTCGTACGCCCGCAGGGCAGCGCTCACCAGCTCTTCCGCCACCTGCTCTGCGGTCCGTCCCGCCAGGCTGTCTGCGGACAGGGCCAACACCTCCGGGGCGGGCACCAGCTGCGCCGCCTCGGCCAGCAGGCCCTCCAGGTCCCACTCCTCCCGGGGCGCCTGGGCCGGGCAGTACGCCTCCACCAGGGAGCGCAGCTGCCGTTCGATCATGTCCAGCACGTTCTCCCGCAGGTCCCGGCCCTCCAGGACCTTGCGGCGCTCCCCGTACAGGGTCTTGCGCTGGACGTTCATCACGTCGTCGTACTCCAGCACGTGCTTGCGCAGGTCGAAGTGGTACTGCTCCACCCGCTTCTGGGCTCCCTCGATCTGGCGGGTCAGTAGAGGGCTTTCGATGGGCGTGTCCTCGTCGATCCGCAGGCGGTCCATGAGGGCGGCGATGCGCTCGCCCGCGAACAGCCGCAGCAGCTCGTCCTCCAGGGAGAGGAAGAACCGGGAGGAGCCCGGGTCGCCCTGGCGGCCCGCGCGGCCCCGCAGCTGGTTGTCGATCCGACGGGCCTCGTGCCGCTCCGTGCCGATCACGTGCAGCCCACCCAGCTGCCGGACCCGCTCCGCCTCCTCGGGGTCCGGAGGGTTGCCGCCCAGGAGGATGTCCACCCCCCGGCCGGCCATGTTGGTGGCGATGGTCACCGCACCCAGCCGGCCCGCCTGGGCGATGATCTGCGCTTCCCGCTCGTGGTGCTTGGCGTTCAGAACCTGGTGGGCGATCCCCTCCCGCCCCAGGAGCTCCGACAGCATCTCACTCTTCTCGATGGACCGGGTCCCCACCAGCACCGGCTGGCCCCGCTGGTGGCACCGCTTGATCTCCTCCACCACCGCCCGCCACTTGGCCCGCTCCGTCTTGAACACCACGTCTGGGTAGTCCTTGCGGATCATGGGCTTGTGGGTGGGGATCACCACCACCTCCAGCCCGTAGATCTTCCGGAGCTCCTCCTCCTCCGTTTTGGCGGTGCCCGTCATGCCCGCCAGCTTCTCGTACATGCGGAAGTAGTTCTGGAAGGTGATGGAGGCCAGGGTCTGGGTCTCGCGCTCGATCCGCACCCCCTCCTTGGCCTCGATCGCCTGGTGGAGGCCGTCAGAGTAGCGGCGGCCGAACATGAGGCGGCCCGTGAACTCGTCCACCAGGATGACCTGGCCGTCCTTCACCACGTAGTCCACGTCCCGGTGGTAGCAGGTGAGAGCCCGCAGGGCCTGCTGTACGTGGTGCAGGGCGTCCGCGTGGGCGGGGTCCGCCAGGTTGTCCACTCCCAGCAGGCGCTCTACCTTCCGCACGCCCTCGTCGGTGAGGAAGGCGTTCTTGGCCTTCTCGTCCACCGTGTAGTCCACGCCGGCCTGGAGCCGCCGTACCAGCCGGGCGAAGTCGTAGTACTTCCGGGTGGACTCCTCCACCTGGCCGGAGATGATGAGGGGCGTGCGGGCCTCGTCGATGAGGATGAAGTCCACCTCGTCCACGATGGCGTAGTACAGCTCCCGCTGGACCACGTCCTCCAGCCGCACCGCCATGTTGTCCCGCAGGTAGTCGAAGCCGAACTCGTTGTTGGTGCCGTAGGTGATGTCGGCCCGGTACGCCTCCCGGCGCGGCACGGGGCGGAAGTGGTTCAGCCGGTCGTCCGCATGAGGCTTGGGGTCCTGGTAGCTGGGGTCGTACAGGCCCGCGAACTCGTGACAGATCACCCCCACGGACATGCCCAGGGCGTGGTAGACCGGGCCCATCCAGCCTGCCCCCACCCGGGACAGGTAGTCGTTGGGCGTGACCAGGTGGCATCCGCGGCCCAGCAGGGCGTTCAGGTACAGGGGGAGGGTCGCCACCAGGGTCTTGCCTTCCCCCGTCTTCATCTCCGCGATCTTGCCCTGGTGCAGGACGGCCCCCCCGATGATCTGCACGTCGAAGTGCCGCAGGCCCAGGGTGCGCTTGCTGGCCTCCCGAACCGCGGCGAAGGCCTCCGGCAGGAGGTCGTCGAGGGTCTCCCCCTCCCGCAGGCGGCGGCGGAACTCCTCCGTCTTGGCCCGCAGGGCGTCGTCCGACAGCCGCTCGAAGGCCGGCTCCAGCTGGTTGACGCGCTCCACCACAGGCAGGTACCGGCGCCACGCGCGATCCTCCCCGCGGCCCAGCAGCTTCTCAAGAACCCTCAGCATCGCACCTCCGCGGCGTAGACTCCACCCATTATAAACCGGCAGCCCCGCGCCACCGTTCCAGGGATCAGCGCACCTGCGCCCTCCGGTCCTGCGGGACCACGCTCACCCACACAGGTCCCGGCAGGACCAGCCCGCGGCCCTCGCGATCCGTGAACGTGGTGGGTGCTGCGTCCTGCGGCTTGCGCCACCGCACGGGAACCACCACGCCTTGTGCCAGCACCAGCCCGTCTCCCTCGCCCACCACCGCCACCTCCGACACGTCCACCCGCCCGGCCCGCCAGCCCCGCCACCGGGCGTACTGCACCACCACCGTCCCCACCCGCAGGGGCCGGCCCGCGTCCTGCTGCAGCTGGCCTGCCACCCACCGCTCGTACCCTCCGTCCCGGTAGACGAACCGAACCTCGAACCCGCGGGGGTACGGGATCCACACCTCCCGGGCGGGCGGGCCTTCGGGCAACCGGTACTCCAGCCGCTCCGGGGGCACTCGGGCAGGCGGGCGCTCCCAGCCTGCGCGCCGCATGGCCTCCCGCAGCCGGGGGACGGACGCGTACAGGTTGTGGGGCATGCGGCGGCTGCGGTCGCGCCAGTACGGCCACGGCACCTGGAATTCGTTCAGCGTGGGAACCCGGCTCGTCCACATGTAGCGGTAGCCGGGCTCGCTGGCGCCCACATGGGCCACCACCGCGCCCAGCTCCGCCGCTATCTGCAAAAACGCGGGCCGCACGCTGCGCACCGGCCCCACCCGTTCCGGGGCTCCGTCCGGGAACACCGCCATCAGCCGGGGAAACCGCGCCTCCACGGGGATCTCGTACACCAGGCACGCGCTGCCAAGGCCACTCTGGGGGCGGGCCCGGGGGTCGTGGTCCACCATTACCGCCACCAGGCGGGAGTATCCCTCCTCCACCGCACACCCGCTTCCCAGGAAACCCGAGAAGCTTGCCCCCGGCGGGAGCTGCTCCAGCAGCTGGGGCGGCGGAAGCTGCAGCCTGGGGAGCTGTCGAAGGTCCGGCCCCCGGGCGCAGGCCGCCAGGAAGCCCGCGGCCAGCAACGCCCACCACGCCGCCCGCATGCCTACTCGGTCTCGATCACGCCGTAGTCCCCGTCCCGGCGCCGGTACAGGACGCAGATGCGGTCGCTGTCCGCGTCCCGGTACACGAAGAAGCTGTGCCCCAATAGCTCCATCTGCAGGGCGGCGTCCTCCTCCGTCATCGGCTTCATCGGGAACCGCTTGCGCCGGACCACCCGAGGGGCCTGGGCTTCCTCTACCTCCTGCTGCGCGGCGGCCTCCGCCCGGGCGCGTTCCGCCTGGCGCTGCCGGCGCTCGTCCAGCCGCCGCTTGCGGATCAGCCGGCTCCGGTGACGGGCCACCTGCTTTTCCAGCTTGTCTACGATCCGGTCCACGGAGGCGTAGGGGTCTGTGCTGGCCTCCTCGCCCCTCAGCACGAACCCATCCCCCCACACGGTCACCTCCACCACCCGGGCCCGCCCCACGGGGCGGCGCCGCTCCTCCCGCACCACCACCTTGGCTTCCTGCAGGTGGTCGAAATGGCGGGACAACCGCTCCAGCTTCTGGGCCACGTACGCCCGAAGCCCCTGCGCCACCTCCACGTTGGCTCCGGTGACCACGATGTTCACAGCTCCCTCCTACGGCGAAAAGGCCCCCCAGCCCGGCGTGCGGGTCCACCGCTCCAGCAGACGCACGCCCGCGGAGCCCAACAGGGTCATGCACAGGTACAGCAGGGCCACCGCGTTGTACGTCTCGAAGGAGCGGAAGGTGCGCGCCACGTTGAGGTTGCCCGAGTACGTGAGCTCCGTGACGGAGATCACGGAGGCCAAGGACGAGTCCTTCAACAGCGCCACGAAGTCGTTGCCCAGGGGCGGCAGCACGGTGCGCACCGCCTGGGGCAGCACCACATGCCGCAGGGCCTGGGCTCGGGACATGCCCAGGGACAGGGCCGCCTCCACCTGCCCGCGGGGCACCGCCTCGATGCCCGCCCGGTACACCTCCGCCAGGTAGGCGCCGTAGCCCACCCCCAGCCCCAACACCGCCCGCACCACGTTGTCCCTCCACCACCGCACGCCCGTGGCGTCTGCCAGCCACGGGGTCACCACGAAGGCGATGTACAGGAGCAGGACCAGCAGCGGTACGCCGCGCACCACCTCCACGTACAGCACCGCCAGGCTCCGCAACACCCAGGACCGCGACAGGCGCAACAGCGCCGCCACCAGGCCCACGCATAGCGCCACCGCGAAGCTGGCCACGGTCAACAGGAGGGTGGTGGACACCCCCGCGGCCAGGAACCGCAGGGTTTCCCGGTACACCTCCGAGCCCGCCAGACGGGCCCCCACGAACAGCCCCGCGACCAGCAGGACCAGGACCCACGGGGGCACCCGGTCCAGGGGAACGGGGAGGGCGTGGCCGTTGGCCGTCCCGCGGGGCACCGCGCTCACGCCCCTACTGGGTCGGTCTCCACTCCTCGAACCACTTGCGGTACAGACGGTCCAGGGTGCCGTCCTCCTTGAGGGCCCGCAGCACCGCGTTGAACGCCTCCCGCAGCTCCGCGTTCCCTTCCCGAACCACGATCCCGAGCTGCTCCTGCGTGAGCTTGTCGCCCACCGTCTTCAGCTTGCCCGGGTGCTGCGTCATGAACCCCAGTCCTGCCACGCTGTCGATGATCACCGCGTCCACGTCCCGGTTCAGGAGGGCGGCCACGGCCAGGTCGAAGGTGCGGTAGCGCTTCACCTCCCGGATCTTGCCCTCCTGCTGCAGCTTGGTGGCCAGCTCGTCGTTGGTGGTGCCCAGCTGCACCGCCACCACCTTGTCCGCCAGGTCCGCGGCCCCGTGGATCCGGGCCTCCTCCTGCCGCACCAGCACCACCTGGCCCACGGTGATGTAGGGGTCGGTGAAGTCCACCTGCTTTTCCCGCTCCTCAGTGATGGTGATCCCGGAGATGGCGACGTCGTAGTCTCCCCGCTGCACGCCGGGCAGGATGCCCTCCCACGCCACGGTGCGGATCTCCGGCTTGCAGTTCACCCGCCGGCAGATCTCCTGGATCAGGTCCACGTCGAAGCCGATCACGTTCTTGTCCTTGTCCAGCATCTCAAACGGCGGGTACGTGGCGTCCGTGGCCACCCGGAGGGTTCGGCCACCCAGGTCCGGCAACCCGCCCGCCTGCGGCGAGGCCGCGGGCGTGGGCTGTGCCGCCCTCCGGGGAGCGCACCCGGCCACCACCAACGCCACCGCGGCCACCACCGCAACCCGTGCCAAGCCCTGCCACCTCATGGTCTCCTCCGGCCCGGCTGGCTTGAGGGAGTGGGTTCGGCTCCGCACCCGCCGGCTCCTGCCCGTCCTACAATCCGGTGGGGAAGGCGGGGTCGCGGATCTCGGCCTCCCGTGGGTCGACTCGTGGACAGGCAGCTGCGGGACTCACCGTGGTGGTTCTCCTTACACCTCCCGGAGGTGGTGGAGGTGAAACGCCGCCCCGGGGGTGCTGCGGTGCGGTTTCCATGCCGGCTGGTGGACCGCACGCGGTCGGGTGCTGTGCTCCTGTACGTCCTGGACCAGCCGTGGCAGGTGGCAGGGGTCACTCTGCGCGCCGGGGTGGCGACCTTCGCCTACTACTGGGTCGGGCGCTGGTACAACGTGTACCACTGGCTGGCTCCCCGCGGCAGAACTGTGGCAGTGTACGTGAACGTGGCCACGCCGGCCCGGGTACGCCGCACGTGGGTGGAGTGGACCGACCTCGGGGTGGACGTGCTGGGCCTTCCGGGCAGTCCGCCGCGGGTACTGGATGCGGAGGACCTGGAAGGCCTCCCGGACCCCCTGCGGGACCGCGCCCGCAGGTCTCTGCGGCAGGTGCTTGGCCGCTGGCCGCAGCTGGTGGACTCCGTGGAGCGCAGGACCCGGCGGATCCTGGCCCGGCTCAACGAGCTCCGTCCAGCACCTGGGGGTTGACGGGGTTCGGCGGCCGCCGTCCGGAGAGCACCGCCACGCAGTTCTCCGCGGCCAGCTCCGACATGCGGGCGCGGGTGGCGAAGCTGGCGCTACCCACGTGGGGCGTCAACACCACGTTGTCCAGGGACAGCAGGGGCGAGTCGGGCGGAAGGGGTTCTCTCTCGAACACGTCCAGGCCCGCGGCCCAGATCCACCCTTCCCGCAGCGCCTGCACCAACGCGTCTTCGTCCACCACCGGCCCCCGGGCGGTGTTCACCAGCACCGCGGTGGGCTTCATGCGGCGAAGCTGTTCGCGGCCGATCAGGTGGCGCGTCTGCGGGGTCAGGGGCGTGTGCAGGCTCACGAAGTCCGCCTCCGCCAGTAGGTCGTCCAGCTGGCGCCACTGCACGCCCAGCTCCCGCTCCGCTTCCGGGTGCCGTGACTGGCTGGTGTACAGCACCCGCATGCCGAACCCCAAGGCCCGCCGGGCCACCGCCCGCCCGATGCGCCCCAGCCCCACCACCCCCAAGGTCCGGCCGTACACGTCCTGGCCCAGCAGCAGCTCAAGGCCCCACGACTGCCACCGCCCCGCCCGGGTGAAGCGGTCTCCCTCCGCCACCCTCCGCGCCGCGGCCAGCAGCAAGGCCCACGCCAGGTCCGCGGTGGTCTCGGTGAGGACGTCGGGGGTGTTGGTGACCACCACCCCGCGCCGGGTGGCTGCCTCCACATCCACGTTGTCGTACCCCACGGCCACGTTGGCCACCACCCGCAGGCGCCGGGCGGCGGACAAGAGTGTTTCGTCCACCCGGTCGGTGACGAGGGTGACAAGCCCCTCCGCCTCCCGGACCTCTTGCAGCAGCACGTCCCGCGGGGGCGGCACCTCGGGGTCCGGCCACACCCGGACCTCGCAGCCCTCGCGCAGGATGTCCAGCGCGCGCCCCAGAAGTGGCCTGCACACGTACACCCGCGGCCGGCTCACGCACCCCTCCCGGTACAATGGGTCGCAAGAGGAGGTGTACGATGCGCGGCTTGCGCCGTCCTGCCCTGTGGGCTGTGGCCCTGCTGCTGGCACTCCCGCTGTCCGCGGCAGCCCAGCGGGAAGGAGACTCCACCCCGCCTGCCCAGGACGTCCCCGTGATCCCCGGCGAGCGGGTGGGCCTGATTCACGTCCGCATGCGGGCCAGCGAGATGGTGGCGGTGTTGGGCCGGCCCGAGCGCGTGGACCGGTACCCGGAGCGCAACATCCTGTCGTACGACTGGAAGTCCGACGGGTACCTGGTGTCCTTCGAGCTGTCCACGGGACGGGTGCGGGTGGTAGGGGTGTACGGTACCCTGTCACGGTTCGTCACCGACCGAGGGGTACGGCTCATGATGCCCCTGGACCGCGCCCTGCGGGCGTACGGGACCGGAGGCGGCTACAGCCGGGTGGACTGCCGCGGGGACAAGGTCACCCTGGTGCGGTACCACGACCTGGGCCTGCAGTTCGCGGCCGCCTACGACCCCGGCCAGCCCATCCACGGTCGCATCTTCAACATGGGCGTGTTCGCACCCGGCCGGCTGCGGGGGGAAGGCAGTCCGTGCGTCACGCGCTGACCCTGGTTGCCGTGTGGGCGCTTGCGGCGCCCCCGGCGTCCGCGCAGCCAGAGCCGGCTTTCCCGCTTCCTGTCTGGCGGGTGGAGCCCGGGCTGGGGATCGGGCCCTACCGACTGGATCTGGGGCTGGAAGGCCTGCTGGCCCGGATCGGTAGGGCCGGTGCGGAGCGCATGGTAGTGGACATGGCGGAGGCCACGCGCAGGTGCAGGCCAAAGGCCCGGGGACGGGTCCTCCGGTTCACGTGGCGGCAGGAAGGCCTGTGGCTCACCGCGGACGCGGACACCGGTGCTGTGCGGGTGCTGAGCGCCTTCGGAACTTCCGGCCCCTTCGTCACCGACCGCGGGGTCCGGCTGGGCGACCCCGCGGACCGCGTGCAGGCCCGGTACGGGACGCCTCCGCAGACGGTGGATTGCGACCTCCCCCGGGGCGTCCGCGCTCGCGTGCTGCGCTACACCACCCTGGGCGTGCAGTTCACAACCTTCGACGGTCCCGTGCCCCACGCGGGCCGGGTCCTGGAGATGGGCGTGTTCCGGCTGGGTGTGTTCTGAACTAGGCCCGCTCCCCGAGCGGTGGCTCCACCCCCGCGACCTCGCTCTGGCGTAGTTTGGCTAGCTCTACCAGCCAGTCGGGGTCCTCGTACACGTAGTCCTTGCGCAAGGGGTGGCCCTTCCAGTCGTCCGTGAGCAGGATGCGGCGCAGGTCCGGGTGCCCCTCGTACACCACCCCGAACAGGTCGTACGTCTCCCGTTCGTGCCACTCCGCGGTGCGCCACAGGTCGCTCACCGTGGGGATCCGTGGGTCCTGCCGGTCCACAGGCACCTTCACCACCAGCTCGTGGTTGTGGACCGTGGACCACAGGTGGTAGGTGCACTCCATCCGGTCCTTCCAGTCGATGGCGCTGCAGAAGGACAGGTAGTCCATGTGGAACGCCGGGTCGTCCCGCAGGAACTCCATCACCGCCCGGAACACCTCCCGCGGGACCTCGAAGGTGGGGGTGCGGTAGCGGGGAATGGCGGGCTCCTCCTTCCGGGGTGGCCGCGGCGCGGGCTTGCCCTCCGCCTTGGCCCGCTCCACCTCCTCCTGGTAGCGGCGCTGCCGTTCCGCCTGCTCCCGCTCGAACGCCTCCAGAGCCTCCCGGGCCGCCTGTGCGGCGTCCCGGACCTGCGGGAAGCGTTCCCGCAGCCGGGCGGCCAGCTCCGGGGGGAAGACCCCCCCTGCGGGGTTGCGGCTGGGTGTCATCGCAGGATCCCCCTCGCCACGGGCTCCTTGGGCGCCGCCCGGTGCAGGTCCTCCAGGGTGTACAGGAGGTTGGCACGGTTGTAGGTGCTGGCCTCGTAGTGCGGGGTGAACACGATGGCCTCCGTGGGGCACACCTCCACGCACAGGCCGCAGTACTGGCACTTGTCCATCTCGATGTCGAACCGGGTTAGCACGCGTTCCTTCCCCTTGCCCGTGGCCTCGATGTGGATGCACCGGCTCGGGCAGATCCGCTCGCACTGGAAGCAGATGATGCACTTATCGTTGCCCGTCTCCGTGTCCACGGGCAGCGCCAGCAGCCCGTGCCACCGGGGGGACACGTTGGACTTCTCTAGGGGGTACATGAGGGTGACCTTGGGCCGGGCCAGGTTCTGGAACGTCACCCCCAGCCCGGTGACCAGGCCCTGGACAGCCTGGGCGGTGCGCTGCAGCAGGCTCGGCATCGTCCCCTCCTCAGCGGTCCACGTCTGCCAGCACGATGTCGATGCTGCCGAGGATGGCGATGATGTCCGCCACCTTCCAGCCCTTCATCATCTCCGTAAGGGCGTGCAGGTTCACGAAGGACGGGGCCCGGATCTTCACCCGCCAGGGCGTCTCCCCGCCCGTGCTCACCAGGTGGATGCCCAGGTCTCCCCGCGGCGACTCCACCCGCGTGTACACCTCGCCCGGGGGGACCTTCAGGTTCAGGGGGACCCGGGGCGCCCGCACCTCGCCAGGCGGCATCTGGTCCAGGCACTGGAGGATGATGCGGGTGGCCTCCCGCATCTCGTCCATGCGGACCAGGTACCGGGCGTAGCAGTCACCCTCCGTGTACACGGGCACCTGGAACTCCACCCGGTCGTATACCTCGTAGGGGTGGCTCTTGCGCACGTCCCATGCCAGCCCGGAGGCCCGCGCCACGGGCCCGCAGGCGCCGAACGCGATGGCCTGGTCCCGCGTGAGCACCCCGATCCCCTGGGTCCGGGCCTGCCAGATGGGGTTGCCCGTCAGGAGCTTGTGGTACTCGTCCAGCCGGTTGAGGAAGTAGTGGCAGAACTCCCGGCACCGGTCCGTCCAGCCCGGGGGCAGGTCTTCGTTGACCCCACCGAGGCGGAAGTACACGTGGTGCAGCCGTCCCCCCGTCACCGCCTCGAACAGGTCCATGATGAGCTCCCGCTCCCGCATGCACCACAGGAAGGCGGTGAAGGCTCCCAGGTCGATCCCGTAGGTGCCCAGCCACAGGAGGTGGCTGGCGAGGCGCTGCAGCTCCATGAAGATGGTGCGGATGTAGCGGGCCCGCTCGGGCACGGGCACCTCCGCCAGGGTCTCCGCGGCCCGGATGACCGCCATCTCGTTGACCAGGGCGCTCAGGTAGTCCATGCCCCGATCTGCAAGGGCGATGTTTTGGGTGTAGTTGCGGTGCTCCATCATCTTCTCTACGGAGGAGTGGAGGTAGCCGATGTCGGGCTGCACCTCCACGATGTTCTCCCCGTCCAACGTCACCAGCAGCCGCAGGACCCCGTGGGTGCTGGGGTGCTGGGGACCCATGTTGAGAATGAGCTCCTCGGTGCGCAGCGACGGCATCCTACGCCCCCGCGGGTGCCGCCTCCCCAAGCCGACGGGTGAGACGGCGCTCCTTCTGGATCTTCTCCTGCAGCTTCAGCACCCCCTCGATGAGGGCCTCCGGCCGCGGTGGGCAGCCCGGCACGTACACGTCCACGGGGATCACGGTGTCGATCCCCTTCAGGATGGAGTAGTTGTCGTAGTAGAAGGGGCCCCCGCAGGTGGCGCAGCTGCCCATGCTGATCACGTACTTGGGCTCCGGCATCTGCTCCCACAGCCGACGGACCACGGGCGCCATCTTGATGGTGCACCGGCCCGCCACGATGATGAGGTCCGCCTGCCGCGGGGTAGCCCGGGGGATGACGCCGAACCGGTCCAGGTCGAACCGGGTTCCCATGGCCTGCATCATCTCCATGGCGCAACAGGCCAGACCGAAGGTGAGGGGCCAGATGGAACGGGCCCGGGCCCAGTTCAGCACGTTCTCGATGCTGGTGACGAGGATCTGCCCGCCGGGCAGCCGGTGCAGGACCTCCACCAGCTGCTCCACGGGAGCCGTCTTGCTCCCGTCTGCAGGGATCCGAACCATCCGCGTGACTTCCGGACCACCGGACGACACCGCTGTGCTCCTCCTGGGGACTGAGGTAGGGCCGCAGCCCCCCGGGATTCTCGCACACCGGGGGCGGTTGCTCAAGCGCCCACGGCTTCCACCCCGGCCTCAGAGGTCCTCCAAATCTCGGCACCCAGGGCCTGGAGCTTGCGCTCCAGCCCTTCGTACTTACGGTCCAGGTGCTCCACGCCGCCGATGCGCGTCTCCCCCTCCGCCATCAACCCCGCGATGACCACCGCGGCCCCCGCCCGGATGTCCAGGGCCTGCACCGCGGCACCCGTCAGGCGCTCCACGCCCCGCACGTACGCGGTGTTGCCGTCCACCCGGATGTCCGCCCCCATCTTCACCAGCTCGTAGGCGTACCCCATGCGGCCGTCGTAGATGGTCTCCCGCACCACCGCCTCCCCCTCCGCGGTGGTCAGCAGCGCCGCGAAGGGCGGGTGCAGGTCGGTGGCAAACCCGGGGAACGGCGCGGTGTCGATGTCCACCGCCCGCAGCCGCCTTGGCGCCCGCACCCGCACCCGGTCGGTGTTGGCGTCCACCTGGCAGCCGGCCTCCGCCAGCTTGCTGAGCAGCGCGGTGACGTGCTCGGGGATGAGGGCGTCCACCTCCACGTCCCCTGCCGTGGCCGCTCCGGCCACCAGGTACGTCCCGGCCTCGATGCGGTCGGGGATGACCGCGTACCGGGCCCCGCGTAGGTGCCGGACCCCCTCCACCACCACCGTGGGCGTCCCCGCGCCGCGGATGCGGGCGCCCATGAGGTTGAGGAACACCGCGGTATCCGTGACCTCGGGCTCCAGGGCCGCGTTCCGCAGCACCGTGGTGCCCTCCGCCCGGGTGGCGGCCAGCATGAGGTTGATGGTCGTCCCCACGCTGCGCCGGGGAACCAGGAACTCCACCCCCCGGAGCTTGCGCGCCCGTCCCACCATGTAGCCCCGCTCCGTGACCACCTCCGCGCCCAGGGCGGAGAACCCCTTCAGGTGGAAGTCCACGGGCCGGCCGCCGATGGAGTCGCCGCCGGGCAGCCCCACCTCGAACTCTCCCACGCGGCCCAGCAGCATCCCCGCGGCGTAGTACGAGCCCCGGATGCGGCCGCACAGCTCCGCGGGCGCGTGGGTGCCGGTCAGGTGCCGGGCGTCTACCGCCAGCCGTCCCGCTTCCGTGAGGTCCACCTCGCAGCCCAGGCTGCGCAGGATCTCCGCCATCACGTATACATCGCGGCAGCGGGGCACGTTCTCGATCACGGAGGTGTCCGCGGCCAGGGCCGCGGCGGCCATGATGGGGAGCACGGTGTTCACCGCGCCGGCCACCTTCACCGCACCCTCCAGGCGGCGCCCGCCGCGGACCACCAGGACCTCGCCCACGGTTACACCACCCCGCACGTGGCCACCCGGGACGAGCACGCCGGCCGCCGGCTTTGGAGTCTGGCGGTCACGTCAGCCCTCGAGGGCGGGCCGGATGCGCCGGTCCACGTAGAAGCGCACCAGCTCCTCCAGGATGCGGTCCCGCTCCACCTTCCGGATCAGGGAGCGGGCGCCCCGGTAGCTGGTGATGTAGGTGGGGTCTCCGGAGATGAGGTATCCCACCAGCTGGTCCTTGGGGCTGTACCCGCGCTCCTGAAGCGCACGGTACACCTCCAGGAGGATCTCGAACACCCCGGGCAGCTCGTCGCCCAGGCGGTACACACCGGTCTGTTCGTGGGGCTCGCTCAACTGCGCACCTCGGTGCGGGCCTCCGGCCCGCCCTGTACCGTGTTCGAGTCGGGCTGTCCGGCTTCCTGGTCCGCGCGGGGCTTTATGGCCACGTGCACCGCCACCGCCCCCCACAGCAGGTCGTGGTAGCGGACGGGCTGAAAGCCTGCCTGTTCCAGGGTGCCGCGGAAGGCCTCCTGGTCCGGCCACCCACGGATGGAGGTGGGCAGGTACCAGTAGGCGTCGGGGTGACGCGACAGGGCCCGTCCCAGCCACGGGATCACGGTGTACGAGTAGAAGTCGTACAGGGCCGCGAACAGCCGGCTGCGGGGCCGGCTGAACTCGAGGACCACGAGCCGGCCTCCCGGCTTCAGCACCCGGTACAGCTCCCGCAGGGCCCTGCAGGCCTCCCCCACGTTGCGGATCCCGAACCCCACCGTGGCCACGTCAAAGGCTCCGTCCTTCAGCGGCAGCGCCTCCGCGTCCCCCTGCACGAACCACACGCCGTCCCGCTCACCTGCCCGCCCGCGTGCCAGCCGCACCATGGGTTCCGCGAAGTCTACGCCCACCACCCGGCCTTGGGGGCCCACCTTCTCCCGCAGGAGCAACGCCAGGTCCCCGGTCCCGCAGCAAACGTCCACCGCACACCCTCCCGGCGGCGGGGCCGCCACTTCCACCGCGTACCGCTTCCACCGCCGGTGCAGCCCGAAGCTCAGCAGGGTGTTGAGCAGGTCGTAGCGCCGGGCGATGGCGCCGAACATGGCGCGTACGTACGCGCGTTTGCGTTCCGGGTTGGGAGCGGTCACCGGGAGCACACCATCCGTGGTGGGCCCGCCTGGGCTCGAACCAGGAACCCGCCGGTTATGAGCCGGCCGCTCTGACCCTTGAGCTACGGGCCCGCGCCCCACTCAGTATATCCCACCCGCATCAGGTACAGCCCGCCGGGTGCCACCACAGGGCCCACACGCTGGCTGTCCCGGGCGGCCAAAACCTCCTGCACCTCCCCCGGGTCGCGCTTGCCGGAGCCCACCTCCAGCAACGTCCCCACCAGCATGCGGACCATGTGCCGCAGGAACCGGTCCGCCACCACGTCCACCAGGAGGAACGGGCCTCGCTGGGCGAGCCGGAACCGGTACATGGTGCACCAGGTGCTGCGGGGGTTGCTGCCGGTGGCGCAGAAGGCCGCGAAGTCGTGCCGTCCGCAAAGCAGGTCTGCCGCGGCCTGCATGCGTCCCACGTCCAGGGGCCCTGGCCACGCCAAAGCCCGGTCCACGAGGAAGGGGTTGCGGCCGGGCCGGTTCCACACCACGTAGCGGTACGCCCTCCAGCGGGCGTCCCGGCGCGCGTGAAACCCCTCGGGCGCTTCCTCCGCGGACCGCACCGACACCTCCGGGGGCAGGTAGTGGTTGAGGGCTGGCACGAACCGCTCCGCGGGCAACGGGGACGCGGTGCGGAAGTGCGCCACCTGGCCCACCGCGTGCACCCCCGCGTCCGTGCGGCCCGCGGCCACCACCCGCGCGGCCTCTCCCGTGACCCGGGCCAGGGCACCCTCCACCTCTTCCTGCACCGACCGACGTCCCCGCTGCCGCTGCCAGCCCGCGTACGGGGTGCCCACGTACGAGATCACCAGCTTCACCGTCCGCACGCGCTACCACCGGCCCGGCCACAGCACCAGGACGCTGATGCCCGCCACCGCCAACGCGGCCCACAGGTCCTGCGCCCGGTAGCGCAGCTGCTTCATCCGCGTCCGCCCCTCGCCGCCCCGGTACCCGCGGGCCTCCATGGCCACCGCCAGCTCCTCGGCCCTCCGGAAGGCGCTGACGAACAGTGGGACCAGGACCGGCACGAGAGCCCGGGCCCTCCGGAGCAGCCCACCCGTATCCAGATCCGCCCCGCGGGCCATCTGGGCCTTCATGATCTTCTCCGTCTCCTCCACCAGGGTGGGGATAAACCGCAGGGCGATGGTCATCATCATGGCCAGCTCGTGGGCGGGCACTCCCACCCTGCGGAACGGGCGCAGGAGTCGCTCCATCCCGTCCGCCAGCTCCACGGGGGAGGTGGTGAAGGTCAGCAGGGACGTGCACACCACCAGGAGGACCAGCCGCGCGGTCACGAACAGCCCCTGCACCAACCCTTCCCGGGTGGCCACGAACGGCCCGAGCCTCCACAGCGGTGTCCCACCCCCGCTGGCGCCGAAGAAGATCTGCAGGACGAGGGTGAGCAGGAGCAGAATCCAGATGGGCCGCAGCCCCCTCAGCACGAACCCCGCGGGCACCTGCGACAGGGCCACCGCAGCGGCCAGGAACGCCGCGAACACGCCGAGCCCGCGGAAGTCACGGACGAGGAAAACCACCACCATGAGGGCGGTGGCGGCCAGGATCTTGGTCCGCGGGTCCAGGCGGTGCACCGGCGAGGCCCGCGGGACGTACTGGCCAAGGGTCAGACTCCGGAGGAGCTCCACTTCCGGCCCCCCTGCAGCACCCGCACGATCTCCTCGCACGCCTCCTGGACCGTGATCCGGTCGCACCGCACGGGCAGGCCCGCCGCCCGCAGCCGCAGGAGGACGTCGGTAACATGCGGCACGTCCAGGCCGATGCTCCGGAGGCGCTCCGCCTGCCCGAACGCCTCCCGCACGGGCGCGTCCAGAAACACCCGCCCCTGGTGCAGCACCACCACCCGCTGGCACATGCGGGCCACTTCGTCCATGCTGTGCGAGATGAGCACCACGGTGAGTCCCATCCTCTGGTGCAGGTCGCGGATACGGCCCAGGATCTCCCTCCGGCCCTCAGGGTCCAGGCCTGCGGTGGGTTCGTCCAGCACCAGGACCTGCGGCCGCATGGCCAGCACCCCCGCGATGGCTACCCTCCGCATCTCCCCGCCCGAAAGGGAGAACGGCGAGCGGGGCCCGAACCGGTCGGGATCCAGGCCCACCCACTGCAGGGACTCCCGCACCCGCTCCTGGATCTCCTCGGGTTCGAGGCCGAGGTTCCGAGGTCCGAAGGCCACGTCGTCAAACACCGTGGCCTCGAACAGCTGGTGTTCGGGGTACTGGAACACCAGCCCCACCTTCCGCCGCACCTCCCGCAAGATCCCGCGGCCCGCCCGCAGCTCCACCCCGTCCACCCAGACCCGGCCTTCCGTAGGGCGCAGCAGGCCGTTGAAGTGCTGGACCAGGGTGGACTTGCCGGAGCCCGTGGGGCCCACGATCCCCACGCACTCCCCACGCCGGAGCACCAGGTCCACACCCTGCAGGGCTACGGACTCGAAGGGCGTCCCGCGTAGGTACACGTGGGTCAGCGCCTCGCACACCACCACTGGATCGCTCACACCACCACCCCGGACTGCCGCAACAGCTGGGCCACCAGATCCTCCACCGCCACCGGCTGGCCCTCCAGGCGCACGCCCCGCCGCCGCAGGCAGGCGCTGAGCTCCGCCACCTCCGGCAGGTCCAAGCGCAGGGACCGCAGGCGCCGCACGTCCCGGAACACCTCCTGCGGCGTTCCCTCCAGGGCCACCCGACCCTCGTGCAGGACCACCACCCGGTCCGCCTGGGCGGCCTCCTCCATGTTGTGGGTGATGTGCACCACCGCGATGCCCTCCCGCTCCCGCAACCGGTGCGCCGTCTCCAGCACTTCCTGCCGCCCCTCCGGGTCCAGCATGGTGGTGGCCTCGTCCAGCACGATGCACTGGGGCCGCATGGCCAGTACCCCCGCGATGGCCACCCGCTGCTTCTGCCCCCCGGACAGCAGGTGGGGTTCCCGGCGGCGGTAGTCCAGCATCCCCACCGCCTGTAGGGCTTCCTCCACCCGCCGCGCGATCTCCTCAGGGGGAAGCCCCACGTTCTCCGGCCCGAAGGCCACGTCCTCCTCCACCACGGTGGCCACGATCTGGTTGTCCGGGTTCTGGAACACCATCCCCACCCGCCGGCGGATCTCCCACAGGGCCTGGGGGTCTCGGGTGTCCAGCCCGTCCACCACCACGCGGCCCTCGGTGGGCAGCAGCAGGGCGTTGAGATGCTTGGCCAGGGTGGACTTGCCGGAGCCGTTGCCGCCCACCAGGGCCAGGAACTCGGCCCGGTGGACGGTCAGGCAGACGCCATGAAGGGCCCGAACCTCGTGTGGGGTCCCCGGGTGGTAGACGTGGGTGAGGTGCGAGACCTCGATGAGGGGTTCGTGGGCCGACACCCCCGGGCCGCGCCTCCGGATCAGTCCTTCACCAGCTCCAGGTAGGCCATGGGCGCCGCGTCTCCCCGCCGCGGGGCGTCCTTGACGATGCGAGTGTACCCTCCGCGGTTGCGGGCGTACCGGGGCGCGATGGTGGTGAACAGCTTCCGGAGCGCGTCGCGGTCCTGCACCAGGCGGGCCGCCTGCCGTCGGGCGTGCAACGTCCCCTCCTGGGCCAGGGCGATGAGCTTGTCGGCCACCTTCTTGGCCTCCTTGGCCTTCGCCTCCGTGGTGTGGATGCGCTCGTGCCGGATGAGGGCCGTCACCAGGTCCCGGAACAGGGCCCGACGCTCGCCCGTGTCCCGCCCCAGCTTCCGCGTCTTCACACCCGTCCCCATGGCGTCACCTCCGTGCCCTTCCGCGCCGCGGGCTTACGAGGAGCCGGCCTTGCGCAGGGACAGCCCGAGGGCCGCCAGCTTTTCCGTGACCTCCTCCAGCGACTTGCGGCCGAAGTTCTTCACGTTGGCGATCTCCTCCTCGGTCCGCTGCACCAGGTCGCCGATGGTGTGGATTCCCGCCCGCTTCAGGCAGTTGTACGGCCGCACGGACAGCTCCAGCTCCTCGATGGGGGTCTGCAGCAGCCGGGCCATCTCGGGGTCGGTGGGACCTGTGGCCGCGGACTCGCCCTCCGTGATCCCGCCCACCAGGCGGAAGTGGTCGATGAGCAGCCGGCTGGCCTCCGCGATGGCCTCGTCGGGCCGCACCACGCCGTTGGTCCACACCTCCAGGACCAGCCGTTCCAGCTCCGCACCCGCGCCCACTCGGGTGTCCTCCACGGTGTAGTTGACCTTCTGCACGGGGGAGAAGATGGAGTCCACGGGAATCACGCCGATCACGTGCTCGCTCTTCCGGTGCTTCTCCGCGGGCACGTATCCCTTGCCCCGCTCCACCACGATCTCCATGGCCAGCCGCGCGTCCTTTCGGTCCAGGGTGGCGATGACCAGGTCCGGGTTGAGGATCTCTACCTCCGGGTCGGGCTGGATGTCCGCTGCGGTGGCCTCCCGCTTGCCCCGGGCCTCCAGCCGCAGCAACTTGGGCTTGTCCGTGTGCAGTCGGAGGGTGAGCTCCTTCAGGTTCAGGACGATCTGCGTGACGTCCTCCACCACGCCGGGGATGGTGCTGAACTCATGCAGCACACCCTCGATCTTCACCGAGGTGACCGCGGCCCCCGTGATGGAGGACAGCAGTACTCGCCGCAACGCGTTCCCCACGGTGACCCCGAAGCCCCGCTCCAGGGGCTCCACCACCACCTTGGCGTACGTGTCGGACAGCTCCGCGTACTCCACCTTGGGCTTGCTGAGCTCCCACAGGCTGAAGATGCTCATGGCTCCGACCTCCTCGCGAACCCACCCCACCTACCGGGAGTAGAACTCCACCACCAGCTGCTCCTGCACGGGCACGTCAATGGCCTCTCGGGCCGGCAGGCTCAGCACCCGACCCTCCAGCCGTTGCGGGTCAAACTCCAACCACGCGGGCGGCTGCCGCCCCCCGGACTCCACCAGGAGGCGCACCCGCGGGTTCCGCTGGCCTCGCGGGGTGAGGCCCACCACCTGGCCCGGGCGCACCAAGTAGGAGGGGATGGTGACCTTGCGGCCGTCCACCGCCACATGGCCGTGCACCACCAGCTGGCGGGCCTCCTTCCGGGACGCGGCCAGGCCCAGGCGGTACACCACGTTGTCCAGCCGGGACTCCAGCAGCTGCAGGAGCCGCGTCCCAGTCACACCCTTGAACCGGGCCGCCTCCTGGAAGTACCGGCGGAACTGCGCCTCGTGGACGCCGTAGATCCGACGCAGCTTCTGTTTCTCCCGCAGGCGGATGGCGTACTCCGAGGACTTCCGCCGGGTGGGCGGGTGCATCCCCGGCGGCCTCGCCCGCTTCACCACCGGGCACTTGTCCGTGTAGCACTTCTCACCCTTCAGGTACAGCTTCAACCCCTCGCGGCGGCACAGCCGGCACACCGCGTCGTGGTACCGTCCCATGGATCCGTTCCCTCCGTTCCGGCAACCCCGGGACCGTTCGCCCCGGGACCCCGTCTCTCAGCCGGACTGCGGGGTGTCGCTGTCGCCTCCGGCGCCCCTACACGCGCCGCCGCTTGGGTGGCCGGCACCCGTTGTGGGGCACCGGGGTCACGTCCTTGATCAGGCTGATGTCCAGGCCCGCGGCCTGCAGGGACCGGATGGCCGCTTCGCGGCCCGGGCCGGGACCCTTCACGTACACCTCCACCTGCCGCACCCCGTGCTCCATGGCCTTCTTGGCCGCGGCCTCCGCGGCCAACCCGGCGGCGAAGGGGGTCCCCTTCCGGGACCCTTTGAATCCCTGGGTGCCTGCGCTGGCCCACGCCAGCACGTTCCCCTGGGGGTCGGTGATGGTCACGATGGTGTTGTTGAACGTGGACTGGATGTGCGCGTGCCCCACGGGCACGTTCTTGCGCTCCCGACGCCGCGTGCGACCCTTCTTCGCCATCCACCGACCTCCTTACTTCTTCGCCACCGCCCGCTTCTTGATGCCCACGGTCTTCCGGGGCCCCTTGCGGGTGCGGGCGTTGGTGCGGGTCCGCTGCCCCCGTACGGGCAGCCCCCGCTTATGGCGGATCCCGCGGTAGCAGCCGATCTCCACCAGGCGGCGGATGTTCATGGCCACCTCCCGCCGCAGGTCCCCCTCCACCTTGTAGTGCCGCTCCACCACCTCCCGCAGGCGCGCCACCTCGTCCTCCGTGAGGTTGCGCACCCGGGTCTCGGGCTTCACCCCGGCCCGCAGGAGGATCTCGTAGGACCGCGACCACCCGATCCCGTAGATGTACGTGAGGGCCACGTCCACCCGCTTGTCCCGGGGCAGGTCAACGCCCGCGATCCGCGCCATGCCCGCCTCCTAGCCCTGCTTCTGCTTGTGCTTGGGGTTCTCGCAGATCACCCGCACCCGGCCGTGGCGGCGGATGATCTTGCACTTCTCGCACATCCTACGCACCGAAGCCCGTACCTTCATGCTCCTCACCTCACCGGTAACGGTACGTGATGCGGCCCCGGGTGGGGTCGTACGGCGACAGCTCCACCTTCACCCGGTCCCCCGGGGAGATCCGGATGAAGTGGATCCGCATCTTCCCGGAGATGTGGGCCAACACCCGGTGCCCGCTCGGCAACTCCACCCGGAACATGCCATTGGGCAGCACCTCCACCACGGTGCCCTCCACCTCGATGGCGTCTTCCTTCTTCGCCGTCATCGCCTCCCGGACCGCACGAAGCTTTATCTTACCAGGGATTTTCCCCGTCGTCCAACAGGGTGAGGATCTCGTACCCGTCCTCGGTGACCGCCACCGTGTGCTCGAAGTGGGCGGACAGCCGTCCGTCCGCGGTCCGCACCGTCCAGCCGTCCCCGTCCACCACCGCCCGCCAGGTGCCCTCGTTCACCATGGGCTCCACGGCGATCACCACCCCCGGGCGCAGGACCATCCCCTTGCCCGGCTTCCCGAAGTTGGGGACCTGTGGGTCCTCGTGCAGGGACCGGCCGACCCCGTGGCCGGCGAACTGCCGGACCACGGAGTAGCCAAAGGACTCCACGAAAGACTGCACCGCGTACCCCACGTCCCCCAGCCGCGCCCCCGGTCGCACCGCCTCGATGCCCCGGAACAGGGCCTCCTCCGTCACCTGCAGCAGCCGGAGCACCCTCGGCGGGACCGACCCCACGGGGAAGGTGGCGGCCACGTCCCCGTGGTAGCCGTCTACCAGAGCTCCCAGGTCCACCTTCACCAGGTCCCCTTCCTTCAACACCCGCCGCCCGGGGATCCCGTGCACGATCTCGTCGTTGACCGAAATACACGCGCTGGCGGGAAACCCCCGGTAGCCCAGAAACGACGGAATCCCTCCCCGCGACCGGATGGCCTCTCGGGCAACCTGGTCCAGGGTGTGGGTGGTGATGCCGGGCCGCACCGCCCGGCCCACCTCCCGCAACGCCAGGGCCGCCACGCGGCCCGCCCGCCGCATGCGCTCCAGCTCCCGCGGGCTCTTCACGAACACCCCGGCAACCGCCATACTCACAACGCACCTGCTTCCCGAAGGGCCGCCTCCACCCGTCGGGCTACCTCGTCGGGGTCCGCGGAGGCGTCCACGGTGTGCAACAGGCCCCGTCCCCGGTAGTATTCCACGAGCGGCTCGGTCTGGCGGACGTACACCTCCAGCCGCCGCTCCACCGTCTCTGGCCGGTCGTCCTCCCGCTGCACCAGCTCGCTCCCGTCGTGGTCGCACCGGCCCGCCACCTTGGGCGGGCTGTATACCTCGTGGAACACATGGCCCGCGGCGCGGCACACCCACCGCCCGGCCAGGCGGCGCACCAACGCGGGCTGTGGCACCTGGAACAGCAGCACCGCCTCCACCCGGCGGCCCATGGACCGTAGGATCCGGTCCAACCCCTCCGCCTGAGGGACCGTGCGCGGGAAGCCGTCCAGCACGAACCCCTGGGCCGCGTCCGCCTGCCGGAGCCGGTGGGCCACCACCTCCAGCATCACCTCGTCTGGGACCAACTCCCCGCGGTCGTAGTAGGACTTGGCCTTGCGGCCCAGATCTGAGCCGGACGCCATGGCCTCCCGCAGGATGTCCCCGGTGGCGATGTGAGCCACGCCGTACCGTTCCGCGAGGCGGCGGGCCTGGGTCCCCTTGCCCGCCCCGGGAGGGCCCAGGAACACCACGTTCACCGCATGAACCCCTCGTAGTGCCGCATCAGGACGTACGCCTCGAGCTGCTTCATGGTCTCCAGGGCGACCCCTACCACGATGAGCAGGGACGTACCCGCCAGGTACAGGGTCAGCCCCGCGGTCTGGCGGAACAGAAGAGGGAACACCGCGATGGCCGACAGGAACAGTGCTCCCACGAAGGTGAGGCGTTCTGTGACCTTCATCAGGAACTCGCCCGTGGGCCGCCCCGGCCGGATGCCGGGGATGAAGCCACCGTACTTCTTGATGTTCTCGCTGATCTCGTGTGGGTCGAACTGCACCGCGGTGTAGAAGTACGTGAACACCACGATCAGCACCGCGTACAGCACGGTGCCCAGAGGGTGCTGGCCCGGCTGCAGCCGGTTGCCCCATTCCACCAGGGGCTCCCACCGCACGAAGGAGGCCACGGTGGCGGGAAACTGCAGGACCGAGATGGCGAAGATGATGGGGATCACCCCCGCCTGGACGATCCGCAAGGGGATGTGGGTGGTCTGGCCCCCCAGGATGCGACGCCCGACCACCCGCTTCGCGTACTGCACGGGGATCCTCCGGGTGGCCTGGGTCACCACGATCACGGCCACGATGCTGGCCAGCACCAGGACGATGTCCGCTAGAACCCAGCCCACGGAGGTGGAGCCCACCCGCACCTGGGCCACCGTGGCGGCCAGCTGGTTGGGGATCCGGGCCACGATCCCGCCGAAGATCAGCAAGGAGACCCCGTTACCTACTCCGTGCTCGGTGATCACCCCGCCCATCCATGTGAGCACCATGGAGCCCGCCACCAGGGTGGACAGGATCAGTGCCCAGTTCAGGGGGCTGAAGTCGGTGATGGCCCGGCCCTGGGAGAAGGCCTGGATGAGCCCCGTCTGCCCCCACCCCTGCAGCGCGGCCAGGGGGATGGTGAGGTACAGGGTGTACCACCCGATCCGCCTGCGCCCCGCCTCCCCTTCCTCCTGTGCCATCTTCTTCAACTCGGGGAACGCCACCTGGAGCAGGCTCATGATGATGGAAGCGGTGATGTACGGGATCACCCCGAGGGCGAAGATGGAGAAGTTCTCCAGCGCCCCGCCCACCAGCAGGTTGAGGAACCCGAAGGCCGTTCCCGCGGCCGCCTGCTCGAACTGAGTTCGCACCGCCTCCACGTTCACCCCTGGCACGGGGAGGTGCGCCCCCAGGCGGAACAGGGCCAGCATGGCGGCGGTAAACAGCAGCCGCCGCCTCAACTCCGGGATGCGGAAGGGGTTCGCGATCCCTCCGATCACGGGATCACCTCTGCCCGGCCGCCCGCCGCCTCGATCGCGGCCCGGGCGGAGGCACTGAAGGCGTGCGCCTTGACCGTGAGGGGGTGAGGAAGGCGGCCCGGTCCAAGCACCTTGACCCGCCCCTTGCCGCTCACCAGCCCCGCTTGCAGCAGAACCTCGGGGGTCACCTCGGTTCCGGGCTCAAACCGGGCCAGCTTGGTCAGCTGGACCTCCACGTAGCCGGGACGCGGACGGCCTCCCGTGTGGGAGCTTCCGTACGCCCGGATCCCGCGCTGGAAGGGCAGCCGCTTCCCCAGAGGGGTCTGCCCGCCCTCGAACCCCGGCCGCGGCCCCTTCCCGCTCCGGGCCTTCTGCCCCTTGATGCCTCGGCCCGCGTACGTGCCCTTTCCCGACCCCAGCCCCCGGCCTACCCGCTTGCGCCGGCGGCGGGCCCCAGCGGGGGGCTTCAGCTCACCGATCCGAAGCGCCATCGGCTGACCTCCTGTCGGGTTGCCCCATGCCCGGGTCTTCCTCTCCTGCGACGGGCTCGACTTCCACCAGGTGACGGATGCGCCGCAGGATCCCTTCCAGCTCAGGGCCAGCTGGTCGCACCACGGACTGCCCGACCCTCCGCAGCCCTAGGGTGGCCACGCAGGCGCGGTGGACCGGCTTGGTGCCGATGAGCGAGCGGCGCAACGTGATGCGCACCATAGGCCCTCCTCAACCAGCCCGGCGGCCCACTAACTCCGCCATGGTCTTGCCCCGGGCCCGCGCCACCTCCTCCGGTGTCTGCAGCTCCAGGAGGCCCTGCAGGGTCGCCCGGGTCACGTTTATGGGGTTGCTGCTCCCCAGGGACTTGGTGAGCACGTCCCGGATCCCGGCGGCCTCCACCACGGCCCGCACGGGCCCACCCGCGATCACCCCGGTGCCCTCGCTGGCGGGCTTCAACAGCACCCGGGCTGCGCCGTAGCGTCCGATCACCTCGTGCGGGATGGTGGTACCGTGGCGCGGGATCCGCCACAGGTTCTTCTTCGCGTCCTCCACCGCCTTCCGGATGGCGTCGGGCACCTCCGCGGCTTTGCCAACCCCGACCCCCACGACACTCTGCTCGTCCCCCACCACCACCAGGGCCCGGAAGTTGAACCGCTTGGCGCCCTTGGTCACCTTCGCCACCCGGTTGATGGATACGGTCTTCTCAAACGTCAGGTTGAGTTCCGTCGGGTTCACGCGCTCCGCCATGGCCGTCTCCTCTCAGAACTCCAGACCGCCCTCCCGGGCGCCCTCTGCCAGGGCCTTGACCCGCCCGTGGTAGGCGTAGCCACCCCGGTCGAACACCACGCGCACGATCCCCCTCTCCCGCGCCCTCCGCGCCAGCACCTGGCCCACCACCCGCCCCTGCTCCACCCGCTTGAGCCCCGCCACCTGGGAAGCGATCTCCGGCTCCCGGGTGCTGGCAGCCACCAGGGTGTGCCCCCGGGTGTCGTCGATGATCTGCGCGTAGATGTGCTTGAGGCTCCGGAACACGCTCAGCCGCGGCCGTTCCGGAGTCCCCACCACCTTCCTGCGCAGCCGGCGGTGGCGGATCTTCCGTCGCTCTTCTCGGCTCTCCCGGACCAGCATGCCGTCCTCCGGCCTACTTCTTGCCCGCGGCCCGGCCCGCCTTACCTGGGCGCAGGCGCACCACTTCGTGGGCGTACCGGATCCCCTTCCCCTTGTACGGGTCCGGGGGACGGATCGCCCGCACCTTCGCGGCCACCTGCCCGACGAGCTCCTTGTCCGCTCCCCGCACCACCACCCGGTTGGGCTGCGGGACCTCGAAGGTGATCCCCGACGGAGGGTCCAGCTCCACGGGGTGAGTGTAGCCCACCTGCAGAACCAGCTTTTCGCCCTGCTTGGACGCCCGGTAGCCCGTCCCGTGGATCTCCAGCTCCACCGCGTACCCCTCCGCCACGCCCCGGACCATGTTGTTCAGCAGCGCCCGGGTAAGGCCGTGCAGGGCGCGGTGGTGGCGCAGGTCCGTGGGGCGCCGCACCACCAGCTTGCCGTCCTGCAGCTCGATCCGCATGTCGGGGTGGAAGGTCCGCTCCAGCTCGCCCTTGGGCCCCTTCACGCGGACCCGAGGGCCGTCCACGTGGACCTCCACCCCCGGCGGTACGGGTACGGGCATGTGACCGATCCGGCTCATCCCTGGGTCCCTCGCTTCACCACACGTAGCACAGCACCTCACCGCCCACGCCCAGGCGCCGGGCCTGCCGGTCCGTGAGGATCCCCCGGGAGGTAGAGAGGATGGCGACCCCCAGCCCTCCTCTCACCCTGGGGATCTCCGGACGCCGCACGTACACCCGCAGGCCGGGCTTGCTGACCCGCCGGATCCCCCGCAGCACCCGCTCCCGCTTCGGCCCGTACTTCAGCACGATGCGCAGGGTGCCCTGAGGGCTGTCCTGGATCCACGTCCAGTCCTGGATGAACCCTTCCTCCTTCAGGATCCGGGCGATCTCCGCCTTCAGCTTGGAGGCGGGCACACGGACCTCGTCGTGGCCCGCCGCGTTGGCGTTGCGGATCCGGGTCAGCATGTCCGCGATGGGGTCCGTCACGGTGCCCATGGCCTCCCCCTACCAGCTGGCCTTGGTCATCCCGGGGATCTCCCCCCGGTACGCCAGCTCCCGCAGGCAGATCCGACACAACCGGAAGCGCCGGAACACCGCCCGGGGCCGCCCGCACCGCTCGCAGCGGGTGTACGCCCGCACCCGGAACTTGGGCGGCCGCTTCCACTTCTCCAGCAGCGCCTTCTTGGCCATCCTCCCTCCTCCTACGCGGCGGCGGACTCGCGCTCCCGGAAGGGCATGCCCAAAAGCCTCAGCAGCTCCCGCGCCTCCTCATCCGTCCGGGCGGTGGTCACGATGGCGATGTCCATGCCGCGGATCTTGTCCACCTTGTCGTACTGGATCTCGGGGAACACCAGCTGTTCCCGCAGCCCGAGGTTGAGGTTGCCCCGGCCGTCCAGCTGCCGCTCGGAGATCCCCCGGAAGTCCTTGATCCGGGGCAGGGCCACGTGGATCAACTTGTCCAGGAACTCGTACATGCGCGTCCCCCGCAGGGTCACGTACACGCCGATGGGGGCTCCCTTGCGCAGCTTGAAGGCTGCGATGGACTTCCGGGCCCGCGCCACCACCGGCCGCTGCCCGGTGATGGCCTGCAGATCCTCCACCGCGCGGTCCACCTGCCGCGGGTCCTGGGCACCCGCGCCGACCCGCATGTTCACCACCAGCTTCACCAGGCGGGGGATCTCCATGGGGTTGCGGTACCCGAACCGCTCCCGCAGGGCGGGGACTACCTCCCTCTGGTACTTCTCCTTCAACCGAGGCACCATGGCCGCCCCCTCACTTGTCCAGCAGCTCCCCAGACCGCTTTGCGTAGCGCACGCGGCGTCCGTCGCCCAGGACCCGGATTCCCACCCGGGTCCGGTCCTTGCTCTCCGGGTCCACCAGCATCACCTTGGAGGCGTGGATGGGCGCCTCCCGCTGCACGATCCCGCCCTGGGGGTTCTTGGGGGAGGGCTTCGTGTGCCGCTTGACCACGTTCACGCCCTCCACCACCACCCGCCCCGTCTTGGGCAGCACTCGGAGTACCTTGCCCCGCTTGCCCCGGTACTTTCCCGAGATGACCACCACCAGGTCTCCCTTCTTCACGTGCATGTGGACGCGGCGCGCGCCGACCACCGGCACGGGCAACCACCTCCTCACAGGACCTCGGGGGCCAGGGAGACGATCTTCATGAACTGCCGCTCCCGGAGCTCCCGGGCCACGGGCCCGAAAATGCGGGTCCCGCGGGGGTTCATCTGCTCGTTGATGAGCACCGCGGCGTTGTCGTCGAACCGGATGTAGGAGCCGTCCGGCCGCCGGATCTCCTTGCGGGTACGCACCACCACGGCCTTGACCACCTCTCCCTTCTTCACCGGGCTGTTGGGGATGGCCTGCTTCACCGTAGCCACCACCACGTCGCCCACGCGGGCGTAGCGGCGCTTGCTGCCGCCCAGCACCCGGATCACCAGGATCTCCCGGGCGCCCGTGTTGTCCGCCACCTTGAGCCGCGACTCCTGCTGCAGCATGGCCTCACTCCTCCACCGGGAGCTCTCCGGTACCCCGCTCCAGGATCTCCACCACCCGCCAGCGCTTCTCCTTGGACAGCGGCCGCGTCTCCATGATCCGCACCCGGTCGCCGACCCGGCAGCGGTTCTCCTCGTCGTGCGCCTTGTACTTCTTGTGCCGGCGCACGGGCTTCTTGTACAGTGGGTGCCGGAACACGGACTCCACCCGGACCACCACCGTCTTGTCCATCCGGTCGCTCACCACCACCCCCACCAGCTCCTTGCGCTTCGGTGCCCGGTCCGCCATCAGACCCTCCTCACACCCGGACCCCGCGTTCGGCCAGCACGGTCTTCACCCGGGCGATGGCCCGCCGGACCTCCCGCAGCCGAGAGGGGTTCTGGGCCTTGCCCGCGGCGATCTGCATCCTCAGCTGGAACGCGTCCTGCTGCAGCTCGTCCAGCCGCCGCATCAGTTCCTCCGGGGTCAGCTCCCGCAGCGCCCGCGCCTTCAGCACCGCCGTCCTCCTAGCCCACGGATCCGGGCAGGGCCTCTCGCTTGACGAACTGGGTGCGCACGGGAAGCTTGTGGCTGGCCAACATCATGGCCTCCCGGGCCACCGCCTCGCTGACGCCCGCCAGCTCGAACAGCACCCGGCCGGGGCGCACCACCGCCACCCAGTACTCCGGGTTCCCCTTGCCGCTACCCATACGGGTCTCCGCGGGCTTCTTCGTTACCGGTTTGTCGGGGAAAATGCGGATCCACAGCTTGCCGCCCCGCTTGATGTACCGGGTGATGGTCCGCCGGGCGGCCTCGATCTGCGCCGCGGTGACCCACGCGGGGCTGGTGGCCCGCAGCCCGTACTCCCCGAAGGCCAGGGTGGAGCCCGCGTAGCTGAGGCCCTTCATCCGGCCCCGCTGCTGCTTACGGTATTTCACGCGCTTGGGCATCAACATGCCGCCCACCTCCCGTCAACGGGCCCGCACCACGGGGCGCGCCTCCCGCTTCTCTGGGAACACGTCCCCCCGGTAGATCCAGACCTTCACCCCGATGCGGCCGTAGGTGGTGAGGGCCTCCGCCACCCCGAAGTCGATGTCCGCCCGCAGGGTGTGCAGGGGCACCCGGCCCTCCCGGTACCACTCGTATCGGGCGATCTCCGCCCCCGCCAGCCGGCCCGAGCACGAGATCCGGATCCCCTTGGCCCCGGCCCTCAGGGTCCGCTGCACCGCCTGCTTCATGGCCCGCCGGTGGGCCACCCGCCGCTCCAGCTGCTGGGCTACGTTCTCCGCCACCAGCTGCGCCTCCAGGTCCGGCCGCCGGATCTCCTGCACGTTCAGCTGGACCTCCTTGCCCGTCAGTTCCGCCAGCTCCTTGCGCAGGGCGTCGATCCCCGTGCCCCCGCGGCCGATGATGATCCCCGGACGGGCGGCGTGTACGGTGACCTTCACCACCTTGGACTGCCGCTCGATCTCGATCCGCGGGATCCCGGCCCGGTACAGCTTCTCCTTGATGTACTTGCGGATCCGCAGGTCCTCGTGCAGGTAGTCCGCGAAGTGTTTGTCGCTGTACCACCGGGATTCCCAGTCCCGGATGATTCCGATCCGCAGTCCCACGGGGTGGACCTTCTGTCCCACACAACACCTCCTACTCCCGCTCCGCCACCACCACGGTCACGTGGCAGTTGCGGCGGGTCATCACGTCCGCCCGGCCCCGGGCCCGGGGGACCAACCGCTTCCACATGGCCCCGCCGGGACCCCGGTCCACCGCGATGCGGGCCACCACCAGGGTGGAGCGGTCCAGCTCGAGGTTGTGCTCCGCGTTGGCCACCGCGGACCGCACCACCTTTTCCACCACCCGGGCGGCCCGCTGGGGCATGGCCCGCAGCAGGCTCAGGGCTTCGTCTACGGGCCTGCCACGGACCACGTCCGCCACCCGCCGCACCTTCCACGGCGACATCCGAACGTACCGAGCCACCGCGCGCGCCTCCATGCCGCTCGCCTCCCTAGCCCTTCACGGTGGTGGCCCGTTCCGAAGACCCCCCGTGGCCCCGGAAGGTCCGGGTGGGGACGAACTCCCCCAGCTTGTGCCCCACCATGGACTCCGTGATGTACACGGGCACGTGCTTGCGCCCGTCGTACACCGCGATGGTGTGGCCCACGAACTCCGGCAGGATGGTGGACCGCCGGGACCACGTGCGGATCACCCGCTTTTCCCGACGCTGGTTCAGCTCCTGAATCTTCCGCAGCAGCGGCTCGTCTACGAACGGACCCTTCTTCTTCGACCGCCCCATGGTCGCCTCACTTCCGCCGCTTGATGATGTCCTTGTCGGACCGCTTCCTGGGCTTCCGGGTCTTCTTGCCCAGGGTGGGCTTGCCCCACGGGGACACGGGACTGGGCATCCCGATGGGGGACCGGCCTTCCCCTCCCCCGTGCGGGTGGCTCCGCGGGTCCTGCGCCACGCCCCGCACCGTGGGGCGGATCCCCAGCCAGCGCTTGCGGCCCGCCTTTCCTAGCTTGATGGCCTCGTGCTCCACGTTCCCCACCTGTCCCACGGTGGCCTTGCAGCGCAGGTTCACGCGGCGGACCTCGCCGGAGGGCAGACGCAGCTGCGCGTATTCTCCCTCCTTGGCCATGATCTGGGCTGCGGTACCCGCCGCCCGCACCAGCTGCCCCCCGTGCCCCGGCTGCAGCTCCACGTTGTGCACCAGCGTCCCCACGGGGATCTTCTCCAGCGGCAGCGCGTTGCCCGGCTTGATCTCCGCGTCGGGCCCCGAGGTGACCACGTCGCCCACCTGCAGGCCCACGGGCGCCAGGATGTACCGCTTCTCCCCGTCCGCGTAGTGCAGCAGGGCGATGCGGGCAGACCGGTTGGGGTCGTATTCGATGGCCGCGACCCGGGCCGGCACGCCGTCCTTGTCCCGCTTGAAGTCCACGATCCGGTACAGCCGCTTGTGCCCCCCGCCCCGGTGACGGGTGGTGATCCGCCCCTGGTTGTTCCGCCCCGCGTGCCGGTGCAGGGACACCACCAGGGACTTCTCCGGCTCCGACCGGGTGATCTCCTCAAAGGTGTACCCGGTGGCGAACCGCCGGCCGGGTGTGGTGGGCTTGAACCGCTTGATCCCCATGGCCGCTCCTACAGCAACTTCTCCAGGTCGATCTTCTGGCCGGGGGCCAGGGTCACCACCGCCTTCTTCCGCTCCGGGGTGCGGTAGGTATGCCGGCCCCTCCGCTTGGTCTTGCCCGGTACCCGCAGGGTGTTCACCTTGACCACCCGCACGCCGAACAGCCGCTCCACCGCCTCCCGGATCTGCGGCTTGGTGGCGTCCCGGGCCACCTCGAAGGTGTACTTCCCGGCCTCCGTCCCCCGCATGGACTTCTCCGTGATCACTGCCCGGCGGACGATCTCGCGGTGGTCCCTCACGACAGCACCTCCTCCACCGCGCCCAGGGCGTCACGGCTCACCACGATCCGATCCGCCCACAACAGGTCCGCCACGTTCAGGGTGTTCGGGGTGAGCACCACCACCCGTGGCAGGTTGCGGGCCGCCCGACCCACCAGCTGGCCCCCGGCCCCTGCCAGAAGGACCACCCGTTCCTGAGCGAACCCCAGCTTGTGGAGGAAGGCGGCCACCTCCCGGGTGCGGCCCTGCTGTACCCCGAACCCCTCCACCACCACCAGCCGGCCGTTCTGGGCGGCGTCCGAGAGGACCGAGCGCAGCGCCAGCCGCCGCATGGCCTTGGGCAGGCGGTGGCTGTAGTCCCGGGGCTTCGGCCCGAACACCACTCCCCCGCCCACGAAGATGGGAGCCCGGATGTCCCCGTGCCGGGCCCGTCCGGTCCCTTTCTGGCGCCAGATCTTCCGCGTGCTCCCGGCGACCTCGCCCCGGGTCTTGGTGGACGCAGTCCCCTTCCGCGCGTTCGCGTGCTGGGCCACCAAGGCCTGGTGGACGACCGCGGCGTGGGGCCGTACCCCAAACACCTCGTCGGATAGTTCCACCTCGCCCGCGGGCTCTCCGGTGGCGCTGAAGGCGGCGACCTTCGGCATCCCGTCCCTCCGCAACGCTGCTACTCCATCTTCCGGACCATCACGAGCCCGCCCCGGGCCCCCGGGATAGCGCCCCGGATCAGGAGCAGGTGCCGCTCCGTGTCGACCCGCACCACCCGCAGCCCTCGCACCGTCACCCGCTCCCCGCCCATCCGTCCGGGCATACGCTTTCCCTTCCACACGCGCCCGACCCCGGACGTTCCCAGGGAGCCCACGGCCCGGTGCATCAGGGACACCCCGTGGGAGTCCGCCTGCCCGCTGAAGCCGTGGCGCTTCATGGCCCCCGCGAACCCCTTGCCCTTGCTGGTGCCCGTTACCGCCACCCGGTCTCCCTCCCGGAACACGGCCACAGAGATCTCCTGGCCGACCTGGTAGACCTCGCCCTCCCGCACCCGCACCTCACGGATCACCCGGCGGGGGGAGACCCCCGCGCGCCGGAACACCCCCCGCATGGGCCGGTTCACCCGGCGGTCCGGCACCTCCTCGAAGCCCAGCTGCACCGCCCGGTAGCCGTCCCGCTCCGGGGTGCGCAGGCCCACCACCACGTTCGGCTGCGCCTCCACCAGGGTGACGGGCACCAGGTTGCCCTCCGCGTCGAACACCTGCGTCATCCCCACCTTCCGTCCCAAGATTGCCGCCATCGCACTCCCTCCCTCGGAGGGTCCCGCCTAAAGCTTGATCTCGATGTCCACACCCGCGGGTAGGTCCAGGGTCATCAGGGAGTCCACGGTCTTCTGGGTGGGCTCCAGGATGTCGATGAGCCGTTTGTGCGTCAGGATCTGGAAGTGCTCCATGGACTCCTTGTCGATGTGCGGGCCCCGGATCACGCAGTAGACGCTCCGGTCCGTGGGCAGCGGGATGGGGCCTCGGATGCGGGCCCCGCTGCGGCGGGCCGCCTCCACCAGGGTGGCCGCGGACTGGTCCAGCAGCCGGTGGTCGTACGCCTTCAGCTTGATGCGGATCCGCTGCGCCACGGCCTCCTCCCGCCTACTCCAGGATCTTCGTCACCACCCCGGCCCCCACCGTCCGACCCCCCTCCCGGATCGCAAACCGTAACCCCTCCTCCAGCGCAATCGGACTGATCAGCTCCACCTCTAAATTGATGTTGTCCCCCGGCATCACCAT
>JANXBY010000023.1 GCA_025060455.1 Armatimonadota bacterium
ACCGCCGTGTCCTTGGTCCTCTGAGGGTCAGGCCCCGCGCAGGCCGCCATCCTGCGTATGACATGCTGCCTGCCGGCGGGCTCGGTCTGGCCGTATGGACTTCAGGCGCCCTGCCAGTTCCAGTCCCGGTAGCGCTGCCGCAACACCGCCTTGGACACCTTGCCGGTGCTGGTCTTCGGGAGCTCGGGGACGAACACGAAAGCGTCCGGAATCCACCAGCTGGGGAAGCGCGGCCTCAAGAAGTCGCGCAGTTCCTCGGGGGTCGGTGGGTCACCCGGTCTGGGGACGACGATCCCCAGCGGGCGTTCCATCCACTTGGGGTGCGGGACAGCTACCACTGCCGCTTCCTGGACTTTGGGGTGGGCGACGAGGGCGTTTTCCAGCTCGACCGAGCTGATCCACTCACCCCCTGACTTGATGAGGTCCTTAGTACGGTCCACGATCCGGATCTCCCCCCGCGGGCTTACCACCGCCAAGTCTCCCGTCCGGAACCAGCCGTCGACCGTCCAGCTGTCCGGTGCTTCGCCGCGGTGGTAAGCCCCGGCGACCCACGGGCCCCGGACTTGCAGCTCGCCGGGGGTGCGGTCGTCTTGCGGGACTTCACCCGCCTCGGTGACCACCCGTGCTTCCAGGAGCGGCACGGGGATCCCCTGCCTGGCGAGGGCCCCGTAGAGGCGGTGTTCCGGCCAGTCCTCCATCCAAGGACGCAGGTGGCTCTGGATGCCGATGAGGACTTCTGTCATCCCCCAGCCGTGGATCGGGCGGACGCCCAGACGGCGCAGGGCGCGTAGCAGCGTCTCGGGCGGCGCAGACCCACCGAGGGCGAGCCGCAGTCTGGGGTGCAGCGGCCAACGGCCCGGCTCCCGGCCCAGAAGCTCGACCACCCCGACCCAGACGGTTGGCACACCCGCGGAGAACGTCACCCCCTCCGTCGTCAGCAGCTCGACGACGCTGTGGGGATCTAGGTGCGGCCCAGGTAGCACGAGGCGGGCTCCGACCAGCGCTGCAGCGAAGGGCAGGACCCAGCCGGCCACGTGGAACATGGGCACTGTGGCCAGCACCGTGTCGGTGCAGGAGATGGCGAAACTGTCGGCCGCCAGGCTGGCCATCGCCGCCAGTACCAGGGCCCGGTGGGAGTAGTGGACCCCCTTCGGCCTGCCGGTCGTACCCGACGTGTAGCACATCATGGCAGGCCACGTCTCGGGCGGCTCGGGCAGTGGGGCGCTGAACTCCCCAGCGGCTAACAGGTCCTCGTAGCTGTCGTAGCCGGCGGGGACCGCATCCCCGAAGGTGGGCACCACGAAGACGCGCTCCAAACGCACGCGATCCCGGAAGGACGCAAGTAGGGGCAACAAGACGTCGTCCACCACCAGCATCCGGTCCTCGGCGTGGCTGACCACGTACGCCAGCTCATCCGGGTGGAGCCGGAGGTTCAGGGTGTGTAGGATCGCCCCGGAGGCCGGCACCCCCAGGTAGCACTCGAGGTGCTCCGGATGGTTCCAGCACAGGGTCGCCACACGGTCTCCCGGTCGGACTCCCAGGCGGACGAGAGCCCGGGCCAGGGCCCTGGCTCGCTGCGCGACCGCTCCGTA
>JANXBY010000049.1 GCA_025060455.1 Armatimonadota bacterium
TTGCCCTGGTCCATGGCGGACCCGAAGCACCTGTACTACGTGATCCTGGTGACCTTCTGCGTGGCCACGGTCCTCCTGTACCGGCTTGTGCGTTCTCCCTTCGGGCTCAGCCTGCGGGGGATCCGGGAGAGCGAGGGGCGCATGCGCATGCTCGGGTACAACACGTGGCTGCACCGCTACGCGGCCTTCGTGATCTCCGGGACCGTGGCGGGTCTTGCGGGGACCCTGTACGCTTTCTACAACCGGTTCGTGAGCCCGCCAGACCTACACATCGCGGCCAGCGCGGAGGCGGTGCTGATGGTGATTTTGGGCGGGGCGGGGACGCTGTTCGGACCCTTGGTGGGTGCGGCGCTGGTGGTGTTCCTGCGCAACCTGGTGAGCGCGTACACGCAGCGGTGGATGCTGATCCTCGGGGTGGTGTTCGTGCTGACGGTGATGTATGCGCCGCAGGGGGTGGTGGGGGGAGCTCGGGCGCTGTGGACGCGGTGGCGGGGCAGGGCAGCGGCACCCCCGGCGGTGGTGGAGCCGCGGAAGGAACCGGTAACGGAACGATGAGCGCGGTGTGCCTGCGGACCGAGCAGCTGCGTAAGGACTACGGAGGGCTGCGGGCGGTGGACGGGGTAAACCTGGAGGTCCGTGAGGGCGAACGGCGGGCCATCATCGGGCCCAACGGGGCCGGCAAGACCACGCTGTTCCACCTCCTCAGCGGGGAGGTGCCGCCCAGCGGCGGCCGGATCCTCCTGTACGGCCAGGACATCACGCACCTGCCTAGCTACCGCCGGACCGCCCTCGGGATCGGCCGCACCTACCAGGTCACGAACTTGTTCCCCCGGCTTTCGGTCCTCGAGAACGTGCTGCTGGCCACCTTCGGGCTGCGGCGGCAGAAGTACGACCCTTTCCGGCCCGCCCTGGCGCACCGGGAGGCGGTGGAGGACGCCCGGAGGCTGTTGGAAGAGTTCGGGCTGTGGGAAAAACGCGACTGGCCCATCGGCAGCCTGTCCTACGGGGAGCAGCGTCAGCTGGAGATCGTGCTGGCCCTGGCCGGACGGCCGCGTGTGCTGCTGCTGGACGAGCCCACCGCGGGGCTTTCGCCCGCCGAGACGCACCTGGTCACGCATCTGGTAGCGGGACTCGACCCCCGCATCACCGTGCTGCTGATCGAACACGACATGGACGTGGCCTTTCAGGTGGCGCAACGGGTTACGGTGATGCACTTCGGGAGGGTCCTGGCAGAGGGCACTGTGGACGACGTGCGGAGGAACCCGGAGGTCCAGGCCATCTACCTGGGGGTGGAGGAACTGTGACCGACGCCTTGCGGGTGGAGGACGTACACACGTACTACGGGGAGAGTTACGTCCTCCAGGGTGTGAGCCTGCGGGTCCCTCCGGGGCGGCTGGTGGCGGTGCTGGGCCGCAACGGGGTGGGCAAGACCACCCTGATCCGGAGCGTGGTGGGGTTCACACCCCCGCGGAGGGGGCGTATCTGGGTGCGGGGCGAAGAAGTGACGGGCCGTCCCAGCCACGTGATCGCCCGGATGGGCGTGGGACTGGTCCCCCAGGGGCGCCGGATCTTCCCCTCCCTGACGGTGGAGGAGAACCTTTTGGTGGCCGCGCGGCCGAACGGCGCCGCCGGCTGGACCATCGAGCGCGTGTACGACCTGTTCCCCCGGTTGCGAGACCGTGCCCGGCACCGGGGCAACAAGCTGAGCGGGGGCGAACAGCAGATGCTGGCCATCGGCCGGGCCCTGATGACGAACCCCAGCCTCCTGCTCATGGATGAGCC
>JANXBY010000051.1 GCA_025060455.1 Armatimonadota bacterium
GGGGTTCACCCGTCAGCTGGAAGAAGCGTTCCGCGCCAACCCCGTGGCCCGCGCGGCACTGGAGCCCAAGCTGAAGGAAGGGGACCGCCTCGTGGAGGAGTACCTGCGGGCCGCGGAGGAGCAGGTGGTGAGCGCCGAGCGGCTGACCGCCTCGCCCCAGGCGTACTACGCCCTGGCCACCCGTGCCATCGACAGCCGCTTTGACCTGTACCGGGAGGCCACCCGGTCTCTGCGCGAGGTGTTGGGGGCGCGGGTGAGCCAGACCCAGCGGGGCATCTGGTCCGTGGTGGCGACCTCCGCCCTGTTGGTGGCAGCGGTGGCCGCGTTCGGCGTGGCCACCACCCGCAGCGTCACTGTTCCCCTGGGCCGGCTGGTACAGGCGCTGCAGCGGGTGGCGCAGGGTGATCTCCGGGTGGAGGTGGGGCTGCAGGGTCGCGACGAGGTGGCACAGGTGGCACAGGCCTTCGACCGGGTGGTGGCCTGGCTGCGGGACACCGTGGGTCGGGCGACCGAGGTGTCGCAGACCCTCACCGCCTCCGCGGAGGAGATGGCAGCCACCAGCGAGCAGACCAACCGGAGCGTGGGCGAGATCGCCACCGCGGTCCAGGGCGTCAGCCAGGGCGCGGAGACCCAGACGCGCAAGGTGACGGAGGTGGCCACGGTGGTGCAGCAGGTGGCCGCGGGGCTGCGGCAGGCGGCACAAGACGCCACCGAAACTGCGGCGGTGGCGTCCGGGGCAGACCAGGTCGCCTCCCGGGGCCGCGCCCACGTGGAACAGGCCCAGCAGACCATGCGGAGCATCCGAGAGGCCACCCAGGCCGCGTCCGAGGTGATCACCTTGCTGGGCCAGCGCAGCCGGGACATCGGCCGCATCGTCCAACTCATCACCGACATCGCCTCCCAGACGAACCTCCTGGCGCTCAACGCGGCCATCGAGGCGGCGCGGGCGGGGGACCAGGGCAGGGGGTTTGCGGTGGTGGCAGAAGAGGTCCGCAAGCTGGCGCAGGAGTCTGCCCAGGCCGCGGAGCAGATCGCCGGCTTGGTACAGGAGATCCAGCGGGAGGCCGAGCGGTCGGTGCAGGCCATGGAGCAGGCCAGCGAGCGGGTGGAGCGCGGGGTGCAGGTGATGGGCGAAGCGGGCCAGGCGTTCGGCGAGATCCTGCAGTCGGTGCAGGCCGTGGTGGAGCGGGTGGAACGGATCCGGGCGTCCAGCGAGGACCTGGCAGCCTCCGCGGAGCGGGTGGAGGGGTCGGTGGGCGAGCTGGCCAGCATCAGCGAGCAGAACTCGGCCTCCGCGCAGCAGGTGAGCGCCGCCACCCAGCAGATCTCCGCCGGCAGCCACGAGCTGGCCACCCACGCGCAGTCCCTGGCACGGCTGGCCACGGAGCTGCAGGGGCTGGTGGCGCAGTTCCACGTGTAGCGCGGAACCCCTGGGCCAGGTGGGGCGTGCCACCGCCCCGCCCGGCCCAGGAGGATTACGACGGCCTGCCAACGAATCCACCTCTACGCTCCGGCCAATTTGAGGAGTCTCGCTGTCCGCTTTTGCGTCTGGGGGGTGGGGCGGAAGGAGCGCGGCAGCGGTGCACGCTCTCCTCGACCACCGGGACGGGGCTACGGGGTAACTGTGCAGGAACCGGCGTGTTCGCTCGCCTCAGCGTAGCCGCGAGGTTGGCCCTCTTCGGTGCGGCTGCGACCGCGGTGGGGGCGGTGCTTGTGGCCCAGCGCGTGGCCGCAGATCTGGCCGCGGTGACGGCGGCCGGCCGACGGGCGCGAGGTGCGGAGTACCTGGAAGCGCTGAGCCACCTGTTCCAGCGGGTGGCAGAACACCGGGGCCTGGCGGCGCAGCGGGGAATGGGCGCCGACGTGCGCCTGCAGCTGGCTCACAAGCAACAGCAGGTGCGGGCAGCCCTGGAAGGACTGGCGGAGCTGGACCGCCGCCACGGACACATCCTTGGAACGCCCAAGTGGATTGAGGAGATTCGCGCCTCCTGGGGACGGGTCGCCGACCGCGTGGAGGAGATGAGTCCGGAGGAGAGCTTCCGGGAACACACACAGCTCATCTCCAAGATCTTGGAGCTGGGCCGGTGGGTCTGGCAGGCCACGGGCATGCGCCAGGACCCCTCCCCCGACGTGGCATTCCTGGCGTCCGCGTTGGCGGAAAGCCTGCCGCGCACCATCGAGGCCATGGGGCAGCTGCGGGCGGTGGGCTTGAGGCTGCTCTCCGTCGGGGCCGCAGACCTGGGCCAGCGGGCTGGGATCCAGGAGCGCGTGGGTGGGGTGCGCCTGCTGCGGGAAGAGGTGCGCCAGCAGCTGGCGCAGGCGGCCGGAAACCCTGCGGTCCACGCCGCACTGGCCAGAAGCTTGCAGCACGCAGACCGGCTCACAGAACAGAACCTCCGCCTCGCGGAGGAGGCGGTGGTCCGGGCAAGGCCGCTGAGGCTTCCACCCGAGGTGTACTTCGCGGCGGCCACCCAGGCCATCGACGCCTGGTTTGAGGTGTACCGGGAGGGGACCCGACTCCTGCGGGCGGCGGTGGAGGCGCGGGCCGAACGGCTCCGGCGTCAGGTGTTGGCGGTGGCGGGCCTGCTGGTGGCCATGCTGTCGGCAGCCGCGATCGGCGGCGTGGCCGTGGCGCGCACCGTTACAAGGCCCTTGGGCCGCCTCGTCCGGGCCTTGGAGCGGGTCGGCCAGGGGGACCTGCAGGTGCGCGTGGAGGCGGAGGGCAGCGACGAGCTGGCCCACATGGCACGAACCCTTGAACACGTGACCGCCCGGTTGCGGCTGGCTGCCCGGCGGCAAGAGCTTTTGCGGGAGCTCGCGGGGATCCTGAACGGGCACCTCGAAGTGGACCCCATGCTGCGGGAGGCGTGCCCGTTGCTGCAGGAGCTGTTGGACGCAAGGGCGGTGTGGGTGTACGTGCTGGACGGGCCTCGGTTCCGGCTGGGAGCCGCAGCAGGCGTTCCCCAGAGCCTCTCTCGGGAAGACTACCAGGAGCTGCGCTGGCAGCCCTGCCGGTGTCAGGAACGGCTGCTGCACGGAGGCCTGGAGCATGCCGTCAACGTGGTGGAGTGCCTGCGACTGGAGAAGCTGGCCGAGGAGGCGCCCACTGCGGAGGCTGCCCGGGAGCAGACGGGGGGGCTGCGCGCGCACGCCAGCGTGCCCATCCGGACCGGCTCCCGTACGCTGGGCTTGTTGAACTTCGCGCGCGAGTCCTGGGACGCTGTCGACGAGACGACCCTGCAACTGGCTTCGGTGGCTGCCGAGACCCTAGCGGTGGCCCTGGAGCGAGCCCAGCTATACGTACAGGCCGAGCGCACGCGGCGCCGGGAGCGGGAGGCCACCGCGGAACTGGCGCGGCGACTGCTGGGTGTCGTGGACCTCGGGCGGATCGGCGAGGAGACCTTCTCGGTGCTCCGGGAGTTCCTGAGTCCCCAGGGCGTGGCTCTGTTGGTGCGCGACCCCTCTGAAAGCTTCCTGGAGGTTGTGGCCAGCTGGGGCTGGCCCACGAACTACCGGTCAGTGCCGTTGCAGCCGCCCGGAGGAAACCCTGTGGCCTGGGCGGTGGCCCACCGCCGGTTGATCGTGGAGGACCTGTCCCGGCCGGAGCTGGTGTTTGAGGTGCCAGGCCCCCTGCGTGCCATGGCCGTGCGGACGCTGGTGGTGCTGCCGCTGCTGGCCGACCGGCGGCCGACCGGCGCCCTGGTGTTCACCTACCGAGAACATCGGCCGCTCAAGACGGAGGAGCTGGAGTTTGCCGCCGCGGTGGCGGGGGTGGCAGGGGTGGCGGTGGAGCGGGCGCTGGAGCACCGGGAGAACCGGGTGCTCTTCGAGGAGGTGCCCGTCGGCCTGTACCGGTCCACACCCTCGGGCCGCTTCTTGGACGTGAACCGCGTCCTGGTTCGGATGCTGGGCTACCCAGACCGGGACTCCCTCCTCAACACACCCACGACCGCGCTGTACGTAGACCCCGACGACCGATGCCGGTGGCAGGAGATGATGCACCGGGAAGGCGTGGTGGTCGGGTTTGAGACGTACTGGCGCCGGTGGGACGGCGAGGTGCTCGCGGTGCGCCAGTCGGCCAGGGTGGTGCGGGACGCTTCCGGGGCGCCCGCCTACTACGAGGGTGCGGTAGAAGACGTCACCGCGCGCAAACACCTGGAGGCGAACCTGTACCTCCTTGCCAACTACGATGGGCTGACGGGGCTGTTCAACCGCCGGCGGTTCCAAGAGGAGGTGGAACGCGCCGCGCGGCAGGCTGAGAGCACCGGCGGGTCCGTGGCGGTCGCGATCGTGGACCTGGACCACTTCAAGGAGATCAACGAGCGCCTGGGGCCCGCCAAGGCCGACGACACCCTGCGTGCGGTGGCGGAGGTGCTTCGCCGGATCGCGCCCGCGGAGTCTTGCCTGGCGCGGCTGGGTGGAGACTCGTTCGGGCTGTGCGTGCCGGGCGTCGGGCTGGGGGATGCCAGGGCCCTGGGGAGCCACTTAGTGGCTTCCCTGCGCGGGCGGACGGCCGAGGGCGAGGGGGTGAGGATGCCGGTGACCGCCAGCTGCGGCGTCGCCGTGTACCCGTACCACTCGTGCAGCCCGTACGAGCTGATGGTCCTGGCGGAGGTCGCCATGTACGCGGCAAAGGCGGCGGGCAGGGACCGTGCGGAAGTGGCCAGCCGCGACCCGGAGTGGCGGGACCGGCACCGCGTCCGACTGGACGAGCTGGCGTGGCTGCGGGAAGCCGTCTCCCGCGGCCACCTGATGGCCTTCGCGCAGCCCATCGCCCACCTGGGGTCTGGGCACGTGAGGCAGTACGAGCTCCTGGTGCGAGGCGTGCGGGAGGGCGAGGTTCTGGAGCCGTCCCGTTTTCTGGACCTGGCGGAGCGGCACGGCTTGGCACCGGAGCTGGACCTGTGGGTGTGCCGGCGAGCCGCGGCGTGGGTGGCCGCCCGGGACGACCTGCGGCTGCACGTCAACCTCTCCGGGGCCACCCTGGCGGACGACGCGGCCCTTCAACAGCTGCTGGACCTGGGCCGCCAGTTGGGAGACCGGGCCAACCGGGTGGTCCTGGAGATTACCGAGCGGATGGCTCTCGCCGAGCTCCACCGCGTCACGTCTGCTGTAGAGGCTCTCCGCTCCAGGGGCTTCCAGGTGGCCCTGGACGACTTCGGAACGGGCGTGTCTTCCCTGTACCTGCTGCGTCACCTCCCGATCGACTACGTAAAGGTAGACCGGTCCTTCGTGTCCAACGTGGCCGTGGACGTCAAGGACCAATCTGTGGTGAGGTCTGTGGTGGAGCTCTGTCACACCTGGGGCCAAGCTGTCATCGCGGAAGGCGTGGAGCACCCGGACATCCTGGACGTCGTCCGGCGGCTCGGGGTGGACTACGTTCAAGGTTACCACGTTGGCCGCCCCGGCCCGGACGAAGAGGTGCTCCGGCAGTAGCCTGTAGGGTGCGGAGGCTGGACCTTCAGTGGCCGCCCAAAGCGCGCAGGGCGGCGTCCAGGCCCGAGCGCAAGAGATCCAGGGCGCCCCGCAGGGTGTCGCCCAGGAGGTTCACCAGCCGCTCCCACAGGTTGGACCGGGGCCGGCGGGTGGGGGCTTCCTTCACTTCCGGCCCTACCGTGGCCCTCGCGGCGGGCGCGGCGGGCCGTGTGGGGCCGGACGGAGAAGTCGGGCTGACCGCGCGCGCCTGGCGCAGAGCGTGTACGAACCCGGCCCCCCACGCCTCCTGGGCGGGCGCTGCGGGTCGGTCGCCTACGCCGGGCACCTGCATCCCGCCTCGGGCGTTGCACACGCCGTGCCGCACGCCTCACGAGGGCGCCCGTTGCAGGGCCTCGGCGAACGGGCGCAGGAAGTCCGCCGCGGCGGTGACGGGGTCCGGGGCGCCCTCCAGGGCACGGTACAGGGCGCTCCCCACGATCACGCCGTCCGCCAGGTCCGCGACCGCCACCGCGTGCTCGGGGTGAGCCACGCCGAAGCCGAGCACGGCGGGCCGGTCGGTGAGCCGGCGGACGCGCTGCAACAGCCGGCGCGCGTCGTCGCTGAGCTGCTCGCGCGGCCCGGTGGTGCCCGTGAGGGACACGCAGTACACGAACCCCGTGGACGCGGAGGCGGCCAGCCGGATCCGGGCATCCGTGCTGGTGGGTGCTACCAAAAACACCGTGTCCAGCTCTGCGGAGCGGGCGGCCTCGACGAGCGGTTGAGCCTCGTCCGCGGGCATATCCGCGGGGATCACCGCGTCCACGCCCGCGGCTTTCGCGTCCCTGCAGAAACGCTCCCACCCGTAACGGAGGAGGGGGTTGGCGTAGGACATCAGAGCCACGGGCACTTCCACCGCGCGCCGCAGGCGCGCCACGAACTCCAGCACGTGCCCCAGGTTCACCCCGCGCTGCAGGGCCCGCTGGGCGGCCTGCTGCAGCACCGGTCCGTCGGCCACGGGGTCGGAGAACGGTACCCCGAGCTCCACCGCCTCCGCTCCGGCCTCCACCAGGGCGGGGACCATGCGCTCCAGCACCTCGAAGCCGGGGTCGCCGGCTTCCAGGAAGGGCATGAGGGCAGGCCGGCGCCGGCTCCGCACCCGGGCAAACAGCTCCCGCAGCCGGCTCACGGACTTCCCTCCAGCCGGCGCACCGCGTCCACGTCCTTGTCGCCGCGGCCGGAAAGCCCCACCACCACCACCGCGTCGCGGGGCAGCTGCTGCGACAGCGTCCGCAGGTACGCCACCGCGTGCGCCGGCTCCAGGGCGGGCAGGATGCCTTCCAGCCGGGCCAGCAGGTGGAAGGCTTCCAGCGCTTCGGCGTCCGTCACGGCCACGTACTCCGCCCGGCCGGTCTCCTTCAGGTAGGCGTGCTCGGGCCCCACCGCGGGGTAGTCCAGCCCCGCGGACACGGAGTGCGTCCCCAGGACCTGGCCGGCCCCGTCCTGCAGCAGGTACGTGTAGGCGCCGTGCAGGATGCCGGGGCTGCCCGCGGCCAGGCTGGCCGCGTGCTGGCCGGTGTGCAGGCCCCGCCCGCCGGCTTCCACACCCACCAGCCGGACCGCCGGGTCCTGAACGAACGCGTAAAAGAGCCCCATGGCGTTGCTGCCTCCCCCCACGCACGCCACCACCGCGTCCGGCAGCCGGCCCTCCCGCTCCAGCACCTGCTGCCGCGCCTCCTGGCCGATCACCGCCTGGAAGTCCCGCACCATCCTCGGGTACGGGTGGGGCCCCACCACCGACCCGATCACGTAGAAGGTGTCCCGCACGTTGGTGACCCAGTCCCGCAGCGCCTCATTGATGGCGTCCTTGAGGGTGCGGGTGCCGGTGTCCACGGGGATCACACGGGCGCCTAAAAGCCGCATGCGGTACACGTTGAGGGCCTGCCGCTCGGTGTCCTCCCTGCCCATGTACACGTCGCAGGGAAGGCCCAGCATGGCCGCCGCGGTGGCGGTGGCCACCCCGTGCTGTCCGGCCCCGGTCTCCGCGATGACCCGTCGCTTGCCCATGCGGTGGGCTAGCAGCACCTGGCCCAGGGCGTTGTTGATCTTGTGGGCGCCCGTGTGCAGCAGGTCCTCGCGTTTCAGGTACACCCGCAGCCTCAGGTGGTCCGACAGCCGGCGGGCGAAGTAAAGCGGCGTCGGGCGGCCTGCGTAGTCGTGCAGCAGGGAAGTGAGCTGAGCCTGAAAGTCCGGATCCCGGGAAAAGCGGGCGTAGGCTTCTTCCAGTTCCTCCAGGGCCGACACCAGGGTTTCCGGCACGAAGCGACCTCCGAAGGGGCCGAACCGCCCCCGGCGGTCGGGCAACACGGTCGGGGTCACGGGCACACCTCCTGCAGCGCGCGGTCCGCGTCCCGCACCGCGCGCACGAACGCCGCGATCTTTCGGGGGTCCTTGTGGCCGTCTGTCTCCACCCCGCTGCTCACGTCCACCGCGTACGGCCGGGCCTGGTGGATGGCCTCCCCCACGTTGTCCGGCGTGAGACCCCCGGACAGGATCACCGGCCGATCCAGATGCTGGACCAGGGACCAGTCGAACCGCTGGCCGGTGCCGCCGTACCGGCCGCGCACGTGGGTGTCGAGGAGGACCGCGCACCTGGGGTAGTCGCGGAGGCGGCGCACCGCCTCAGGCCCGTCTACCCGCAGCGCCTTGATCACCCGGCGGGGCATCTGCGCGCAGACCTCAGGAGGCTCGTCCCCATGCAGCTGGACGAGGTCCAGGCCCACGTGGTCTGCGATCTCGCGCACCACCTCCACGGGGGCGTTCACGAACACCCCCACCCGCAGCACGAAGGGGGGCAGAAGCCGGCTCAGCCGCGCGGCCTCCTCCGGGCGGACGAATCGCGGGCTGGGCGGGTAGAACACGAACCCCACCGCGTCCGCACCCGCCTCCGCGGCGGCCAGGGCGGCGGCCGCGGTACGGATTCCGCAAATCTTCACGCGGGTCATGCGGCGCGCAACCCCATCCGGCGGCGCACCTCCTCCATGGTGGCCTGGGCCACCGGCCGGGCCCGTTCCGCGCCCTGCCGGAGCACGTCCCATACCTCCTGGGGGTGAGCCACGAGTCGGCGGTATCGCTCCCGGATGGGCGCCAGGGCCTCCACCAGGGCGTCGGCCAGCACCTGCTTGAGCTCGCTGTACCGGATCACACCCTCCGTGTACGCGTGCGCGAACCTCGGGTGCTCCTCCGGGCAGAAAACCTCCAGGAGGGTGAACAGGTTGGCCACGCCGGGACTCGCGTCCTCCAGGCGGGCTCCCCGGGCAGGCGGACCGGGGTCGGTGACCGCAGCCCGCACCTTGCGGCGGATCTCCTCCGGGTCCTCCGTGAGGGCGATGTAGCTGCCGGGGACGCTCTTGCTCATCTTCTTGGTGGGGTCGTTGAGGGCCATGATGCGGGCTCCGCGGGACAACCGTGCCTCCGGCAGGGGGAAGGTATCCCCGAACGTCTTGTTGAAGCGCTCCGCGATGTCCCGCATGAGCTCGATGTGCTGCACCTGGTCTTCGCCCACCGGTACCAGGGTGGCCTTGTACAGGAGCACGTCCGCGGCCTGCAGCACGGGGTAGTTCAGCAGGCCCGCCATCACCCCGTGCTTGCTGCGCCGGGCCTTATCCTTGTACTGGGTCATGCGCTCCAGCTGGCCCACCGGGGTGATGGTGTTGAGCAGCCACATGAGCTCCGTGTGCTCGGGCACGTGGGACTGCACGAACAGCACGGATCGCTCCGGATCGATCCCCGCGGCCAAGTTGGCCGCCGCGGCCTCCAGGATCCGCTGCTGCAGCTCCGAGGGTTCGTACGGCACCGTGATGGCGTGCAGGTCCACGATGCAGAAGTACGAGTCGTACTGGCGCTGGAGCTCCACCCACTGCCGCAGGGCGCCCACGTAGTTGCCCAGGTGGATGAGGCCCGTGGGCTGGATCCCCGAGAACACCCGGGGGACCGCCGCCACGGTGGCCGTCGGCTCTGCTTGCGTCTTCACCTGCTCCACGACACCGTCCCTCCTTCCGCCTGCACCGCACCCACCAGCTCCTGGAGTTTCCGGGCGGGGTCCGGGCTGCGCACGAGCGCAGATCCCACCAGCACCGCGCGCGCGCCCGCGGCCCACACCCGCCGCACGTGGGCGGGGGTCTCGATGCCGCTTTCGCTCACCACCACCACCGGGTCGGGGATCCGTGGCCGCAGCCGCTCCGTAACGCCCAGGTCCACCTGGAAGGTGCGCAGGTCGCGGTTGTTGATGCCCACCACCCGCGCGCCAGCTTCCAGGGCCCGGTCCACCTCCGCCTCCGTGTGGACCTCCACCACAGCCGCCATGCCCAGCTGCTCCGTCAGGGCCACCAGCTCCGCCAGGCGGCGGCGGTCCAGCACGGCGGCGATGAGCAGCACCGCGTCCGCGCCCAAGGCCCGTGCCTCGTACACGTGGTAGGACTCCAGGGCGAAGTCTTTGCGCAGGACCGGCAGGTGGGTGGCTTCGCGGGCAGCCTGCAAGTGCTCGGAGGACCCGCGGAAGAAGCGCCGGTCGGTGACGACCGAAAGGGCACAGGCACCACCTCCCGCGTACGCCCGCGCCAAAGCCGCGGGGTCCAGGTCCTCCCGGAGCACGCCCGCGGACGGGGAGGCGGCCTTCACCTCTGCCACCACCCGCAGGCCGGGTCCCCGCAACGCCTCCGCGAACGGGCGGGGGGCGGGAGCGGAAGCGGTCTGGAGTGCCAGCTGCTCCTCCGGTACGCGCCGGCGCTGCTCGGCCAGCTCCGCCTGCTTGTGCGCCACGATCTGGTCCAGCACGCTCACGCGGCGCCTCCCAGGAAGGACCGCAGCTGCTCCAGCTTGGCCAGCGCCGCGCCCCGGTCCACGCTCTCCGCGGCGCGCTGGGCCGCCTCCCGCAGGTCCGAGCACACCCCCGCGGCCACCAGGGCCGCAGCGGCGTTCAGCAACACCACGTCCCGGTGGGCGCCACGCTCGCCGCGGAGTACCGAAAGCGCCAGCCGCGCGTTGTCCTCCGCTTCTCCGCCCCGCACCGCCTGGGCAGGGTGGCGGGGCAGCCCCGCGTCCTCGGGCCCCAGCTCGAAGGTGCGCACCGTTCCCGCACGGACCTCTGCCACCCGGGACGGCCCGCTGGGCGCCAGCTCGTCCATCCCGTCCCCGTGCACCACGAAGGCGTGCACCGCGCCCAGCTGGGCCAGGACCCGCGCGATGGGCTCCACGAGGGAGTGGTGGTACACGCCCACCACCTGGTGCCGCGCCCCCGCGGGATTGGTGAGCGGGCCCAGGAGGTTGAAGACCGTGCGGATTCCGATCTCGCGGCGCGGCCCGGCCGCGTGCCGCATGGCGGGGTGGAAGCGAGGCGCGAACAGAAACCCAATGCCCACCTCCTCGATGGCCTTCCGGGCCCGATCGGGGTCCACGTCCGCGGGCACGCCTAGGGCTTCCAGCAGGTCTGCGCTGCCGCAGCGGCTGCTCACCGCCCGGTTGTTGTGCTTGGCCACCGGAACCCCCGCGCCGGCCACCACGAAGGCGGCCACGGTGGAGATGTTGAAGGTCCCGGAGCGGTCTCCCCCCGTACCCACCACGTCCACGAACACCGGCACCTGCGGCTCGATACGGTGGGCCCGCTGCCGCATGGCCACCACGAACCCCGCGATCTCCTCCGGGGTTTCGCCCTTCATGCGCAGGGCGGTCACCAGGGCACCGATCTGAGCTGGTGTGGCCTGCCCGTCCATGATCTCCCCCATGACCGCGGTGGCCTCCTCCGCGCGGAGCGACGCACCGTCCACCACCTTCGCGATGGCCTCCCGGATCACCCGACCACCTCCTCTGCCACTTCCTGCCAGCGGCCCGTGGCGTGCCAGGCCCGGACCAGGCGCAGGAAGTTCCGCAACAGGTCTTTGCCGCACTCGGTGAGCACCGACTCGGGGTGAAACTGCACGCCCTCCACGGGCCGGGTGCGGTGGCGCAGCCCCATCACCAGCCCGTCGGGGGTGCGGGCGGAGATCTCCAGCTCCGGCGGCAGGCGGTGGGAATCCACCACCAGGGAGTGGTACCGGGTGGCGCGGAAGGGGTTCGGCAGCCCCGCGAACACCGTCCGGCCGTCATGCCAGACCTCGCTGGTCTTCCCGTGCACCTCCCGGGGTGCCAGCACCACCTGCCCGCCGAAGACATGGCCGATGCACTGGTGGCCCAGGCACACACCCAGCACGGGGATCCGGGCGCTCAGGTGCCGCAGGACGTCGTTGGACACGCCTGCTTCCCGCGGGGTGCACGGCCCGGGGGAGATGACCACCGCCTCCGGACCGCGGGACGCGATCTCCTGCACGGTGACCGCGTCGTTGCGGTACACCTCTACCTCTGCGCCCAGCTCCCCCAGGTACTGCACGAGGTTGTAGGTGAAGGAGTCGTAGTTGTCCACCACCACGATCACGGCAGCCCTCCTTACACCAGCGCCTCGGAACCGGCGAGCTCCACCGCCCGCACCAGCGCCTGCGCCTTGTCCACCGTCTCCTGGTACTCCGCCTCGGGCTCGGAGTCCGCCACGATCCCGGCCCCCGCCTGCACGTAGGCCGTTCCGCCCTTCACCACGAGGGTGCGGATGACGATGCAGGTGTCCATGACACCGTCGAACCCCACATACCCCACCGCGCCCGCGTACGGTCCGCGGGCGGTGGGTTCCAGCTCGTCGATGATCTCCATGGCGCGCACCTTAGGTGCTCCGGTGACGGTCCCGTGGGGGAAGGTGGCCTGCAGCACGTGGAACGCGTCCCGGCCCGGCGCCAGCTCGCCCCGCACGGTGCTGACCATGTGCATCACGTGGGAGTAGCGCTCCACCACCATGAGCTCGGTGGCGCGCACCGTCCCGTACCGGCAGACCCGGCCCACGTCGTTGCGGGCCAGGTCCACCAACATCACGTGCTCCGCCCGCTCCTTCTCGCTGGACCGCAGCTCGTCTTCCAGGGCAGCGTCCTCCTCCGCGGTCCGGCCCCGGGGCCGGGTGCCGGCGATGGGCCGCACCCACACCTGCCCGTCCTCCAGGCGCACCAGCAGCTCCGGGGAAGAACCTGCCAGGCGCGCGCCCACAAAGTCCAGGTAGAAAAGGAACGGAGAGGGGTTGATGACCCGGACAGCCCGGTACAGGCGGAAGGGATCCAGGTTACCGGTCGGCACGGCGAACCGCTGGGAAAGGATGACCTGGAAGATGTCGCCCGCCCGGATGTACGCCTTACAGCGGAGGACCTTGTCCAGGAAAGCCTCCCGGGTCATATTGGAAGCCACCGCGCCCCGCGGCGTGGCGGCCGCAGGCGGGGAGGGTTGCACCGGCCGCCGGAGGCGGTCCAGCACCTGCTCGATCCGCTCCCGGGCGTCCCGGTACGCCCGGTCGGCCCCCTCCTCTGCAAACGCACACGCCACCACCCGCATCCGGCGGCGCACGTGGTCGAAGCACACCACGGTGTCGTACAGGCCTAGCTCCGCGGTGGGAATCCCAAGGTCGTCGGGCGGCCGGTGGGGCAGGCGCTCCCAGTCGCGCACCAGGTCGTAGCCCAGGTAGCCCACCAGCCCTCCAAAGAAGCGGGGCAGGTCTGGGTCCCGCACGGGCCGGTAGGGCTGGAGCAGCTGCCGGAGCTGCGGCAGCAACGGGCCCGGCTGCACGCGCTCGCCTACCCGCACTTGGCCCTCTTGGTAGTTGACCACCAGCCGTGGGCAGGCGCCCAGGAAGGAGTAGCGGGCGAGCCGCTCGCCGCCTTCCACGCTCTCCAGCAGAAAGGCCCGGGGCAGGTCCCGGAGCTTCAGAAACGCGGAGATGGGGGTCTCCAGGTCCGCCACCACCTCGCACGAGACGGGGACCAAGTTCCCCTGCCGGAGCAGGGACTCGTAACGGGCCGGCCCGGGCTGCAGGGAAAGCAGCGGGGTGCGCGTCACGATCCCCTCCGCCGGGCCCGCTGCGCCGCCTGCCGGGCGCGCTCCAACGCCGGCTGCACGCGGCCGGCCCGCAGCGCCCGCTCGAGGCCGTCGAGCTCCTGGCGGAACAGCTGCAGGCTGCGCAGGGCTTCGTCCTGGTTGAAGCGCAAAATCTGGTCCCACATGGCCGTGGGGTTGCAGGCCAGCCGGCTCAGCTCCTGGAAGGTCGCCCCACCCACCTCCAGGGACTCGGGCTCTGAGCTGGCGGCGAGGACCACCGCGCACGCCACCAGGTAGGGCAGGTGGCTCACCAGGGCCACCAGCCGGTCGTGCACCTCTGGCTGCATGACCACGGGCACCATCCCGATTTCCCGCACCAGCCCCGCCACCGCGGCCACCGCCTCCGGGTCGCTGAACCCCGTGGGCGTGAGAAGGTACGGTCGGCCGCGGAGGAAAGCGGGATCCGCGTGCTCGATCCCCTGCCCCTCGGTGCCCGCCATGGGGTGCCCGCCTACGAACCGCAGGGGGTAGCCGGAGCGCTCCACCGCCCGGACCACGGGCGCCTTCACGCTCCCGGTGTCGGTGACGATGGCCTCGGGGTCCAGGTGAGGCCGCAGGGCAAGGCAGGTGTGCGCGACGTGTTCCAGGGGCGTCGCCACGATGACCAGCTGGGCGGCCCGCAGGGCTCGCGGGTCCTGTACGGCCACATCCGCGGCGCCCCGCTCCACCGCGCGCCGCGCGGCGCCCAGGTCTACGTCGGAGGCGAGGACCTGGCGGGCCACTCCGGCCTGCCGCAGGGCCATCCCCAGGGCCCCACCGATGAGACCGGTGCCCACGATGGCCACGCAGTCGAACCGCGTCTGCGTCACGGCGCCAGCACCGGAACGGTGGCTAGGTCGCGGCCTACCGCCTGGGCCACGCGGCGCAGCTGGGGGACGAGCTCGGCGAACTCTGCGGGCCGGAGCTGCTGGGGGCCGTCGCTGAGGGCCCGCTCGGGGTCTGGGTGGACTTCGACGAGCA